>CAYVRP010000040.1:0-55682 GCA_964454025.1 uncultured Polyangiaceae bacterium | reverse complement strand
CCGCGAGCACGTCGGCCACGGCCGCGTCCGAGGCGTGGGAGACGTCCACCGTGATCCCGAGCGCGAGCGCCTGCTCCACGAGCGCGCGACCGGCCGCGGTGAGCCCGGTGGTGACGGCCCGGAAGGCACCGCCGATCCCCGAGGAGCTGGCGAGGGCGTTGTCGTGCGCGTGGACCAGGCCGACCACGCGCAGCCCGCGGGCCACCCAGGGCGCGAGCCCCTCCGGGCGCGGCGCCAGCGGCGCCGCCCCCTCGAACGCGAGCCACGTCCGCACGGGGCGCGCCCCCGGGACCGTGCCCGGCAGCGCGTAGGGCGGGGTCGCCGCGAGCGCGGGGAAGAGCCGCCCATACGCGCGCTCGAGGTCCTCGAGGCGCGGCCCCGCGGGCGACACCTCGTGCGGGACGTAGAGCGGCAGCACCACCCCCGCCACGCCGGCGCGCTCGAGCTCGCTCGCGAGCCACTGCCCGGTGCCGCGGTCCGCCGGGCGGTCCTGGAAGGCGAGCTGGTAGGCGAGATCCACGTGCAGATCCACCACCGGGACCGGCGGCTCGGCGGCCTCGGCGGGCCCGGACGTTCCGCCAGTGAAGGCCAGGGCGAGGAGGCCGGCGCTGGCGCCGAGGTGCTGGCGGCGACTCATCATCGCGAACCCCCCACGTACCCGGCCAGGAGCCCCAGGATCCAGGCGGCCAGCGCGCCGGCGAGGAGCGTCGCCAGGGAGAAGCCGCGCGGCGCGGCCGTCACGATCCGGACGTCGGGGCCCACGTCACCGGCGGCCCCGGCGGGCGCCGCGCCGGGCGAAACCGCCGTGTGCACGCCGCCGAACGGCCCCGTCGTCCCCGGTGAGACGCGCGCCGGCGCAGACCCGGCGGGCACTGGCCCCGCGGGGACGGACGCGGCGGGCACGAGGGCGACGGGCGCCGAAGTGACGGGGACGGACGCGACGGCGGCGGCCACGCCCGCCGTCAGGGCGGACGGGCTCGGTGCCACCAACGAAACCGGCGCGAGCTCCAGGCCGCTCGCCACCTGCTCGAGCGCCACGCGCATCGCGGGCGCGTCGGGGAACCGCTCGCGTGGCTCGCGGGCGAGGGCGCGCGCGAAGAAGGGTTCCCAGTGCGCGTACTGCGGCGCCACCCGCGCGATCGAGGGCGGCGCCTCGGTCAGCACCTTGGTCAACCGCTCGAACTCGTTCGCCGCGGCGTAGGCGCGCGCGCCGACGAGCATCTCGAAGAGCATGATCGCCACGCTCCAGAGGTCCGCCAGGGGACCCACCTCCTTGGCGTTGCGGACCTGCTCGGGGCTCATGTAGCCCGGCGTCCCGAGCAGCATCCCCGTGCTCGTACGCCGCGTCGCACCGCCGGCGACGTCGATGACCCGCGCGAGCCCGAAGTCGAGGATCCGCACCTCGTCGCGGCCCCCCGCGCCCTCGACCAGGAACACGTTGTCCGGCTTCAGATCGCGGTGCACGACGCCCGCGGCGTGCGCGACCGCGAGCGCGTCGAGCAGGGCCGCGGTGATCGCGGTCGCGCGCTGCACGGGCAGCCGCCCGCGGTTCATGGTCCGGCTCAAGGGCTCGCCGGCGAGCAGCGGCATCACGAGGTAGGGGGTGCCGTCCTCCGCGCGGCCCTGGCCCAGGGCGTGGACCACCCCGGGGTGGTCGATGCGCGCGCTCGCCGCGGACTCGCCGAGGAACCGCGCCACCACGACCTCGTCGTCGCAGAGCTCTCGCCGGAGGAGCTTGACCGCCAGCCTCCCACCGCCCGCCAGGGGCGCCGCCTCGTAGACCACCCCGATCCCGCCCGCCCCCACCAGGCGCACCAGACGCAGACGCTGCTGGAGGACTGCCCCCGCGAGCGCTAGATCGTCGTCTCCGGCGGGCATCGCCGGGCTTATTACCACGGTCCTGGCCTCTCGAGCTCCCGATGCGCGTGACGGTCTTCTGCGGCTCCCGAACGGGTCACGATCCCCGCCACGCGACGGCGGCCGCGGCCCTCGGGGGCGCCCTGGCGGCGCGCGGCGTGGGCGTGGTCTATGGGGCGGGCGGCTGCGGGCTGATGGGGATCCTCGCGGACGCGGCGCTCGCGGCCGGCGGCGAGGTGGTGGGGGTGATCCCCGAGGCGCTGGCGACGGTGGAGCTCCTGCACCCGCGGCTCACCCGGACGCACGTCGTCAGCGACATGCACGCGCGCAAAGCCCTCATGGCCGAGCTGGCGAACGCCTTCGTGGCCTTGCCGGGCGGCTACGGCACGCTCGAGGAGCTCTTCGAGGTCGTGACCTGGGCGCAGCTCGGCCTGCACGAGAAGCCGACCTTCGTGCTCGACGTCGGCGGCTACTACGCCCCGCTGGCGGCGCTGCTCGACCACGCGGTGGAGAGCGGCTACGTCGCGCCGAAGCACCGGCAGGTCGTGCGCCTGCTCCCGTCGGTGGAGGACGTGCTCGCGGCGCTGCTACCGCACCCCGGGGACCCGCCGTGACCGCGGCCGATCGGGCGCCGCACGCGAGACGGGCGCCAGCGCCGGCCCGACGGCGTCGCCACCGGGATTGAGGGCGGCCCCGAACCGGCGTAGGATAGGGGGCATGTACGGGGGGGCGGGCCACGACCGGCGCCAGCATCTGCGGGTGACGGCGGAGCTGGCGGTCGAGTACGAGCTGCCCGGCGGCGCGCCGCGGCCCGCGCGGCTGGTCGACATCGGGCTCGGCGGCTCTCGCCTGCAGACGCTGGACCCGCCGCCGGCCGGGGCGCCCATCACCGTCGTCGCGCGCCTGCCCGGGGCCCGTCACCCCTCGCGGCTCGCAGCCTCCGTGCGCTGGACCCGCGGCGAGCACTTCGGGGTGGCCTTCGGCGTGCTGCCCGCGCATGACACCCTGCTCATCGTGGATCTGATGCGCGCGAACCTGCGGAGCCGGCCGCCGCCGGCGCTGGAGCCGGCGTAGCGTCCGCCTCGGGGCGCGCGCGGGCGAGGTGCGCGAAGAAGCGCTCCGTCGGCTCGGGGAGCCGCCCGAGCCGCTGGCGCCGCCGCTGGCGGTGGTTCCAGGCGCCGACCAGCACCGCGTACTCGGCGAGCTCGGCCCGCAGCGCCCGCACGCAGTCCAGGACGGAGGCCGCGTCCACCGGCGGGCCCAGAACGCACGGCGCGCCGGACAGCGGGATGAGCGCCGGCGCGAGCGCGCCCGCCTCGGCGACGTCGTAGGGGAACGCGGCGCAAGCGAGCGGGCGCGCGCGGTAGACCGCGCAGCGATCCCCGACGAGGTGGCGACAGGCCCCGCCGAGGTGGCGAAGGACCAGCAAGCGGCGGCCCGCGCGCAGGCGGACGAAGGTTTCGGGCTCGCCCGTCATGTCGATCTCGTCGGGTGCGAGCCACTCGACGTGCGCCGCCGCGTCGAGGCCGGTGGCCGCCGTCAAGCGCTCGAGATCCCGGTGCGTCAGCGGCACGCGCACCGCGCGACAGCAGTCACCGCAGCGCCGGCACCCGCCCCGCGGCGCGGCCACGAGCGGCCTCACCCGGCGGCGGCCTTCACCGAGGCGCGCCCGAGGGCGTGCAGCGCCGAGTCCATTCGTGGCCGCGGGAAGACCTGCTTCCCAGCGCTCCGGTCGATGACCACCACACCGAGGTTGCCGAGGCCGATCTCCTCGCGCGCCAGGGCGCGCGCCTGCTCGAGCGATCGGAAGCAGGCCACCACCTGGCCCTCGAACCCCCCTGGCAAGGGCGGATCCTCGCTGGGGATGCCGGTGTCGACCACGACGAAGCGACCCGGCCCCGCGCTCGCCGGCGCGCGCGGCTCCCAGCGCCCGAGCAGGGCCACGGCCCGCCAGGCGAGCCGGCTGGCTCGCTCCCAGCCGCACTCGACCTTGGAGGTCACCTCCCCGCCGCGCAGCACGCTGACGCGGAAGAGGCCCGGGCCCACCTGTTTTAGCTTCACTGTCGCGCGCAACGTTGACCCCGCGAAGGTGCCGCCGCCCTCGGGCCGCGTCGGCGCGGCGCAGCCCGGGACCACGATATAGTTTCTACAGCTATTCCAGATTCTCTGTCAATCGGGTTCTGCTTGATATGCCGCGTCCCCAACAGCCACTCCACCAGGCGTCCCGGAGCCCGGTCGCGCTCGCTCCGCGAACCTGGATCGAACCCGGGCTCGATCGCCCGGAGCTTCACCGTGGCGGCCGACCCGTCGCCACTGCCCATCCCTGGGGCCTTTCCCTGCTGAATTCGATCAATACCCCAGCGCGAGGGGGAGCGCCATGGCCTGCTCGTATTCCGCCGGATAATAGAGCGCCGCGTAGGCGGCCCGCGCGGCCAACACCCGCTTGGTGTAGCGCCGCGTCTCCCGAAACGGGATGAGCTCGACCCAGGTGTCGAAATCCGCCAGGGGACGCGCGTTGGCCCACTGGCGCGGGCGACCAGGACCGGCGTTGTAGGCCGGGATGGCGAGCAGCGGGTTCTGCGCGAAGCGGCGGGTCAGATCGCCGAGCACGCTGCAGCCGAGCGCGATGTTCGTCGCCGGGCCGCGCAGCGCCGCCGGCGAGGAGCCGAGCCCGAGCGGCGCGGCGTAGGCGCGCGCCGTCGGCACGATGAGCTGCATGAGGCCGTAGGCCTGCGCCGGGCTCTCCGCCGCCGGATCGAACGCCGACTCCTCGCGCATCACGGCGTACACGAGGTACTCGGGCACTTCGTTCCGCTTCGCCTGCGCGGCGACGAGGGCGGCCCACGGCCGCGGGAAGGCGATCTCCCAGGCGCGCCGCCAGTCCCCCGCCGGCCAGTGCGCGAGCCAGTCCGTGAGCAGATTCCGGGCCACGGCGTGCGAGAGCCGCGGGGCCTCGGCGCGCGCGTAGAGCAGCGCGACGCCCCACAGGATCTCCGGCGCCGTGCCGGGTCGCGCGATCTCGAGGGCGTCGATCTCTCGCGCCGCGAGCGCCACCTCGCCCACCCGCAGCAGCTCGCGCGCGCGGTCGAACTCCGGGGTGCGGAGGGCCGGCTGCGGCTCGATGCGGAAGGGCTGCCGCTCGGCGCGCTCGATCCCCTCCGCGCGCGCACGGAGCGCCCGATCCGGGTCGAGCTGGCGCAGCCGCGCGTTGGCGTGCAGCATGTAGTAGGAGAGCGGGAGATTGCGCACGATCGCGGCGAGCTCCTCCAGCCCTCGCTCGCGGTCGCCGGTTTCGATCCAGGCGCGCGCACGCCAGTAGCGCTCGCGTCCGCTCTGCTCCGTGCCGCGAGCGCTGTCGTGGGCGCCGATCGCGCTGGCGGCGCGATCGAGCACGCTGGCCGCGCCGGACCAGTCGCCCCGCTCGATCCGGCCGAGCGCGAGCTCGAAGACGCCGTCGAGCACCATGTCGCCGTCCGGGAAGTCCTCGGCGATGCGGGCGAGCAGCTCGGTGAAGCGCGCCTCCGAGCCGAGCGCGCGGTAGCTGCGCGCGGCGAGCAGGCGCGCATCGTCGGCCAGGCGATCCGTCGGCGCCTCGCGCTCGAGGAGCTCGAAGAGCTGGATGGCGCGCGCGTGGCGCCCGTCACGGGCCGAGTACTGCCCGGCGAGGTAGAGCGCTCGCGGGCGCAGCCGGTCCCGCTGCGGCTCCGGGCAGCGCTTCACGAAGTCTTCGAGCACCTCCGCGGCCTCCCCCGCGCGCGAGTTGCCCGCGAGCGCGCGCCCCTGCAGCACGGTCACCGCGCAGCCGACCGGGCCCCAGCGCTCGGCGCGGGGGAGTGCCTGGACGAGCGCCTCGGCGCGCGCGAGGGCCTCGGTGTGGAGCCCGGCCTGGACGAGCCCCTCGATCGCGACCAGCTGCTCCTCGGGCGCGAGGCGGCGGCGCCGGTCCCGCTCCGGCGGCGGCAGGGCGGCGAGCGCGCGCTCCACCAGCGCGTCCGCCCGCGCCACCAGGGCCCGGTCGCCGACGTACCGGCCACGCACTTCGCGAGCCAGCGCCAGCGCCTCGCCGGCGCGCGCGGGGTCGACGAGCTCGGCCCCTGGCGGCGGCGCGAGCAGGGCGTCGGCGAGCCGGAGGGCGACGTTGCCGGCGTCCGCCGCGGCCGGCCCCGCGGCGAGGTGCTCGCGCCACAGGGCCACCGCGCGCTCCCGATCCGCGACGCCGAGCGCCGCCTCGGCGGTGACCAGACGCAGGTCGCTGGCGAGCGGCCCCGGGGGCATGACCCCCGCGACGCGCGCGAGCGCGGCGGCGTGCCGCCCGGCGCGCACGAGCGTCCGCGCGGCCGCGACTCGCGCGTAGTCGCGGAGGGGCCAGGGCGCGGCCGCCGCGAGGTCGAAGGCAGCGGTGGCGGCGGCGAGCTCGCCCGCCTGCTCGCGCAGCCGGCCGAGCAGGAACTGCCAGCGCACGACCTCGGCGGCGGCCGGCGGCGACTCGGTCATCACCCGCTCGACCTCGCGGGCTGCCCGCTTCGGGTCCTCCTCCTCGACGGCACTGGCGGCGGCGGCGAGCGCCGGCAGCGCGAGCAGGGGCGTGAATTCCTCGAGGTTGACCTCGCCCCCGGCGGCGTCACCCGACCGGGGTCCCGCGGAGGAGCCCGCGGGTGGCGCGCCCGCGTCGAGCCCGAGCGGCGTCACCACCCCGTGGCTCGCCGCTGGCCCCCGCGGCCCCGAGCAGGCCCCGGCCACCGCCAGGGCGACGGCCGTGACCGCCCCCGCCGCCCGCCCCCGCCTCACCGGTCGCCCTCGCCCCGGAACCCGCCGCGCCGGACCGCCCAGCCCTCGAGGGCCTCCTGCTCCGCCGCCGCCTCGGCGCGGCGCGCGAGATCGGCCTCCCAGCGCTCCCGATGGCGCCCGACCGCCGCCGCCGCCGCCCGCGCCGCGGCGAGGTCAGCCCTCGCCGTGCGCTCGGCCCACACCGCCGCGCTCGCCTCGCCCCGCGCGGCCTGCTCGCGCTGGGCGAGCGCCGCCTCGCGCGCGCGAGCCCCGGCCGCGAAGTCCGCCCCGCGCGCGAGATCGGCGGTCGTGGTCCGACCGGTGGCGAGCCGCTCCTGCTCTGCCGCGGCCACCGCGCGGCGCTCGGCCACCGCCGCCGCCCGCGCCGCCCCGGCCGCCTCCGCGACCTCCTCCGCGCGAACGCGCGCCGCCGCGCGTTCCGCGACCACGCCCGCGCGCGCCGCGACCGCGCCCGCACGCAGCCGCTCCAGCACCTCCAGGGGATACCGGCGCCTCATCGACGAGAACCTACCGCACGGCGCCGCGGCGGGCGACTTCGTGCGCGGGCGCGCGGGGCCCGCCGCGCTCCCCCGCGGCCGCGCGCCGGGCTGACCCCGGCGCCCGCCGGCATCAGTGGCCGCCGCACCCGCGGCACTTGCCGGCGGAGGGCTTGCAAGTCCCGCAGCCACCGCCGGCCAGACGCGCACCGCCCGTCACGGCGAAGGCGCTCATCAGCTTGCGGGCCTGCTCGGACCCGCAGCCCGGGCACTTGACGACCTCGTCGCGCCGGAGCACCAGCTCCTCGAACTCGCGACCGCAGCTCTCGCAGTAGAATTCGAACGTCGGCATGCCTGACTCCGAGCCGGGCGCCCCAGGGCCCTCACCCCCCAATGGTCCCAGGCGCGAGGAACCAAATCCAGATCACCGGTAGCCCTCGACCTCCGCGATGGCGTCCGCGGCGGTCTTCTCGCCCCGACCCACCGCGACGATGGCCCGGGCGTAGCGGTCCATCGTCTCCACCGCCGCGTAGATCGCGTTGCGGATGAGCGGCGGCGTCAGGATCTCGTCGTCGAAGTCGAGGCTGCTCTTGTAGCGGACCTCGCCGTCGGAGAAGTCGAGCTCGAAGTTGCCGATCCGCATGCCGTAGTTCGCGCGCGTGATCGCCTCCGCGACGGCGAGGCGCCGCTCGGCGGGGACCCGCACCGGGTGGATGACGTAGAACAGGAATTGCTGGATCTCGACCAGGATCTCCGCGACGCAGTGGTAGCTGCCGTGGGCGCCCGCGAAGCCCATGCTGTAGCCCGCGACTCCGTCGAGCGCGCGCGGGTTCCAACCCTGCTCGGCGAGGAACCGCCCCAGCACCTCGAGCGCCTTCTCGCCGTGGTGCTGCTTGCCGTTGCCGCCGGTCCCGGACATTTGGGGCGTACTCTACGCCCGAACGGGGACCAGGTCAGCACCGCCCGCGCACCCGCGCCGGGGGCGGCCACCGGCCGGACGCCGCCTCCGCAGCCGCCCCGCAGGGGGCCGGCAGCGGCCGCGCGGCGCGGCCCCCCGCGCTCACCCGGCGCCGCACGGGTCCGCCCGCGGGCCCGCGGCCTCCCGGGCGTCGTGGTCGGCGAGCGCCCGCTCCCGCCGTGCGAGCGCCAGATCGTGCTCCACCATCATGTCGACGAGCGCGTCGAACCCCACCTTGGGCGCCCAACCGAGGCGCTGCCGGGCCTTGGTCGCGTCGCCGAGCAAGAGGTCCACCTCCGCCGGTCGCAGGTAGCGGGGATCGAACTCGACGTGGCGCGCGGGATCGAGGTCGAGCCGCGCGAAGGTCGCCTCGAGGAACTCGCGCACCGAGCGGGTCTGTCCGGTGGCCACCACGTAGTCGTCGGGCTCGTCGGCCTGGAGCATGCGCCACATCGCGTCGACGTAGTCTCCCGCGAAGCCCCAGTCCCGCCGCGCCTCGAGGTTGCCGAGGAAGAGCTTCTCCTGCAGCCCCAGCTTGATGCGGGTGGCCGCGCGCGTGATCTTCCGGGTCACGAAGGTTTCGCCCCGGCGCGGGCTCTCGTGGTTGAACAGGATGCCGTTGACGGCGAACATCCCGTACGCCTCCCGGTAGTTCTGGGTGACGAAGAAGGCGTAGGCCTTCGCGCAGGCGTACGGGCTCCGCGGGTGGAAGGGCGTCGTCTCGCGCTGCGGGACCTCGACGACCCGGCCGAACAGCTCGCTCGAGGAGGCCTGGTAGAAGCGCGCGTCGAGCCCGAGGCGATGCAGCGACTCGAGCAGGCGGACGGTGCCGAGCGCCACGATCTCGCTCGTGTACTCGGGCACGTCGAAGCTCACCCGCACATGGCTCTGGGCGGCGAGGTTGTAGACCTCGTGGGGCCGGACCTCCCCGAGGATGGTGGAGAGCGACGAGGCGTCGTTCAGATCGCCGTAGTGGAGCCGGAGCCGGACCCCGGATTCGTGGGGATCGCGGTACAGGTGCTCGATGCGGTCGGTGTTGAAGCTGGAGGAGCGGCGGACGATCCCGTGCACCTCATACCCCTTCGCGAGCAGCAGCTCGGCGAGGTAGGACCCGTCCTGACCCGTGATCCCGGTGATGAGCGCCCGCTTGACCATGGCCCGTTGATACACCGCTGCCCCGCCGGCTCCCAGCGCCGTGAGGGGGGAGGCAGCGCGGGCCGGGCGCCGGGCGAGCCGGCGGTCGAGTTCGCGCCCCCGAGCCGGGGGCGGTGACCCGCGCGCGCCACGTGACGCCGGCGCGCGACCGGATACACTTCCGCACGCCGTCGGCCGCATGGGTCCCAGACCGGCACGACGGCGGAGGAAGCCCGCTAATGTCTCGCTCGTTCATCCCGCTCACGATCTCCGGAATGGTCCTGTGCCTGGTCGCCTGCGCCTCGGGGGGGGAGAAGCCCGCGGCGAAGACCGCGGCCGACGCCGCCGAGAAGCCAGCGGCGCCCGCGGAGGAGGCCGCCGAGGGGGGCGACGAGACGGCCGACGGGGGGGGGAGCGCGCCGGCCGAGGCGGAGGCCCCGAAGGCCGAGGCGCAGCCCAAGCCGACCGAGATCCTGCCCACGCCGGCCGTGGCCTTCGCCTTCGACTACAACGCGAGCGAGCTCAAGGCCAAGCACGAGGAGAAGTGCAAGGCGATGAAGGACACGCCCAGCGCGTTCGCCGCGTGCATCGAGCGGGAGCGCGCGACCTTCAAGGCCGACGTGCTCCAGTTCGTCCAGAACGCCGAGGGCAAGATCGTCTGGGTGGTCTTCGTGCGCAAGGGCACCTCGCTCAACGAGGTGTTCCAGTCGCCCATCGAGCTGACGAACGAGACCGCCACCTCCGTCACGATCAAGCTCTCGGGTCAGGGCCGCGGGGCCCAGCAGATCTTCCAGGGCCAGCGCGAGATCCCGGTCTCGCTGCCCGATCGCTACAGCCTCGTCATCGAGGACCCCAAGTTCGGGACGCTCAAGTACGCCTCCAAGGTCGGCATCGCGCCCAAGCCGCAGCCGTGACGGCGGCGGCCGGCGCCGGCAGGCTCGCGCCCCGGCGCCCGGTGGAGTAGGGATCGCTCGCCTCTTCGAGGTCCCGCGAGCCCCCATGTCCGACCCCGCCCCGCGCCGCCGGGCACCGACCGTCGACCGGGCCCGCTGGGCCGCGAGCGGCTTCGTTTCGTGGCTCCTGCCGCTCGACCACCGCCGGGCGGCCCTGCTGCAAACGGCGGGTCTGATCGCCGCGACGGCGATCGGGGGCGCCCTGGGGCTCGCGCTGCGGATCGAGCAGCTCGGGCCCTACACCTGGCTGCTCGACCCGGCGCACTTCGCGCAGACCTGCACGCTGCACGGGCTGGTGATGGTCTACCTCGTGCTGGTGCCGGGGATCCCGGCCACCCTCGGGAGCCTGGTGCTACCGCTGCGGCTCGGGGCGAGAAGCCTCGCGTGCCCGCGCGCGAACGTGGCCGCGCTCTACCTGTGGGTCCTGGGCGCCATCCTGCTCGCCGTCACGGCGCTCGGGGGCGGCCCGGACGCCGCGCACGCGATGCTGCCGCCCCCGGCCGACAACGGGGGGAAGGTGCCCTCCAGCTCGCTCGCCGCCCTGGTCGCGCTCGCGGGGTCGGCGGCGGTCCGCGCGGCGGTGCTCGTCGCCACCCTGCGCGCGCCGCGGAGCGCCCGGGCCAGGAGCGGTCCGCTGGAGTGGTCCCTCTACTCGCACTCGGTGGTGACCCTGCGCACGGCCCCCGCCCTCGCGCTGGCAGCGCTCGCGCTGGGCGCGGAGCGACGCCTCGGGCTCGGCCTCTTCGACCCGGCGCGCGGCGGCGACCCCTTGTCGGTCGAGCACCTGTTCTGGTTCGGCGCCCACGGGGCGCTCTACGCGGCGCTCCTGCCCGCGATCGGCGTCACCACCGAGATCGTCTCCACCTTCGCCGCCCGCCCGCTGGCGCGCCGGCGCGGCGTCGCCTTCGGCATCGTGGGGCTCGCGCTGGTGGCCGTAATCGCCTGGGGAGCGCACTTGCCGCCCCGGGGTCAGTCCGTGACGCTGACCATCTTGTTCTCGCTGTTCGCGCTGCTGGGCGCCGTCCCCGTCACCAGCCTGGTCGGAACCTGGCTCATCACCCTCGCGCCCGGCGGCCGCCCCGCGACCCCGCTGCTGTTCGCGCTCGGCTCCGCCCTGTGCCTGGTCCTCGGCGCGCTCTCGGGTCTCTTCCTCGCCACGCCGAGCCTCGCCGTGCACCTGCACGCCACGACGTTCGCGGTCGGCCACGCCCACCTGCTCTTCGGGAGCTTCCTGCTCGCGGGCCTCGCGGCGACCTACTACTGGTGGCCGCTCCTGGTCGGCAGGACCGCGGCAGAAACGCCCGGGCGAGCCGCGGCGATCGTCACCACGGTCGGCGTCCTCGCCGCGAGCCTCCCGCTGCTCGTCCTCGGCGCGCGGGGGCTGCCGCGACGGGCAGCGACCTACCCGCTCGCCTTCGAGCCGCTGGAGGACGCGGCGGGGTACGGCGCCCTCGCCCTGGTGGCCGGGCTCGCCGGGGTGGCGGTCCACCTCGCCGGGGCGCGGCGCCGGCCCCCGGCCGGGGCCAACCCCTGGGGCGCCCCCGGTCCCGAGTGGGCTCCCACCGCGCCGCCGGCGGCGGACGCACCGCCCCCGGCGCCGTGACGGTCGCGGCGGCCCGCTCCCGCGGCGGGTCACTCGATGATCGAGTCGGTCACCGTGACGGGGGTGTCGTCGTGGTGCGAGATCTGCGGGTAGAGCGGGTACCAGCTGCCGCCGAGGTTGCCCGTGATCACCGACCGGTCGATGACGATGTTCCCCGTGTGATCGTTGCTCACGAAGAAGATCGCGCTGCCGTACGCGTTGACCTCGTTGCGCTCGATCCGCGTCCCGCACAGCGTCAGCGTCATCGTGTTGCCGTCGTTGTAGATCCCACCGCCGCTGCCGCCGCCCGGGGTGCCGTCCTCGGCGGGGTTCCCGCAGCAGCCGACGGCGCGGTTGTGGGAAAAGACGCTGTTGATGACGGTCCAGGAGACGCCGATGCTGCTGATGCCGCCGCCGTTCGCGCACTCGTTGCCGTAGCCCTCCGCCCCCCCGAAGGTGCTGCCGACGACGTAGATGGGGAGCCCCTGGTACTGGCTGAACGCGCGGATCCCGGCCCCCCCGACGTCGGGACCCTCGGCCGCGCACACGTTGTTGAAGAAGCGGGAGTTGACGACCTTGAGGCGTCCGCCGCGGACCCAGACGGCGCCGCCGCCGTCGTACTCCCTCTCGCTCGACGAGTTGCCGTCGATGAAGGTCAGGTTTTGCAGGGTCAGCCGGGGCTGGTCCTGGTCCTGGCAGTGATCGGTGAGCCAGACCTGAGCCTCGTCGCAGGTGTTCATGTACAGGATGCGCCGCTCGCCGCCCCCGCTCAGCGTGATGAGGCCCCCGCCGTCGATCACGATGTCGGGTCCGGTGTCATTGAAGATCTTCGCGGTCTGCTCCAGCGTGATGGTCAGCGGATCGGGGCCGCAATCGAAGGTGATGATGCCGCCCTGCGCGATCGCGTCCACCACGGCCGCCGACGTACAGCTCTCGGGCGTCCCGTCGCCGATCACCCGGTCGGGCGAGCTGGTGTCGACAGCGGCGGCCTCCGGGGGGACCTCGCAGGCCCCGGCGGGGGTGCCCGCGGGGGGGCCGTCGCCCTCGTGGATGGGGAGGGCGCCCGCCGTCGGCGCGCGGCCTCCGGTGCCAGGATCGGCGCCGCCCGTGGCGGGCTCACCGCCCGCGGCGGGCTCACCGCCGCCCGTGGCGGACTCACCGCCGCCCGTGCCGGACGGCCGTCCGCCGGTGTCGGCCGCCTCATCGCCGCCGGCACCGTCGCTCCCGTCCTCGTCGCAGCCCGCGAGCAAGAGCCCCGTCGTCAGCGCCGGGACCGTCCACCAGACTGGGTTCATGGTGTCCTCCTGGGCGCCGATCATACTCCGCTCGGCGGCAGCGCGAGGGCTCCCGGCGCGCGCCGCGCGCCGGCCAGGGGAGTGGCATCGGCGGCGGAGCGGCCCGTCGATCAGGCCGGCGAAACCACCGCTGAGCCCCAAACTTGGCAGTCGGGGTCGGTTCGCGAGAAACCGCCGTGGGTTCGGAGCACCCCATGCCGCCGGCCGGTACCCGGCGCCGCGCCATCGCCGGGCCGCGCGCGGCCGGGGCGTTGCTCGGCCCGCGCCGGCGCGGACTGCCGCTCGGCGGGGCCGTGCTCGCCGGCGCGGCACTGGGCGTCGGCCTCGGCTGGCGGGGCGCGGAGGCCGCCGCGCCAGCGCCCCCGGATCGAGAGGACGCGCCCATGATGGCGCTGGGCCTCGCGCTGCCGGCCTCGCCTCCCGCGGAAGAGCCCGCGCCGCCCGCGCGCGCGGACCGGCGCAAGCGCCCGACCCCGATGCGACCCGAGGCCGCGGCGGGGCACCTGGCCGAGGCCTGGCGGTCGGTGCTGGGAGCGCCCCCTCCGGTGGAGGCGCGCTCGATCCTATGGGCGCACTGGGCACTGGAGACGGGCCGCGGCCTCTGGATGCGCGACTACAACTTCGCGGGGATCCAGGGAGCGGCCCCCGACGGCGGCAGCGCGGTCTGGTGGACGAGCGAGCGGATCGACGGCGAGACCCAGCGGGTTCGCCTCCGCTTCCGCGCCTACGCCTCACCGGAGGACGGGGCGCGCGACTACGTGACCCAGCTGCGCGACCGCTTCCCGCGGGCGCTCGCGGCCGCGCGCGCGGGCGACGCGCGCGCCTTCGCGCGCGAGCTGCCGCGGGCGACGTACTTCACGAGCGACGGGCAGGACTACGAGCGGGCGGTGTCGAGCCTCGCCGAGGAGTACCGCGGGGCGCCGCTCGCGCGGCGGCCGTCCGCCCCGGATCGCTGAGACGACGGCCCGCGGCGCGCCGCGGCGCGCGGCCGGCCCCGGCAGTGCCCGGCGCGGGCGTGCCACTCCTGGACGCTGCGCACGGGCGCCGCGCGGTCGCCGAGCAGGTGGCGCGCCTCGAGGGCGTCCGTGAGCGCGAGCGCCGCTTCGACGGTGGTGAAGTACGGGACCCGACCGAGCAGCGCGTGCCGCCGGATCGAGTAGCTGTCCCGGATCGCGCTGGCGCCCTGGGTCGTGTTGATGACGATCTGGATCTCGCCACGCTGGATCGCGTCCACGACGTGGGGTGAGCCCTCTCCGACCTTGTTGACGCGCTGGACTGCGATGCGGGCCAGCGCGATGGCGCGCGCCGTGCCGTCGGTGGCGACCACCTCGAAGCCGAGGTTGCGGAGCCGCCGCGCCACGTGACAGATGGCCGCCTTGTCCTCGTCGCGGACGCTCACGAAGACCCGCCCCCGGTCGGGGAGCGCCATCCCCGCCGCCGCGGTGCTCTTGGCGAACGCGAGCGACATGGCCGTCGCCACGCCCATCACCTCGCCCGTGGAGCGCATCTCGGGGCCGAGCAGGGTGTCCACGCCGGGGAACTTGCTGAACGGGAACACGCTCTCCTTGATGGAGACGTGCCGCGGGATGGGCGCGTCATGCACGCCGAGGTCGTCCAGCGTGCACCCCGCCATGACCTGGGCGGCGATCTTGGCGAGCGGGCGCCCGGTCGCCTTGGCGACGAACGGGACCGTCCTCGAGGCCCGGGGGTTCACCTCGATCACGTAGACGTCGCGATCCTTGACGGCGAACTGGACGTTCATCAGGCCCACCACCCCGAGCTCGAGCGCGAGCGCGCGCGCCTGGGCCTCGATGCGCCCCACCACGTCGGGGTCGAGCGAGTAGGGGGGCAGCACGCTGGTGGAGTCCCCGGAGTGGATCCCCGCCGCCTCTACGTGCTGCATGACGCCCCCGATGACCACCCGCCGGCCGTCGGCCACGCAGTCCACGTCGACCTCGATCGCGCTCTTCAGGAACTCGTCGATGAGGAGGGTCGGGGAGCTCTGCTCGTCCCGCGCCGCCTCGAGCGCCAGCGCCACGTAGGCCTCGAGCTCCTCCTCGGTCCAGCAGACCATCATCGCGCGCCCGCCGAGGACGTAGGAGGGGCGCACCAGCACGGGGAGGCCGATCGCCTTGGCCACCCGGAT
The DNA here is from genome assembly GCA_964454025.1 of uncultured Polyangiaceae bacterium. Taxonomy (GTDB): domain Bacteria; phylum Myxococcota_A; class Polyangia; order Polyangiales; family Polyangiaceae; genus JAFGBI01. The sequence goes on along the minus strand of CAYVRP010000040.1, from coordinate 40,493 downwards.
CGCCTCCGGCGTGGTCCGCGCGATTCCCGCGCGCGGCCGCCGGAGCCCGAGCTGGCTCAGCAGCGCGTCGAACCGCTCCCGATCCTCGGCGCGGTCGATGGCGTCCGCGGGCGTCCCCAGGAGGCGAACGCCGTGGCGCTCGAGCGGGACCGCGAGCTTGAGCGGGGTCTGCCCGCCGAACTGCACGATGACCCCGAGGAGCTCGCCCGCCCGCGCCTCCTCCCGGCAGATGGCCAGCACGTCCTCGAGGGTGAGCGGCTCGAAGTAGAGCCGGTCGGCGGTGTCGTAGTCCGTCGAGACCGTCTCCGGGTTGCAGTTGACCATCACCGTCTCGATTCCGAGCTCTCGCAGCGCGAACACGGCGTGGCAGCAGCAGTAGTCGAATTCGATCCCCTGCCCGATGCGGTTGGGGCCGCCGCCGAGGATGATCACCTTGCGCCGCCCCGTCACCTCGCTCTCCGACTCGGTCTCGTAGCTCGAGTAGAGGTAGGGGGTCCGCGCCGGGAACTCCGCGGCGCAGGTGTCCACGCGACCGTAGACGGCGCCGATGCCCAGCCGCTCCCGCAGCGCGCGGATCTCGGCCTCCGGGACGCCGCGCAGCCCCGCGATCTGCGCATCGCCGAAGCCGAGCCGCTTGCTCTCACGAAGGAGGTCGACCGTGAGCTCCGGCGCGGCGACGAGCGCGGCCTCCTGCGCGAGGATCCGCTCGATCTGCCGCAAGAACCAGGGATCGATCCCCGTGCGCTCGTGCACGCGCTCGACGGAGAGCCCGGCCCGGAGCGCGTCGCCCACGTAGAAGAGCCGGTCCGCGGCGGGGACGGCGATCACCCGATCCAAGACCCGGGCGAGGTCCGACCCGGTGGGCGGTGGGCGGCTCGGGCGGGGGCGCGCCGCGGGCGGCGCCTCGAACTGGAGGTTGCGCGCCTGCTTCTCCTCGGCGAGCGCCCAGTAGTCGACCCGGTGGAGGAGGCTGTCGAGCCCCGTCTTGCCCGTCTCCAGGGAGCGCGCCGCCTTCTGCAGAGCCTCGGGGAAGGTGCGCCCGATGCTCATCACCTCCCCGACGCTCTTCATCTGCGGACCGAGGGTCGTGTCGGCGCCGGGGAATTTCTCGAAGGCGAAGCGCGGCCACTTGACCACGACGTAGTCGATGGTCGGCTCGAACGCGGCGCTGGTGCCGGTGATGTCGTTCTGGAGCTCGTCGAGGGTGAGCCCGACGGCGAGCTTGGCGGCGATCTTGGCGATGGGGTAGCCGGTGGCCTTGGAGGCGAGCGCGCTGGATCGGCTCACGCGCGGGTTCATCTCGATGACGAGGACGCGCCCGTCCCTCGGATTGACCGCGAACTGCACGTTCGAGCCGCCGGTTTCGACGCCGATCTCGCGCATCACGGCGCGCGCCGCGTCACGGAGGCGCTGGTACTCCCGGTCCGTCAGCGTCATCGCCGGGGCCACCGTGATCGAGTCCCCGGTGTGGACGCCCATCGGATCGAGGTTCTCGATGGAGCAGACCACGGCGAAGTTGTCGGCGCGGTCGCGGACGACCTCGAGCTCGAACTCCTTCCAGCCGATGACGCTCTCCTCGACCAGCACCTCGTGGGTGGGCGAGCACCCGAGCGCCCACTCCACCCGCGCGTCGAGCTCCTCGGGGCTCCCCACCACGGCGCCGCCCGTCCCGCCGAGCGTGAAGCTCGGGCGCAGGATGAGGGGGTACCCCGTCATCCGGGCGAGGTCACGCGCCTCGCGCACGCTGCGGGCGAAGCCGGACCGCGGGCACTCGAGCCCGGCGGCGGCCATGGCCTCCTTGAAGAGCTGGCGGTCCTCCGCCTTGCGGATGGCGTCGATCTGCGCGCCGATGAGCTTGACGCCGTGCCGGGAGAGCACGCCCCGCTCGTGGACCTCGAGGGTGAGGTTCAGCGCGGTCTGACCGCCGAGCGTCGGCAGGATCGCGTCGGGACGTTCCCGCTCGATGATGGCGGTGAGCGACTCGACGTCCAGCGGCTCGATGTACGTACGCCGGACCAGCTCCGGATCGGTCATGATCGTGGCCGGGTTCGAGTTGACGAGCACCACGTCGTAGCCCAGGCTCCGGAGCGCCTTCGCGCCCTGGGTCCCCGAGTAGTCGAACTCGCACGCCTGCCCGATGACGATCGGCCCTGACCCGATGAGCAGGATCCGGCTTATGTCTTCCCGGCGCGCCATCGCGAGGGCGTTTAGCACAGCGCGCCGCCCGGTGCCGGGAAACCCGGGGCGCGGTATGGGGGAATCGCTCAGGGAGCGCCGTGGACGGGCCGCGAGGCCTGGACGGGGGCTCGCGCTTGACGGGAGCCGCGGGTTCCGTCATAAGACGCGGCCCCAGGCGAGGTCCCGACCGGTCCCCGATCCTACCGACCCCCGCCTCGGCGGCCGAGGCCCCCTCGGCCGCGGCACCACGGAGTCGACCATGCCCAAGATGAAGACCAAGCGGGCCGCCGCCAAGCGCTTCAAGATCACGGGAAGCGGTAGGATTCGGCGCGCCAAGGGCGGGGGCTCCCACATGTTCATCGGCAAGTCCCGCAAGCGCCGCCGCCGCCTGCGCGACAACGACATGGTGTCGCCGGACACCGCGAAGCGAATTCGCATCCTGCTGCCGTACGGCTGAACCCCTCCGCCGCAATACCGGCATCCGCCCCGACCTCGTTTGCGGGCGGCCCGCTGGCAGGCATCCGGCGCCTCGACCCGAAGCCCGAAGTCCCCCGTATTCCGCTGCGAGAGCGGTCCCCGTCCAGACCAGGAGCGTCATCTCATGTCGCGCGTCAAGCGAGGTCCCACCCCCCGACGTCGGCGCCATCGCGTCTTCGCCCAGACCAAGGGCTTCTGGGGCGGCCGCAAGAACCGTTGGCGCCAGGCCTTCCGAGTCCTCTGGAAGTCCTGGCAGTACATGTACGTCGGCCGCAAGCGCCGCAAGCGCGACTTCCGGCGTCTCTGGATCGTGCGCATCAACGCCGCGTGCCGGCTGCACGGGACGTCCTACTCCCGGCTGATCGGCGCCCTGAAGGCGGCGAACATCGAGCTCGACCGCAAGATCCTCGCCGATCTCGCCGTGCACGACGCCGCCGCGTTCCGCGAGCTCGCCGCCCTGGCGGCGGCGCCGCGGGCGTCTTCGCCGGGCTGATCCTCGGCGCACCGAGCCGATCGGGATCAGAGGCCGGTCCTGGCGCGCCGAGCTGAGCTAGGATCCCGCGCCGCGGGCGCGGCGCCTGCCGCCGGGCTCATGAGCGAGGGAGCGAGGATGAACGAGACGTCGGGCGCGGCGGTCGTTGTGGAGATCGAGGCGGGGCTCGCCGCCCTCGGGGAGCGCTTCCGCGCCGCGTTCGCGGCCTGCGCGTCCGAGGCGGAGCTCCGCGCCGCGAACGCGGCCGTGCTGGGCAAGAAGGGGGAGCTCCCCGGGTTGCTCAAGCTGCTCGGCAAGGTGCCCGCCGACCGCCGCCGCGCGCTCGGCGAGCAGGTGAACGCGACGCGTGAGCGCGTCGAGGAGTGCTTCGCCGCGCGGCTCGCCGAGCTCCAGCGCGCCGCGCGCGACGCCGCTCTGCAGGCGCTGCCGTTCGCTCTCCCCCTCCCCGGTCGTGCCCCGGCGCCCCGCGGGCACGTGCACCCGATCACGCGCGTCAAGGACGAGATCCTCGACATCTTCCGCGCGCTCGGCTTCGAGATCGCGTGGGGCCCCGAGGTCGAGCACGAGGCGAACAACTTCACCAAGCTCGCGTTCCCGCCGGATCACCCGGCGACGGACATGCAGGACAGCTTCTGGGTCCACGTCGCCGGAGCACCGCCCGACGCGCGCCTGCTCCTCCGCACGCACACGAGCAGCGTCCAGGTGCGGGAGATGAGCACCCACGCGCCCCCGCTGGCGATCGTCAGCGGCGGGGCCGTCTATCGGCGGGATGACGACGTGACTCACTCGCCGATGTTCCACCAGATCGAGGGCTTCCTCGTCGACGAGGGCGTCTCCTTCGCGTCGCTCAAGGGCGTCCTGACCGAGTTCATTCGGCGGCTCTACGGCGAACGAACGCCGGTGCGCTTCCGGCCGAGCTACTTCCCGTTCGTGGAGCCCGGCGCGGAGGTGGACATCGGCTGCGTCTTCTGCGCCGGCGACGTCCAGGCGCGCGCGAGCTGCCGCGTCTGCAAGGGCAGCGGCTGGCTCGAGGTGCTCGGCTCGGGGATGATCCATCCCGAGGTGCTGGGGCACTGCGGGATCGACTCGGAGCGATACACGGGGTTCGCGTTCGGCCTGGGCGTCGAGCGCATCGCGATGTTGCGCTACGGCATCCCCGACATTCGGCTGCTGTTCGAGAACGATCCGCGCTTCCTGGCGCAATTCTGATCGGCTCTGATCGGCACCGGATCGGGTTCGCGCCAGGGTGGCAGCTGGCCGGACCGCACGCAGGATGCCCGCTTCGGTCGTGGATCGGGAGCGCGCACGGATTGTCGTGACTGCCCAGCCCCGCGACAGCAGGATCAGACCCCATGCCACCAAAACGGCCCCTACGCAAATACTCCCTCCCCACGCAGCAAATGCGTCCGACTCAGGCGGCCCATGGTCCGGTCCCGGGCTGGGAGCTCGGAGAATGTCCTTTTATTTTCGGACACTTGAATCCTTCTTTCGCGATCCTCTGCGGACCTGCCTGCCCGATGGTCAATTGACGACAAAGAGTGGCATCCCCAAATATCTCGTGCTAGTAGCTCCGGCCGCTCAACCGACGCTGCCCCTGTCGAGGCCGGAGCCGGGGATAGCCCGCTCGTTCCGTGACGCGCCCCGCTCGGTAGCAGCCCTCCCGCGCCGTCCCTTCTGGCGGGCGGCGCATCCGCTCCCGGCCAGTCCTCGGGCGAGGCCCGGCCTGGAGCGCACCAGTTTCTTCGCGATGATCGGGATCTGAATCCACGCCCGTTCGTACCGTTTGTCTACGGCGGCGCCCGTCCCGACGCGCACCTTATCTCCCCGAGACACACCGATGAGCGAACCCAAGGTCATGTCCGCGACCCACGAAGCCCCTCGGTCAGCCCGCTCCGGCGCGGCGCCGAGGATCGGTAGCGGTACGGATGTTGCTTCTCTTTCCCGGCGTTCCCGAAAAGCCACCCCCCCGGCGCCATCCCGCAGAGCCCCCCTCACCGCCCCCCGCCGCGGCCGCGCTCCCGGCCTGGAGCCCGCGTCGCCGGCGAACGCGGGGGGAATCTACCCTGGCTCCGAGCTGTTCTCCACTTCGGCCTCGACCACCGCGCACCCCCACCCCGCGACGGCGGGGGCCGACCCCGACCCAGCGGACTGCACCATGTCGGACGATGCCATCGCCCAGATCCAGGACGAAGACGCGATCGAGACGACCTCGGTGCGCGTCAGGCGCACGTCGGACCTCGATGTCCTCGGGGACGAGCCCGCGCTCATCGACAGCCTTCCCCCGCCGGACGCGATCGCGCTCAGCGAGGTGGAGCGAGAGTTCTCCCACCGTAGCGAAACCGTCGAGGCGGCGAACGACTCGATGCTGTCGCGCTACTTCCGCGAGATGTCCGGCCATCAGGTGATGGGGCCCGACGAGGAGCTCCAGACGGCGCAGGAGGTGGAGCGGACCGAGGTCGATCACTGGAAGGCCCTGCTCTCCTACGTCCCCGTGGCGGAGCTCGTGCTCGACCAGCTCGAGCGTGACATCGCCGCGGTCGCCGAGGAAGAGCGGCCGTCGATCCCCCAGGTCGCCGAGCTCCGGGCGCTCGCCCAGGCCTACCGCGCCCAGCGCTCCAAGCTGCTCGCGCTCCAGGCCCGGCGCTGGGACGAGTGCACGGAGGACCTTTCGCGCCTCGTGCGGCTCCCCGACTCGGATCGGATCTGGGTCGCCAACGCCAACCGGATCGCGCGCACCGCGATCCGCGCGCCCGAGGACGGCGAGGAGCGCCCGGTGCTCCCCGAGACGCCCTCCTACCATCGGTTCCTCGATCGCGTGAAGCGGACCGACGTGCTGCAGCGGCGAGCCAAGAACCGCTTCGTGAAGGCCAACCTCCGCCTCGTGGTGAGCATCGCCCGTCGCTACAACCGCGGCCGGCTCCCCCTCATCGATCTGATCCAGGAGGGCAACATCGGCCTCATGAAGGCCGTAGAGCGCTTCGACCACACGCGCGGCTACCGGTTCAGCACCTATGCCTCGTGGTGGATCCGGCACGCCATCAGCCGCGCGCTCGCGGACAAGGGGCGCGCCGTCCGGATCCCGGTCCACATGCTCGACACCTACAACCGGGTATCGCGCGCGACCCAGACCATCATCGCGCGCACCGGCCGGGAGCCGACCATCGACGAGCTCGAGAAGGAAACCGGGGTCCCGCGCGAGAAGCTCGACAAGGTGAAGGATCTGTACGCCGACACCCCCTTCTCGCTCGACCGCCCGGTGGGCGACGAGGACGGCCGGCGCTTCATCGATTTTCTGGTGGAGGAAAACTCCGTGTCGCCGTACGACAACCTGGCGAACCAGAAGTGGGCGGAAGAGGTGCAGCGGCTGCTCGGCACGCTGACGCCCATCGAGTCGCGCATCATCCGCTGGCGGTTCGGGCTCGACAACGAGGACGAGCTCACGCTCAAGGAGATCGGCGACAAGTACAACCTGTCCCGCGAACGGATCCGCCAGCTGCAAGAGCAGGCGATCGGCAAGATCCGCAAGCAGATGCGCGACTTCTGATCGGGACGACGCGGCGCGTCCGGCGCTCGTCGGCTCGATCGCGAGGGCTACCGGCGCCGCGGGGGCCGACGCGCGAGGGCGGGGCGCGTTCACGCCCGCGTTCGAACCGGCCAGGAGCGGCGGCGGGAGCGGCGAGCACCAGAGCCGAGCGCACTCGGCCAGGCGGATGCCGGAGCAGCCCCCACTGCCTTCCGACCCGCACCTCGTCCGCGCGGGACCTCGCCGCGCGGACCCCGCCGGGAGCGCAGATCTCGGCCGGTCCCGGCCAGGCAGCGGGCGGAGCTCTTGGCCCAGGGCCGGGCTGACCGCACGGATACCCGGACGGTCGGTTGACCGCGGCGTCGGCCTACGTCCTCGCGAACGGCACCGCCCGCAGCGGACCGCGCCGCGGCCGCAGGGGGGGCCGCGCATTTGCAGCCGCCGGGCTCCTCGCGTACCGTCCCGGGGCCGCGGCGGCTGACCCTTCGCGGCGAGCCGGCGGAGGGCCCGCGCCACGCGCGAGCTCCTCGCCGAACGGCGGGCGCCGTGGTCCCCCCCTCCGGGGGCGGGACGCCCGGGCCGGCGGCGAGACGGGCGCTGGCGTGCAGACCGGCCCTGTCCGGCGCGTCGCCCGTCGACGCCCCGGTTCGAGCCCCGCTTCGCGTCGCCGCCGACTCTGCCGCAGGGCCATGTCACGACTCGTCCCCCCCCGCCGCGCCGCTCCGCCCCCCGGGGCGCGCGCGGGCTCGTCCGGAGCGGCGCGATGACCCCGTTCTCCTTCCCGCGGTGGGTCGACCGGGCGCGAGTCCTCGGCGCGCTCCTGCTCGGCGTCGCTCCCGCCTACGCGATCACCGGGCTCTACCTGGCCGGCTCCCCCCGCACCACGGATGTGGGCTACATGCCCGAGCAGCCGGTCCCGAACAGCCACGCCCTGCACGCAGGCGGGCTCGGGATCGATTGCCGCTACTGCCACGCGGGGGTCGAGCGCGCCGCCGCCGCCCCGGTGCCGACGCCCGAGACGTGCATGAACTGCCACCGGACCATCTGGGCGACGAGCCCGAAGCTCGCGGCGCTCCGCGAGAGCGCGCGGACGGGGACGCCGCTACCCTGGGTGCGCGTGCACGACCTGCCAGACTACGCCTTCTTCGACCACAGCGCGCACGTCGGCCGCGGCGTGGGCTGCGTCTCGTGCCACGGGCGGGTCGATCAGATGGTGGAGGTCTGGCAGGACCAGCCGCTCACGATGCGGTGGTGTCTCGCGTGCCACCGCGCCCCGGAGCGACACCTGCGGCCGCTGGAGCAGGTGACGAGCATGACGTGGCGAGCGGCCGACGGGGACGGCGCCGGCGCGGGTGAGGCGCTGCAGGATCGCGAAGGGATCGCACCACCGACGGACTGCTCGACGTGTCACCGATAGATCCTCGCTCCGAGCGGTGCCGCGGCCCGCGGCCGCGGGGTGCCGCGAGCCCACGGCACCGCGGCGGCGGCCCCGGCGATCCAGGCGAGGCCGCGACTGCGGACGAGCCCGGCCGCCGTCGCTTCCTGCAGCTGATGGGGGCGTCCCTGGCGCTGGCGGGCGCCGGCGGGTGCCGCTGGGAGCGCGAGCACACCCTCACCCCCGCTCGCCGGCCCGAGGGGGCGGTGCCCGGGGCAGCGCGCCACTACGCGACCTCGATGGAGCTGGACGGGGCCGCTACGGGGCTGCTCGTGACCAGCTACGAGGGCCGCCCGATCAAGGTCGAGGGCAACCCGCTCCATCCCGACAGCGGCGGCGCGACCCGCGTCTTCCACCAGGCGAGCGTGCTCGAGCTGTACGACCCGGACCGGAGCACGCAGCCGACCCGGCGGACCGCCGACGGTCGCGCCCCGGCCACCTTCTCGGACTTCGACGCGGCGCTGGGCGAGGCGCTCGCGCGCCTGCGCCCCCGCGGCGGGCGGGGCCTCGCGGTGCTGGCCCGGCAGCACTCGTCGCCGAGCTTGCTCGATCTGCGCGCTCGCCTCGCCGCCGCGTTGCCCGGCGCGCGCTGGTACGAGTGGGAGCCCGCCAGCCGCGACGCCGAGCGGGACGGGTCCACCCTCGCCTTCGGCGCTCCCCACCGGGCGCTCTATCGGTTCGACGCCGTCGAGGTCGTCCTCTGCCTCGACGCCGACCCGCTCGGCGCGCACCCGGCGGCGCTGGCGCACGCCCGAGCACTGCGGAGCGCACGCCGCCCGGACGAGGGCCGGGTGGCCCGAGTCTACGCGGTGGAGAGCAGCTACTCCGCCACTGGCGCCGTCGCCGATCATCGCCTCCCGCTCCGCGCGGAGCTGGTCCTGCCCTTCGCCATGGCGCTCGACGCCACCGTCTCCGCCGCCGCCCATGCGCTCCCCGAGCACGGGCCCGCCCAGTCGCGCCCCGACGCGGAATTCCTCAGGGACGGGCGGGTCGCCGCCTTCGCTGCCGCCGTCGCCGATGACCTCCTGGCGCACGTGGGGCGGGGCCTGGTCCTGGCCGGTCCGCAGCAGCCCCCCGCCGTCCACGCGCTCTGCCACCGGCTCAACGGGATCCTCGGCAACGTCGGAGGGACGGTGGACTACGTGGCGGAGCGGGCAGGCAGCCGCCCGACCCACCTCGCGGCGCTCCGCGCGCTCACGGCGGCCCTGCTCGCGGGTGAGGTCGACACGCTGCTGATCCTCGGGTGTAACCCCGTCTACGACGCCCCCGTGGACCTGGCGTTCGAGGCCGCGCTCTCCCGCGCGCGGTGGAGCGTGCACGCGGGCCTGGCGGAGGACGAGACGGCGGCGCGCGCGGACTTCCACCTGCCGCTGGCCCACTTCCTCGAAACCTGGGGTGACGGCACGGCCTGGGACGGCACCCTCACGCTGGCCCAGCCGCTGATCGCGCCCCTGCACGGCGCGCGCTCCGAGCTCGAGCTGCTGGCGGCCCTGGTCGGCGACGGGGTGAGCGATCCGCGCGCGATCGTGCGGCGGACGCACGCGGCCCGCCTTGGCGACGACCGCCGCTGGGCGCGCGCCGTCCAGGACGGCCTCGTCGCGGGACCGGACGCGGTGACGCACCCGCCGCTGCTCCCTCTCCCCCGCTTCGCGCTCGCCGCGAGGCAACGCGGCGGCCTGAGGCTGGAGAACGGCGCGCTCGAGCTCACCTACCTCCCGGACGTACGCGTCTTCGATGGGCGTTACGCCAACAACGCGTGGCTGCAAGAGCTGCCCGATCCGTTCACCAGGCTCACCTGGGGCAACGCGGCGCTGATCGCGCCGGAGACGGCCGCCGAGCTCGGCGGCGCCGACGGGAGCGTGGTGACCCTCGAACTCGGCGGCCGCACGTTGACGCTGCCCGCGCTCCACGCTCCGGGGCAGGCGCCCGGCTCGGTCCGCGTCGCGCTCGGCTACGGTCGGACCCGCGCCGGGGTCGTCGGCGGCGCCCCGGACCGCGGGGTCGCGCCGGTGGGCGCGAGCGCCTACCGGCTGCGCACGACCGCCGCGCCGTACCTCGCCACCGGGCTCCCCGTCCGGCCCTCCGGCGCCCCGGCGCGGCTCGCCTCCACCCAGCACCTGCACGCGATCGACCGCGTCGGCCGGGACGCCGCCGCCGCGCGGGCCCCGGAGCTCGTGCGCACGGTGACGCTCGCGGAGCTCGCCGATCCCGCGTACGAGGCGCGCGGCACCGACCGCGAGCGACCGCGCGGCGGCGCCGGGCCCGCCCCCGTCCACCCCGCCGGACACCGCTGGGGCATGGTGATCGATCTGGACGCGTGCATCGGCTGCGGCGCCTGCGTCGTCGCGTGCACCGCCGAGAACAACGTCCCGGTGGTGGGCGCCGACGAGGTACGACGGGGCCGGGAGATGCACTGGCTCCGCGTCGACCGCTACTTCTCGGGTCCGCCCGCAACCCCCGGGGTCGCCTTCCTCCCCGTCGCCTGCCAGCACTGCGAGCAGGCGCCCTGCGAGCAGCTCTGTCCCGTCGGGGCGACCCTGCACTCGACCGAGGGCCTGAACGAAATGGTCTACAACCGCTGCCTCGGCACGCGGTACTGCTCCAACGGCTGCCCCTACAAGGTCCGCCGCTACAACTTCTTCAACTACCAGCGGGATGACGTCGCGCCGGGGCGCCAGACCCGCCGCCTGGGGTTGAACCCGGAGGTGACCGTCCGTTCGCGGGGCGTGATGGAGAAATGCTCCTTCTGCGTGCAGCGCATCCAGCGGGCCAAGATCGAGGCCCGCAACGCGCGGCGCCCCCTCGGTGACGGCGAGGTCGTCACCGCGTGCCAGCAGGCGTGCCCGACGCAGGCGATCGTCTTCGGCGACCGGGGCGACGCCGGGAGCCGGGTCGCCGCGGCCGGCGCGAGCCGGCGCGGCTACGAGCTGCTCGGCGAGCTCGACGTGCGGCCCCGGGTGACGTACCTGGCCCGCGCGCGCAACCCCCACCCCGCGCTCGTCGCCCTCGACCCCCGCGCCGCGGACGACGGTGCCCCGGTCCCCGCGGGCGCGCGCCGCCCGGAAGACGGCTAGCCCATGAGCTCCGCCGCTGACCCGCGAGAGGGGCTTCGCTCGGGCGACGAGGGCTGCGCGAGGGTCACCGCCGCGGTGTGCCGGCTCGCCGAGCACCACCCCCCCGGGGGCTGGTACGTGGCGTTCGGCGTCTCGACCGCGCTGCTGGGCGTCTTCCTGGTGAGCCTGGGGCTCGTCGCCTGGTTCGGGGTGGGGCTCCTGGGCACCTCGTACCCGGTCGCCTGGGGGATGCCGATCGTCAACTTCGTCTTCTGGATCGGCATCGGCCACGCCGGGACGCTGATCAGCGCCATCCTGCTGCTGCTGCGCCAGGGCTGGCGTACGTCCCTCAACCGCTTCGCCGAGGCGATGACCCTCTTCGCCGTCATTTGCGCGGCCATCTTCCCGGGGATCCACCTCGGCCGGCCATGGCTGGCCTACTGGATGCTCCCGTACCCGAACCAGATGAGCCTGTGGCCCCAGTTCCGCAGCCCGCTGGTGTGGGACGTCTTCGCCGTCGGCACCTACTTCGTGGTGAGCCTCCTCTTCTGGTACCTGGGCATGATCCCGGACCTGGCGACCCTGCGCGACCGGTCCACCACCCCGGGTCGCCGCCTCGCCTACGGCCTCGCCGCGCTGGGGTGGCGAGGGTCCTCCCGCCAGTGGCGTCGCCACGGGCGGGCCTACTTGCTGCTGGCGGCGCTCGCCACCCCGCTCGTGTTGAGCGTCCACTCCGTGGTGTCCTTCGACTTCGCCGTCACGCAGCTCCCGGGTTGGCACTCCACCCTCTTCCCTCCGTATTTCGTGGCCGGCGCCGTCTTGGGCGGGATGGCCATGGTGGTGACGCTGGTGGTGCCCGCGCGGCAATTCCTCGGCCTCGAGCGCCTGATCGAGATCTGGCACCTCGAGCGGATGAACCAGCTGGTGCTCGCGACCTCGCTGATGGTCGGCTACGCGTACGGGATGGAGTGGTTCGTCGCCTGGTACGGCGGCCAGGCCACCGAGCGCTTCGCCCTCCTGAACCGGGCCTTCGGCCCCTACGCCTGGGCGTACTGGGCGATGCTGGTCTGCAACCTCCTCGCCCCTCAGGTCTTCTGGTTCAAGGCGGCCCGCACCCACGTCTGGACGAGCTTGGCGGTAGGCTTGCTGGTCAGCGTCGGCATGTGGTTGGAGCGGTTCGTCATCGTCTGCGGCGGCCTCACGCGCGATTTCCTCCCGTCGAGCTGGGGGAGCTTCGTCCCCACCCCGCTCGACGGGCTGATGCTCGCCGGCAGCTTCGGCCTCTTCTTCACCCTGTTCCTCCTGTTCTGCCGCTACCTGCCGACCGTCGCGATGGCGGAGGTGAAGGCGGCGCACCACGGCGCGGCCGTCGGCGCGGTCGACTGACCCATGAGCGTCCCGGCCCCGCCCCCCGTCCCCGCCTGCGACGCAGCCGCTGGCCCGTCGCACGGGCTCCTCGCGGAGTACGACAGCGCGGCGGCCCTGCGAGCGGCGGTCGCGCGCGTGCGCGAGGCCGGCTGCGGCCGCTGGGAAACCTACACTCCGTTTCCCCTGCCCGGGGTCGAGGTCGCTCCGCCGCGGCGCCCGACCCTGCTGCCCGTGCTCGGCGCGGGCGCCCTGGGGTGCGCGGCCGGCGTGGTCCTTCAGTACCTCGCCAACACCGTCGCCTGGCCCTGGATCGTGAGCGGGAAGCCGCTCTGGAGCTGGCCGGCGCACGTCGCCATCGCGTTCGAGCTCACCCTCCTCTTCGCCGCGCTGGCGGCGTTCGCGGGCGTGCTGGCGGGCGACGACCTCCCCCGCCTCTCGCACCCGCTGGACCGGATCGCGCGCTTCGCGCGCGCCACTGACGACCGCTTCTTCCTGCTGGTCGAGCCCGACGACGCCGGGTTCGACGCCGCGCGCGCCCGGGCCCTGCTGGAGCAGACAGGGGCAGCCGTGGTCGAGGCGGTCGAGCGGGAGCCGACCGCGCCGGCGCGGCTACCGCCAGGCATCTCCCGCGCCCTCCTCGTGCTCGGCGCCGCGGCGGTCGTGGCCCTGGGCCTGGTGGCACAGGCGCGAGTGAGCAAGGGGCGGGCCCCGCGGCTGCACCTCGTGCCGGACATGGACTTCCAGCCGGTGGTGAAGGCGGACCGAGCCGCTCCGTTCTTCGCGGACGGGCGCGGGTCGCGCGGGCCGCTGCCGGGCACGGTCAGTCGCGAGCAGCCGCTGGACGAGCACCTCACCCTCGGGCTCGTCGACGGCGCTCCGAGCCGGACGTTCCCGCGCGCTGTCGGCACGGACCGCGCGGCGATGGAGGCCGGACGGCGCGCGTTCGACATCTACTGCGCGCCCTGCCACGGGCTGGCCGGCAACGGCGACGGCATGGTGGCCCAGCGCGCCGACGCGCTGGCGCAGGGCGGGGGGTGGGTGCCCCCCTCCAGCCTGAACCAGGACTACGTCCGGGCGCAGCCGGTGGGGCAGCTCTTCGCCTCGATCTCGAACGGGATCCGGACGATGCCGGGGTACGGTCACCTCCTGCCGCCGGAGGACCGCTGGCGGATCCTCCTGTACGTGCGTGCGCTGGAGCGGAGGTCGGCGGCGACGCTCGCGGACGTACCCGCCGCGCAGCGGCCAGCCCTCGAGTAGGGAGCAGGCGTGGTGACCGGAGCGAGCGATCAGCTGCAGGCCGAGCCCCGCGACTCGGGCGACTCGATCCGCCTCGGCGCGCTCGCGCCTGGAGCGGTCCGGGCCGCCGCCGCCGTCGGCGTGGTGCTGCTCCTCACCAGCATCGCGCTGGGTGCCCGGGAGGGCGATGGCTTCCGCCGGCTCTCCGAGGCGTACCTGGTCGCATTCCTGCTGGCGCTGAGCGTGGGGCTGGGGGCGCTCTGCTGGGTGACCCTGCAGCACCTGGGCGACGCGCGCTGGAGCGTCCCGGTCCGCCGCGGCGGCGAGCTTCTGGCCTCGTCGATGCCAGCGCTCGCCGTCCTCTCGCTGCCGGTCGTGGTGCCGGCGCTGCTCGGCGTCACCCCGCTCTTCCCGTGGCTCGTAGGCGCCCCGGCGGAGCCGGTGCCGGGGAGCGCGGCGGGCCGCCCGTACCTGACCCGAGATCTCTTCGGCGCCCGGTGGCTCCTCAGCTTCGGCTTCTGGAGCGCGGCCGCGACCTGGATGCTCCGGCGGTCCCTCGCCCAGGACGCGGCGGGCGGGCGGCTGCCGCTCGCCGCCGTGCGCCGGTGGAGCCCGCTATTGATGATCGGGATCGTGCTGACGACCACCTTCGCGGCCGTCGACTACCTGATGTCCCTCGATCCCACCTGGCACTCGGCGGTCTTCGGGCTGTATTTCCTCTGCGGCTGCATGACGGCGGGGGTTTCCGCGGTGGTGCTGTCGATCGCGCTCCTGCACCGATGCGGACGGCTGCGGCGCACCGTCACCACGCGCCACTTGCACGAGCTGGGGCGGACGCTCTTCGTCTGCGTCCTCGGCTGGGCCTACCTGGCCTTCTCCCAGTACTTGTTGATCTGGTACGCCGGCCTGCCCGCGGAGACGGCGCACCACGCGGTGCGAGCGCGCGGCGGCTGGCAGGGGATCGCCTTCGGGCTCGCCCTCGGCCATTTCCTGCTCCCCTTCCTGGGCCTGCTGTCGCGCCGGGCCAAGGGCCACCCCGTCGCGCTGCCGCTCTGGGCAGGGTGGCTGCTGGTGATGCACCTGCTGGACCTATACTACCTCGCGATGCCAGCGCTCGATCCGCTCGCGGCCCCCTTCCACCCCCTCGACCTGACCTGCGCCCTCGGCGTTGGGGCGCTCCTCCTGGCCCAGGTCGCGCACTGCGCCCGGCGCTGCGACCTCGTGCCGACGGGCGACCCCCGGCTCCGCGCGCCGCTCGCGCCCCCTCCCCCCTGACGACCGCACATGGCGCACGACACCCAGCGGACGAGCGCGAGCGGCGCCTTCACCCTGGCAGCGCTGGTGGCGCTGGGGTTCGTGGGCGTGGTCAGCGCGGTGACGGTCCTCGTGCATTCCGCGACCGAGCGGGAGGTGGCACGCAAGGGCGGCACGGTGAGCAGCCGCGCCTACCGCGACCTCGCCGACGCCCAGCGCGCAGAGCTCGAAGAGGAGGCGCAATGGGTGGACCGCCGGGCCGGGATCCTGTCGATCCCGATCGAGCGCGCGATGGACCTCGTCGTCGAGGAGCTCGCGCGCGATCCGGAGAGCGCGACCCCGCGGCCTGCAGGCGAGGCGACCTCGGCGCGCCGTGCCCCTGCTGGGAGCATGGTCGCGCCCCCGCCGAGCATCCTCCCGCCGGCTCGCCCTTCCCGCGAGCAGCCCGCGACGGCATCGCCAGCGCCGAAACCCGTGCGCCCATGACCTCCCTGGTGGCCACCACGACGGGCCTCCTGGCCGCACCCGCGCCCTCCGCGAGCCCGGCGCCACGCCCGTTGCCCCTGATACCACCGTCTCCATCGTTCTGGCTGCCGACCCCGAGCTCGACCGCCGCGGCCCACGTCGACGGGATGTTCACGGCGCTGCTGATCCTCGCGACCGCCGCGGTCCTCGCCACGCTCGTCGCCATGATCGCGGGCACGCTGCGCCAGTCCCGGCGGCGCGAGGTCGCCTCCCCTCCGGCCCGGCGCGGCGCTCGTCGCGCGGCCCATGTCTTGCTCGGCGCGTGCCTCCCCCTCGGTCTGGTCGCTGCGCTGCTCGCCCGTGACGCGAGCGGCTACCTCGACCTCCGCGTCGCGCCCCGGGACGCAGTCGAGATCCGCGTCGCCGCGCGGCGGTACGCCTGGCGCTTCACCTACCCGAACGGGCTCGCCGACGACACCTTGCACGTCCCGATCGACACGCCCGTGCACCTGATCCTGACCTCCGAGGACGGCATCCACGGCCTCTCGCTCCCCTCCTTCCGCGCCCAGGCGGACGCGGTGCCCGGCCGGGAGAACGAGCTCTGGTTCGAGGCGACCGAGGTGGGACAGTTCCCGGTGTTCTGCTCCGAGCACTGCGGCCCCGACCCCGCGGCGATGCAGGCGAATGTCGTCGTGCATGCGCCCGACGGCTACGAGAAGTGGCTGGAGACTCGGGAGCAGGAGAGCATGACCAAGGACCCGATCGCGCTCGGTGAGGAGCTATACCGCAAGCACGCCTGCGGCACCTGCCACTCGATCGACGGGCGCCCGCTGGTGGGGCCGACGCTGCGGGGGGTGTTCGAGCGCGAGGTCGCGCTCGCGGACGGCCGCTCCGCGAGGGCCGACGACGGTTACCTCCGCGAGTCGCTCTGGCAGCCCCAGGCGAGGATCGTGAAGGGGTTCGCCCCGGCCATGCCGACCTACCAGGGGCGGATCGACGAGACCGAGGCCGCGGGTCTGATCGCCTACCTGAAGACGCTGCGATGAGCACCGCCCGTCTCGCCACGCCGCCCGAGCGCTCCCCCGACGCTATCGGCGGCGAGGGCCGCGCCGGCGCGCGACGGCGATTCTCGCGACAATCCTTGGCGCGACGCGAACGGTGGCCGCGCCGCGTCGGTTCGCGCTATCCTGGTCGAATCCAGCCGTGACCGCCATCGTCAAGGGCACCGTCCTCGCCGACCGGTATCGCCTCGTCGAGAAGCTGGGCGAGGGCAGCATGGGGTCGGTCTGGCGCGCCGAGCACCTGACGCTGGGCTCGGAGGTCGCGATCAAGTTGCTGGACGCGTCGATCGCCCGCCACAACGTGGCGCTCGCGCGCTTCATGAGGGAGGCGCGCTCGGCCGCGTCGCTGAAGAGCATCCACGTGGTGCAGATCCACGACTTCGGCGTCTTCGGCGAGATCCCCTTCATCGCGATGGAGCTGCTCCGCGGGGAGACGCTCGGCGCGCGCGTCCGGCGGCTGGGCAAGCTCGAACCGGCCGAAACCGCGCGGATCCTGACCCACGTCGCGCGCGCCGTCGGCAAGGCGCACGAGGCGGGGGTGGTGCACCGCGATCTCAAGCCCGACAACATCTTCCTCGTCAGGGAGGACGACGAGGAGTTCGCGAAGGTGCTCGACTTCGGGGTGGCGAAGGCCGGCGAAGGCGTCTTCGCCGCCACCCTGACCTCCGCCGGCAAGCTCCTGGGCACCCCCGCCTACATGAGCGCCGAGCAGGCGGCCGGGAACCCCGTCGATCGACGGACGGACCTCTGGGCGATGGCCGTGATCGCGTTCGAGTGCCTCACGGGCACGCTCCCGTTCATCGGCGACGACCTGCCCGACCTGCTCCACGCCATCCACGACGGCCCAATCCCGATCCCTTCCCGCCTCGGGCGGGTCCCGGTGGGCTTCGACGCCTGGTTCGCGCGGGGCGTAGCGCGCCGGCTCGACGACCGCTTCCGCTCGGCGCGCGAGATGGCGGCCGAGCTCCGGCGGATCTGCGCGGACGACGCCGCCGGCGCGCCGCGCCGCGGCTCCCGCGCCGCCGCGAGCCTGGGCCCGGAGGACGAGGAGGAGAACGAGCCCACCGGCGCACGGATCGCCAGCGCGCTGGGCCCCCCGGCCTCGCCGGAGGAGGAGGTCCCCTCCAGCAGCACGTTCGACGACATCATCCGGGATCGCGACATCCTGGCCGACGGTCGGGCGCGCCCGGCCGATGACATCCTGACCGACGCGGACTTCGAAGAGGACACCGGGGCAGCGGCGAAGGCCGCCGCCGCCCCCGCCGCGGTCGCGCCGGTGGCGCCGCCGGCGCGATCGGCAAGACCGCCGCCGAAACCCCGCCGCCTCCCGGTGCCGCCGCCGGTGATCCTGCCGGATCCCGCGCCGGCCCCGAGAGAAGCCGTCGCCGAACCCGAAGCCCCCCTCGCCCGCACGAGCGTGTCCCCGTCTTCGGAGCGCGCCGTGAACGCGGCCACCGTGCTGACCGTGAGCCCGCGGCGCAAGGACTCGAGCTTGCTGTTCGTCGCCGGCGCCATCGTGGCGCTCGCGACCGTCGTGGCCATGATCGCGTTCACGTTCGCGGGTGCAGGCGGCTCCGCGGCGGCGACGCGTCCCCCCGGGGTGCCGTCGGCGGCGTCGCCCGCCAGTTCGACGGGGACCGCCGACCCGACCGCGAGCGCGTCGGCGGAGGTGGACGCCGGCGCACCCCCGCCGTCGATGGAGCCGACCATCGAGTTCCCGTAGCGTCGGTCCGGCCTCAGTGCGGCGCCGCCGATCCCGCCGGTGCGACCTGGTCCGCGGCGAGGATGGCCTCCACGATCTCGTCGATGCGCCGCCGGGCCGCCGCGTGGTCCCCGACCCCGTTGACGACGATGGAGAACGCGATCGGCGCGGCGCGGCCGGGCAGAAACACGTAGCCGCTCAGCGCGTCGACCCGGGCGAGCGTGCCGGTCTTGGCCCGCACCGTGCGGAGCCCGCGTTGCGGGCGGAACCGGGCCGCCAGCGTCCCATCGAGCCCGCCGATCGCGAGCTGCGCGACGAACTCGCTCCCGATGGCCGGATCGCGCTGCGCCGCCACCAGGCTCCGGGCGATGGTGTCGGCGCTGGCCCGGTTGGCGTCGAAGAGTCCGGACCCGTTGGTGATGCGTAGCCCCGCGTCGGCAGCGCCCGCCGCGCGGATCCAGTCGGTGACCACGGTGGCGGCCCGAGCGAACGACGCGGGCTCGCCGTTCGGCCCCCCGCCGAGCGACTTGAACACCATCTCCGCGTAGAAGTTGTCGCTCTGCTTGCCGAGCTCCGCGAGGAGGTGACCGAGCGGCGCGGAGACGTGGATCGTGAGGCGCCGGCGCTCCTCGCTCCCGCCCGCGGCGACCTCGCCCGCCACGGCGATGCCCTCGCGCCGCAGCAGGTGCACGAGCACGCGACCGGCCAGCAGCGTGGGATCGTCCACCCGGCGCGCGAAGGTGAGCTCCGGGAGCCCCTCGGCGACCTCCCCCGCGAGGCGGGCCTCGATGCCGCCCGGGCGCTCGCGCCAGTCGATGCGAAGGTCCTGGCCTCGGCCCGCCGGCGCGGTGACGAAGCTCCCGGAAGACGTGACGACGCCCGGGGGCTCGAACCACACCCGGGCGGGCTGCCCGGCCCGCGCTGCGAGGACGTGGGCGGTCACCGCGTCACGCTCCAGGGCGAGCGCGCACACGGGGGCCCGAAAGCTGGCCCACTCGTCCGGCTGCTGGTCGAAGGCGGGCGGGACGGTCTGGGCGTCGAAGCGCGAGCCGTCGACGAGGACGCGCCCCTCGATCCGGCGCACCCCCATGGCGGCGAGGGCGCGGCCGAGCTCCGCGAGGTCGGCGGTGTTGAGCGAGGGATCGCCCGTCCCACGGAGCACGAGATCCCCAACGTGATCCCCCTGGATCTCGCCGTACAGGCCGGTGACGTAGCGGTGGTGCGGGCCGAGCGCGGTGAGGGCCGCCGCCGCCGTGAAGAGCTTGGCGTTGGAGGCGGGGTTGAGCGGCTTCCGCTCGGACACGCGCGCGACGTACCGCCCATCGGAGGGATCGATAACCGCCACCCCGGCGGAGCCGCCCCGCTCACGCGCCCACTTCGCCAGCGCGTCCGCGGCCGCCTGCACCGCCGCGTCACCCCCGCGCTCGGGCGACGCCTGAGCGGGATCGGACGCGGCGCGCCCCGAGCGCGCTCCCTCCGCCGGCGCCGCGGGGACGGGGCGCGCCGCGGCGGGCCAGCCCGTCAGCAGCGAGAGCCCCGCGAGGAGCGGACCGACCAACAGTGGCACGAACCACCTGCATCGGGGTATTCCGATCGCCACGGTGACGCGATACCGAAACCGCGAGAGGCGCTCAACCCCGTTCGACGGCGGGGTGCGGGCCGCCCGCGCGGTCTTGACGCTCGGGCTCGGCCTCGGCGTCGCCTGCGGGACGCCCCCACCAGCCGGGGAGCGTCCGCTCGAGCTCGTGGTCCCGAGCGAGATCGCCACCCTGGACCCGCGCTTCGCCACGCGCGGGCTCGACGTGAAGGCGACGCGCCTCGTCCACGCGGGGCTGATCGGGCTCGATCCGGCGAGCCTCGAGCCGGTGCCCCTGGCCGCGCGCGGCTGGCGCTGGGACGGTCCCCGCCGGCTGCTCGTCGAGCTCGACCCGCAGGCGCGCTTCCACGGTGGAGCGCCGCTCACCCCCGCCGACGTCTGCGCGACCCTCGCGGCCCTGGCCGACCCGAGCCTCGGCAGCCCCCACCGGGTCGTAGCCGAGTCGATCGGCCGCTGCCAGGCGGTTTCTCCCCACCGCGTCTCGCTCGAGCTCGCCGCCCCGCGCGCCACGCTGCTCACGGATCTCGAGGTGCCCATCCTGCGCGCGGCCGAGGCCTGGAGCCCGCCGTGTCCGGACGGCACGCTGGACGGGCTGGGCCCCTACCAGGTGTCGGCGTCACGGCCCGGAGAGGTGCGGTTGGTCCCGGCCGCCCACCACGCGGGACGTGGAGCGCGGCGCGCCGCGGTCCTGCGGACGGTCCGGGACGAGAACGCGCGCGCGCTCCGCCTGCTGGCCGGGCGCACGGACATCGCGCCGAACGCGATCGGCCCCGCCCTGATCCCCGCGCTCGCCGGCCGCGAGGGGATCGAGCTGGTCGCCCGCCCGGGCGCCAACGTCACCTACCTCCTCATGCACAACGATCGCGAGCCGTTCGACCGCGCCCAGATCCGACACGCCATCGCCCGCGCCATCGATCGCGAGCTCTTGGTGCGGACGCTCTTCGCGGGACACGCGGCGGTCGCCGACTGGCTGCTGCCGCCCGGGCACTGGGCGACCGCCCCCGATCTGCCCAGGCTCCGGTACGACGTCGCCAGCGCCCGAGCCGCGCTCGCGGGTGAGCGCGGGGTCACCCTGCTGACCAGCACCGATCGCCTGCGCGTCACCGTCGCCCGCGCGATCGCGCAGATGCTCGGCGACGCGGGGCTGCCGACCCGGGTCGTCTCGCTCGAGCTCGGGGTGCTGCTCGGCCGGCTCGACGCGGGTGACTTCGATCTGGCGGTGCTGCAACTGCCGGAGGTGACGGAGCCCAACCTGCTCGCCTGGTTCTTCCATCCGCGCGGCATCCCCGGCGCGGGCGGGCAGGGGCGGAACCGCGCGCGATATCGTTCGGTGCGCGCGGCCGAGCTGCTCGACCTCGGCGGCGCGAACCCCGACCGCGAGGTGCGCCGGCGAGCCTACGTCGCGCTGGCACACGAGATGCTGCGCGACCTCCCCGTCGTGCCGCTGTGGCACGAGGAGCAGCTCGCGCTGCTCTCGCCGCGGGCGCGCGAGTTCTCGCCGAGCGCGGAGGGCCGTTGGCTCTCCCTTTGCGACCTGTGAGCCGAGCCCACCACGCCGCACCACGGTGGCGCGGCCCGAACCTCGCTCCGACCGGCGCCGGAGGAACGGCGAGCCCCGCTCCTGCGCTCGGCTCGGTCGGCCCGACGCCCTCGTCCGAGCTCGACCGTTCCAGGCGGTCCCGGCCGACGCGTCGCCCGTCCGGCCCCTCCCTCCCGCTTGCATTCGCGGTGCGGCTCGGCGAGAAGAGCGGTGGCGTGTCCCCCCGGCTCCACTTGCCACTCCTGCTCCTCGGCTTGGTCGCGACGGCGCCCGCGCCAGCGCACGCGGACGAGCCAGTGCGGCCGCTCCAGAGCCGCCCCGAGGCCCTGCCGCCGCGGGCCGCGCGAGCGCGGGTCGCCCTCGTCGGGCTCTCGCTTACGGCGGGGTTCTACGCGCTCTCCCTCGGTGCGTCGTTTCTCTACCCGGAGGCGCCGGGCGCCGAGGCGCTCCGGATCCCCGTGGCCGGTCCGTGGCTTTCCCTCGCCGAGACGGGGTGTCCGGGCGACGACCCGGACTGCTCTCTGTTTCCGGTCGTGTTGCGGGCGGTGCTCACCTCCCTCGACGCCGTCGCGCAGGTCGGCGGCGTCGCGATCGCGAGCGAGAGCCTCTGGATGCCGACGCGACGCGAAGCCGACGCTGGCGTTCACCTCTCGCCGCTGCCGGTCGGACGCGGGGGGATCGGGCTGGGGCTCCGCGGGCGCTTCTGAGGTCACGCGGGCGCGGCGGCGCTCGCAGCGAACGCTGCGATTGCTCACGCAGGCAAGACGTGTTAACGAGCGCGTCGATGGAGGTCGTCCGGTGAGTCGACGAACCAAGTTCGTCCTGATCACCGGCGGAGTCGTCTCCTCCATCGGCAAGGGGCTCACGTCCGCGTGCGTGGGCGCGCTGATGGAAGCGCGTGGCCTCAAGGTCACGCACATGAAGCTCGACCCGTACATCAACGTCGACCCGGGGACGATGTCGCCGTACCAGCACGGCGAGGTGTTCGTGACCGACGACGGCGCGGAAACGGACCTCGACCTCGGCCACTACGAGCGGTTCACCACCTGTCGCCTCACCCAGAAGGCGAACGTGACGACGGGCCGCATCTACTGGTCCGTCATCAGCAAGGAGCGGGAGGGGAAGTACCTCGGCGGCACCGTGCAGGTGATCCCGCACATCACCGACGAGATCAAGGCGCGGGTCTACGAGGGGACGGCGGACGCAGACATCGGCATCGTAGAGGTGGGCGGCACCGTCGGTGACATCGAGTCGCTGCCGTTCCTGGAGGCGCTCCGGCAGCTCAAGCACGAGGTCGGGCCCCAGAACGCCCTCAGCCTGCACGTCACCCTGGTCCCCTACATCGCGGGGGCCGGCGAGCTCAAGACCAAGCCGACGCAGCACTCGGTCGCCGAGATGCGTGAGATCGGCATCCAGCCGGACGTCCTCGTGTGCCGCTGCGATCGTCCGATCGCGCGTGGCCTGAAGGAGAAGATCGCGCTCTTCTCCAACGTGCCGGTCGAGCGGGTGGTCGCCGCGCCGGACGTCGGCTGCATCTACGAGCTACCGCTCGTCCTGCACGCCGAGGGCCTGGACGACGTGATCACGGAGCGGCTGAACATCTGGTCGCGACAGCCCGACCTGGCCTCGTGGAAGGCCACCGTGGAGAAGTTCAAGAAGCCGCGCCGGGGAGCGGTCAAGATCGCCGTGGTCGGCAAGTACGTCCACCTCAAGGACAGCTACAAGTCCCTCCACGAGGCGCTGGTCCACGGCGGGCTCGCCAACGACGTGGCGCTGGAGCTCGCGTACATCGACTCCGAGGAGGTCGAGCGGGGCTCGGCGGCCGAACACCTGGCAGGAGCGCACGGGGTGCTGGTGCCCGGCGGGTTCGGGGACCGGGGCATCGAGGGGAAGATCGCGGCCATCCGGTGGGCGCGCGAGGAGCGCATCCCCTTCTTCGGCATCTGCCTCGGCATGCAGCTCGCGGTGGTGGAATTCGCGCGGCACGTCTGCGGCCTGGCCGGCGCGAACTCCACCGAGTTCGTCCGTGACTGCCCGCACCCGGTCATCGATCTGATGGCCGACCAGCGGGGCGTCAAGGAGAAGGGCGGCACGATGCGGCTCGGCGCCTACCCTTGCGTGACGGAGGCCGGCAGCCTGGTCGAGAGCATCTACGACGCGCGGGAGATCAGCGAACGCCACCGCCATCGGTTCGAGTTCAACAACGCCTATCGCGAGCGCCTCGCGACAGCGGGGCTGGTGCTGAGCGGGAAGAGCCCTGACGAGCGCCTGGTGGAGATGGTCGAGCTCCGGGATCACCCCCACTTCGTCGGCTGCC
The DNA here is from genome assembly GCA_964454025.1 of uncultured Polyangiaceae bacterium. GTDB lineage: Bacteria > Myxococcota_A > Polyangia > Polyangiales > Polyangiaceae > JAFGBI01. The sequence goes on along the minus strand of CAYVRP010000040.1, from coordinate 16,794 downwards.
AATTTCACCCGGAGTTCAAGAGCCGTCCGCTAGCGTCGCACCCGCTGTTCTCGGCCTTCGTCGCGGCCAGCGTGTTCCGGCGCGATCTGGTCGAGCCGGGTCCGCGCCCTGCCGAGGAGGAGCCCTCGCGGCCCGAGGTGCTCGGGCTCTTGAGCTGAAGCCCGGAAGCGCGGCGCGCGGCCCCCGGTCACCTCCGGCATGTCGCGGCGGGCGGGCGGCGCGCACGCGAAGGCCGGCCAAGGCCAGCAGGGGGGCCGGCGCAGACGGTGGTGCGCGGTCGTGGCTTCCGACCACGAGCGCGGGCGAACCACCGTCACCCATCACGAGGCCGGCGAGGGGCTCGCGCCGTGGCGCCGCGGGAGGCCGCTCACCACTCGCAGCCGTAGGCGGCCATCGCCTGCTTGGTCGACTCCATGGCCTGCTTGCAGCCCATGCCGAGGCTGGCCTTCCCCGCCGGCGTCGCGGCGGCCTGCTTCCAGCTGGTGCGCATCTGGTCGAAGGAGCTCTTCATGGTCTGCTTCGCCGCGTCCGGGATCTTGGTGCTGGTGGTGAGGCACTTCTCGTACTTCTCGATGTACTCGTCGCACTCGGGCACCCCGATCTTGTCACCGGCGCTGGCGCTGCTGACGTCGCCCTTCTCCTCCTTGCCGCCTCCCAGCGGGTTCTTGCACGCGAGGAGCGCGGCGAGCACGGTGAGCGCGAGCAGCCCCTTGTCGAATCCAGCGAGCCGTACCATCTTGCTTCCCTTTCTGGCGCCGGATTCGGCCGGCGCGGCGATCCTGTCTCGACCGGCGCCCACGCGGACTCGGCCGCCTGTGCCCCGATTGCGGGCGCGAAGCTACTGCGCGGCGATAGGGAAGGGAACCCGGCCCGTGCAAGAGACCTCGGCGGTCGCACCGATGGACGGGCACGCCGGTTGACGGCGCTCGGCCGATCCGTGCGTCGATGACGGTCCCGCGAGCAGGCACCCGGCGGGCACGCCGGGGCGAACGGAAGCGAGCCGGCCGTTCGGAATTCCTCTCTCGGTGGTTCGCGCCGTCGGGACGGGAGGTCCGCGAGGGGGCAGCACCTCGCAGAGCTTTCGGTCGCCCTCGAGTCGAGCAGGGGCGGCGCGGACAGGGACGGCGGCCCCTCCGCGCCGGGTGCGGTCGCGCCGGGCAACGAGGTAGAGGCCGGCGCTCGACTGAGGGGTCCGGGCGAGGGACCGGGGGCCGCGCCGTGGTATCAGAGAGCGCATGAGGCGGTTGCTCGCGGTTGCGGGGCTGTGCGCGGGGCTTGGCTGCGCGCGACCCGCGGTCGTCGAGACGGCTCTGCACGGAAACCTCGTCTCGCTCCAGCGCGAGATCCACAGCGCACAGGCAGACCATCGGGTCCGGACTTCGGAGATCGCCGAGCTCGCCGCGGCCGTGGCCAGTCGGGAGGTCCGCTCGGCCCGGGGCGACGTCGCGGTGCGACGGCTCGAGCAGGTGCGCTCCTGCGCCGAGCACCTGTACCCCGTCCTCCGCGATCGCGCCCGACGGCGCGACGACGCCGGGGCACTGGCCACGATGATCCTGCTCGAGACGGGGCGCCTGCAGCCCGCCCCCCTGCAGACGCGCTACCGCGCCGCCCCGAGCGGCGCGTGGCGCGCCGTGGCGGCGCGCGCGATGATCGCGCCCGAGGACTGGGGGGCACGCCAGGCCGCGATGGTCGACCCGGACGAGCGCGTGCGTCGCGCCGCGCTGACGGCGGCGATCGTGAGCCCCGCCGCCGACGACCTGGACGCTCTGCTGGAGGCGGCGCGCGTCGATCCGGATCCGGTGGCGCGGGACCTCGCGGTGCGCGCGGTAGGGGCGCTCGGCGGCGCCCGCGCGGTGGCGGCGCTGGCGGACCGCTGGACGAGGGCTGACGAGGCCGTGCGCCGCGCGATGGTGAGCGCCTGGGACATGCCGGCCTCGTACGCGGCGGGCGGCCAGGCGCGCCTCCGGCGCGTGGCCACCACCACCGCGGGCCTGCCGGCGGTCGACGCGGCCGCGGCGCTCGCCGCGCGCGGCGGCGACGCGCGCGAGGTCGGGGTGGCCGCGCTGGTGCGCGCGGCCACGGCCGGCTCGACCGCGGAGCGCCGCCGTTCCATTCGCCTCGCCCCGCTCGACCACCCCGACGCGCGGGCGGCGATCGAGGCAGCCGCCGCCGAGCCGGAGCGCGAGGTCCGGGTGATGGCGCTCGCCCGGCTGCTCGAGCGCGCGTCCTCCCGCGACGCCGCGCGCGTGGCGCTCCGCGAGCTCGCCGCGGCGGATCCCACCCACCCGGTCGCGCTGCAGGCCCGGGCGGCGCTCGCCGCGGCCGGCGACCACTCCGTGCACGCGGCGCTCGTCGCCGAGCTCGCGGCCCCGCGCTCCTACCGCCGACGGCTAGCCGCCCTCGGGTTGATCGCGCTCGGCGACCGGACACGGGCGGCGACGGCGCTCGGGGACGACGATCCCTACGTGCGCACGTCGGTCGCCTGCGCGATCCTGGAGAACGTCTCCGCCCCGACGCGGTGACCGGGACGCGACGACCGACCGCGGGCTCGCGGGGGTACGAGGGGCGTTGTGGACACTGCTGTTCTGCGCGATCCTGGCGGTCGCGTCGGGCGCTCCGGCCGGCGCTCGCCCCCAGCCCCCAACCTCCCCCGCGGCCCCCGATGAAGAAAGCTGCCCCCCGTCGACCGCCGTCACCCTTCACACGACGCGAGTTCGGGATCCTGCTCCACCCCTCCTCCTTCTTCAATCACGAGGACGTCGGGACGCTCGGCAAGACGGCCTATGCGTTCGTCGACTGGCTCACCGAGTGCGGCGCCACCCTCTGGCAAATCCTCCCGCTGACGCCGAACGGCCAGTACCACTCGCCCTACTTCAGCTACTCCGCGTTCGCTGGCAACCCCTGGCTCGTGGACCTCGAGCTCCTCCGGGAGGCAGGGCTGCTCGACCGACCGCCGCCGTACGCCGATCTGCGAGACCACCGGGTCCCGTTCGACGAGCTGCCGCAGCGCAAGCGGCCCGTCCTCCTCGAGGCCGCGGCGCGCCTGCTCGACACCCCGAGCCACCCCTGGCGGCCGGCCTTCGCCGCCTTCTGCGAGGAGCAGTCCTGGCTCAACGACACTTGTCACTTCTACGCCCTCAAGGAAGAGCACCACGACGCGCCGTGGTGGCGGTGGCCCCGTCCCCTGCGCAGCCGGGATCCGGAGGCGCTCGCGGCGTCTCGCCGGGCGTTGCAGGCTCGAATCCAGGTCTACCGCGCCCTCTTCTTCCTGTTCGAGCAGCAGTGGCGTGACCTCCGCGGCTACGCGAACGCGCGAGGGATCCGCGTCCTCGGCGATCTGCCCATCTACGTGAACCACGACTCGGTCGACGTCTGGGTGCACCAGGACCAGTTCGAGCTCACCCGCAGCGGCGGCCTCGTCGTCCAGTCGGGGGTGCCTCCGGACTACTTCAGCGAGACGGGGCAGCTCTGGGCCAACCCCATCTACGCCTGGAAGCGCATGGCGAAGGACGGATACTCCTGGTGGGTGAGTCGCCTCCGCCGCTGTCTCGAGCTCTGCGACCTGGGCCGGATCGACCATTTCCGGGCGCTCTCCGCCTACTGGGAGGTGCCCGGAGACGCCGTCGACGCCCGGAGCGGCCGCTGGCGGCCGGGCCCGGGCCAGGCGTTCTTCGACGTCCTGGCGCGGCATTTCCCGACGCGGCCCTTCGTGGCCGAAGACCTCGGCACCCTCGACGAAGCCGTGTATCGGCTGCGGGACGACAACGGGCTCTACGGCATGCGCATCCTGCAGTTCGGGTTCGACGGCATGCCGGACAACCTCCATCGCCCCCACGTCTTTCCCCCCGAGACGATCGCGTACACGGGCACACACGACAACGACACGGTGGCGAGCTGGTGGCGAGGGCTGGACCGCGAGCGACAGGCCGAGGTCGCCGCCTACTACCAGTTCCGCCCGGAGGACGACGTCGGGCGGGTAGTCTGGTCGCTGATCGAGGCCGCCATCGCCTGTCGCTCCAACGTGGCGGTGATCCCCATGCAGGACCTGCTGGTGCTCGACGGCCGCGCACGCATGAACGATCCCGCGACGTTCGTGGGCAACTGGTCCTGGCGCATGCCCCCCGACGGGCGCAGCCCGGAGCTGGCAGCGGCGGTGCGCCGCCTGGTCGAGAAGCACCGACCAACGGGTTCGGCGAAGGCGAGCGGCCCGACCTGACTCTCCCGCGGGCCGCGCCGGTCGCTCACCGCATGGCCACGACCGCGGCCGGACTGATGCGGGTGAGCAGCTCTCGCGCGGGAGAGCAGTCGGGCTGCTCCGTGAGCACGGCCTTCAGGGTCGCCACCGCCTCGTCACGCTTGCCCACCGCGCGGGCCATCCGTGCGAGCTCCACGCGTGACTCGACGCCAGGCTCGACGGCGACCCAGCGCCGCGCCGCACGGTAGGCGTCACCCCAGCTCTCGGTGGCCGCGGCCGCGCGGGTCAGCGCCGCGAGGACCCGCGCGTCGTCGGGGTGGCGTTGAGCGAGTCGCCGGAGATCGCCGTAGGCCTTGAGCTCGCGCCCCTGGGCCAGCAGCTCGGTGGCGGCGTCGACCCCGGCGGCGACGGGATCCTCCTGCGGCGCCGCCACCTCCGTGGAGGCGCTGGGAGCCGGCGCGGGTTCGCCGGCGGACGCAGTGGGCGCGTTTCCCGTGGGCCCGTCCTCCGGCGCCTGGGCGGCGGGGGGCGCCAGCGCCAGGGCCACCTCGTCGGTGTCCTCGGCGTCGTCGGCGGCGGGGACCGGAGCGCCCGGCGCGGGGACACCCGCAACCTCCGCCGACTCGACCTCGACCGGAGGCGCCGAAGGAGTCGCGGGCGGCCTCACCCACCCCTCGACCTGGGCCAGCGCCGCACCCGTCGTCGCCCGGAGCCCCTGCGCGACGGCCGGATCGATCGCGCCCCAGGCGGCGAGCCCGGCGGCGGCGAGGATCCCCGCGGCCGCCGTCGCGGCGAGGAAGCGGCGACGACGGGACCGCGCCCGGCGCGGCTCCTCGAGCGCGGCCGCGAGGGCCTCGCGGAGGGCGGCGGCGGTCTGGAACCGTCGCTCCGGGTTGGGCGCCAGGGCCTTGAGGATCGTCTGGTCGAGCATCTTCGGGATCCCTCTCTGTGGTGCCCGCCGGGCGGCAGGCTCGGGCTGCTTTCGGCTCCTGGCGTCGAACAGCGTGACGCCGCCGGCCGGATCGTGGGGCAGCGCGCCGGTGAGAAGCTCGTAGAGGACCACGCCGAGCGAGTAGACGTCGCTCCGAACGTCAGCCGCGCCGAGCGCCTGCTCGGGCGCCATGTACTCCGGGGTGCCGAAGACCTCGATCGACTCGGGGCCGGCGCCCGCGGGCGAGGCCGCCTTCACCCGCTCGGCGACCCCGAAGTCGAGCAGCTTGAGCGCCCCGCTCCGCGTGAGAAAGAGGTTGCCGGGCTTGATGTCGCGGTGAACGATCCCCGCCGCGTGCGCCACCTCGAGCGCCCGACACGCCTGGATCCCGAGGTCCGCGACCTCGCGCCAGGTCAGCCGTGGCTCGCGCCCGAGGCGCTGATCGAGCGCCTCGCCGTCGAGGTACTCCATCACGTAGAAGGGCCGCCCGTCGGCGGCGACGCCGAAGTCGAAGACGGTCACCAGGTTGTCGTGACGTAGCTGGGCGATGGCCCGCGCCTCGGACCGGAAGCGGTCGGCGTGCTGCTTCGCGCCGCGCCCGGGGGCGGTGAGCGCCTTGATCGCCACCCGCCGCCCCAGGTCGACGTGCTCGGCCTCGTACACGGTACCCATGGCCCCCTCGCCGAGGGTGCGCACCAGCCGGTACCGCGTGCCGGGCAAGAGCCCGGGACCGCCGCCCTCCACCGCGAGCGGGACGCGGGTGCTGAAGACCGACGCATCGGCGGACAGCGCGCGGGCGTCGGCCACGAGCCGCGCGAACTCGGCGCGGGTCCGGGCGGGTTCGGCGGGGTAGAGGCGACGCACGAGGTGCGCGATGCGCGCATGCACGCTCCGCTCACCGTCCGCCGGGGACGGAGCCCGCTTGAGGAGCGCCACCAGATCCGTCATCGCCTCGCGCGCCGAGGCGTAGCGAGCGGCGATCTTGGGTGCCGTAAGCTTGGCGATGACGGCGTCGAGCTCGTGCGGCGCGTCTATGCCATCCGCCAGCGGCGTCGGACGCCGCTCGCCCGCGGCCACCGCGGCCAGGTGCTCGCTCGCCTCCCCGGTGAGGAAGCGCCGCCCCGCGAGCAGCTCCCAGAGCATGATGCCCACCGCGTAGAGGTCCGCCGGCGCGGCGCCCGGCGTGTTGTTGGCCACCTCGGGGGCGACGTAGCCTGGCTTGGCGAACACGACGCCCGCCACGGTGTGGCAGCGGCGGTTCTCGGCGCGCGCGGTGCCGAAGTCGATGAGCTTGACCTCGCCGCCGTACCCCACCATCACGTTCTGCGGGCTGAGATCGCGGTGCACGATGGCGAGCGGTCGCCCCGCGGCGTCGGTCCGCTCGTGCACGTGCGCGAGCGCCTCCGTGAGCGCCACCCCGATGGCGACGGCGTCAGGCCAGCAGACGCGGGTGCCGAGCTGGGTCGCCCGGTGCCGGATCTCGCCGAGGTTGCGCCCCTCCACGTACTCCAGGACCACGTAGGGCTTCCCGCTCGGATCGATGCTCGCCTCCTGGATCTGCGCCACCCCGGGGTGGCAGAGCTGCGACTGGATCCGGGCCTCGTCCAGGAACCGCGCGAGGAAGGAGCGGTCTGCCGCGTGCTCGCGCCGGATGATCTTGACCACGCACGGCCGCTCGGCACCCTCGATACCGCCGGCCGTGGCGAGGAAGACCTCCCCCATTCCCCCGCGAGCCATGTGCTTGAGCAGCACGAGACGCCCGAAGCGACGCGGAAGGGGAGCCTCCAGGGCCTGCGCCGCAAACGTCTCGCCCGTGGCGGGAGCGCCGTTCCGTTCCGCTGCCCTGGAGTCGAAGGTCGCCGCTTCTCGAGGCTGCATGGGGGCATGGTGCCAATGTAGGCAAAGGTGGCCAAGAAAGACGGCTCGGATCTCAGGCCGGTCCGCCAGTGGCCTATCACCTTCCCGTCTTAACCGTTGCGATGCTCGGGCTCAGCCCAGGGTCAATCCACCCATTCGGTGGCTGAATTGAAGCCGAAGTGACCTTGTGCCCACCAGCCGGTCAAAGCCGTTCGCGGGGCTCCCGAGGGATAGGAGGAAGTCCCCGGTCCGAGGGCCGCCAGGTCCTTCCACCGAAGCTGCCGGCGCCCGCAGATCCGACGACTACCTGAGAAGGTGGGCGACGATGACCCTCCGAAAACCGCGGACGTCCCGCGCCCCCGCGCAGCGGCGGCGCGGCCTGGCGGACCGAAGGTTGCCGCGCTGCCGCACCTGCGGTAGCGGCGCGCATCGGCGTCGTTCAGTCCAGAGTGCCCACCCTCCCCGGGACGCGGGGCGACCGGCGGCGAGGCCCCTGGGGCGTGAACGAGAGAGATCATAAGAGAATCAGGAGACTTCCATGAACAAGGGAACCGCCATCGTCGGGTTCTTCCTGTGCTTCCTCGCGGGGATGGCCCTCATGTGGGGGATCGAGAACCGCGGCGCCGGCGCGATCAAGGCCGAGAAGGCCTCGGGACCGGTCGACCACACCACCGCGAGCATCCCCGTCGATCCTGCCAAGGACCCCATCTGGGGCAACCTCGACGCCCCGGTGACCATCGTCGAGATCAGCGACTTCGAGTGCCCCTTCTGCTCCCGGGTCGAACCGACCATCGAGCAGGTGAAGAGCGAGTACGGGCCGGAGAAGATCCGCATCGTCTGGAAGAACAACCCCCTGCCGTTCCACAAGAACGCCCGCGCCGCGCACGAGGCGGCGATGGCCGTCTTCGAGGCCGCCGGCGGCGGGAAGAAGGGGAGCGAGGCCTTCTGGAAGTTTCATCAGACCGCCTTCAAGAACCAGAAGGCGTTCACGGAGGGTAACTTCCAGCAGTGGGCCGAGCAGTCCGGGACCGACATGGCCAAGTACAAGGAGCTCGTGAAGAGCCCGGCGGTCAAGGCCAAGATCGAAAAGGACCTCGCGCTGGCACGGTCCATCGGAGCGCGTGGCACGCCCAACTTCCGTATCAACGGCGTCGAGGTGAGCGGCGCGCAGCCGTTCACCAAGTTCAAGGAGGTGATCGAGAACGAGCTGGCCGAGGCCAAGCGACTCGCGGCCTCCGGCACCAAGCCCGGTGAGATCTACCTCGCCCGCCTCAAGAAGAACGTCGGCTCCACCAAGGACCAGAAGGACGCGGCCAAGCCCGATCAGGACCGTCAGCAGCCCGCCGAGGACACCACGATCTGGAAGGTACCGATCGAGAAGGACGACCCCATCCGCGGGCCCAAGGACGCGCTGGTGACCGTGGTCATGTGGTCGGATTTCCAGTGCCCCTTCTGCAAGCGAGTCGAGGAGACGCTGGAGAAGGTCGTCGAGAAGTACAAGGACGACGTCCGCATCGTGTGGAAGGACAACGCCCTGCCCTTCCACAACCGGGCGAAGCCCGCCGCGGCGGTGGGCCGCGCCGCCTACGAGAAGGGCGGCGACAAGCTGTTCTGGGAGGCCCACAAGGCCCTCTTCGAGAGCAACCCCAAGCTCGAAGATCCCGACCTCGAGGCGATCTGCAAGAAGCTCGGCCTGAGCTGGGACGCGGTCAAGAACGCCATCACGACCGGCAAGTACGAGGCGAAGATCACCCAGAGCATGGACCTCGCCTCCGACCTGAACGCCCGCGGGACCCCCCACTTCTTCATCAACGGGCTTCGCCTGAGCGGCGCCCAGCCGATCGAGAAGTTCCAGGAGGTGATCGACAAGCGCCTCGCGGAGGCCAAGCAGCTGGTAGCCAGCGGCACCCCGAAGGCCAGCGTGTACGACAAGATCATGGAGACGGCGAAGGGACCGCCCCCGCCCGAAACCAAGAACGTCCCCGCGCCTCCCGCCGACGCCCCGTACAAGGGCGGAGCCAACGCCAAGGTCGTCATCCAGCTCTTCAGCGACTTCCAGTGCCCCTTCTGTTCGCGCGTGGAGCCGACCATGAAGGAGATCGAGAAGGCGTACGGCGACAAGGTGAAGATCGTGTGGCGCCACATGCCGCTCCCCATGCACCAGGACGCCCCGCTCGCCTCCGAGGCCGCCATCGAGGCCTTCGTGCAGAAGGGCAACGCCGGGTTCTGGAAGTTCCACGACGCCCTGTTCGAGCGGCAGCGGGAGCCCGACGCCCTCAAGCGGCCGGGGCTGGAGAAGCTGGCCCAGGAGCAGGGCCTCGACATGGCCAAGTTCAAGGCCGCGCTCGACTCGCGCCAGCACAAGGCGCGGGTCGACGCGGACATGAAGGCCGGCAACGACGCCGGGATCAGCGGCACCCCTGCCATCGTCATCAACCAGTACTTCGTCAGTGGCGCCCAGCCCTTCCCCTCGTTCAAGAAGCTCATCGAGCTGGCGCTCAAGGAAGCCAAGTGATCCCAGCCGACCCGGTTCGCCGGGGCCGTACCCGCCGTCCAGGCGGAGCGACCTCACGGACCGGGTCGGTCGTGCGCCGAACGGGCGCGGTCCTCGCCTGGTTCGGGTGCTTTCTCGCCGCCTGCGGCGGGAGGCCGGGGGTCGCGCCGGCGACGCCCCCGCGCGAGGTCGTCCTCGCCGCTGCCCCTCGCTCGGCCGCCGCCGCCGCGCCCGCGCCCGCGCCCGCGGCGCCGCAGGCAACCTGCCCGGCCCTCCCGGTCGGCGACGACGACGCGGTGTCTGGCGCCCCGGCCGCGCCCGTCACGCTCGTCGCCTTCCTGGACTACGAGTGCCCGTTCTGCGCCCGCGTGCAGCCGACGCTGGACGAGCTCCGCCGCACCTACCCGGAGTCGGCACTCCGGATCGTCGTCAAGCACAACCCCCTGCCCTTCCACCGCTCGGCGCTGAACGCCGCGCGCGCGGCCCAGGCGGTGCTGGTACTCGCCGGCGACGAGGCCTTCTTCGAGTACTCGCGGCGCCTGCTGGCCCTGGGGCGCGAGCCCACCCCGGAGCGCGTCGAGCGTGAGGCCGCCGCGCTCGACGTCCCCGTCGCCGCCTTCCGCGCCGCCCTCTCCGATCCGCGCGTCACGCGGAAGGTGGCGGACGACGTCGCCCTCGCGGCCGCCCTGGGCGTCCGCGGGACCCCGGTGTTCCTGATCAACGGCGTCGAGGTCGTGGGGGCGCAGCCGCCCGCGACGTTCACTACCGTGATTGTCGCGGAGCTCGCCGCCTCGCTGGCGCTCGTCGCGCGGGGTACGCGCCCGAGCGAGGTCTACGGCGCGCGCGTCGCCGAGAATCTGACGCCGGGGCCAGCGGACGGGGCGGACGCGACGAGCGCGGCGGACGCGGCGGACGACTCGACCATCTGGTTCGTCCCCATCGGCGCCTCTCCCACGCGCGGCCCGACGAACGCGCTCGTCACCATCGTCGAGTTCTCGGACTTCGCGTGCCCGTTCTGTCAGCGCGCCGAACAGACGCTCGCCGCGCTGGAGCAGCGCTACCCGGGTGAACTGCGCTTCGTCTTCAAGCACCAGCCGTTGGCGATGCACCCGCGCGCGCTACCCGCCGCGATGCTCGCCATCGAGGCGCAGCGACAGCGGGGTGTCCGCGGCTTCTGGGACGCGGCCGACCGGCTGTGGCAGTCCGCCCCGGCGCTGGAGGACGCAGATCTGGAGCGCATCGCGGGGGCGCTCGGCCTGGACGTGGCCGCGACCCGGCGCGCTATCGCCACCGCGGCCCACCGCGCGGTCACCGACGCCGACGCCGATCTCGCGGAGGATCTGGAGGCGCGCGGGACCCCGCACTTCTTCGTCAACGGCCGTCACGTCGCGGGCGCCCAACCGGTGGAGCGGTTTTCCGCCGTCATCGACGCCTGCCTCGTCGAGGCGCGCGCTCTCGTCGCAAGCGGCGTGCCGCGCGCCGGGGTCTACGACGAGCTGATGAGGCGGGGTCGGCGGCCGCCGCCGCCGGAAACCCGCCAGGTCGCGGCGCCGACGGCCGCCGAGCCCAGCCGCGGGCCGCGGAGCGCACCGGTCGTGCTGACGCTCTTCTGTGACTTCCAGTGCCCCTTCTGCGCCCGCGTCGCGCCCACCCTGGCCGCCCTCGCGAGGGAATTCCCGCGCGAGCTCCGGATAGAGTGGCGCGACCTCCCGCTCTCGTTCCACGCGCAGGCGCGGGTCGCCGCCGAGGCCGGGCAGGAAGCCTTCGCGCAGCGCGGCGACGTCGGCTTCTGGGCGATGCACGATCTTCTGTTCGCGCACCAGGGCGACCCGGGGGGCCTCGAGCTCCCCGCCCTGCGCGGCTACGCGGCCCAGATCGGCCTGGACGTCGCCCGCTTCACCGCGGCGCTGGAGCGAGGCGTCCACGCGCCTGCCATCGACGCCGACGTCGCCGCCGCGGCGCAGGCGGGCATCACCGGCACACCCGGCGCGGTGGTCAACGGCTACTTCGTGTCCGGGGCGCGCGAGCTCCGGGTGTTCCGCCGGGCGGTGCGGCGCGCGCTCGAGGATCGCCGTCGAAGCCAGCGCCCTTGACGGCGCCCCCAGGCCGCCGGCGCGCGGACGCGCGACGTCATCGCCGGTGCCCCGCCCCGCCGCGCGCCCGTGAAGCCGCGCGGCGGTCGTGATAAGCCTCCCTCATGATCATCTACAACCTGTTCCCGCTCCTGGCCGGGAGGTTCACGGATTGGTCACCGCACCTGGTGCGCGCGGCGGAGATGGAATTCGACTGGATCTTCGTCAACCCGATCCAGCGGCCTGGGCGATCCGGGAGCATCTACTCGATCGCCGACTACTTCGACTGGCACCCGCGGCTGATCGATCCGACCTCGGAGGCTCGTCCCGAGGCGCAGGTCCACGCCGCTCTCGCCGCGGCGCACGATCTCGGCCTGCGCGTGATGATCGACCTCGTCGTCAACCACAGCGCCATCGACTCGCCGCTGACGGTGGAGCACCCCGAGTGGTACCGGTTCGAGGATGGTCACATCGCCCACCCGTCCTGCATGGAGGACGGCGGCCGCCGCGTGGTGTGGCGCGACCTCGGGCAGTTCGACCACGCCCACAGCCGCGATCGGGAGGGGCTCCAGGCCTACTTCCTCCGCGTCATCGAGCACCTGCTCGCCCTCGGCTTCGACGGCTTCCGCTGCGACGCCGCCTACCAGGTCCCGGGCGACGTCTGGCGCCGCCTCATCTCCGAGACGCGGCGGCGCCACCCCGGAGTCTGCTTCGTCGCCGAGACGCTGGGCTGCACCCCCGACCAGACGCGGGAGACCGCACGCTGCGGCTTCGACTACGTATTCAACAGCGCCAAGTACTGGAACTTCCATGATCACTGGCTGATGGAGCAGTACGATCTCGTCCGCGAGGTCGTGCCGACCATCGCCTTCCCGGAGAGCCACGACACCCCGCGCCTGGCCGAGGAGCTGGACGGGAACGTCGACGGCCTCAAGCAGCGCTACCTGTTCGCGGGGCTCTTCTCCGGCGGCGTCATGGCGCCGATCGGCTTCGAATTCGGCTTCCGCCGCCAGCCGCACGTCGTCCACACGACCCCCGAGGAGTGGGAGACGACGGACGTGGACCTGAGGGACTTCATCCGACGTGTCAACCACGTGAAGCGGTCGTACGCGGTCTTCCAGGAGGACGCCCCCACCCATGTGCTGCACTACCACGACCCGAACGTCCTCGTGCTGTGGAAAGGGGCCGCTCGCAGCCGGGACGAGGCGCTCATCATCCTGAACAAGGACATCTGGCACCGACACGAGTTCTGGTCCAACAACCTCCGCGATCTGGTGCAGTCCGGCGCCGCGCTCACCTGCGTGTCTCCGGAGAACCCGCTCGACTACGTCCACCAGCCCTTCCACTACGAGCTCCGGCCGGGCGAGGCCGTGGTCCTGGTCACCCGGCGTTGACCGGTGGCGCCGGCTCGGCCCGGCCGTGGCCGGTTGCTGGCGTCGCCACCTTGCACTAGCGTCGGCCGCCCGGAGGCACGCATGAGCAAGGTCGTCGTCATCGGCGCCGGAGGTGTCGGCCACGTCGTCGTCCACAAGTGCGCTCAGCGCCCTGACGTCTTCTCGGAGCTCGTCCTCGCGAGCCGTACCGTGGCGCGCTGCGAGGCCGTGGCCCGCTCCGTCGCGGCGCGCACGGGGCGGACCGTCCGCACGGCGCCGGTCGACGCCGGCGACGTCCGGGCGGTCACCGCGCTGCTCGAGGCCGAGCGCCCCGCGCTGGTCATCCACGTGGCGCTCCCCTACCAGGACCTGGCCATCATGGACGCGTGCCTCGCGGCCGGGGTCGACTACCTCGACACGGCCAACTACGAGCCGCCCGAGGAGGCGAAGTTCGAGTACCGGTGGCAGTGGGCCTACCGGGAGCGGTTCCGAAACGCGGGTCGGATGGCGCTGCTCGGCTGCGGCTTCGACCCGGGCGTCACCAACGCCTTCTGCGCCCACGCCCTGCGACACCTGTTCGATTCGATTCGCACCATCGACATCCTGGACTGCAACGCCGGTAGCCACGGGCACCCCTTCGCGACCAATTTCAACCCCGAGATCAACCTCCGCGAGATCACCCAGCCGGGCCGGTACTGGGAGCGGGGGGCGTGGAAGACGGTCCCGCCGATGTCGGAGCGGTGGCTCTTCGATTACCCGGAGGTGGGCCCCCGCATGTCCTACCTTCTCTACCACGAGGAGCTCGAGTCGCTGGTCGAGAACATCCCGGGCCTCGAGCGGATCCGGTTCTTCATGACCTTCGGCGACGAGTACCTGACGCACCTCCGGGTCCTGCAGAACGTGGGCATGACGCGGATCGATCCGGTGGAGTTTCAGGGCCAGCAGATCGTCCCCATCCAGTTCTTGAAGGCGCTGCTGCCGGATCCGGCGAGCCTGGCGCCGACCTACACGGGCAAGACCTGCATCGGCTGCCTCGTGGACGGCGAGAAGGACGGCCGGAGACGGCGCGTGTTCGTCTACAACGTCTGCGACCACGCGGCGTCGTACCGCGAGGTGGGAGCCCAGGCGATCTCGTACACCACCGGCGTCCCGGCCGTGGTCGGAGCCATGATGATGCTGACCGGGCGTTGGCGCGACGCCGGGGTGTTCAACGTGGAGCAGCTGGACCCCGATCCGTTCCTCGAAACCCTCGGCCCGATGGGGCTGCCCTGGCAGGTGCGGGAGTTGCCGGTGGAGGAGTGAGGGGGGACGCGCGCCGATGCCCGTCCCCCCGCGCACGCCGCTCTCGATGCGCCTCGACCCGCGACGGGTCGAAACCCCCGCCTACGTCCTGGACCTCGGCGCCTTCCGCCACAATCTCGCCATCCTGGGCGATGCCCAGGCGCGCAGCGGCGCCCGAATCCTCCTCGCGCTCAAGGGGTTCGCCATGTGGCGCGTCTTCCCGCTGGTCCGCGCCGTGCTCCCCGGCGGCGCCGCGAGCTCGGTCGCCGAGGCGCGCCTCGGGCGCGAGGAGCACGGCGGCGAAGTCCACGTCTACGCGCCAGCCTTCTCGGAGCAGGACATCCTGGAGCTGTTGCCGATCGCCGACCACCTCGTGTTCAACTCGCTGGGGCAGTGGCAGCGCTTCCGACCGCTGGTGGAGGCCGCGCCGCGGCCCATCCGCGCCGGGCTGCGCGTGAACCCCGAGCACCGCGAGGTGGAGGTGCCGCTCTACGATCCGTGCGCGCCCCGCTCGCGGCTCGGCACCACGCTGGCGGCGCTCGAGCGGGGGGATTTCTCGGGGCTTCGGGGCCTTCACTTCCACAACCTTTGCGAGAAGAACGCCGACGCGCTGGCGCGGACTCTGGCCGTCGTGGAGGAGCGGTTCTCCGCCTACCTCCGCCAGGTCGATTGGGTGAACTTCGGCGGCGGTCACCACGTCACCCGCCCCGACTACGACGTCGCGCGCCTCGTCCACCTGGTCGAGGGGTTCCGGGACCGCCACGGGGTCGAGGTGTACCTCGAGCCCGGCGAGGCGGCGGCGCTCGACGCCGGCGTGCTGATCGCCTCCGTGCTCGACGTCATCGACAACGGCGGCCCCATCGCCATCCTGGACACCTCGGCGACGGCCCACATGCCGGACGTGCTCGAGATGCCGTACCGCCCCCGCGTGCTCGGCGCCGAGGCGCCCGGCGTGCACCCCTTCACCTACCGGCTCGGTGGGCTCACCTGCCTCGCCGGGGACGTGATCGGCGACTACTCGTTCCCGTCGCCGCTCGCCGTAGGGGACCGGCTCGTGTTCGCGGACATGATCCACTACACGATGGTGAAGACCACGACCTTCAACGGCGTCCGGCACCCTTCGATCGCCACCTACGACCCCGACACGGACGAGCTCGTGGTGGTGCGCCGCTTCGGCTACGAGGACTACCGCGCGCGGCTCTCCTGATGGGGTCCGGCCGCTGCCGCCCCGCGGCGCGGCGCGCAACCCCGATCACCGGTAGAAGGCGATGTCGTCGACGTAGAGTACGAAATCCACGCCCTGCGCCGCGAAGAGGAATTGGATCCCGAAGATCTGCGCGGGGCTGAACCCGCTGGGAGGCGGAGGGCCCCAGCCGGTCTGCCGCAGCGACGACCACGGGAACCAGTACTGCCGCCACGCGGTGGTGACCACGAAGGTCTTGCCGAAATGGTCGCCGCAGTCGTCTCCGCAGAAGCCCCCCTCCGCCGAGGTCGAGACATCGGGTACGTTGAGGCGCCAGACGTTCGCGAACTCCGCGTCCGTACGAGCCCAGAAGGAGATCCCCGCGTAGTCGCTCGCGTCGTAGGCGATGGGCTCCCCATCGATCTCCCGCAAGGCGAACCCCATGCCGGCGCCCCAGTCGACGAAGCCACCTCCCCAGGTGCTCGCCGCGTAGGCGCTCCCGGGTCGATCGGCGATCGGCGTCATGGCGAGGAGCACGTCGTTGTAGGCCGGCTCCTGCCACCCTTCCAGGCTGCGATCGTTGAAGGTGTACCAGGAGCCGTTCCGCCCCTCGACGGGGAGGATCTCGCCGACGCCGTCCTCCATGTCGTCGATCAGCGAGTAGTCGGTGCAGGAGCCGCAACCGAGGGTGTCCACCTCCTCGACGCAGAGCTCATCCCAGGCCGTGACGCAGCAGAAGGAGTCGAACGCGCAGACGCAGTCCTCGAGAGCGGGGTCGAGGCAACCCCAGGCCACGGTCGGCGTGCAGCAATCGCCTTGTGGCGGCGCCCCGCCGCTGCCACCCGTGCCCCCCGTCGTGCCGCCGCTGCCACCCGTCGTCCCGCCGCTGCCACCCGTCGTCCCGCCGCTGCCACCCGTCGTGCCGCCGCTGCCGCCCGTCGTCCCGCCGCTGCCGCCCGTCGTCCCGCCGGTGCCGCCCGTCGTGCCGCCGGTGCCGCCCGTCGTGCCGCCGCTGCCGCCCGTCGTGCCGCCGCTGCCGCCCGTCGTGCCGCCGCTGCCGCCCGTGCCGCCACTGCCGCCCGTGCCGCCGGTTCCACCCCCGCAGTCCCCGCAGCCGCGCGACTCGACCTCGCCGACGCAGATGCTGTCCCAACGGATCTCGCAGCAGAAAGCGTCGATCTCACAGACGCAGCGCTCGATCGAGTCGTCGCTGCAGCCCGGTGTCGTCTGCGGCGAGCAGCAGCTACTCACCCCGCCGGTCCCGCCGCTGCCGCCCGTGATGCCGCCGGCGCCACCCGTCCCGCCCCCGGTACCCCCCGTGGTGCCCCCGGCGCCGCCCGTGGTGCCGCCGCTGCCGCCCGTGGTGCCGCCGCTGCCGCCCGTGGTGCCGCCGCTGCCGCCCGTGGTG
>CAYVRP010000039.1:52619-57363 GCA_964454025.1 uncultured Polyangiaceae bacterium | reverse complement strand
TGAATCGGCTCGCCCCAGTCAGCCGGCTCCGGGGCCGCGCGAAATCTAGGTTCAGTCGCTCTCGGTCGAATGGCAGGCGCACGAGGCAACCTCGGCGCGCCGCCCGAGCCGCGTCGATCGCGAGCGCCCGGGTCGTTCGGGGGCGGCGGCACGCGCCGTCGGGCCACCGGTCTGGTTGAACCCGCCTGGGGACGAGCACCGCCACCGGCCGCGTTTCGGTGCGCCCGGTGGAGTGGCGGTCGAAGCGCGACTTGCCAGTCCGATATCCCCGCAGCGCGGGCCGGCGGGGGGCGCCTCGGTGCGGCCGTCGCCAGTCGCGGGGCTCGGCCTCGGCGAGGCCGGCCGGGGCGCCCGTTGCGGGCCTCCCCCGGACCGGCTTAGATCCCCGCATGATGACAATGAGGGAAGCTCGGTGGCGTGGGGTTGGGGTGGCGTGGGCGGTGGCGCTGTGCCTCGGGCTCGCCGGATGCGGGAACGAGGACAGCGACGACGACGTTCGGGGCGCGGAGACCGGGGGCCGTGTCGGCACGGGCGGTGAAGACGGCTCGGGCGGCGGCGGTGACGGCTCGGGCGGGGGACCCGGGACCAGCGGCGGCACCGAGGATCCCGCGGAGGCGTTCCCGGACGACACCCGGGTCATCTACCTGCACCACAGCACCGGCGGCGTGATCTGGGAGGGCGGCGTCGCGGCCGCCGTCGCCGCCCACAACGACGAGGCGGGGACCGCCTACGCGATCGAGGAGCGCGCGTACCCGAACGATCCCTACCCGTGGGAGAACTACCCCTACGACTACTACAACATCTGGGTCGCCAACGCGGGCGACACCCCGTACGAGGGGCAGGACACCCTCGAGATCCTGACCCATGACTACGACGTGATCGTGTTCAAGCACTGCTTCCCGGTGAGCGGGATCGGCGCGGACACGGGGGCGCCGGACGTGGCGTCGAGCGCCAAGACGCTGGAGAACTACCGGGCGCAGTACGCGGCACTGAAGGACAAGCTCCACGAGTTCCCCGAGCACCGCTTCCTCGTGTGGACCGGCGCCGCGCTCACCGCCTCGAGCTCCGACGCCGAACAGGGGGCGCGGGCGCGCGAGTTCTTCACCTGGGTGAAGGAGGAGTGGGACGAGCCCGGTGACAACGTCTTCGTCTGGGACTTCTTCGAGCTCGAGACGGAGGGCGGCGACTTCCTCCTCGACGCCTACTCCGCGGACGGCGGCGGCGACTCGCACCCGAGCGCCGATTTCGCCGCGGCCGTCGCGCCCCTGTTCGCCACCCGGCTCGTCGACGTGATCGAGGGGCGCGGCGACACCGGGTCCCTCACCGGCGGCTGAGGCGGGGGCGAGCGGCGGCTGGGATCGGGAGGGCGCTTTCGGACGCGCCGGGCTGCCGGCGTCAACGCTCGGCCTGCTCCGTCGTGAGGCCCATGGCGGCGGCGATCGCCGGATCGATCGCGCCCGTGTCGCGGTCCATCACCATGAACCAGTGGGTCCACGGGATCTCGAGCTCCTCGAAGACGCCGACGAGATCGGAGTAGTACGCGGCGCGGTCGGCCGTCGACGCCCCGCCGTCGTAGGCGCCGAACTCGTTGCAGATGACGGGGACGGCGTGCTCGACGGCCCAGCGCTTGGCCCGCGCGATCTCGTTGTACAGGGCGTTGCGGTTGCCTTGCCGATAGTACGCTTCGGCGCGGTCGATCACCCAGGCCGGCATCACGTCGGGGTCGAAGCCGAGGTCGGCGAAGCGCTCGAACCACCGCTCCGGCGAGTACGGGTAGGGGACGTCGTGCACAGGCTCCAGATCCGTCCAGCTCGTCCCCTGGTGGGTGAAGATGAACGGCTCGTAGAAGTGGAAGACGTAGATGACGTTCTCGTCGTCGAACGGCTCGCGGGACGTCAGGGGGGTGATCCCGTACCACTGCACGTCGCCGAAGAGGACGACGCGCGTGGGGTCGAACTCGCGGATCGCAGCGAGCAGCCGGGTGGCGAACGCCGTCAGATCCTCGGCGGCGACGCGGTCCGACCCGGTCGACTGCTCCACCTCGTTCAAGAGCTCGAAGAACAGATCGCGGCGGCCCGCGGCGGCGAAGTGCTCGGCCACCCGCCCCCAGATCTCGGCCACCGCCTCGACGTAGACCGGATCCGAGAGATCGCAGGAGGCGTCGTACTGGTGGTAGTCGATGGTCAGCGACAGGCCGTGAGCCAGGGTCCACTGGTCGAAGGCGTCGAGGATGGTGAAGAGCGTCGGGTCGAGCTCGAGCGCCGCCTCCCCGGCCGCGTAGGCAGCGTAGTTGGTGACGTAGCGGTCGAGATCGATGGGCAGGCGCAGCGCCCGGTGACCGGCCGCGGCCACCCGCGCCACGAAGTCCTCGTCGTACTCGAAGCCCGCGAAGGCGCCCTGCTCGAGCCAGTTGGTGACGTTGTACCCCCGATCGAGCGACTCCATGGCGAGGGCCTGCAGCGGATGGTCGACGACGAGGCTCGGGAGCTCCACCCTCTCGGGCGGGGCCGCCGCCAGGAGCTCCATGTCCGGGCGAGCCTCGACGGGCCCCGTGGGCGCCTCGCCGTAGAGCTCGACGTCGTCCACGGTCAGATCGACGGTGCCGCCGCTCGTGCTCTGGAAGAAGAAGTGGAGGTCCTTGGCGTGGTCGAGGACCGTCTCGAGATCCGACCCGCCGCCCCCGGCGAAGTCGCGCCGGAAGTCGAGGGCGATCTCCGTCCACTCCGTGGAGAGCCGATCGGTGAAGCGCGCGGCCCAGTCGTCCCAGCCCGTGAGGCTGTCCCCCGTGAGCCCGTTCACCTGGCAGTTGTCCTCGGTGCCCTCCTTGGAGTGCAGGATCTTCACCGTGAGCTCTCCCCCGGTGGCGCTCCCCTTGGCCCGGAAGCGGACGCCGGCGTAGGAGCCGACGGCGAGCCCGGCCGGCTGCGGGTCGGGGCAGTAGGAGTGGGGCCCCAAGGCCACCGCCAGGCCCACGTAGTCGTAGCCGAGCTTGGTCGCCGTGGTGCCGGTGATGCGCGCCGCGAAGCCGTCGCCGCCGTAGCCCGGCTGGCTCATGGTGAATACACCGCCCTTGAACCAGCTCGTGGGCCACACCACCGACTCCCCCGTGTTCGGGTCGTGGTAGTCGTCGTAGCTGAGCCAGAGCCCGCCGAGCGCGTTGATGGCGTCGCCGTCGTCGCAGTCGTCGATGAGGAGCGCGCGCTCCTCGGCACCCGCAGCCCCGCCCGCGCCGATCGGCACCGGCGCGGCGCCCGCGGCCCCGCCCGCTCCGACCGGGCCGGCCTCGGCGTGGGGGACCGCGAGCAGCTCGTCCTCGCAACCGCCGAGCAGAAGCGTCAGGAGCAGGATCCACCGAGTCGAGTCGCTTCGTTCCATGTCACACCTCGAGCGGGCCGCGCCTCGCGGGCGCGTTGGGGGAGCGCCTTCGGCCGCGGCGCAGCGGGGCTCCACGGACCAGTCACCGACTCATACGCCCCGCGCGAAGATCCCGCCTCTCGTTCTCGACTATCGCCTCTCACTCCGCTCGCCCGTGGCAAGGCGCTGCACCCGCCGCGACACGGCGGGGCGCGCGGCGTCTTCGGGAGCGTGCCAGACCCGCGGCGGCGAGCCGGCTCGCGTGGCTCCGAAGCGCCGCTGGCCCCACGGGCCGCGGGCACGCAGGCTCGCGGGCATTGCCGTGCCCTTCATCCGGCGCCGCACGGAACCATGCGCCCACGACGCCTCGTCCTCGACGCCGTCGCAGGCGAGCCCCAAGCTCGCCTGCGAGTCGAGCACCACCGTCGCTCACGATGAGATGACGCCCGGCGGCGGCTCGGTCGCCGGCGCGGGCCCCGAGAGCGGCGGCGCGAACGGCGAGCGCGGTGGGGCGAGCGCCGGCGAGAACGTCGCCCCCCGCGGGCGGCGACGCCGCGGGCGCCGCGACCTCCGGCGGCGGGGCGGGATCCGGCGGCGCTGGCGAGCCGGGCGGCGCCGGCGGCGGGGGCGGTGACACCACCGTGCGGGGCCCGCTGATCGACTGCTGGGGCGACCCAGCCCCGGACGTCCCGGTCGAAACCGGCGGCGAGGTGACGGTCACCGGCAGCGACGGCACCTCCACGATCGCCGACGTCGCGGCCGAGCATGACGCTTCGCTGGTGGTCGACTTCCTCTCCCCGACGCGCCGCGTCTACGGGTGGTTCCACCAGGGGCTTTCCCGCCGGGACCCCATCTCTCAGGCCTACTCGGGGCTCCCCACCCGCGCCACGTACTTCGCCGCGTCGGCCGCGACCGATCCGTGCGAAGGCGACTGGAGCCTGGACCTGAGCTTCGGCGGCCCCGACGGGGACTCGATCCACCAAGACGTCGACTACGACGACATCGGCCAGGCCACCATCGCGTGGCGGGGCACTGAGGAAGCCTCATTCACCGCGCAGGGTCTCCGGTGGCGATACGACCACGCCACGGCGCTCCCCACGTCCTGTCCGCGCGGAACCGGTCCCCGCGGACAGGGACGCTCATGGCGCGGGGGGCACCGATGAGCCCGCGGGGGGCGGGGCTGTCGTCCCCGGCGCTGGCGTCGTCGCGGCGGGCCCCGGCGCGCCGGCGGGCGCGGCGGGTGCTGGCTCGCTCGACGCCGCGGGAGGCGGCGCCGCCGTGGTCGTTGCGGCCGGAGCCGGCGCGACCCCGGTCGCGGCGACCGTCGCGGGGGGTGCCCCCGGCGTCAGCAGCGCGTTGGCGGCGGCCTCGGGCACGCAGGTGGCGGTGT
>CAYVRP010000039.1:35978-52519 GCA_964454025.1 uncultured Polyangiaceae bacterium | reverse complement strand
GCCCCCGGCGTCAGCAGCGCGTTGGCGGCGGCCTCGGGCACGCAGGTGGCGGTGTTGTCGGCGTTGATGGTGCAGCGCTGGAGCCGCGTGGCATAGGGGACCCCGGCGCCCGTCACATCCTCGACGTAGGCCACGTAGAAGTAGTCGCCTTCGGGCCAGGCGACGTGGGTGACGCCGCGCAGCGGCGGCGCGCAGCCGGCGGCGGTGACGGCGAACGCAAGCGCGGACAGGACGATTCGACGCATGGCGACCTCCTTCACTGCACCGTCTCCACGATCAGCGTGTCCTGGCAGTTGATGTCTCGACCCTGGGGATCCACGTCGCAGATCCGGATCACGTGGTCGTAGTAGCCGGTCTTGGTCGGGCTCTTGCGCAGGATGCTCGACACGCTCTTGGTCGTGTCGTGGACGTCCTTGATGTACGCCTGCCCCCCGAGGATCTGCTGCGGCGCGCAGCCGCCCAGCGCGGCCGCTAGCGCCGCCAGCGTGAGTGCGGTTCTCGTCATCACGGCTCCTCCTTCAGTCGACGGCGATGAGGGTGGGGTTGTAGGGGCACTTGAGCTCCATCCGAGGGCCGCAGCTGCGGGTGCAGACGATCTGGGACCCCTGGTCGACGCAGGTCCAGAATTCCGTCCCCAGGCGGTTCCTCCCCTGCCAGAGCTCGGACTGGACGTGCAGGACGGGGACCGTGGGGTGGGCCTCTATCCCGACGACCCGGGTGGTCGTGCACCCGGCGAGCGGCACCCAGGCCGCGACGACGGCGGCGCAGATCAGGCGCTTATCCATGGCTCGTTCGCTCCTCTCGCGTCACTCGCCCTCCAGGACGAGCATGACTTCGTTGCAGTTGGTGAGGCTGCCGTCGGCGGCGCGCTCGCAGCGCACCACCTTCCGCGCCTGTGCGTTGCCGTCCTGACGAACGGCGAGCAGGTAGAGGCTCCGGTCGGTGACGGCGGAGTCGATCACGATCTCCGGCCCCGACACGCAGCCGGCGAGCGCTGGCGCTCCCATCAGGAGCGCGACGATCCAGCTTCTCTTCATCGTTCCTCCCTTCGGTCGACGGGCGGTGGAGCGGAGCCGCCCGAGCGCGGGCGCTCGGCGAGCCTCGTCCCCTGCCCCGGGGTGCTCCAATATCGCCCGGTTGGCCGCCACGCGCACGCCGTTTCTGCAGCGCACCCACGCGCCGCCGCTACGGCCGGACGGGCCCCGCGGCGAACCCTTGGGCTGCCCCCGGGCTGGAATCCAGCTCGCGGGGGTTCGGGAGCGCCTCTTGGGTCCGGCGGCGCTTGGGTTCACACTTCCGGGGGATGGTCCCGAGCGACGCGCCGGGCGCGCTCCGAGATCGGCCGTCCTCGCCCCATACGGAGGCTTCGATGCGCACCGTTTCGCCGAAGATCGTGGTCCTCTCCTGGGTCCTCCTCTGCGCCGGCTGCGGCGCGGACGAGGGCGCCCCCTCGTCGTCCGAGGGGCAGACGGGCGGCACGGCCCCCATCGCCGGCGGCGCCGCTGGCTCCGGCGGCAACGGCCTCCCGAGCTCGGGGGGGACGCAACCAGCGACAGGCGGCGCCTCTGGCGCCGGGGGCAGCGGCGGCGCGAGCACCAGCGGCGGTGCCCAGCCGGCGGGTGGAGCGCTGCCCTCCGGCGGCGCTCCGGCTGGCGGCCAGAGCGCCGGCGGCCAGGACACCGGCGGCCAGAACACGGGCGGCACCGAGAGCGGCGGCGCGCCGACCGGAGGCCAGGACACCGGCGGCCAGAGCACCGGCGGCCAGGACACCGGCGGCCAGGGCACCGGCGGCGACGGAGGCGGGGGCGCGCCGACCGGCGGCTCCGATCCGGGCTCGGGCGGCGAGGCGACCGGCGGCGGTTCGGCGGAGCTCCTGCTCGTCACCTCGGGCCCGAACGACTACTGGAACACCACCGCGGAGGTGACGGTGGTGGCCGAGGGGACCGCCAACCTGACCGTCGACGAGAACGCCACCTATCAGTCCTGGGATGGCTTCGGCGGGACCTTCAACGAGATGGGGTGGGACGCCCTCTCGGTGGTAAGCTCGGAGATCGCGACGGCGATCCGGCTCCTGTTCGACGCCAACGACGGCGCGAATTTCGTCTTCGGGCGCATCCCGATCGGTGCCAGCGACTACGCGATGAGCTGGTACACGCTGGCGGAAACCGCGGGCGACTACCAGATGGAGCACTTCTCCATCGACCGCGACCGCGAGATGCTGATCCCGTACATACGGGCGGCGCTCGCGGTCAAGCCCGACCTGCGCCTCTGGGGCAGCCCGTGGATCGTCCCCGACTGGATGAAGGACGGCATGAACATGCGGAGCGATCCGCAGACCCTCGAGGCGCACGCCCTCTACCTCGCCAAGTTCGTAGAAGAGTACGCCGCCGAGGGCCTCACGATCGAGGCGGTGCACCCGCAGAACGAGCCCGGCTACGCCAGCGTCAGGTGGAGCCAGTCGGTGCTCATCGATTACTTCAAGAGCTACCTCGGGCCCAAGTTCGCGGAGCGGGGCCTCGACGCCGAGATCTGGTGCGGGACCATGTCCCACCCGGACGACGCGAACATCGCCACGGCGGTCGCCAACGACCCGGAGTCGATGCAGTTCGTCACCGGGTTCGGCCTGCAGTGGAACCTGCAGGCCACCGTGGCCGAGCTCGCGCCCTTCGGCCCCGTGATGATGACGGAGCACAAGTGCGGCAACTACAATTTCGCGACCCCCTACTGGGACCAGAGCCGGTACGACCCCAACAAGGCGCAGAACGATCACCTCTACGGCGAGGAGAGCTGGCAGCTCATCCGGGACTGGATCGTCGCCGGGGTCAACTCCTACAGCGCCTGGAACATGGTGCTCGACACCTACGGCCGGAGCCTCGGGGGCTGGCCGCAGAACGCCCTGCTGGTGGTGGACCGCACCGCGCGAACCCTCACCGCGACGGCGGCCTACTACGCCTTCCGGCACTACTCGCAGTACATCCTCCCGGGGGCGACGCGCCTCGGGACGACCGGCACCAACGACGCCGTGGCCTTCCGCAACGCCGACGGCAGCGTCGTCACCGAGGTCTACAACAAGGGTGACTCGTCGCAGGCGATGACCGTCGACGTCGGCGGCGCGCTCTACCACTTCGACGTCCCCGCCCACGGCTGGGCGACCCTCCGCGTCGCGCCGTAGTCGCTCGCTTCCGCGGGCCGGCAGGACGCGCCCGGAGGAGCGGGCGAAGGTCGAGAAAACGCGCGTGCTGCTTGGTAGTCCCGTGCCGCGCCAGAACCGCGCCCCCGCTCCGCGGGGTCACGCTTCCCGCGCGAGGGAGGGGCATGACCAACCAGCACCCACCTTCACCGCCCCCACATCACCGGCCGGTCGCCCCGCACGTCGCCGCCGGACTCCTGCTCGCCGTCAAGACCGCGAACATCCGTGCCGTGAAGCTACGAGACGAGGCCCTCCAGGCCGCGAAGAGCGCGGTCCTCGACCGGGCGGAAGGTGCAGGTCGCTTGGGTGCAGTTGGGTGCAGTTCCCGGATTCCTGACACAAACCCAAGTGAGATCGATCAGTTGGCGCGCGTGGGTTGAAACATGGGGCCCGATTCCGGCAGTTATGCGGTTGTAGAGCTGGGAACCAACGGAAGGAGCCCGATGCAGGCGATCATCGAGCGTGCCGAGAAAGATGTCCAGCGTGCCGTGGAGCAGGCTCGGAAATGCGCGGACGGCACCACGCCGAGGCCGCTCGCGCAGGTCGAGGCAGAGCCATGGACCGCGGTGCTGGCGCTTGGCCGGGCATTGCTGGTGCTGTTCCTCGTGCGTCGAGCGACGGCGCTGCGGCCGATGTCGTATCAGGTCGGCGGCGTGACCTACCTGCTGGACACCAAGAACCGGCGGCGCGGAGCCATCGGCACGCGGTTCGGGAAGGTACCGTTCCTGCGGCCCCGTGGGCAGGTCGGTGCTTGGCTGTGGCCCTGTGGACCTGCCGGTCGACCGCGAGCTCGACCTCTGCTCCGGCTTCACCCTGGGCACCGTCACCGCCATCGCGCGACTCTGTGCGATGTTGGCCTTCGCCACGGCACGGGCCACGTTCCGCGAGTTCCACGAGTGGGCGCCGAGCTCGCGGGCGACCCTACGCATGGTCGACGCGGTCGGCGGCGAAGCGCGGGCGTTCCTCGACGCTGCGGCGGTGCCTGACCACGACGGGGAGGTCCTGGTCACTCAGGTCGATGGGCGTGGGGCTCCGATGATCACTTACTTGCTTCGCCGGCTACGGGATGAGCAAGCTCGACTGCAACGAGGCGCATGATGCGTACATGGATGACTGCGTGGTGGCGACGCAGGCCCAGCTCTGCGTGGATCCGAACGCCGAGGCGCACTGCGTCGCGTGGATCGACTCTTGCGCGGAGCTGACCCTGGAGGACTGCGCTCAGGGGCTAGCGTTCTCCGCCCGGGATGCCGGGGACGTCGGCGCGTGCTTCGAGGACGCCCGCCTCACCGGGGAGGACTGCTGGATGGACTGGTTCGAGTGCCTCTGATCGCGGTGAAGCCGGCAGGTGGGGGCGGCTCTGCGTGGATCGCGCTATGGGCACCATACTTCATAGCGAGGGGTATCATTCGCTTTGGGGAGCGAAGCGCAGGGGGCGGCGGGAGGGGTCGCCGGGCAGGGTGAGGTGTTGGCGATTCAGGCCCGCGAGCAGGACGCGGAAGGCGCGTTGCTCGGCGCGGGTGCCTGATGGGCGCCTATCTGCGGTGAAGCACGCGGACGAGACAGGCTGGCGCGAAGCAGGCGCCCGGGCCTGGCTCTGGGTGGTCGTCACTCCGCTGGTAACGTTCTTCGCCATCCAGAGCCGGCGCTCCGCCGAGGCCGCGCGGTTGGCGCTAGGCGCCGGGCGCGGAGTGCTCGTGTCGGATCGGTTCTCCGGGTACTCTTGGTGGCCACTGTGGAGGCGTCAGGTCTGCTGGTCCCACCTGATCCGCGACTTCGTCGCCATTGCGGAGCGGGGAGGTGCCTCCGGCCAGATCGGCAAGCTCCTCGGGGAAGAGGCGGAACGACTGTTCGTCTGGCAGCACCGGGTCCGGGATGGCACGCTCGCCCGCTCGTCGTTCAAGGCGTACGTCCGGGCTCCAAAGAAGCGAGTGCGAGCCCTCCTGGTGGAGGGCAAGACGCTGATCGACGCCCCGAAGACGGCCAAGACCTGCGCCAAGATGCTGCGCGTTTTCCCGGCCTTCTGGTACTTCGTGGACCACCCCCAGGTGGAACCGACCAACAATGCCGCGGAGCAGGCGATTCGCCATGGGGTGATGTTCCGAAGAACCAGCCAGGGAACCCAGAGCGCCCACGGCAGCGAATTCGTCGCGGCCATGCTGACCGTGCATGCCACGCTCCGGCAGCAGCACCGAGACATCCTGAGCTTCGTCGCCACCGCCTGCCATGCGCGCCTGCTCGGGCTGGCACCGCCCACGCTGCTGCCCTCGGCCCCCGTCCCTTCTACCCATCATCGCCCGCGGCTCAGGCCGCCTGAAGCTGGCTGCTCACGCCGGCAGCGGCGCTTGGGGCCGTGAACGGATACCAGGGGCGAAGCCCCGAGGATGGGCCGGGGGAGGCAACATCAGCTCGAACAACTCCCGCGGCTGCGACCGCGAGTGCGAACCCCGCAAGCTTGCGAATACTCCAACGGCCTCCTGGGACGCGCCCGCGCCGCCCGGACCCGCGCCGCCGCAGGCGGCCTGCTCGACGAGCACGCAGTCACCGACGCCGTTGCAGGCCATCGGCGGCACCGCGCCGCAACCGCCGCCGTGGGCGCAGGCGGGCAGGCAGGTTTCGCCGCACCAGCGCTCGGAGCAGTCGTACAAGCCCCCCAGCCCGCCGCTGGGCGCGGCGGCGCCGCCCGTCCCGCCACTGCCGGGCACGCCTCCCGTCGCGATCACGTCCCCGCCGTCACCCACCGAGGCGCCGGTCGCCTCCGCGCCGCCGCTGCTCGGTGCTCCGCCCGGCTCGCCGTCGTCCCCGCCCGCGCCGGAACCGCCTCCGGTCGGTTCCGTGCCCCCCCGGCCCGGCACGCCGCCGGCCTCACCGCCACCGGCGCCGCCGCTTGCGCTCGAGTCGTCGGTGTCGGCGCGGCCGCCGCAAGCGACCACGAGCAGCGCCATCGCCGCGAGCCTTCCCTTCATCGCTGCCTCCCCGAGCTGACGGGCACCCCCGCATTCGGCCACGTTCGCGGCCCGGCGCCACCCGGCGAGCGCGGGGGGCAATCGCAACGGCTCGGCCGCGGCGACCCATGGGCCGGACGCCAGCCTCAGGGCACGAACGAGAAGTCCCCCTCGAGCGACGACGACTCCCAGGGGACCTGCTGCCCGCCGCTCGCGGCCTTGACGGCGCGCCGCACCGTCTTGAACACGTCCTCGATCTGCTGGTCCGGTCGCCGGATCTCCTGGGCCAGCACCCGCGAAAACTCGCTGTTTTCGCCCTGCCCCTCCTCGGCGACGGCGCCGGGGGCGGTGGAGAAGGCGATGATCGTGCCCTGCGGCGCGTCCACCAGGGCGAGCCCGCGCTGTCCGACGGCGCGGTAGGACCGGAGGAACGGGTTGTTCCGGCAGGCGTCGAGCACCACGATGTTCACCCGGTTCTGCGCGGCGTCGAGCTTGGCGAGGACGGAGTCGAGATCGATGCCCTCGACGGGGATGTCCTGCTCGGTCTTGATCCGCGCGTCGACGGGGAGGAGGTAGTTCTTGCCGTTGGCCTGGAGGCCGTGCCCCGCGTAGTAGAAGAGGCCCACCCCGCCCCCCTGGAGCCGCTCGCCGAAGTCGTTGATGCTCCGCTTCATCGTCTTGCCGTCGGCGTCGAGGACGAGCTGCACGGTGAAGCCGACGGCGAGCAGGGACTCGCGGATGAGGCGGGCGTCGTTCGGGGGGTTGCGCAGGGCACCCGCCTGCACGTAAGCGCCGTTGCCGATCACCAGCGCCGTGCGCGGTTCGTCCCCGATCGGCGCGGTGGGTGGCTCGACCGGCGGCAGCGCGGCGGGGGCCACGGCCACGGGCGCCGCGCCGCTCCCCGTGCTCGCCACGGCCTCGCTCGACGGCGCCGCCGGGGGACCGCCCCTGAGCGCGACGCTCGCGCTCTCGCGCTGGCGAAAGCGCTCGAAGACCACCAGCCGCCCACCCGCGACGTAGAGCCAGAGCTCGGTGTTCCCGAGCGTCACGCCGATCACCTGCTGGGGAGCGAGGCGGGGGAACTCCTGGGCGATGCTCGGGGCGGCGGACCGCGCCTCCTTCTCCATGACGAGGCCGGACTGCAGCAGGGCCGCCTGGACCTCGCCCACGGTGACCGTCGCCGGGTGCTCGTGCGCCTCCGGCGCGCTCACCACGGTGACCGTGATGGTGCCCTCGAGCACGGTCCGCACGACCGCGCTCGAAGTCGGGGAAGCACAGGCCACACCGGCGCCCGCCGCCGCGCCGACGCACAGGGCGAGTAGCGCGGCGCGGACGAGCGTGCGGACCCCGGACGGCGTCACGGCCGGATCTTACGGCCCTTCAGGGGGATGATGGCCGGGTAGGTGACGAAGCCCTGCTCGAGCCGCGGATCGGCGACCACCGTGCTCTCGGCGGCGCCCGTCGCGACCCCCGCGGGCAGCCCGGCCGCGGTGGGGATCGCCCGGATGGTCACCTGCACGCGACCCATCAGCGTGTAGGAGTGGGCGGTCGGCGGCGACACCGCGAGCCAGACACCCGACCCGAGCAGACCGACGCCGCCGATCACGGCCGCGGGCGGGACGACGGCCGCGATCCCGATCACCAGGGTGACCACCGAGGCGCCTCCGGCGAGCCCCTGCCCGGCCGCCTTGCCCTGGGAGACGTACTTCTCGTCGCGGATGTCGATCCCGCCCCAGTCCACGGCCACGACCAGGCGGACGTCGACCTCGTCCCCGCTCGGCGCGGGCGCCTTCGTCGTCTGGGCAGCGGCCGCGGGCGGCGGCGCCGCGGGCAGCGCGGCGGCGGGCGCGGCCGGCTCCTCCTCCTTCGGCGGCGGTGCCCAGGCGGGGCGCGCCTTCTCCGGCGGCGGGGGCGGCGGCGGCGGCTGGTTGACGGTGACCTGCGGCGTCACCACGACCTCGATCTGGTCCCTCGGCTCCTCGCGCGGGACCACGATCGCGCCCGCAGCCGCCGCCGCGCCCGCGACGGCGGCCGCCACGTAGTCGAGCAGCTCTTCGTCGCTGTGTGGCAGCGCTCCGACGACCTCCACCCGCACGCGCTTGCCGGCGTACTGGGCGAGCTTGAGCTCGCCGCAGGCCTGCGCGACCGCTTGCGTGGCCGGCAGCGCCACCAGGCGCTGCTGGTTCGGGCTGCGCGCCGCCGAGTACCCGGACTGCGTCGGCGCGATCTCCTTCGTGTAGGTGCAGCCCGACAGGGCTACGGTGACCAGGGCCAGAGCCCCGAGCTGCTTCGTGGTTCGCATGGACATGCCCCCGTTCTCCGCGGTGACTGGAGACGCCTCACCCCTTCTCCAGAATCGTGGCGGAGGATCACCAGGCACAGCGGGACTGTCAATGGGCCTTCACCGCCGAGCGGCGCTCGCGAGGGGAGAGCGGCTGGCCTCGTCGGCGCCTCCTTGCCGCGTCATCGGGGGCGCCGACGCTCGCCGGCCCGGGGCGGCCGCGAGCCACGAACGAGGAAGGTGTGCCGTGACGATCGCCGCCCCGGGGAGCAGCCCCTCGATCCGGGCGGGGCCGCGCGCGCCGGTCGCCGGCACCTGCCTCCTCGGCTGCCGTGACCGGGACGACAGCCCGTTCGCCGCCGCGGCGGGCGACGCCGCGGCCGGCGAGGGCAGCGACAGCGGCGAACCGGGCGGCGCCGAGGCGTCGGGCCGGGTCGTCACGTCGGGAGGCGCCGCCGGTGAAGCGGAGTGCGGCCCGCGCCCGCGCCACCCGCCCGACCGCACCAGCCGCGTGGTGCTGATCAGCGACGGCCAGGGCAACGTCGGGGGACCGACGAGGAGCTGATCGACGAAACCGCGGACGACGAGGAGGGCGAGGCCGGGATCTACCTCACCGGCATCGACGTCGGCGACGGCGTCAACGACACCCTGATGAACGTCGTCACCGACCGCGGCCGCGGCGCCTACGTCTACCGCGACTCTGCCGCCGAGGCGGAGAAGATGCTCGGGGACCGCTTCCTCCAGGTCGTCGACCTGGCGGCGCGGGCGGTGCGCCTGGAGATGACCCTGCCCTGGTACGTGGCGGTGACGAAGCACTGCAGCGAGCAGAGCTCGATCGATCCGATCGAGGTGCGCCCGCGGCAGCTCGGCCCCAACGACGCGATGCCGTTCTTCCAGATCCTGCACGCCTGCGACGCCTCGCTCCTCCGCGGCGACGACCACGACCGGCTGCGCGCGACCCGGGAGGAGCCGTTGGCGCGCCGGGTCCGCGAGGCCGTGCTCGACGCCAGGCTCGACGACCTCGCGGGCGACGACGCCCGGTTCGCCCAGGCCGCAGCCGTCGCGGGCCACGCGGAGGCGCTGGTCCAGGCCCACATCCTCACCGGGCAGGAGCGAGAAGGCGTGCTCACCAAGGCGCTCGCCGCCGTCGAGGGGGGCCGCTCTCCGCCGCTGGCTGCTCCTGGCCCCCATCGCGTGGCTCGGCGCCACCCCCTCGGCGTCTCGCCCTCCCCCCGGATCGCCCTGAGCGCGGGGTTCGTCCTCGGCGCGGAGCTGCAGCGGGAGGCGGCCGTTGCGACCGACCTCGGCGACGGCGCGCGGATGGGAGAGCTCCGCGTCGTCGGCGGCCCCGATGCCCGGCTCGGCAACCCCGCCTTCACACCCCCCTTCCACCGCGAAGACCCCCGCCCTGCTCGGCCGGGCGCACCTGCCGTCGGGTGTCACCGCGGCCCGGGCGCGAGGCTCGCGAATCCAATCACCGCGCTCGGGGCTCTCACCCGCAGCAACGCTACCCCGAACGCAGCCATGGCCATCTACGAGTACGAGATCCTTGGGACGGACGGCTCTCCCCGCGGCATCCTGGAGGTGGAGCAGCGGATGAGCGACCCGCCGCTGACGCACCACCCGCAGACCGGCGAGCCCCTGCGGCGGATCCTCTCGAGCACCTTCGCGCACCACGGCGTGGGCGCCGACGCGAGCTACGACGCGGGCGGCTGTGCCTCCGGGACCTGCGGCCTGCCGAGCTACGGGGGCTGCAGCAGCGGCCTGTGCGGGCTCGATTGAAGGAGCGCGAGCCCGTCCCGAAAGCCCGCCGACCGCTGGTCGGGCGGGGCCAGGGGAGCGCGAGAGCTACCGGGCCTCCGCCACATAGATGTCGGTGTTGCCGCTGCGGTCCGAGCCCCAGTAGACGTGGCTCCGATCCGCGGTAAGGTGCGGGTGCGAGTCGAAGGCGCCCGGGTCGTTCAGGTCGTCGAGCGGCTCGCCGCGCCCCCCGGGGAGCCCGGGCGCCTCACGGTCCGCCCAGAACAGGTCGCCCGCGCCGGCGCGACCCGAGTGGAAGAGGAGCTCGCGGCCGTCGTCGATGAGGAATGGCGTACTGTCGGCGAGGTCGGAGTTCACCCCGGACAGGAGCGCGGGAGGTCCCCAGCTCCCGGCGAGCGACGGGCGCACCATCTCGTAGAGGTCGCGCAGATCGCCGTTGCCGATCGAGATCGCCATGCGAAGCTCCGCCATGTCGAGCGAGGGCGCGATGGGGAACCCCTCGGAGGTCGGCGACTCGATGGGGAGCAGCTCGGGCGCGCCGAACGGCTCGCCACGGCTCGGCCGCTCCGCGAAGTAGATGCCGAGGGGCTCGCGGCGGGAGTAGAACCAGATGCGGA
The DNA here is from genome assembly GCA_964454025.1 of uncultured Polyangiaceae bacterium. Taxonomy (GTDB): domain Bacteria; phylum Myxococcota_A; class Polyangia; order Polyangiales; family Polyangiaceae; genus JAFGBI01. Next base: position 41,728 of record CAYVRP010000039.1, on the reverse strand, counting down.
GGCCATCGCGCGAGATCGTGGGGTTCTGCTCGATGCTGTCGCTGTTCAGCTCCGGCACCGGCACCGGCGGCTCCCAGGACGCCTCGGGCTCCGCCCGGGTCGACGTCCAGATGTCCTCGCTGCCGCTGCGGTCGGTGAAGAAGAAGATCTCGAGCTCGTCCGCGGTGAGCGAGGGATCTTGATCCTTCGCGTCCGGATCGTTGAGGACGTCCACGAGGGTGGGCGTGGCGAAGCGGGGGGCCTGGAGGCCGGGCTCTCCGCCCGCGCCGGCGCCGCCCCCGGCACCCGTCATCGCGCCGCCGCCGTTGGTACGCTCGCGGGCGACGATCTCGCGCCGCTCCTCGCACGCGAGGAGCAGGAGCCCGAGGCAAGCGCCGAGCGCGAGCGGCCGCCACATCGCCGTGATCCTGCCGAGAACGCTAGCATGTCAGGCCTTGGCCCAGAGGCCAGTCCGGCGCCGCGCTCCGCTCTCGAGGTCCCGGTGACCGGTTCTGCCCCGCTCGCGCAACACCCCGAGCAGGAGCCAGGGCTGTCGACAGGAGCCGGAGGGCGCCGAACCGGGACGCCAACGTTGGGGAGGAGCCTACATCTTGCGTAGACTCGAGCTCGTGGCCGGGCCCGCGGCGCAGACGGAGCCACCGGGAGCGTGGCCGCAGCGGGCGCAGGACCCGCTGCGGGGCCTGGCTCGCCGTGCGAGCGAGGGAGACGCCGAGGCGATCCGCGAGCTCGTCATGGAGCTCGGTGGCCCGATGCTGCGCACGGTCCGCAAGGTGCTCGGGGGCCGACACCCCGACGCGGAGGACGTGACCCAGGAGGCCGTCCTGGGCCTGGTTTCGGCGCTCGGGGCCTTCCGCGGCGACTGCACGGTGACCCACTTCGCGCACCAGATCGCGGTGCGCAGCGCCCTGCACGCGCGGCGGCACTTCCGGGCGCGCGACAGGGTGGGCGACCCGGAGCTCGACGCGGAGGGACACGCCGTCTCGGGCGAGGCCTCCCCGCTGGAGGCGACCCTCTCGCGGGAGCGGCGCCGCGTGGTGCGGTCGCTGCTCGCCCAGCTTCCCGAGCCGACCGCGGAGGCGCTCGTGCTGCACTTCATGCTCGGGCACACCGTGGAGGAGATCGCGGCCACGGCCAGTGCCTCGCCGAACACGATCTGGAGCCGCTTGAAGCTCGGCAAGCGGGCGCTCAAGACCGCCCTCGGGCGCGACGAGCGGCTCCGCGAGCTGCTGCGCGGGAGGACGTCATGAGGGACTGTCGCGGAGAGCTGCGTGGGCGTGTGCTCCGCGGGCTGGCATCGAACCAGGAGCAGCTCGCGTTCGACGCCCACCTCGACGGCTGCGAGGACTGCCGCCTGGCGCTCGAGGTGATGGGCGACTTCGACCCGGTGGGCGAGCCGGCGCCGGGAGACTCGGAGCGGGTCGCGCGGATGGCCGCGGCGGCGGGCGCGCGGATGACCGCGAGCCCGCGCACCAGCAGCGGCAAGGCGCGCCCGGCGCCGCGCCACCCCGCGCGCCGGGTCTGGCCGCTCGCGCTGGCCGCGCTGGCGCTCTCCGGCGCCGCGGTGGCGGGCGGCGCCGGCTGGGTCGCGCTGCGCACCCGGACCCCGCCGGCGAGCCCCGCGGTCGCGGCGGCGCCTGCCGCGCGAACGAGCCCACCGTCGGGCGTCGTGCCGGCGCCCGCGGCGGCGATCCCGCCGTCGGGCGCGGTCGAGGCCCCGACCCGGACGCCCCCGGCCATCCGCCCCGCCCCGCCGTCGCCCCCCCGGGCGGACGCTGCCGAGCTCTTCCGCACGGCGAACGAGGCGCGACGCGGCGGGCGAACCAGCGAGGCCGTCCGGAGCTACCAGGAGCTGCAGCAGCGCTTCCCGGGCTCCGCCGAGGCCCACGCCGCGCGCGTGTCGCTGGGTGGCCTGCTGCTCCGCAGCGGCGACGCCGGCGCCGCGCTGGCCCAGTTCGACGCGTACCTGCGCGGCGGCGGGCGGCTGGAGGCGGAGGCGCTGTTCGGGCGCGGGCGGGCGCTGGAGGCGCTCGGTCGCGCCGCCGATGAGGTAGACAATTGGGAAACCCTCGTCCAGAGGTATCCGCAGAGTGGCTATGCGACCCACGCTCGGCGCCGCCTCGACCAGCTTCGCTAGCCTGAGCGTCATCGTCACCGCCATCACCCTCGCTCCCACCGTCGCGGCCCAACCGGGAGCGCACGGCGAGGCCCCCCTGCCGACGCCCGACGCCGCGCCCCCGCCGCCGGCCCCTCCGGTCCTTCCCCGGGTGATCGTGACCTCGGTCGGCCCGGCGCTCCCTCCGGCCGCGCTCGAGAGCAGCCTCGGGCCCGCGCTGCGAGCCACCTACGCCCTGCGCTTCTCGTCGGCGGATCGCTTCGGACCCGAGGAGCTATTCCGCGCGCGCATGGCGTCGACGACGGCCGTGCACGTCTGGGTCGACACGACGACGCCGGGGCTCGCCCGCCTGTACTTCGCCAACCGCGACGGCACCCGCTACCTGGTGCGGACCCTGGAGCTGTCCGTGCCGGCGGACGAGCTCGATCGGGAGGCGCTGGCGCAAGCCATCGAGTGGTCGCTGCAGGCGCTGGCGGAGGGCACCGCGGGGCTGACGCGAGCCGAGGCCGAGGCGCGCTGCGCCGGCCCCGCGGCGCCGGCGCCCGACGCGCCGAAGCCGCACCCCGAGCCCGACCGCCCGCGCGGCGGGCGGGGCCGCGGGGCGGCGGGTTGGCGCCCGGAGGTCGCGCTGCTGCACGGCTGGGCGCCCGAGTCTCGAGCGCTCATCGCGACGCAGGGACCCATCCTGCGCCTGGGCGTCGACCGGCTCGCCCGGCGCCATCAGGTGGGGCTCGGCGCGAGCGCGCAGTACCGGTACCCCCAGCAACACGCCGAGGCGGGCGTGGCGCTCGAGGTCGAGAGCGTCGCCGCGCGCCTCGACGTCCGCGCTCTCGCGACGGGGCTGGTCGCGGGCGCGGGCTGTGGGCCGCGCCTGGGCCTCGGCCTCGACGCCGTGTCCGCGACGCCCGAGGCGCTCGACGCAACTCGGTTCGAGGCGGCAGCGCCGCGAACCCCCACCGTCCCGCTGGTCGCCGGCGGGGTCGTCTGCCAGCTCCGCGTCGAGCCCCGCGTGCGGCTGGAGCTCGGCGCCGGCGCTGAGGTCGCCCTCGTCGCGGTCCACTACGACGTCGTCACCACCGCCGGCACGACCGAGCTCCTGTCCCGCTGGACCACTCGCCCGTCCGCGAGCGTGGGGATCGCGCTGTTCTGAAGGGGATCCCCCGGCGCCCGACTGGCCGCGGCAGGCGAGATCGATCAGCGCACGTGGATGTCCGGCTCCGGCGGCGCCGCCATCCCCGAGCCGATGTGGAAGCCGGTGTGCGGGGGCTGGTTGTACGAGGACTGCTCCCAGGTCACCTGCATGCGGTAGGTCGGGTCGTGCATCAGCGTGTAGATCCGCCGCGCCGTCACGGCCGTGGTCGTGTACACGCGCAGGGCGGAGTTGTCCGACTCGCGGACCACCAGCTCCTCGCGCCAGTCGCCCAGCAGATCGGCGACCAGGCCCGGAGTGTTCTTCGTCCCGTTGTTCCCGGAGCAGCCGCTCGCGCTGAGCAGGGAGCCGCCGCCGTACTTGGAGATCGACGCGCCGTCCTGCAGCTCGCGGCTCTCGTCCGCGTCCCAGTAGATGAGGAAGTTCTGCGACGAGGGCTCGCTCCCGACGTTCGAGCCGTCGGCGCAGGACATGAGGTTGCTGGAGGTGGCGCTCCAGAACTCCGCGCCGGGGCTCCCCGGGAAGATGTCCTCGGCGACGCCGCGCCCGTTGTCGTCGCCGCCCTGGGCCTGGGCGTAGATCTGGCAGGTGTTCCCGCTGTGGACGCTGTAGCCGCCGCCCCCCTCGTAGACCGTGAACACGCTGATCCCGCGGCCCGGGATGAGCTCCCCGACGTGCTGAGCGTCGCCATGCCCGCGGCCGGTGGTGCACCGGAAGGTCCCGTCGCTCCCGATGGTCGTGGCGCCCGTGTTGATCTCCTGCGCGCCGTCGCCGTCCATGTCGGCGACCATGGCCGAGTGGTTGCCCTGGCCGGCCGCGGCCCCGTTGCCGGCGTTGTTGCTGTCGAAGATCCAGTTGATGGTGAGCTCGCCGTCGCGCCAGTGCAGCGCGGAGACGGTCATCCGCGTGTAGTACCCCCGTTGCCGGATGAGGCTCGGGCGTCCGGTCGCGCTGCCGCCGTCGGTCACCATCGCCACCCCCGCGTTGAAGCGGTCCACGCGGTTGCCGTAGGTGTCGCCCCAGGAGCCCACGTTGCCGCGAGGTACCGGGTGGTTCACCGTGGCGAGCTCCGCGCCGGTGCGCCCGTCGAAGACCGTGACGTACTCGGGGCCGCTCAGGACGTAGCCGTCGCTGTTGCGGTAGTCGGCGCCGTCGTCGTCGCTCGCGGCCGGGCCCGCGCTGAGGTACGCGCCCGTGCCGTCGCGGGTCCCGGGGGCCGTCTTGACGGCCACCTCGGCGCGCCCGTCGCCGTCGAAGTCGTACACCGAGAGCTGGGTGTAGTGGGCGCCCGAGCGGATGTTCCGGCCGAGGTCGATGCGCCACAGCGACGTGCCGTCGAGCTCGAGGCCCTCGAGGAGGGTGTTGTCGGTGACGCCGGCCTGCGAGTTGTCCTTGGCGTTGGTCGGCTGCCACTTGAGCACCAGCTCGTACTGGCCGTCCCCGTCCAGATCCGCGGGCGTGACGTCGTTCGCCTCGTAGGCACCGGGCGAGGAGAGCGGGATGCGGATGTAGTTCTGCAACCAGGGGGTGACCGGGCTCGACCGCGGGCACTCGGTGCCGTCGATGACGAGGCTCACGGAGTAGGCCGCCCCGGCCGCGGCGCCCGCGTCGAAGTAGTTGGTGCTGTCGGTCACGTCGGCGACGAGCGCCCCGTCGCGATAGAGGCGGTAGCTCACCGAGCCAGGATCATCACGCCGGTACTCGTAGCCCATCATGCGCCAGCCGACGTAATTGCCGTTGCCGCTGCGCACGGCGACGACCCCGCGGTCGAGATCCTCCATCTGGTAGTGGCCGTCGGCCGCGACGTCGCAGCTCCCCGGCGCTCCGCCCGCGCCCCCGGTGGCCCCGCCGGTGCCCGCGCCGCCGGTCGCCGCGCCGCCCGTGCCCTCGCCGCCGGTGCCGCCCCCGCCAGTGCCTCCCGCGCCGCCCTCGCTGCAGTCCGCGGCGCCGACGGCGGCGCCGCTCACCGTCAGCCGATCGAGGTTGGCCAGCCCTTCGTCGCCCGTCGCCTCGAGGACGATGTGGTTCCGTCCGGCGGCGAGCGGCACGTCCACGCTCGCCACCGACCAGGTCGTCCAGGCCGACGTGGAGGCGAAGGACACGCTGGCGACGGCCGCGATCCCGTTGACGAGGACGGTCGCCGTCCGATCCGTCGAGGCATTGGCGTACGTGAAGGCGAGCGAGTAGGTCCCCGCCTGGCCGACGTCCACGGCCCACTCGACGCTGGCGCCAACGGCGTTGTCCGTGTTCACGTAGCCGGTCCCGCTGAAACCGCCGTTCGTCGACTCGACGACGCCGTCCATGGAGCAGAAGCCGACCGCGCCCTCCTCGATCACCACCTCGGTCGAGGTGGGGCCGCCGCCCGCGCCGCCCGCCGGGGGGGCACCGCCGGGTTCGGCCCCGGTCCCACCCGCCGGGGGCACGCCTGCCGTGCCACCCGCGGGCGGCGCCCCACCGGTCGCGCCTCCCGTGCCGCCCGCGGGCGGC
>CAYVRP010000039.1:10689-35878 GCA_964454025.1 uncultured Polyangiaceae bacterium | reverse complement strand
GCCACCCGCGGGCGGCGCCCCACCGGTCGCGCCTCCCGTGCCGCCCGCGGGCGGCGTGCCGCCCGCGCCACCCGCGGGCGGCGCCCCACCGGTCGCGCCTCCCGTGCCGCCCGCGGGCGGCGTGCCGCCGGTACCACCCGTTCCGGCGCCGCCCGTGCAGACGCCGGCCTGGCAGGCCTGCCCGGTCCCGCAGCCGACCCCGCACTGACCGCAGTTCTGAGCGTCCGTGGCCAGATCGGCGCACTTCGAGGCGCAGGCGCTGGTTTGCGCCGGACAAGCGCAGGTACCCCCGACGCAGGCGGCGCCGAGCGGGCAGACCCGATCGCAGGCGCCGCAGTGGCTGGCGTTCGCCTGCAGATCGACGCAGCTCGCGCCGCACTGCGTCTGTCCCGGGAGGGCGCAGGAGGCCTGGCACGCCCCCGCCGAGCAGACCTGACCGGGGCCGCAGGCGGTCCCGCAGGCACCGCAGTTCTGCCCGTCCCCCTGCAGATCGGCGCAGGTACCACCGCAGTCGGCGTAGCCGGTCGGGCACTGGCAGCGTCCGCTCACGCAGGTCGCCCCCACGGCGCAGGTGGTGCCGCAGCTGCCGCAGTGGGCGGGATCCGAGGCCACGTCCATGCAGACATTCCCGCATGGCAGCAGGCCATCCGGGCAGACCGAGGCGCCGGGTGCCCCGCCGGTCGCCTCCCGCTGGGCCGCCTCGTCACTGGCGCCGCACGCCACCGTCAGCCCCGCCGCCGCCGACAGATAAAGTAGCTTCCGCTGGGTTCTCGCCATGGCAGATCGCTCGCTCTCGCTGCCCTGTTGCGCGAGCACCCCCGATCCGGTCACCGATTCCGGGCTTTTCTCGGAGCCTGCCTGTTTCCCCGGGGCGCGAGCTCGCCGGGTGGCCCGGTGCCCGCAGCGCCAGCCGACGAGTGGCGCCCGGTGGACCGCCGCGGGCGGCCGCTCGATGGAGCTCGGCGAACGCCTCCGACGACGTCGACGCGCTCGGCCCCGAAGGCGGCGACGCGCGCGCAGAGGTCGCCGTGGAGCGTGACCGTGGGGGGCTCGGGCGAGCAGGTCCAGCCCAGCGCAGCGTCGTTCCGCACGAGCTCACGGTCCATGGCGACGGCGGGTGCGCTCGCGTCCGCCGGCTGCGGCGCCTCCCGGAGCGGGATCGCACCGGAGGACACGAACTCGACCAGGAGGGCCGTGAACGCGTTGGCAGCCGCGGCGGAGCCGCCCCCCCGACTCGTCCGTGAGCGCGTCCCCGCCCGCGGGCGCGGAGCGAAAGAGCGGGAGACGCGCGTTCAACGGACCCTCCCGGTACGAGCGTGCCCCCAGCAGCGCGCTCTCGACGGCCCGAGACGTCGACCACGAAACAGCGGGCGGCGAAGCGTCCCTGGTCGCCGAACGACCGAGCAGCAGGAGGACGTCTGGGCGGCGGTCCTCGAACGCCTCGCGGAGGCCTGGGCCGCCGGTCGGTCCGTGGCCGTGGGCGCGGAGCCGCAGATGGTGGGGAGCGACGCCCGTCCGCACCTCGGCGACCGCCGCGCCCCCCGCCGCACCGGCGCTCTGCGCTCCGCCGCCCGGCGCCGTCGCTCGAGCGGCGCGCGGGCCCCGGCGGCAGGACCGCCAAGGACGCGCCGCTTCCGCGCGAGCGTGAGCCCGCGGGCAGTGCCCTGCGTGCGGGGGGGCCGCCGGTCGCGCCGCCTACTGCGCTGGACAGGGGAAGTGGGCGATGAGCCCGGTGTACTTCTGCACGATGAGGTTCGCGTCGGTGGACTCGATGGCCCCGTTGCAGTCCACGTCCGCCGCCGCACGGAAGAAGTTCGCGGGGTTCTGCCCGGCGACGTACTTGCTCACGAGCAGGGCGTCCGTGGGGTTGATGGCCAGATCCCCGTTCACGTCTCCCCGACCGACCCGCAGTTCTTTCACGTAGTCGGTCCCGGCGAAGTAGGCGTAGCCGGCGTCGGTGATCGGCATCCAACCGTATTCCACGGCGTCGCCACTCCTCACCTCGACGAGGAAGAGGCAGTAGCCCCACTCACCGTCCCGGTGCCACTCGTAAGGGTTTCCGGGCACGGAGTAGAGCCCGACAGCGTCGGTCGTGCCGGCGAACGCCGGGGTCACCTCTACCGGCGCGTGGCCGCAGCGCTTGGGGTAGAGCTTCACCTGGGCCCCCGCGACCGCGGCGCCGGTCGCCAGCGAGGTGGCACGAACGCGCACCGGCGGCACGGTTTCGCTCATTGCCGTCACCTGCCCGGCGAAGGCCCTGTTGATCTGGTTGATGCTGGTGATGTCCAGGTGGTCCGAGACCTCCGGGTAATTCATCAGCGAGGGCCGCGGGAAATAGCGGTCGTCGGTCAGCGGGTTCTCGGCGCCCGGATCCCCGGCCAGGTCCACGTCGTAGAGGTCGGCGGCGCCCAGCCAGTGGCCCGTCTCGTGCGCCAGCAGGCGAGTGCCCTGCACCCCGAAGAGGCCGTCGGGGGCGTCGATGAGGATGGCGCCGGGGTAGTTCGCGGTCACGCCCGCGTCGGGCCGGTCGGTGAGCACGATCCGGACCAGGCCGTCCTGCCGTCCCTTGTAGGCCTCCGCCAGCTCGTCGCCCGTGAAGAAGTAGAGTTCTTCGATCACGAAGTCGACCACGTGGGACAGGACGCCCGGATCGTTATAGAGGTGCTCGACGCTTTCGACCAACTGCTGGACGAGGGCGCTCGCCTGCGCGTTTCCGCCCACCGCGTCCGCGGTCGCCTGCGCCACGCCCACCGCCATCGGCATGGTGCGCACCGGCTTGGGACCGGCCGGGTACACCACGTAGCTCAGGCTGTCGTCGAGGAATCGCACGTCGTAGGTGCCGAGGGTCGGCACCTTGATCGCCAGCGAGGTCTGCCCTTCGGCCAGGGGCAGGTTCGGGCCCGGCGCCTCGTAAGGACGAGCCGCCCCGGCCGGGTGCGCGGGGTCGGTCAGGCTCGCGTTCTGGGTACCCCAGCCGTCGCTCTGGTTGGTCAGGGTGAAGACCGCGGGCATGCCCGAGGACAGCATGTACGGCTGCGTGAACGTCACGGTCTTCTGGTGAACCCAGGTGCCGACCTTCTGCATCCGCGTCGTCGCGTCGGCGCCCCAGCCGGTACCGTTGCTCCGGAAATAGACGTAGGTGCCCGGATCCGAGGGCTGGAGCGAGAGCGCCGCCGGCGCCTCGCCGATGGACTCGAGGTCGGATGGCTCGTCGGCGCCCGATGAACAGGCGATGGCGATGCCGGCGAGCACCGCGAGGGGCAGTCCGTTGCTGGTTCTCATGTTCCTGGTTCTCCTTCTCCAATGCGAAGGGCGGCCGGTCACGACCGGAGCCGCCGTTCCTCCGTCACCTCGCTCGGTCCGCAGACCCCGCCCCTCGCCGCCGTGATCGCGCGCACGCATCCAGCGACCGGGGCCATGGCATCTGGCCGAGCCACACCTCGCGCCCTGACCGGCCTTGGCGCCCGGCGAGCCCGAATACCCGATTGGAGCCAGGACGCGGCCCGTTCCTTCACCCGCGAGCGCCGCTTTCGCGAGCGGCCGGTCCGGGCCGCCGGCAGGCTTCCGGACGACCGTCGATCCCCGAGGTGCTAGCGTGGGACACGCGAGGTGACGGGCGAGGCCCTGGCCGCGCAGGGCGATGACGACCACGGTTCAGGAGCGGCTCGCGCGGGTAGTCGCCGTACTGCGGCCAGTGATGGATGTGCTCGAGGAGCGCGCGGTCGAGGCGGAGCCGCCGCAGTTCTGCGCGCGGCGCGGCTGGACGCGATGCCTCCGCGCGCTCGACGACCGCGCGCTCGCGGCCTGCGAGGCGGACGGGCTCGCCGCCCACCTCCCGGCGCTGCCCGGGGCTCCGCCCGAGCTGGTCGCGCTCGGCCGGGAAGTGACCGAGGCGGCGCGGCTGCCGGCCCTCGAGCGGCGGCGGCCCGTGGAGCCAGCGCGCCTCCGCGCGGTGCCCCGCCGCAAGCAGGCGCAGCTCGCGGCGCTGCTCGGCGCCGTGGCGCCCATGGCCGCGCGCGCCGCGCGCATCGTCGACGTCGGGGCGGGGAGCGGACACTTCACGCGCCTGGCCGCGGAGGCGTTCGACCGCGCCGCGGTCGGCCTCGAGCGGCGCGCCGAGCAGGTCGCGGCCGCCACCCGCCGCCTCGGCGACGGGCTCCACGCGGGCTCGGCCACCTACGTCACGATGGAGGCGGACCCGCACGCGCTCGCGCTGGCGAGCGACGATCTCGCGGTGGGGCTGCACGCCTGCGGCAAGCTCGGCGACGATCTGGTGCGGGCGGCGGCGGCCGCGCGCTGCGATCTCGCGCTCGTCTCCTGCTGCCTGCAGAAGCGCGCCGAGGCCTGGCGCGAGCCGCTTTCCCCCCTGGCGAGCGGGCTGCGCCTGCGGCGCGAGGTGCTCGGGCTCACCAACCTCACCGCGCAACCTCTGGGGGTGGAGGCCCCCCTCGAGCTTACCTTGCAGGCCCGCGCAGCGCGCTACGCACTGCGCCGCCTGCTCGCGGCGCGGGGCGTCGCCGTCGAGCCGGGCGCGGAGATGCGCGGGATCAACCGCCGCCGGGCCCACGCGGGCCTCGCCGCCATCGCCGAGCGTGCTTGCGCCCTGCGGGGCCTCCCGCCCCCGACCGCCAGCGAGCTCCGCCAGCACGAGGCGCTCGCGGCGGCCCGGTACGCCATGGTCCGTCGCTTCTCGCTGCCGCGGTCCATGTTCGCGCGGATCCTGGAGATCGCGGTAGCGCTGGACCGCGGGGCGTACCTCGAGGCACAGGGCCTGGCGGTGCAGGTCGCCACGGTCTTCGAGCGCACCGTCACCCCGCGCAACGTGGGCCTGTTCGCGCGCGTGGACCCCGCGCGCCTGCCTGGCTGCTGAACACGGAGTCGCGCCGACGCACCGGTCGCCCGAGGGGCCACGCCGAACGAGCGCAGGCTACCCCCAACCGCCTCGCTTCTACATAGGTCAAAATCTTCCGCTCCTCTTCGCCCGCGGCGCGAGCAACGCTCGGCCCGAGCGGTTCCGGGAGCGCGCCCTCCTGCGCGCGGCTCGAGAATTCCAGCGCCTCGGCTGAGCCTCGTGCGCTTCGTGCGCCGAGGCGGCGATCGTTTTCGGTACCACAGGGAATCGAAAACCGTTGGCAGCTGGGCGTTGGTGCGCCCGAAAGGTGACCGGATCGATGATGCTTCCCCTCCCCTCGCAGCGGACGTCCTCCGTGAGGCTCTCCTCCCTGGCGTCAGCGGTCATCCTCGGCGCGATGGCCGGTTGCGCTACCACCGAGGATCTGGCGTCGGTACCGCTCACGGGCGTCGGCGGCGGTGGCAGCGGCGGCTGCGCCCCCGGGCTGCTCTCCTGCACGGTCGGTTGCGTGGACGGCAACAGCGACGCGACCAACTGCGGGGCCTGCGGCGTCGCCTGTGGCCCGGGCTCGTCCTGCGTCTCGGGGGCCTGCACCTGCCAGGCGGGCTACTCGAGCTGCGACGGCGTCTGCGTGGACACCCAGTCGAGCGCGACCCACTGCGGATCCTGCGACTTCGCTTGCGCGACGGGGACGGTCTGCTCGCTCGGGTCCTGCCAGTCGGGCTGCGCGAGCGGGTTGACCCAGTGCGGGAGCGACTGCGTGGACACCACCTCCAGCGCCGCACATTGCGGCGCCTGCGACGTCGCCTGCGGCGCCGGACGCAGCTGCGTGGGTTCGGCGTGTGCGTGTGTCGCGCCGCAGCAGGACTGCGGCGGCCGCTGCGTGAACCTGGAGACGGATCCCGAGCACTGCGGCGCCTGCGGTAATAGCTGCGGCGCCGGCACCTGCGTGGGCGGCAGCTGCCTGGCCGGTACCGGCGGCTCCTCGACCGGTGGCCAGGGCAGCGGGGGCGCCACGAGCGGCGCTGCGACCGGCGGAGCAGCCACCGGTGGCGTGGCCGCGGGCGGCATCAGCACCGGCGGCCTCGGCACCGGCGGCGTCAGCACCGGCGGCGTCAGCACCGGCGGCGTCAGCACCGGCGGTGTCAGCACCGGCGGCGTCAGCACCGGCGGCGTCAGCACCGGCGGCACGGGCGGCGGTGAGTGCACCAACGTCAGGCCCACCGGCACCGACTGGGACGAGGCCACCTGTGATCAGTGGGCCACCCAGACCCAGGAGTGCAGCGCCGCCTGGATGATCGACAACGGCTACTGCGACGAGAGCTGCGGTCGCTGCAGCTCGACCGGCACCGGCGGGGCGGGCACCGGCGGCGTCGCGACGGGCGGCGCCACCACCGGTGGGGCCACGACCGGCGGCGCCGCGACTGGCGGGGGAGGAACGGGTGGGGGCGCGGTCAACTGCGACGCGACGATGCCGACCTCCGGCGGCCAGGATCACTCGGCGACCTGGGCCCAGGGCGGGTCCGGCAACCTCGCCTGGCAGATCTGGTCGAACGGGAGCCCGGGGACCATCACCACCTACGACGTCCCTGCGTTCAGCGCGTCGTGGAACAACTCGGGCGACTTCTTGGGCCGCATGGGCTTCGAGTGGGGCAACAGCGGCCAGGCGTACACCGCCTACGGCACCATCAAGGCCGACTACGTCTTCAAGAAATCGGGCACCGCCGGCCAGTACTCGTACCTCGGGATCTACGGCTGGTCGAACAACCCCTGCATCGAGTGGTACATCGTCGAGGACTCGTTCCACGCGATGCCGTTCAACACGGGCACGGCGCCGAGCGGCACGGCCGTGATCGACGGGGGGACGTACAACCTCGTCCACCGCACCACCTCCGGCACCGGCGGCGACCGCTGCGGCGGCGCGGCGAGCTGGAACCAGTACTACAGCATCCGGACCCAGGGGAAGCAGTGCGGGACCATCACCGTCTCCGACCACTTCAAGGCGTGGGCCGACCGGGGCTGGAACCTCGGCAACCTCCTCGAGGTCAAGATCGTGGTGGAGGCCGCGGGGGGCCAGGGGCGCGTCGACTTCCCGGTGGCGAACGTGACGACGTCCCAGTGAGCCCGGGGAGCGGTCGGTCCTGAGCCTGGCGGGGAACGGGGACGGCGGGCGCGCGCGCTCCCGCCGCGACTCAGAGCTCGCCCTCCCGCTCCTCGGCTGCGCGCACGCGGACCACCGACTCCGTCCCCGCCGCGGCCGGACCCGCCGCGGGAGCGCTCGTGACGCCGACACCGGGCTGGGTGTCGCCGAAGTGGGAGGAGGGGTCCAGGGCGAGCGTCGACTCGGGGTCGAGCGAGCGGACCGGCGCCGCGCGAGGGAACACCGAGCTCGCAGCGGGCGGCCGCGGGCGCGGTGGCTTCGAGCCCGCGAGCCGCCCGAGCTCGTGCGACGCGCCGTGGTCCCGCAAGAGGCGCCGGGCCTCCGCGTCGCGCTCCGCGGCCTGCTCCGCCTCCCCGAGCTCGATGAGGACCCGGCTCAGGGCGTGGGCGGTGAGCCCGGCCTCGTGGGCGTCCTCGAGGAGCTCGGCCAGCTCGAGCGCCTGGAGCAGCGCGGCGCGGGCCGCGGCGGGCTCGCCCTCGGCCTGGGCGATCTGCCCGCGGAGCCGCAGCGCGCGCAGGCGATGCAGCTCGTGCGGCGGCTCCACGGGCGGCGTCGCCTCCTCCGCCCGCGCCACGAGCGCTCGCGCCTCCGCCGTCCGACCGAGATCCAGGGCCAGGGCCGCGTGACCGAGCAACGCGTCTCGGTACACGCCGTGCGCGTCGACGTCCTCCCGCAGCGCCAGCGCCGCCGCCCGCTCGAACGCGCGGGCCGCCTCGTCGTGGTGCTCCCAGGCGTGCAGGGCCACCCCGCGGAGGTGCAGGCCCATCGCCTGCAGCATCGGGTTGTCGTGCTCGCGCGCGCGCCCGATCACCTCCTCGGCGACGTCGAGCGCCTCCCCCGTGTGCCCGGCCCCGAGGCAGGCCAGGCCATGCCACACCCGGCCCTTGCCCTGCACGAAGAAGACCGCCGAGAGCCGGGCCTTCTCGGCGAGCTGATGCCAGAGATCGCGGGCGGCGGCGAAGTAGCCGCGGCGGTAGGCCGTGAACAGGCGCAGCTCCAGCAGCCACGTCTCCAGCAGGACGGTGGGGTGGCGCCGGACGAAGTCCTCCACCCGCGACCACCACGGCGACTGGCAGTATCCCCGTCCCAGATCCGCCCAGAGGCGCGTGACCAGCGCGCCGCCGGTGGCGTTCACGCGGTCGAGCTCGGCGACCAGGGGGCGCCGGTCCCGCTCGAGGACGGCGAGCGCCTCCTCGCAAGCGGCCGCCCCCGCGTGCAGGCGGTGGGTGAAGATCAGGGCCGGCCCGCGGGCGATGAGGTAGCCGGCCCGCGGCAGGCGACGCCGCGAGTAGATCAGCGGCCGCAGCGCCTCGGCCTCCACCAGCGCGCGCGCCTGCCGGCCCGGGTAGGTGTAGCAGGTGCAGAGGTAGGCGGTGGCGGCGAAGGCGTCGAGCAGGTGTCCGAGGGACTCGCGGAGCGGGTGCGCCCGCCCGCGGAGGGCGCTCACGATCACCGTCGCCGTCAGGCAGAGCGCCACGGCGAGCCGGGCTCCGAGGACCTCGGCGAGGCGCGGGATCCCCCACAGCAGACCGTGGCGAAGGTGCAGCGCCCGGGCGCGCTCGAGGTAGGGCGGGGCGGCGTGGTGGTCCTCGTAGAACCCGATGCGACCCAGCCGGTCGTTGAGCTTCCGTTCGAGCGCCAGGCGCTTGCGCGGCGGCGCCGCGTGGAGGAGCTCTCGCGCGCGCCGGTACGCCTCGCCCGCGTCGACGTAGGCGAAGCTGTCGTAGCGTTGGTCCCCCGCCAGCACCAGGTAGTCGAGCGCGCGCGCGGCGTCGCCACCGAGGGCGAGGTGACGCCCGAGGTCGGCCGAACGCTCCCGCGGGTCGTCGCCGAACCGCCGCTCGAGCTCGACGGCCAGCCGGCGGTGCAGCGCGGCGCGGGGCGCCGCCGCGAGCCCCTGGTAGATCACGTCCTGCAGCCGCGGATCGTGCAGCGTGAGGGCGAGCTCGCGCACCGCCACCACCTCCTCGCGGTGCAGCTCGTCGAGGGCGTCCAGGAACGCCCGGTCATCGAGCTCGGTCGCCCTGCGGACCAGATCGAGCTCGATCGCGCGCCCGGCCACGGCGACCGCCTGCGCCACCCGGAGCGCGGTGGGGGACAGCGCCGCGACGCGGCGCGCGAGCGCCTCGGGGAGGCTCCGCGGCAGGTCGGCGGCATCCAGGGCCTCCGGGAGGCAGAGCTTGGTGCTCAGCGGTCGGATGAGGCCCCGCTGGGCGAGGCCCCGCAGGATCTCGAGGACGAAGGAGACGTTCCCCCCGCTGAAGCGCCGAATCTCGCGGAGCAGGGCGGGCGACGGCCGGACCCGCCCCAGCGTCCGCTCGAGGAGCTCCCCGATCTCGACCTCCGTCAGCCGATCGAGCTCCACGCGGCGGCACGCGCCGAGGAGCGCCCGCGCGGGCGGCGGCAGCGCGCGGTCGTCGGGGACTGTCCCGACCAGGGAGATCCGCGCCGCGCCCACGTCCAGGATGGCGCGCAGCGCGTCGAGGCTCGCGGCGTCGACGAGGTGCAGATCATCGACGGCCAGCAGGAGGGGGTGGCTGCGGGTGAGGTCCTCGAGGAGGGCGCGCAACGCGACATACAGGTCACGGCGGGCGCCGATGGGATCCACGGGCGCGGCGTCCGTCTCCGGCGTCGAGGCGCCCTCGAGCGGCCAGAGGGCGGCGAGCCCACCCACGCGCCACAGCGGCTCCGCCGCCTCCGGGGAGCGGAGCAGGGGCCCGAGCAGCTCCCCCAGCGCCTGGTACGGCGCCCCCCCGAAGCCGCGCCCGCTGGCCCTCGCCCCCCGCTCACCCCGGAGCTCGGCCTCCAGCACGACCTCCTCCAGCAGCCGCGTCTTGCCCGCCCCGGGCGGCGCCACGATCACGGCCGGGGTGGAGCGCCCGCTCGAGGTCGCCTGGACGAGCTCGCGGAGCTCCCCGAGCTCGCGCGTGCGCCCGACGAGCGGCGGGGCGCGCAGGAAGATGGTCGCGGCGGGCTCGAGATCGACGACCGCGAACTGGCTCAGCCGCGCCAGCACCTCGAAGGCGCTCACCGGGCGGCGCGCCGGGTCGGCCGCGATGAGCTCGTGCACGAGGCGCGCGAAGCCCGGCGGCACGTCGGGGCGGTGCGCGCGCAGATCGGGCAGATCCCGGGTCTTGCGCGCGAGCAGCGCCGCGCCGGTGGCCCCCTCGAACGGCAGGCGGCCGGCGGTGATCTCGTAGGCGAGCACGCCGAGCGAGTACAGATCGGTGCGCACGTCCGCGGCGGCGCCCAGCCACACCTCCGGCGCCAGGTGGGTGGGCGTGCCCGCGAGGCCTCCTGCGCCGTCCTCGACCCGGGTGACCAGGCCGCAGTCCATCAGCTTCACGTCGAGCGGGCACCCCGCCGCGAGGGAAACCAGGCGCACGTTGGCGGGCTTGACGTCGCGGTGCACGTACCCCCGCGCGTGCATGAACGCGAGCGCCTCGCTGACCGCGACGACCACCGCGAACACCTGCTCGAGCGCGAGGCGCCGGACCGCGGAGAGATCCCGCCCCGGCAGGAGCTCCATGGTGAAGAAGGGCATGCCCGCGCGCACCAGGCCGTAGTCGTAGACCTCGACCAGGCGCGGGTGGCGGAGCCGGGTCATCGCCCGGAACTCCCGCTGCAAAAACCGCGTCCCCGCGGCGTCCTCCTCCGGCACGGTGAGGACCTTCAGCGCCACGTCCCGCTTGGTCCACCGATCGTGCGCGCGATAGACCACGCTCATGCCGCCTCGACCGAGCTCGGCGGCGACGTGGAAGCGCCCCTCGATCACGTCATCGGGGAGCGGCAGGCGCGGGCAGGTGCGATCCACGGACTATCGTCCAGCGTGCAAACATGCCTCCGGAGGCGCTCAGAGGCACTCCCGGCCGCGGCGGCCCGCCCGTCCCGGCCCGGGCGCCGTCGCCCGCGCGCGCACGCGAGCGCGGCGAGCGCCGCCGCGATCCCGGCGGCGGCGCCCCCGCGCCGGGGCACCGCGCACCCACAGCCACCCGCATCGCCCGCCGCGCCGGCCGCGCCGGGCGCAGCGCCTCCTGGCCCGGCGCCGGCCGCGCCCGCGCCGCCC
Source organism: uncultured Polyangiaceae bacterium (assembly GCA_964454025.1). Classification (GTDB taxonomy): domain Bacteria; phylum Myxococcota_A; class Polyangia; order Polyangiales; family Polyangiaceae; genus JAFGBI01. Next base: position 24,799 of record CAYVRP010000039.1, on the reverse strand, counting down.
TGCGGGCCCGCGCCGCCGGTCGCGCCGACGCCGGGCGGGCCCGCCACGGGCTCGACCGACTCCTCGTGCCACTCGTAGGCGCCGAGGTCCACGCCGGCGCCCTGCGGCCGCGGGATCCGATCCCGATCGAGGGCGGGCGCGCCCTCACCGCTGCCGGCGTCCACGGCGGCCGAGCCGGCGAGCAGGTGGAGGTCGAACCCCGCCGGCGCCGCGAAGAGCGCGAGCGGATCGGTGATCTCCAGGTTGTGATCCTGCACCACCGTGTCGGCGCTGGTGAACGCCGTGGCGAGGTTGTTGCGGACCAGGCAGTCGACCGGGGGCGTCCCGTCCTTGTGGTCACCGACCTCGATCCAGGGCGGCCCGGGCTCCACGTCGTTGAGGTCGAGCACCGTGTTGTTCACCACCCGGACGCCGCGGGCGCCGAGGAAGGTGATGCCGTGCCAGTGATCGGTGATGACCACGTTGTTCTCCACCAGCCAGTCCACGTAGATACCGTCGAAGCACCCGATCCCCTGCAGGGTCCCCCGGAAGGGCAGGGACGGATCGTCGTAGTTCAGGATGAGGTTTCCGCGCAGGACGATCCCGGTGACCTCCCCGGTGCCGACCTCGCCGTCGCTCCCGACCGACCAGGACTGGAAGCCGTCGTCGTGGTTGGCGTTGACGGCGACGCAGTTCTTCACCGTGTTGTACTGGAAGGTGGTGCGGTCACCGAGCCCGCGCAGCCCGTCGCCGGCGAAGGTGTCCACGACGTTGCCCTCGACGAGCGAGTCGGTCGCGGTCACCGAGATCCCGAAGTTCACGTTCTCGAGCCGGTTGTCGCGGATCGTCATGCGCGCGCCGTCCACCTCGAAGCCGTTGCAGGCCCGGGCGTTCCAGTCGTCCTCCGTCCAGCCGCGCGCGTCCGCGATCGAGCGCAGGGTGCACCGCTCCACGGTCACGTCGCTCACCGGCCCCGTCCAGTCGTGCGACTCGAGGGAGACGAGCGGGTGCGCGTCGGGCGTCGCCGAGTACTCCGCGCTCACCGTGAGGCCGCGCAGCACCCAGTTGGCGGAGGAGCGGACGAGCACGCTGCCGAAGCGCGGCTCCGCCCCCGGCGCCGCCGCGAGCGTGATGGGGCCGGCGTTGTAGTGGCCGACGAGGACGAGGTCGCCGTAGTCGCCGGTGTGCAGCCAGATCGTGTCGCCGGGCTGCACGACCGCGCCCTCGTTCTTCGGCTGCAGCGACATCCCGTCCTCGTACGGCAGCGACGGCCAGTCCTGGGTCTGCACCAGGCCCCCGTCGATCACCGCCTGCAGCGAGCGCCACGGGGCGTCGGCCGTGCCGTCCCCCGCGTCGGAGCCGCGCGTGGGATCGACGTGGTGGTCCGCGGCTCCGGCGGCGCGGGCGACCAGGGCGAGCCCGAGGGCGAGCGGGCCCGCTCGCCGGTGCCCAGCGCGGCCCCGCGACGGCCTCGCGGGGGCGGTGCCGCGCCGCGGCGGCGCCAGAAGATCGGCCGTCCTCGCGCGCTCACGACTACCCATGATCGGCACCTCCCGCGCGTCACTCTACCGCAGCCCGCCCCGGCCGCGCCCTCCCGGCAACCACCCCCGGGCGGCGCGGTCACCGCCGAGCCCGGCGGGGGCCCGCGGGAGCGCCCCCCGCCCCGGAAGCGGCGCCCGCGGCGCGGCCGTTCAGAGCATGCTCACCGGATCCACGTCGATCACCAGACGCACGTCGCGGGGAACGACGGCGCGCGCCACCGCGAGGAGGGCGGGCCGGAGGCCGCCGCGGGTGGCGGCCCGCAGCAGCAGCTGGTAGCGAAACCGCCCGCGCAGCCGCTCGATCGGGGCCGGCGCCGGCCCGAGCACCTGCAGCCCCTCCGCCGCCGCACGCCGGGCGAGGGCGGCCACGCGCTCGGCCTCGACGCGCACGCGCGCCTCCTCGGGCGCGTCGAGGCGCACCATGGCCAGCCGCACGTGCGGCGGGTAGCCGAGGACGGCCCGGTCGGCGAGCTCGCGCTCGACGAAGGCCGCCGCGTCATGCGCCGCGGCCAGGGCGATGGCGGCGTGCCCCGGGTTGCGCGTCTGGATCATCACCGTCCCCGGCGCGTCCCCGCGGCCGGCGCGCCCCGCGACCTGCACCAGGAGCTGGAAGGTCCGCTCCGCCGCCCGGAAGTCCGGCATCCCCAGGGCCGCGTCGGCGAAGAGCACCCCCACCAGGGTCACGCGCGGCAGATCGTGGCCCTTGGTCACCATCTGGGTGCCGACCAGGACGTCGATCGCGCCCGCGCGCATCCGGTCGAGGACGCGCTCGCTCTTGAGCCCACCCGCCGTGTCGCGGTCGAGCCGCCCGCCGCGCGCCGCCGGGAAGGCGGCGGCGCGCGTCGCCGCGCCGCGCTCGGTCCCCGACCCCTCGAGCGAGAGCTGGTCGCTCCGGCAGGCGGGCCACCGCGCAGGGGCCGGGCGCTCGTGGCCGCAGTAGTGGCAGAGGAGCCGCTCGCCGCGGCTCCGGTGCAGCGTCAGCGCCACCGAGCAGCTTGGACACCCGACCAGCGCGCCGCACGCGTCGCAGACCAGGGTCGGCGCGAAGCCCCGGCGGTTGAGGAACAGGATCGCCTGCTCCTTGCGCTCGAGGGTGCGCTCGAGCGCGCGGTAAAGCGGCAGGCTGAGCCACCGGTCCCCCGTGGGACCAGGCCCGATCCGCCGCAGGTCGACCAGCTCGACGCGGGGCATCAGCATCGCCGCCCGCGCCCGCTCGGGAAGCCGCAGCCGCTCGAGCTTGCCCGCGCGCACCAGGGCCTCGCTCTCGAGCGACGGCGTCGCCGATCCGAGGACGCACACGGCCGCCGCGCGGTGGGCCCGCAGCAGCGCCATGTCGCGGGCGTGGTAGCGCACCCCCTCCTCCTGCTTGAAGGAGCCGTCGTGCTCCTCGTCCACGCACACGAGGCCGAGCGCCCTCACCGGCGCGAAGAGCGCCGAGCGCGCGCCGACGGCGACCCGCAGCTCCCCGGAGCGGAGCCGCCGCCACATGGCGTGGCGGGCACGCTCGGTCAGCCCGCTGTGGAGCACCGCCACCGCGTCCCCGAGGCGGGCGCGGAAGCGCCCGGCGAGCTGCGGCGTGAGCGCGATCTCGGGCACCAGCACGATGGCGCCGCGCCCGAGCGCGAGGCAGCGCTCGACCGCATGCAGGTACACCTCGGTCTTCCCCGACGCGGTGACGCCGTGCAGCAGGAAGGCCCCGCGCGCGCCGGCGTCGAGGCGCGCCGTCAGCGCCGTCACCGCCGCGCGCTGGTCCGGGTTGAGCGCCGGCGGTCCGTCGCGCTCGACGGGCGCGGCGGCGTAGGGGTCGTCCGGCGCGGGGACCCGCTCGACGGCCGCGAGCCCGAGCTCGACCAGCCGCCGGAGCGCCGCGCGCGCGTTGCCGAAGGCAGCCGCGAGCTCGCTCACGGGGAGCGGCCCCTCGGCGCCGAGGCGCGCGAGGATCGCCCGAGCCTGTGCGCCGAGGCGCGGCGGCGGCGCGGCGCCGGGCAGGACCCGCGCGACCTGGATCAGGCGCCCCACGGTGCCCACGCCCCCGAGCTCCAGCCCCTGCTGGTCGAGCTGGGCCTTGACCGCGCGCTCCACCGCGGGCAGCGCGAGCCGCATCACCTCGCCGAGCGGCGCCACGTAGTAGCGGGCGAGCTCCACCAGGAAGTCGAGCAGCTCCGGCTCCAGCACCGGCTCCTGGTCGACCACGGCGACGAGCGGCCGGAGCCGCGCCTCGGGCAGCTCGGGCTCCCGGTCGCTCGCGTCGAGGACCACGCCGAGGACGCGCCGCCGCCCGAAGTCCACCAGCACCCGCGCCCCGCGCCCCACCCGCCCGACGAGCTCGGCGGGGATCCGGTACGTGAACGCCTGCCCGAGCGGCACCGGCACGGCGACGGTCGCGAGCTGCACGGGCCGAGCATGACCCAAGGGCGGCGGGCGCGGCCGCCCAATTCCGCAGGCTTTCCGGCCGGAGCCGCGGGGGTCCGGGCACCGACGCGTCCCTGACGCGCGATGGGGGGACGGGAGCCGGTCCCGGCGCTATGGTGAGCGCGCCCCGATGAAGCTCCTGTTCGACTTCTTGCCGCTTCTGCTCTTCCTCGTCGCGTACCGCAAGTTCGACATCTACGTCGCCACCGCGACGGCGATCGCGGTGTCCGTCGGGCAGATCGCGTACCTGGCGCTCCGGCGGCGGCGCATCGAGCCGGTGGTGTGGGTCAGCCTCGTCATCATCCTCGTGTTCGGCGGCGCCACCATCGCCCTGCACGACGAGACCTTCATCAAGTGGAAGCCCACGGTGCTCTACTGGGTGGGCGCGGCCGTGATCGCGGGGGGCGAGCTCCTCGGGCGGAGCGCCCTGCGCGGCCTGCTCGGCTCCCAGCTCGCGCTCCCCGAGCCGGTGTGGCGGCGCGTCGCCTGGGCGTGGGCCGTCTTCCTCCTGCTCATCGGCGCCCTCAACCTCTTCGTGGCCTTCACCTTCAGCACCGACGTCTGGGTGAGCTTCAAGGTGTTCGGCCTGCTCGGCCTGATGCTCGTCTTCGTCGTCGGCCAGAGCTTCTACCTCGCACGGTACCTCGAGCCGGAGGGGCCGTCGGAGCCGCGGTGAGCCGGCGGTGACGGGCGAGCGCGTCGTCCTGCACGCCGACATGGACGCCTTCTACGCGTCCATCGAGCAGCGGGATCGACCGGAGCTCCGCGGCCGGCCGGTGATCGTCGGGGCGGTGTCGCCGCGCGGGGTGGTGGCCGCGGCCTCCTACGAGGCGCGACGCTTCGGGGTCCGCTCCGCGATGCCCGGCTACGAGGCGCGGCGGCGCTGCCCCCAGGGGGTGTTCCTGCCGAGCGACATGGCCAAGTACGCCCGCGTCTCGGCGCAGATCCACGCTGTCTTCGCCGAGTTCACCCCGCAGATCGAGCCGCTCGCCCTCGACGAGGCCTTCCTCGACGTGACCGGCTCCCTGGGCCTCTGGGGCGGCCCCCTCGCGCTCGGGCGGCGCCTCAAGGAGCGCGTCCGCGAGCAGACCGGGCTCGTGGTGTCCGTCGGGCTGGCGCCGAACAAGCTAGTATCCAAGCTCGCCTGCTCGCTCGGCAAGCCCGACGGGCTCGTCTGGTGCCCGCGCGAGCGCGTGCCGGAGCTCCTCGCCCCGCTGCCCGTCCGCCGCCTCTGGGGGGTAGGGCCCGTGCTCGCCGAGCGGCTCGTGGCGGCGGGCTTCCGGACCCTGGGGGAGCTCGGCCGCGCCGACCCGCGGCGCCTGTCTCCTCTGGTCGGCGCGCGCGCGGCGGCCCTGGCGGCGCTGGCCCGCGGCGAGGACGACCGCCCCGTCGACGGCACGGGCGATCCGAAGAGCCTCGGCGAGGAGAGCACCTTCGACCAGGACGTCTCCGAGCGCGAGGTCGTCCTCGACGCCCTGCGCGCGCACGCCCACGCCGTGGCCCGGCGCCTGCGGCGCGCGGGTCTACGGGGTCGCACGGTCACCCTCCGGGTCAAGCTCGCGACGCGCCGACGCGACGCCGGCGACGCCCCCCACCGGCTGTTCCCGCTGCGGACCCGCAGCCAGCGCCTCGACCACGCCACCTCGGATGGCCGGGCCATCGCGACCGTCGCCGTCCGGCTGTGGGACGCGGCGGGCATCACCGAGCCGGTCCGGCTCCTGGGGGTGTCCGTGAGCGGCCTCGAGCGCGCCGGCGCGGGGCAGCTCTCCCTCTTCGGCGCCGACGCGGCGTCGGAGCGCGGCGAGCGCCTGGGGCGCGTCCTGGACGCCATCCAGGACCGCTACGGGGCGCGCGCCATCGGACCCGCGCTCGCCGCGCCGCCGAAGCTCACCCCTTCGGACCGGCACCCGCGCGGCGGCTAGCGCCGCGCGGGCTCCCGCACTCCTCCGGTCGAGCCAGCGCGGGCCGCCGCCCGAGCGCGCGGCCCGCACCGCGGCGCCCCGGTCGAGCGCCGGGACGCTCGATTGACCGCTCGTGCCTGGGACCCCAGAATGCGCCCGCCGCCGCGCGCGGCCGGCCCGATGAAACAGGTCCTCATCTACTCCCTTCTCCTCATCGCCGGCCTCGTCGGCTCCCAGTTCGCGCCTTCTCTGTTCGGCGACCTGTGGCCGGCGGCCTCCCTGGCGATCCGGCTCGCCACCATGGTGGCGCTCGCGTTCATCATGATCCACGTCGGCTACGAGTTCGAGATCGATCGCTCGCGGCCGCGGGTCCTCGCCTACGACTACGGCGTCGCCGCCACGGCCGCGGCCTTCCCCTGGATCTTCGTGGCCGCGTACTTCGTGCTGGTGCTCGGCGCCGCAGGCTCGTGGCGCGATCTCGACGGGTGGAAGCCGGCGCTCCTGGCCGGCCGCTTCGCGGCGCCGACCTCGGCGGGCGTCCTCTTCTCGATGCTGGCGGCGGCCGGGCTCTCGGCGACCTGGGTGTTCCGCAAGGCGCGGGTGCTGGCGATCTTCGACGATCTGGACACGGTGCTCCTCATGATCCCGCTCAAGGCGCTCATCGTCGGCCTGCGCTGGCAGATGGCGGTCATCGTCGTCATCATGGTCGCGCAGCTCTGGCTCGCCTGGCGGATGTTCCGCGGTCTTCGCTGGAGCGCCCGCTGGACGGCGGTGATGGCCTACTCCGCGGTGATCGTCGCCATCTCCGAGGCGATCTACCAGGGGAGCAAGCTGGTCGACGACGTGGTGCCCATCCACGTCGAGGTCCTGCTGCCCGCGTTCGTGCTCGGCTGCATGCTGGCCCGCCCGCCGGGGGCGGATCCGCACCGTGACGACGCCCGGGAGGGCCACCAGGAGGGGCCTGAGGACCCGATCGAGCAGCGGGTCGCCGCCGCCGTGTCGGGGGTGTTCATGGTGCTGGTGGGCTTGAGCATGCCCGCGCTCGCCTCGATCCTGACGGCGGATGCCCCGGGCTGGGGGAGCATCACGCTCCACGTCGTCGCGGTGACGATCCTCGCCAACCTCGGCAAGATGTTCCCGACCCTCGTCTACCGGCGGGAAGCGAGCTTCCGCGAGCGCCTGGCGATCAGCATCGGCATGTGGCCGCGGGGGGAGGTGGGCGCCGGTGTCCTCATCCTCTCGCTCGGCTACGGCGTCGGCGGCCCGATGATCGTGGTGGCGGCGCTCTCCCTCGCGCTCAACCTCGTACTGACGGGGCTCTTCATCGCCGTCGTGAAGCGGCTCCTCGGCGCCACGCCCGCGCCCGCCGCGGCCTGACCGCGCCAGCGAGGCCTCGAGCGGCCCCCCCGGGGCGGTCGCTCGGGTCGTGGACGAAGGGGCTCCCGGGCGCCATGACCTCCGCGGTGGCGTCCGCGCTCGCCTGCGGGCCGGTCGCCGCCCGCGCGGCGGCAGGCGGCGCGGGTGAGGAGCGAGCCCAGGAGGAGAACGCCGGCGCCGAGGTTCGTGCCGGGGGAGCGGAGCCGGCGGCGCGCCAGTAGTGCCCTGTGCCCGGTGGAGCTCGGGGCCTCCGCCCCGGGGCCGGGGTCGGCAGCGCTGGTGCGTGCAGGACCGGCAGGGGCTCGAGCGCCGCGGGTTGGCAGGCGCCGCGCGGCGCGCTATCGGCCGCGCCGGGCCGCCCCTTGTCGATCCTCTCCGCGCAGTCCCTGGTCAAGGCCTACGGGGCCAAGCCCCTGCTCGACGGTGCCTCGCTCGCCATCGAGGAGCGGGAGCGGCTGGGGCTCGTCGGCCGCAACGGCAGCGGCAAGAGCACGCTCGCCCGCATCCTGGCCGGCGTGGAGGAGCCCGATCAGGGGACGGTGATCCGGCGGCGCGACGCGCGCATCGCGCTGCTCGCCCAGGATCCCACGCTCCCGCCCGCGGCCACCCCGCGCGAGCTGGTGCTCCAGGGGCTCGGCGAGTGGTCGGCCGCGCGAGCGCGATACCGGGCGACGAGCGAGGCGCTGGAGCGAGCCGCGGGCGACGTCGCGACGCTGCTCGATGAGCAGGCGGCGGCCGCGGCGGCCGTCGAGCGCCTCGGCGGCTGGGATCTCGAGAACCGCGCGACCGCGATGCTGACCGAGCTCGGAGTGCGGGAGCCGGACCGCGCCGTGGGTACGATGAGCGGCGGCGAGCGGCGGCGGGTCGCGCTCGCGGCGCTGCTCGTCGCGCGACCCACGCTGGCCATCCTCGACGAGCCGACCAACCACCTCGACGCCGAAACCATCGAGTGGCTCGAGCGCTACCTCCGGGAGGAGCACGAGGGGGCGCTCCTGCTCATCACCCACGACCGCTGGGTGCTCGATCGCGTCGTCGACCGCACGCTGGAGCTGGAGGCGGGGGCCGTCCATTCCTACGACGGGGGCTGGGAGGAGTACCTGCTGGCCCGGGCCGAGCGCGCCGAGCTCGCCGCGCGCACGGAGGCCAACCGCCGGAACCTGCTCCGCAACGAGCTCGTCTGGCTCGCCCGGCAGCCCAAGGCGCGCACCGGCAAGCAGAAGGCGCGGATCCAGCGCGCCGAGGCGGCGATCGCGGCGGCCCCCGCCGGATCCGAGCGGGGCGTCTCGCTGCGCCTGGTGACGGCGGAGCTCGGCGCCACCGTGCTCGAGGCCCACGACCTCGGCCTCACGCTCGGAGGCCGCGAGCTCGTGCGCGGCCTGACCCTGCACGTCGGCAAGGGGGCGCGGCTCGGGATCATCGGCCGCAACGGCGCCGGCAAGACGACGCTCCTCCGCGCCCTGCTCGGCGAGCTCGCGCCGAGCGCGGGGCGGATCGTGCGCGGATCGCGGGTGCGCTGCACCTACCTCGAGCAGGGCCGCGCCGGGCTCGACGACGCCGCCACGGTGCTCGAGAACGTGGCGGGCGACGCGGACGTGGTGCGCTGGGGCGAGCAGGCGATCTCCGCCTACGCGTACCTCGAGCGGTTCCTGTTCTTCCGCGATCGGGCGCGGCAGCCCGTCGGCTCGCTCTCGGGGGGGGAGCGGGCGCGGGTGGCGCTGGCGAAGATGCTGCTCGAGCCCGCCAACGTGGTGGTGATGGACGAGCCCACCAACGATCTGGACGTGGAGACGCTCGCCGCCGTCGAGGAGCTGTTGATCGAGATGGGGGCGACCGCGCTCGTGGTCACCCACGACCGCTACTTCCTCGACCGGGTGGCGACCGCCATCCTCGCCTTCGAGGGCGACGGGCGGGTGGTGCGCTACCCCGGCAACTACGCGAGCTACGTCGCCCTGCGCGACGCGGCCCGCGCGCGCGAACGCGCGACCGCCGCCGCGTCGCGGTCCCGGAGCGCGCCCCCGCCCAGCCCGCCGGCGACCGCGCGCAAGCGAGGCCTCACCTGGAACGAGGCGCGCGAGCTCGAGCGCGTCGAGGGCGAGATCGCGGCGCTCGAGGCGGAGCTGGCCGCCCGCGACGCCGAGCTCGCCGACCCTTTGACCTACGCCGGGCGGAGCCCCGAGATCCCCGCGCTGCTGGCCGCCCGCGACGCCGCCCACCGGCGCCTCGCGACGCTGCTGGCCCGCTGGGAGGAGCTCGAGACGCGGCGTGGGGCGTGACAGCACCGCCGGCGTTGACGGCAGGCACGCTCCGACCTAGGTCCCGTTGTCGTCATGACCGATCGCCCTGCCCCCTCCCCCACCGCCGCGCCGGCCGCGGACCCCGGGGCGGGGCCGGGGCGAGCGCCGATCCTCGGGTTCGACCGCAACCTCCTCGCGGTCGGCGTCGTCAGCTTCCTGACCGACACTGCGACCAAGATGGTCTACTCGGTGATGCCCCTGTTCCTGCTCTCGATCGGGGCGTCGAAGACCACCCTGTCGGTGATCGAGGGGATCGCCGAGAGCACGGCGGCCCTGGTCAAGACCGCCTCCGGCAACCTCAGCGACCGCGCCGGAAGGAACCGGCCCTTCCTGCTCGTCGGCTACGCCATCACCGCACTGGTGACCCCGCTCTACGCGACCGTCACCGGGACCGGCCAGGTGCTCCTGCTCCGGTTCGTCGAGCGCTTCGGCAAGGGGGTGCGGACCGCGCCCCGCGACAGCCTGGTGGCCGCCTCGGCGACCCGCGGCGACACCGGTCGCGGCTTCGGCCTGCACAAGGCGATGGACAATGCGGGCGCGATCGTGGGACCCCTGCTCGCGGCCGCCGTGCTGTGGTGGGTCCCGGGGGGCTACCGGACGGTGTTCCTGCTGGCGGCGCTCCCGGCGGCGCTCGGCGTGGTCACCGTGCTCGTCGCCGTCCGGGAGGCGTCGCGGCCGCAGGCGCAGCGCTACGCGCGGTTTCGCCTCCGCGATCTGCCGCCCCGGTTCTACCTCCTGCTCGGGATCGTCGGCCTCTTCACCCTGGGCAACTCCACCGACGCGCTGCTCCTGGTCAAGGCGAGCGAGGTCGGGATCCGGATCGCCCTCATCCCGCTCGTGTACCTCCTGTTCAACGCGGTGTCGGTGCTGCTCGCGATCCCGCTCGGGGCGCGCTCGGACCGGCTCGGCCGGGAGCGCGTGCTGATGTTCGGCTACCTGGTGTACGCGCTGGTCTACCTCGGGTTCGGCTACACCCGGGACGCGCGCGCCATCGTGGCGCTCTTCGTCCTCTACGGGCTCTACTCGGCGGCCACCGACGGGGTACAGAAAGCGTTCGTGACGGATCTGTTGCCCCCGAGCCAGCGGGGCACCGGCCTCGGCCTCTACCACGCGATGCTGGGGCTGATGCTCCTGCCCGCCAGCGTCATCGCCGGTGTCCTGTACGACCGAGTGGACGCGAGGGTCCCCTTCTACTTCGGCTCCCTCACCGCGACCGCGGCCGCGCTGCTGATGGTCCTGTTGCTCCGCCAGCGGCCGCGGCCGGCCGTGATGGACGCGCACCACGAGCCCGATCGCTGGTGAAGAGAAGGACAGCCTCACCTCGCAGGCGATCAGCAGCGGCGCGGCGCCGCTCCCGGAGCGGGGCCGAGATCGCGGCGAGCTCCGCGCTCAGCGGCGGCGGCCGGCTCGGCGACGGGTAGTCCGACGCCACGGCGCCCGGGTCCTCCGCGGCGCCCGTGAAGCGGGGAACGTAGCGTCCCTCGGCGAGCTCGATCCGGACCGGATCGTCCGGCGCCTCGGACTCGTTGCGGGCGTGGAAACCGCGCCGAGAGATGGTCGCCGCGCCGAGCCCACGGCCGCACCGTGCCCCGCCCGCCGACTTGGACCGTGCTCCTCGCCGCGCTGGGTTTCCCTGGGGGAGGTCGGGTGGTCGTGGCAGTGGGCAAGGAGGTCGGCCTGTCGCCCCGGTCGGTGCGGATCCTCCGCGTGCTCGCGGCGTTCGGCTGCGCGGAGCACGGCTCCGCGGCGCGCCCCGACGCGGCAGGAGCGGCTCGGTGCGGCGGCGTGCCGACCTCGATCGGACCTACCGTCCCTTCTGGTAGGTCCCCACGAGCTCGCCCTGGTCGAGGACGTGGCCCTCCATGGCCCGGAGGAGCTCGGCCTTGGTCGGCTTCTCGAGCCCGAGCACGGTGTCGAGGGCGTAGATCCGGTGGAAGTAGCGGTGGCGGCCGATGGGGGGGCAGGGGCCGCCGTACCCCGTGCGCCGCCAGTCGTTGACCCCGGAGCGGGCGCCGGGGGGGAGCGCTCCCCCCTCGGGCAGCGACGTGACGCTCGGGGGCAGATCGACGACGACCCAATGCACCCACGTGCGCTTCGGCGCCGCGGGATCGGGGGCGTCCGGGTCGTCGACGACGAGCGCGAAGCTCCGGGTTCCCGCGGGGGCGCCGCTCCACTCGAGCGGCGGCGCGACGTCCTCCCCCTCGCAGGTGTACCGGCGCGGGATCGCGCCGTGGGGCTCGAACGCGCGGGAGCGAACCGTCAGCATGGCCTGTCCCTCCACACCCGCTCGGCGCGCGGGCTCGACGTACGGTAGCACGGTCGGCCCGAAGCCGGGCGCCGCCCGGGCGGCGCCCGGCGCGCCCCCTCACCCCTGCTCCGCGCCGAGCGCCGCTGCCACGCAGCGGGACAGCTCCGCCATGGAGAAGGGCTTCTGCAGGAAGCCCGCGCCGAGCTCGTCGATCAGGCGCTGCTCGGCCGGGCCGGGCGGGTGCCCCGAGGCGAGCACCGCGCGGACGGCCGGGTTGATCCGCCGCATCTCGGCGAGCGCCTCCCGCCCGTCGAGTCCCGGCATCGTCCCGTCGAGGAGCACCAGGTCGACGCTCGACCACGCCTCCCGGTAGCGGGCGAGCGCCGCGGCGCCGTCGGAGCAGGCCGTGACCCGGAAGCCGAGCGCCTCGAGGATGTCGCACTCCGCGCGCAGCACCTCGGGCGTGTCGTCGGCGACCAGCACGTGCCCGCCCCCCTGGACCGCGGGCGCCCCGGGCGCCGGCGCCCCGGCCCCGATCGCGCCGTCCGCGAGCGGTAGCACCAGGGTGAAGGTCGCCCCGCGGCCCGGCTCGCTCTCCACCTGGATCGTGCCGTGGTGATCGCTGATCGTCCCGTACACCGCGGCCAGCCCCATGCCCGTGCCCCGCCCCGGCTCCTTGGTGGTGAAGAAGGGCTCGAAGAGCCGGCGCCGGACCTCTTCGCTCATGCCCACGCCGGTGTCGACGACGCGGATCCGCAAGCCTGCTCCGCCCGCGCTCGGCTCGAGCTCCACCAGGTCGGTGGCGAACGTCAGATCGCCCCCGGCGGGCATGGCGTCCCGGGCGTTGAGCGCGAGGTTCAAGAGCGCGCTCTGCAACGGCGACGGATCGCCAATGACGACGGCGCGCGCGGCGCAGAGCCGCAGGCGGATCGTGATGCGCGGATCGATGGTCCGCCCCAGGATCGCCACCACCTCGTGAATGAGCTCGTGCACGTCCACCGGCACCGACTGCGCGCGCCCCTTGCGGCCGAAGGCGAGCAGCTTCTCCGTGAGATCGGCGGAGCGCCGGGCGACCTGCGTGATCAGCGCGGCGTACTCCTGGAGCTGGGGATCAGTGGCCCGGATCGAGAGCAGCTCCGCGTAGCCCAGCACCACCGCGAGCTGGTTGTTGAAGTCGTGGGCGATCCCGCTGGCGAGTCGGCCGATCGCGTCGAGCTTCGCGGCCTGGAGGAGCTGCTCCCGCGCCAGCACCGCCTCGGTGACGTCGCGGATGACGGTCACCACGCTGACGACCCGCCCCCCCTCGAGGATGGGGATCTTGCGCGTCTCGGTCACCACCTCCCGCCCGGCGACGGAGTTGACCTCCTCGGTGATGAGGGGCCCCTCGCCCGCGAAGACACGGCGGTACTCGTCGCGCACCTCCTCCGGCAGGAAGGGGAACGCCTCGAAGCCCCCCCGGCCCACCACGTCGCCCTCGATCCCCATCAACCGGAACCACTCCGCCCCGGTCCGGTTCACGAGCTCGATGCGCAGATCCGCGTTCACCACGTGGATCGCTTCGCACATCGAGTCGATGGTGGCGCAGTAGCGGTACTCCGAGTTGCGCAGGGCCTCCTCCACCCCCCGGCGCGCGGTCGCGGCCCGGCAGACGGAGAGGATGGTCAACCCCCCGGGCGTGCGCCGGGCCGTGGCGTCGATCTCGACCGGCGTGCGCCGCCCGTTCGGGCTCAGGTAGGTGCCCTCGAGATTGCGGATCGCCTGGCCCGCCACGCACCGGCGCACCTCGGCGGCGTTGCGCTCCCGATCCTCGGGCGCGGTCCAGTCGGTGACCGGGCGGCCCTGGATCTGCTGGAGGCGCGCGTGGCCCGACAGCCGCACGTACTCCGCGTTGGCGTCGAGGACCCGGCCAGCCTCGTCGAGGATGACGAAGGCCGTGTCCGTCGTCTCGATCAGGAGCCGGTGCTTCTCCGCCTGCTCGCGCAGCGCGGCGAGCTCGCCGCGCAGGCGGTCGATCTCCGTGTGGTTGCACAAGCGGCGCCCCTCGGGATCCGGCCCACGGTGGGCCGGGTCGCCCAGGATAGCATGGCCGGCGTCGAGCTCGCGCCCGGCGACGCATGCTAGAGTCCCGTCCATGATGGCGACGGGGAAGGGCCGTGGGTCACTGGTGGGTTGCGCGGCGCTCGCGCTCCTCTGGGCGCTCGGCTGCGGCGGTGGAGACGAGGCCGACGAGCAGAGCGGCGGATCGGGCACGAGCGGCGGCGCCACCTCGAGCGGCGGCACGTCGACGGGCGGCGGCGGCACGTCGACGGGCGGCGGCGGCACGTCGACGGGCGGCGGCGGCACGTCGGCGGGCGGGGA
>CAYVRP010000039.1:0-10589 GCA_964454025.1 uncultured Polyangiaceae bacterium | reverse complement strand
CGACGGGCGGCGGCGGCACGTCGACGGGCGGCGGCGGCACGTCGGCGGGCGGGGACGGCGGCGCCGAGGCCGAAGGTGGCGCCAGCACGGGCGGCGGCGGGGTGGCGACGGGTGGCGGCGGGGCCACCTCGGGCGGCGGCGCCGCCGCTGGAAGCGATGCCTCCGGAGCCGGTGAGGGCGGTGCCGCGGGGAGCACCGCTCCTCAGGGCGGCGCGGGCGGCTGGACCACGGGCGGGTCGGCCACGGGCGGCGCCGCGGGGAGCGATGCCTCCCAAGGGGGCGACGCCGGAGCGCACGCGGGCGGCGCAGCTGCCGGGAACGGCGGGGGCGGCGGCGCCCCGAGCGTGGCGCTCCCCCCGGCCAACGCGGGCTTCGACTACCAGATCGGCGAGGCCTATGCGCCCCCCGAGGGGGTCGCCGTCGTCAGCCGTGACCGCGAGAGCGAGCCGGCCCCCGGCCTCTACAACATCTGCTACGTGAACGGTTACCAGACGCAGCCGGGGGAGGAGTCGTTCTGGCTCGACTCGAACCCCGACCTCGTGCTGCGCGAGGCCGACGGGACGCCCGTGCTGGACGAGGACTGGGGCGAGTACCTGCTCGACGTCGGCACCGAGGCGAAGCGCGCGGCGCTCGCGGGGATCGTGGGCGGCTGGATCGAGCAGTGCGCCGCGGACGGGTTCGACGCCGTGGAGATCGACAACCTCGACAGCTTCAGCCGCTCCGGGGGGCTGCTCGCCGAAGAGGACGCCGTCGCGTTCATGGCGCTGCTGTCCGCCGTCGCGCACGACGCCGGGCTCGCCGTCGCGCAGAAGAACTCGGCGGAGCTTCTGGGGTGGGCCGCCGAGATGGGCACGGACTTCGCCGTCGCCGAGGAGTGCAACCGCTGGTCCGAGTGTGGCGACTATCAGGACACCTACGGCGATCGCGTCTTCGTGATCGAGTACCGCCGGCAGGACTTCGAGGCCGGCTGCGCCGACTTCCCGGAGCTGTCGATCGTCCTGCGCGATCGGGACGTGACCGGGCCGGGGAGCGACACCTACGTCTACGACGGCTGCTGAACCCGCGCCGCCGCCGCCCGCAGCGCCAGGCCTGATCTAGCGCGGCGCGGCGGTGTCCGTGCCGTAGAGCTGCGCCCGGACCGCCTGGCGCTGGTCCGCCTGCGTCCCACGCGCGACCGCGTCGGAGGCGGTCATCGCCTCGACCAGCGCCACGCCGACCTCCGCCGCACCGGCGGCGACCACGCTGGCGCCGGCGCGCCGGAGCGCCGGGGCGTCGCGCAGGTGCGTGCAGCGGGCGAGGACACGCAGGGCCGGGTTGAGCCCCCGCGCCTGCCGGATGATCTCGGCCGCGTCCTCGACGTCGGCGCTCAGGATCAGGCTGCCGGCCGTGGCGATGCCGGCCGCGTCGAGCGTCCCCGGCCGCAGCACGTCGCCGTAAATGGCGGTCAGGCCCGCGGCCGTCAGCTCCCGCACGGTGTCGAGGTTGAGGTCGATCACCGTGACCTGGGCGCCGCGCTCGACGAGCAGCCGGTGGACGATCCGTCCGACCGGGCCGTAGCCCACCAGGATGCAGCGCCTCGGATCGATCGGGGGCGGCTCGCCCGCGGCCGCCCGCGCGAGCTCGGGCGCCGAGGCCATGAGCCGGCGCGCCCACCGGTAGAGGGCCGGGTTGATGGAGATGGAGAGGATGGAGGCGGCGACCAGCGCGTTCCACCCGGCGTCGCCGAGGAGCCCGAGCTCGCGCGCCACCGTCCCCAGGATGAAGCTGAACTCGCCCACCTGGGAGAAGGCGGCGCCCACGGGGACGGCCGTCCTCAGCGGCACGCCGAGCGCGCGCACGGTCAGGAGGGCGACCAGCGGCTTGCCGACGACCACCACCGCGAACACGACCGCGATCAGGTGAGGGACCTGGTAGAGGCTCCGCGGGTCGAAGAGCATCCCCACCGACACGAAGAAGAGCACGGCGAAGGCGTCGCGCATCGGCACCGCGTCGCCCGCGGCGCGGGCGGCGAATTCGGAGCGGCCGACGGCCAGCCCGGCGAGGAACGCGCCGAGCGCCATGGACACGCCGAAGACCTCCGCCGAGCCGACCGCGATGCCGACCGCGATGACGAGCACGGCCAGGGTGAAGAGCTCGCGCAAGCGCGTCCTCGCGATCCGCTCGAGCGCCCAGGGGATGGCCCACTTGCCGAGGACGACGACGAGGACGCCGAGCCCCACGACCTTCAGCGCGGCCACGCCGAGCGCGGCGCCGGGGCCCCGGGCGGCCGTGCTCCCAGGGGCGCCGCCCTGACCGAACAGGATCGGCAGCACCAAGAGCAGGGCGACGGTCAACAGATCCTCGACCACCGTCCACCCGATGGCGATGTGACCGATCGGCGCGTGAAGATCGTGGCGCTCGCCGAGCACGAGGGCCATGACCACCGTGCTCGCGACCGAGATGCCCATGCCCAGGATGAGCCCCGAGGTCCAGCTCCAGCCGAACGGCCGCAAGAGCAGCGCCAGGAGGAGCGTGGAGAGGGTGCTCTGGATGAGCGCACCCGGGACGGCCACCCGCCACACCGCCAGGAGCTCGCGCAGGTGGAAGCGCAGCCCGACCCCGAACAGGAGCAGGATGACGCCGATCTCCGCGAGCTGCTCGGCGACGGCGCGGTTCGCCACGAAGCCGGGCGTGAAGGGCCCGACGGGCACGCCCGCCAGGAGGTAGCCGACGATGGGCGACAGCCGGAGCCGGTGGGCGATGAACCCCAGCACCAGGGCCCCCGCGAGCCCGCCGGTGAAGGTCAACAGGATGCCGAGGTCATGCATCGTGGGCCACGGTGCCGTGGCTCGCGCCCCTCATGCCCGCCGCGAGCGCGGGGGCCAGCGGGGCCACGAGCGCGGGGAGGACGTCATCGCGCGCGGGGTGCGACGGTGAGGGGGAGCGTCACCGAGGCCCGTGCGTCCCGTCAACACCGGAAGCGGATTGGCCTCGCTCGGCGGCAGGTCACCGCCCCGGACGCACTGCACCCGGTGCCGGCAGCGGGCGCCGGTGCGCGAGGCGCGCGCCGCGGCCGCCGGCGGGTCCGCCGCGGCAGGGTGCCGGAGGTGGCGGGCGAGGGCGGTGAGACGACCATCGAACCGGTCAGCGGGGTCGACCCGTCTTCCCACTTGCGGCGCGATGGTCGACGTTGGCGCCGCCCTCGGGCTCGAGGGTGAAGGGCATGGTGAAGGCGCCGAAGAGCATCGCCAGGGCGACGCCGGCGAGCCGCGTGAGTGGAGGCCGTGGGACGGCCCCGAGTCGCTCTCCAGGCCAAGTGATCCTGGCCTGCGGAGCAACGAACACGCCACGGACTCCTCACGCGCGTTCGCCTCGCTCGGGTACGAGGGGACGCCCCCGGCGCGCGACGGGAGCGGGCGAGGACGCGCCCGGCGCCGTCGGATCTCGCGGTCACGGCGCGAGTCGAGCGCACGGCGGAGATACCTCCGCCACGCCGCCGGGCGTCCGAGGAGCCGCGAGCCTCGCGCGCGACGCCCCTACTCCGCGAAGAACACGCCCTTCAGATCCTCGGTGCTCGAGATGGGGACCCCGTCCTTGATGGAGACGACACGGAACTGGTAGTACATCCCCGGCTCGAGGGGCCCAGGGAACTCGGCGGTGACCGGCGCGCTGCCGCCCGGATCGATGGCGGTCCCTTCCCAGGCGAGGTTGCCGAGCGCGTCGTAGACGACGACCTCGTACGAGTCCTCGCTGGAGTCGTCCTCCCAGATCAGCGTCACCGGCGCCCCGGACACGGGCTCGGCGCCGTCGGCCCCGGGCGAGATCACCGCGAGCGCGCCGGTGACCTTGAACGCCGTGACGTTGACGTCCCCGCCGCTGACGGTGAGGCGCTGGATCTCGGTGCCACCGATGGAGGTGTCCGGATCGCGTACCAGGTCGTCGTTCTCGAAGGCGGCGAGGGCGACGTAGTCGCCGTCCGGCACGCCGGCGATCGACCAGGTGTTGCTCACGTCGCCCGCCCGGAACCCGGGCGGGGCCTCGCCGGTGAGGGTCGTCTCGTCGAACGTCTCCGCGACCACCAGGATCACCGAGGTGAGATCGCCGTCGCCGGGGTTGACCAGGTTGACGGCGCCGCTCACCACCGCGGGCGCCGCGTCGGCCGCCGCGAGCAGGACGCCACCGGTCGTCTCGCCCGCCTCCACGTCCACCGTCTCCGGCATGTAGTTCGCGCCCAGGCGGTAGGCCTGCACCGTCACCGTGCCCGCGGGCACGTTGAACACGGTGAACGAGCCGTCCGCGTCAGCCACGGCCGACGAGCCCCCGGCGACCACGAAGGTGCCGCCGGGGTCCTCGCCCGTCACCCGGCCGGAGATCACGCCGAGGTCCGCCGCGCTCGGCAGGGCGATCAGCCCCACGTCGGTGGTCGCGTTCTGGACCACGAGGTCCGCCCCGGTCAGGCCGCTCACGTCGAGCGGGATCGCCTCCCGCGGCGGCCGCGGGAAGGTGAGGTAGCCCGCCGCGTCGGCGCGCAGCGTGTAGAGCGTGCCGGCGGCGAGGGTGCCGTCCGCGTTGCGCGGCGCCGGCACGTTCACCGTGTAAGCGCCGTCCGCGTCGGTCACCGCGACGCCGGAGACGGCGGCGCCGTTGGCGTCCTGCACCACCACCCGAGCGCCTTCGATGGGCGCGGCGTCGGCGGTGTCGAACACGGTGCCGGTCACGGTCACCGGGTCGAAGCAGCCCACCGTGCCGCCCACCACCTCCTCGCAGACCCGCCCGTCGAGGCAGCCCGCCTCGTCGTCGAGCGAGCAGTCGGGCTCCTCCGCCGGGAGCGGCTCGTCGTCGTCACACGAGCCGCCCGCGAGCACGAGCACGCAAGGCAGGGCTACCCCTGCGATCGATCGTCGCCAGGTCATCGCGCTTACCTCCTCCGCCGGCGCTCAGTTGATGGGCGCCAGGCAGTAGCCGTTGATGCAGTCGACGCGGTTGGTCGCCGGATCCTCGGTGTGGTTGCAGCAGTCCTCGTCGCGGGAGCACTGCTGGCCGTACAGGGCGCAGGAGGTCGTCCCCCCCGTGCCGCCCGCGCCCGGCGCGCCTGCGGCCGGGGTGCCGGCGCCGCCGCCGGCTCCACCGGTGGCAGGACCGCCGCCCGCGCCGCCGGTGGGGGGCGGGATCTCGCCGCAGACGCCGTGCGTCGAACCGACGGGTCTGACGCAGGGGAGGCCGACGCAGCAGTCGGCGTCCACCGTGCAGGTGCCGCCCGACTCGACGCAGATCGTTTCGCCACAGCGCAGCAGGCCGTCGTCACCCGGCACGCAGGGCAGCCCTTCGCAGCAGTCCGCCGCCGTGGCGCAGGTCTCGCCGGCAGCGCGGCACTCGCCGAGCGCGTTGCAGCGCGGGACGCCGAACGGGTCGAGGAGGCAGGACTCGCACTCGTCGCCCTCCACCGCGCCCGGCTGGCAGAGGACGCCCGTGCCGCCGCAGACCAGCGCGCCCGTCGCGTGCGGCGCGCAGCGCCCCGACTCCCCGGTGGCGCCGCAGCAGTTGTTGCGCGACGACGAGATGGAGCAGACGTAGTCCTGGTAGTGGCAGACGTTGCCCTGTGGGCTGCAGCCGGTCGGGCTCCGGCAGATCCCGATCGGATCGTCCGGCGCTGCCTTGAGGCAACGGACGTTGCCCTCGCCCGGCAGCCCGGTGCCATCGACGCCGCAGCAGTCGGTGTCCTCGCGGCAGAGATCGCCCATCACGCGGCAGCCCCGCGCGGGCTGACAGACCATGACCCCGGTGCGCCAGTTGGGGGCGCAGACGCGGCTGCAGCAGCCGCCGCAGTCGTTGCACAGCATGCCCTCCACCGTGTCGCAGTTGGCCGCGCCGATGTCGATGGCGGCGCAGGTGCCGACGCCGTTGTCGCCGAGCACGCACTCGGCCGTGCAGCACTCGCCGGAGGACCGGCAGATGTCGCCGACCTGCACGCAGAACGAGCCGCCGCGGGAGCAGGTGCCGTCCTCGCCGCAGAGGCCCGAGCAGCACTGGGTGGAGTTGGGCCCCACGTCCGTGCAGGGGTTGCCCGCCGTCCTGCAGGCGGTGTTCAGAGGCACGCAGGCGCCGTCGGCGCCGCAGGTGCCGCTGCAGCAGTCGCCGTCCTCGGCGCAGGCCTCGCCGTCCGCGGTACAAGCGTCGGCGCTGCACTCGGAGTCCACGCAGCTCAGGTTGCAGCAGTCGGTGGAGGCCCCGCAGCTCTCGCCCGGCAGCCCGCACTCCATGACCCGCGAGCTGCAGGCGCCGTCGGTGCAGATCCCGCTGCAGCAGTCGCCGCCACCGTCGCAGGCGTCGCCGAAGAGCCCGCAGTCGAGCCGGAAGATCGGGCCGGTCACGGCGCCCGCCGCGCCGCCGTTCGCCTCGCCGGCGACCGCGGGGGCACCCGCGCTGACCGTCGCGCCCGCCGCGCCGCCCGGCGCCGCGGCGCCCGCGACCCCACCCGCCGGCAGGTCGCCGCCCTGCGGCCCCTCGCCGCCCGGACCGGCACCGCCCGTGGCGAGGCCGCCGGTCGGGGCGCCGCCTGTCCGCTGCCCCCCCGTCGCGGGCGCGCCCGCCTCGTCACCGCCGCCGCCACCCATCGCGGGCGTGCTTCCGCCGTCCTCGTCCTTCGAGCAGGCGAGAGGCAGCGCCATCCCCAGCATCAGCGCCATGGCGACGGATCCGAGCTTTCTCATGGGTCACTCCTCCGTTGACGTGAACAGAACGCCGGTCCCGGCGCGTGAACAGAATGCCAGTCCCAGTGCGTGAGAGGTACCCGGGAAGGGCGGACCCGGGCCAGGATTCGCTCGCCGCCGCGGGCACGCTCGGCCGAGAGCCCGGTCGGGCGCAGATGGGCGAGCCGCGTCGGGCCGGATCGGGTACCTGACGTTCGTGAGAGTCCCGGCCGAGCGCGAAGCCCCGCCCTCGCTCGCCGTCGTCCGGCGCCTGCCGGCGGCCCGCGACGACGCGGCCCTCGTCGCCGGGCTGCGCGAGGGCGCCGACTGGGCGCGGGCGGAGCTGTTCGACCGCTACGCCCCCGAGGTGGAGCGGGTGATCCGCCGCGTACTCGGCCCCGAGCGCCACACCGAGATCGCCGACGTGGTGCACGATGCGTTCGTGCAGGCGCTCGCGGGGCTCGATCGGCTCCGCGACGCCGCCGCCCTCGGGGCCTGGCTCCGCAGCGTCGCCGCCAACACGGCCTGCAAGACGGTGCGCGCCCGCAGCCGGCGCCGCTGGCTGCGCTTCCTGCCGCCCGAGGAGCTGCCGGAGGCGCCGGCGCACCCGGACCCCGAGGGGCAGGAGGCCTGCCGCCGCACCTACCGGGTGCTCGATGCGATGCGGGCGGAGGACCGCCTGGTCTTCGCGCTCCGCTACATCGACGGGCGCGAGCTGGCGGAGGTCGCGGCGCTCTGCGATCTGTCGCTCTCCACCGCCAAGCGCCACCTCGCGCGCGCCGAGGCGCGCTTCCTCGGCGCGGCGCGCCGCGACCCGGTGCTGCAGCGATACCTCGAGGAGGGGACCCGATGGCAACCATGACCACGTCGCTCGAGGGGCTCGGGGCGAGGGTCCGCGCGGCGTCGGACGAGGCGGCTGACGTGCCCGCGACCCTCGCCGCAGCGCGCGCGCGCTTCCTCGGCGCGGGCCGGACGGCGCGGCGGGGTGGGCACCGGGCGACCCTGCTCGGCCTGGCGGCGGCGCTGGCGACCGTGCTGGCGCTGGTGTGGGTCGCCGCGGGCTCGCACCGCGGCGCGGCGGCGCCGCTCGCCTTCACGCTCGGGCTCGAGGGGCGGACCGGCGTGGTGGGAGAGTGGGTTAGCGCCGAGGGCCAGGCGCTCGGCGTGCGTTTCTCCGACGGCAGCTCGGTGACCCTGGCGCCGCACAGCCGCGCGCGGGTCGCGGGCACGACCACCGACGGCGCCGACCTGGTCCTCGAGCAGGGCGTCGTCACTGCCGAGGTCGTCCACCGAGCGCGGAGCGCCTGGTCGCTGCGGGGCGGGCCCTACTCGGTGCGGGTCACCGGTACGCGCTTCACGCTGTCCTGGGATCCCACGGCCGAGCGCCTGGAGCTCGCGCTCCAGGAGGGCGCGGTCACCGTCGCCGGCCCCCACCTGCCGGAGGGACGCGCGGTGGGGGCCGGCGAGCACCTCCGGGTCGAGGTGCGGACCGGCGCGATGCTCCTCTGGCGCGCGGATGATGCGCGGACCGTGCCGTCGCCGGCGGCGCCGCCGGACCCGAACCCGGCGGTGAGCGCGCCCCCGGCCGCCGAGGGCTGCCCGACCGCGCCCTCGGCGAGCGCGCCTCCCGTGGCGAGCGACTGGCGCGCGCTGCTCGGCCGGAGCGACCCCCGGGGCGCCGTCGCGGCCCTGGACCGCGTCGGCGTGGACGAGGCGGTGCGGTCCGCGAGCGCGGCGGAGCTCTGGAAGCTCGCCGACGCGGCGCGCTTCGCGGGACGGCCGGACGTCGCCACGGCCGCGCTCTCCGCGCTGCGCTCGCGCCACGGCGCGCGCGGCTCGACGGCGTTCCTGCTCGGCAAGATCGCGGCCGACCAGCGCGGCGCGCCCGCGGAGGCCGTCCGCTGGTTCGACACCTACCTGGCCGAGGCGCCGAACGGACCGCTGGCGGAGGAGGCGCTGGGGCGGCTCATGACGCTGCAGCGGCGATCCGATCCCGCGGCCGCCGCAGCCGCGGCGAAGAAGTACCTGGCGCGCTACCCAGGCGGGGCATACTCGGGGCTCGCGAGGAGCCTCCGATCCCACTGAGCATCCGTGAAGCCTGGTCCCCGGCACGACGCGCCCGACCGCACCGCGCGCCGCGAACGGCGCTGCGCTCGGCGCGGGCCCCGCTCGTCCTGGCGCTGCTCGCGCTGGCGGGGGCGGCGTCGGCCCGCGAGCGCCCGCTGGTGCTGGTGGTCGGAGACGGCGCCGACCCGCTCGTCGTGCGCATCGAGGACGAGCTCGCGCTGATGGGGTACCGCACCGAGGCGGTCCCACGGTCCACCAACTGGCTCCCGGTCGCCGAGGCGCGCGCCGCGGTCGGCGTGGTCGAGGTCGACCCGGAACGGGACGAGGTCGTGCTCTGGACTCTCGGCGCGCCGCCGGACGCTCACCTCGACTCGCGGCACCCGGTCGCCTCGCCCGACCCGCAGGTGCTCGCGCTGCAAGCCGTGGAGTTGCTCCACGGCCGGCTCACGCCCGTGGCGGAGAGCGAAGGCGACGGGGACGAGCCGGGCGCGAGCGAGGGCACCCGCCGGGGTGACGGGGCCGCCCCCGCGCGCCCGTCGGGCGAGGGCGCCTTCCCGACCCCGGTCGCGGCGTTCATGGGCGCGTCCCTGACGGGGGCCGCCGGGGGCCTGCCGGCCTGGTTCGGTCCGCGGATCGCCGCGGGGTACCGCCCGCACCCGAGCTTCGAGGTCGGGGCCACGGCGCTCCTGCCCCCGAGCGGCGCGCCCCTCGCGGTGGAGAACGGCGAGGCCGAGCTCGAGCTCTTCACCTTCGGCCCGACGATGCGGGTCGGGTTCCGCCTGCGCTCTTTCACCCTCGACGGGGGCCTCTCGCTCCTGGCCATGCACGGGGTCGCGACCACGCTCTCCTCCCAGCCGAGCTTCGCCGGTGCGCGGTCGGAAAAGTGGGCCTTTCGCCCCGAGCTTGCCGCGGGAGCGACGTGGCTCGCCACCGGGCGGATCGGCCTCCGCGCCCAGGTTTCCTTGGGGGGCGTCACCCCGGAGCTCGAGGTGCTGGGGGCGGACAGCCCTTCCGACCAGCACGACGCGGAGCAGGTGGCCGCGCTGCGGAGCCCGATCGCCGCGCTGACGCTCGGGCTCGAGGTCGGGGTGGGCCGGCGCCGTTGAGCTGCGCGGCCCGCCGCCACGTCCGCTTTTCGTGGCAAAGTTGGACGAGGCCGGATCGCGGCATGAAACAGCAAGGAATAGGGCGCCTTCTGCTCGTGCGGTCGGGCGACGAACGGGGTAATTGAGCCAGTGAGTCGATCTGCGGAGGCCCACCGTGCGCACATCCCCCTACTTGGTTTCGGTTCTCTTCCTCATGTTGGGCGCCGCCGGCTACGCCGCTTGCGGTCCGAGCGCGGCGAACGAGAAGCCCGTGCTCGGCACCGATCCGGACGACACCGGCGAGGGCACCGGGGACGATGGTCCCCTCTTCGGCACCGGCGGGGAGTCCGTCGTCATCGACGCCACCGGGGGCACGAGCGAGGAGGATCCCTGCCTGGGCGAGAACCCCCCGCCGGACCTCTGCAAGCTCGTCCCCTCCGGCCCCGCCTGCGGCGACGGCAACCTCGACGTCGATACCCTCGGCGAGGCCTGCGACGACGGCAACGCCTTGCCCGGCGACTGCTGCAACGGCATCTGCAAGGTCGAGCCGAACTGCACCTGCCCGCCCGGCGAGCCCTGCACCTTCGACTTCGCGTGCGGCAACGGCGAGATCGAGCCCGGCGAGGTCTGCGACGACGGCAACGCCGTCGGCGACGACGGCTGCAGCGCCGACTGCACCGAGCAGAGCCGGAACTTCGTCTGCATCACCCCCGGCCAGCCCTGCGAGCGCGTCGTCTTCTGCGGCGACGGCCGCGTCGCGGGCGCCGAG
>CAYVRP010000038.1:21597-58052 GCA_964454025.1 uncultured Polyangiaceae bacterium | reverse complement strand
CACCCCTTATTTTTATAATCCCCCCCCCCCCCCCCCCCCCACCCCAAAACCCCCGTTCCCAACCCCCCCGGCACCCCCCCCCGCCCCCGCCCCCCCCCTGCCCCCCCCCCCCCCTGGACAGGCACGATCGCGGCTGCCGCTCCGGCGCTGGTGGATCGCCGGAGCGCGCTCGGAGGCGACATGGGTGGACGGGACCCCGAAGGGGATCGGGCGGCGTTTCGGGATGGGCCTCGCGAATCGGCGCGGGCGGGGCGGTGGACACGGCTCTGGCCCCTGCGCCTGACGCTCCTCGCACTGCTCGTCGGCGCCTGCGGCGGCGAGGGCGGCGAGCCGCCGCCGGAGGTGGGCACCGTCGCGGCCCAGCTCACCGTGCCGGCCCCAGCGTCCATCACCATCACCTACCCGGCCTCGGTCAACCTCGCCGAGGTGCCCATCCTGGGCAACGGCCTGGTGCGCCTGAACGACGGCGTCAAGGTGTACCCCGCGCCCGGCGCGAGCTCGACCACCGTCGTGAACGTCGGCACCTCGGAGACGAACCTCGGCGTCGAGTCCAAGGTGGCGCACGTCCGCAGCAAGGCGCGCGTGGTGATGCGCGACCGCGCGTGGGCGACCGGCAGCGTGGTGAGCTCGTCCTCCGTCCAGCTCATGAACGGCGCCCACGCCGACGGCGGGGTGAAGCGCTACACGCCCATCCCCATGACCACGCAGACCCTCACGCTCCCGGAGCGCGGCGCCTCGCGCGGCCCCATCAACCTCGAGCCCGATCGGAGCCTCTTCCTCGAGCCCGGCACCTACGACGACGTGTCGATCAAGTCGCGCAGCACCCTGCGCCTGCGCACCGGCCTCTACCAGCTCAAGGCGCTCACCTTCGAGCCGCAGGCCAACCTGGTGCTCGACGACGCCGACGGCCCGGTCGAGCTCTTCCTGACGGGGACGTTCACCTTCCGCGGCACCGTGACCAGCACCAGCGGCCCGGACCCCAAGCTCTTCATCGTCGACACCAGCCCGAACCAGGTCACCATCGACGCCCCCTTCCGCGGCACCATCATCGCGCCGAACGCGCGCCTCGCGTTCATCAGCACCGCCGCCGGCCACTACGGCACCTTCTTCGGCAAGGACGTCGAGGTGCAGCCGAGCACCCCCATCTACCATCGACCCCCCGACTGGGCCGCGGCCATCAACGGGCCATCCCACGTGACCCTGCGGTGGATGGACGGGTCGGCGATCCTGAGGGCGGCGGATCCCGTGGGGCCGGACGGGATCACGGACGGCCACGTCACGCTCCCGGAGCTCATCAGCTTCAAGATCCCGCGGCGACTGCGGGTGACCCAGGGCAACGCCGGGAACCACACCGCGCTCTTCAGGTACCGCGATCAACAAGACGGCGTGGTCACCTGCACCTACCGCGGCGGCAGTTCCCTGGCCGCACCCGTGACGCCGCTCGATCTCGCCCGTGGCCTCACCTACCGCTTCGTGAGCTGCACGAACGGGGCCGCGGCAGGGACCGCGACCCTGGGCAAGGAATTCTGGCTCACGATTGACGGCATACCGGCGCCCCCGATCGGGTACACCATGGTCGAGCTGCATTTGGACGGCTGCGGCGGAACGCTCGATCCTCCCCTGGAGCCCGAGGAGTCTGCGGCGCTCGCGGAGAGCTTCTCCTGGGCCACAACGAGCCCCCTGCCCGAGCGCGACGCCCAGGGCAGGCCCACGCTCTACTACGCCCTCATCTACATCGAGGACCACGAGCAGCTGGGCGCGCTCGACGATGCCTACATCCACTACGATCCCCTCCCGCTCTTCACGGAGGAGCTCGACCCCCTGCTCGGCCAGTGCGGCACCGTTGACACGCGAAGCGACGGCGAGGGTCTGTTCGTGTTCACCGTGCTTCCGGGCCAGACCTACAACCTCCTCCGCCAGCACGCCCTCACGCCCGATCCGGAAACCGGCGACGACCGGACGATCTTCGACGTCGTCGTCCTGAAGACCCCGCCGCCGGGGGCGGCAAACCCCGACGGCTCGCTGTCCTATCGGGCCCTTACTGACGCGGGGTTCCTCTATCGCGGGCAGGCCGAGCCGGAGGACCTCGATGAGCAGCAGCAGCCGCGCCGTCGAGGCTGGCTCCGCCGAGCGTGCCGCAACCTCGCGCGCGGGATCGGACAGGTCGTGCGGGCCGTGGTCCACGAGGTGCAGACCACCCTCGGTGCCGCACACAATCTCATCGCCGAGGACTGCAACCTCACCATGACGCTCAACGTCGACAACCGCGACGCGGTGTTCGACGGCGAGATGAAGCAGGCCTGGGGACTCGCGGCGGGAGCGGCCGCCCGACCCCGGCACGTCAAGGTCGACATCCGGATGCTCGCCTTCCTGCCGATCCCCTTGACTCTGCTTCCCACCCTGTTCTCTGGGATCACCGACAGCAACGGCGACGTCACGATCAAGGTCCCCAGGAACGCTCCGACCCGGCACCAGAACCCCGTCTGCATCTACCTCGACAACTACGCCGCGACGATCACCGACTTCCTCCTGCCAGCGCGGGTATGTGACTTCGGCAGCCGCAATGAGGCCATCGTGACGAGCAGGGGCAAGTCCAGCGTCACCCTCGTCTCGGACCACCACAAGATCCACATGCACACCGCCCTCACCGACGCCAACCAGTACTTCAGGGACGTCACGGGCTACGAGCCTCACCAAGCTCGGGTGCTCACGGGGTGGCTCGCCAACTACTTCTGGGTGCCCGACGTAAGCCTCGACGAAGAACCCGGCGACATCGTGGACTTCGAGCACCCGGCGTGGGCCGGATGCCTCGGGCTGAACCAGCGCGAAGATGTTTGGCCTCACTTCCTCGGCACGCTCCCGACGGGGTTTCCCCTCATGCAGACGGTGGCCGCCGGCCTCGGTGCCGCGACGACGGCGGTGTCGGAAGCCGACATCGTCATGCCGGACAAGTGGGAGGAGAGGATCAATTCGCGCGGCGTGATCGTGCACGAGTACGGCCACTTCGCGCTCTGCAGCCTCCTCCACGACTCGTCCTTTGGAAGTCTGCCGGACTACCTGATGGCGCGCATCGACGCCGGCAACCCCATCGACGAGGGGGACGACGTCTCGATCCTGAGCGACGCCTTCGCCGACTTCGTCGCCAGCCAGGTCGTCGGTGGCG
This sequence comes from uncultured Polyangiaceae bacterium, assembly GCA_964454025.1. Taxonomy (GTDB): domain Bacteria; phylum Myxococcota_A; class Polyangia; order Polyangiales; family Polyangiaceae; genus JAFGBI01. The sequence continues at coordinate 54,889 of CAYVRP010000038.1, read as the reverse complement.
TCGACTACCTGCGGCCAAGCTCCCACGTCCGCAGCAACGGGATCCGGTATTGCGCTTCGGATGGCGCCCCGAACCCGCCGCCCTGTCTGGAGGGCAATGCCACCGGACTTGACGGTTCGGGAGAATTCGATGCCATGCCGGCGAGCAACTCCGCAACGGCCCCGGGTTACCTCGAGCTCGCGCGCGTCCTCACCACCTGGCACGACGCCTTCGACGGCCACTACACCCGAGGACAAGGGCGACGCCAGGACTGGCCCGGGAATTCCGATTACTACTCTCTGCTGACAACACCTTGGATCACGCTGCCCATAACAACGGTCGGTTGGGCTGGCCTTGGAACGGGCACCTCGACACCGGACGACGAGAACGTGCACCTCGCGGGCGGGGCGCTGAGGGACTGGGGGCTGAAGTGGGGCCAGGTGGCCGCACGCGAGTTCACGATCGCCGCGGCCATGCGGGCGCTCACCGAGGTCATGCTGCAGCGCGGCGTGACCTGGTGTGACGCCTGCAATCTCTTCACGCTGCACGAAGATGGAGCGCACGCGCCGGGCTTCTGGGACCGCTGGATGGCCTGCGCCCAGGGTCGCCTGGGTGACTACGTCGGTCCGGCACCGGACTCGCGCTTCAACATGCGGGCGTCGGACTGCAGTCCCTGTGATCTCCACCAGCACACCAACCCGCTGTCCGGAAACTGCGAAACCTGCTGGCCCGGCGCGATCGCGGTGACGGGCGGGTGCATCGACTGTCCCGACGGGACCATGCTGTCAGGATCTGACGAGCGGTGTGTGTACTGTCCTCCGCACACAGTTTCGAGCGCTGACCACACCGCGTGCCTCGATTGCGCCGAGGGGAGCATTGCCGTCTCGAATGTGTGCACCCCCTGCGAGGGCGGCACCGAACCGCTCGACGGCGTGGACGAATGTACTGCGTGTCCGGAGGGCGAGGTTTCAACCGATGGGATCTGTCAGCCCTGCGAGCTCGGAACGGTGCCGAATGCCACCCAGACCGCGTGTGTTCCGTGCCCTCTTGACGAGTCCGTCCCATACAACGAGGCGGTGACAGAGTGCAGCAACGGACCGTACTGGTATGTGCCTCGCGGCTTTCAGCCAGGTCCAGACGCCTGCGGTAGCTCGCACGACCTCCTGCTCACCGGGCTCCAGTCGATCCCAACTGACCTCGGTATCACGGTAACGGTGTTGGGCACGCGCGTCCAGGACTGCCAGGCCATCACCGGATGGCTCGCCATCAGCTTCGGAGGTCCCCCGGCGTTTTTCCCCTTCCGCCCGACCATAGAAGGACAAGGTTGCCGCCTGACGAGACAGGAGCTCGGGGAATGGGTGCGTGAGTTCGGCCTCGATGAGGCGCGCGTTTCCGTCATCTCCGACTCAGACGTCGAGCTCCACGTGAGTAGCGGCTTCTGCGTCGCGGGCTGACCTTGGATCGGACGCGGCCCGCCAGGGCTCTCTGTGCAGGCGGGCCCGTTCGCTGGTAGGATCCCCGAGTGAGGAACCGAAGTGCGACGAGAGTGGGCAGTGCCCCCACTGCGAGGGGGGCCGACTCGCGCTTGTGCGCGTTGCGGTGCGAACACGCTCCCTTCCCGTGGATTTCTCGCCTCGCCCGGGCCGTCCCTTTGGTTCCCCGACCCGTTGCTAGTTCGCGTGCTGGCACAGGGGCCCCGAGCTTGCCCCCGCCGATTCGGTCCGCGGGCTGGTCCGCCCTCATGGCCCTCGCAGTTGCCTGCCACCGCATCGAACCGGTGGGTCCTTGTGTCCCCGGTGTCGAGGTGGGGGACGTCTTCGGGGCCACGGTGCTCGGCGTCTACGACGAGACGACACCCTACGAGTACGATCTCTCCGTCTACTTCGGTCCGGACTCGACGGTGGGCGAGCGGATGGCGAGCTGCGATCCTGCGCGCGACCTCGTAATGGGCGAGACGTTGGTGGTAGAGGTCGTCTATCGTGATGTCGATCCAGAGGGGGAAGCGTGTGACACGTTCGATTTGGGTCTAAGGGACTCTGAGAAGATGACGCCGGGTGCTGCATCATACGGACCGGTGGGGCCCGGACCCTACAACTTCGGGATCGCTCTCCACCCCCTCGCCATCGTGGACGGCTGCACTCGCTTCTGGGAAGGTGACTTCATGGTGCACAAGGACGCCGACCTCTACGACCCGGCGGTGGTTGGCGAGCTTCCCCCGGTGCTGCTCGAGAGGACGCTGGGCGCGACCGATGCGACCTGCTCTTACGGCGAACCCAGCAACCGCTGCCTCCTGGTCCTCCAGCTCGAACGACTCTGACCGAGGTGCACCATGGCAGGTTTCTACCGTTCTAGTTCTGCTGTTTGGCTCGTACCTCTCATGGCCGCGCTGCTGGCCGCGTGCGGCGATCGAGACGAGTCCTCCGATCCTGACAGCACCAGCGGCGGAGCCGGGGCGGGAGCCTCGTCTAACGGGGCGGCCGCGGTGAGCGGCGGCACGGCGAGCACTGGTGGGGTTGCGACGGGCGGCGACGTCACTGCCGCGGGCGGCGCCACGGGTGGCGGCACGGGCGGGGCCCCGGGTGGCGGAGATGCGCCGACCGGGGGCACCGCCGGAACCGGCGGGGTCCCAGACGCGGGTGGCGGCGGCGTCACGGGTGGCGTCGCCACGACGGGCGGTCTTCCGACGGGCGGGGTGGCCGGCACGGGTGGCGCTCTCGGTTCCGGCGGCAGCGAGGAGCCAGCTCCCTGGAGCGAGGAGCCCGAGATGGCCGCGGTGATCGCCAGCCAGGACGCCGCGTGCACGGCCGTCTGCGAGCTCGATGTCACCTGCCCCGGCACCTTCGGAGACGTGGAGGAGTGCAGGAGCTACTTCTGGTGCTTCGACAAGGCACTCGCGGTGGATACGCGACAGCGGCTCGAGTACAACACGATGGAAGAGCTCCTCGAGTGCCTCAGCGACGCGACCGTCCACATGAATTGCGTCGCCGCGCTGGACTGCGCGGGCTACCTCGCGTGGTGGAACGAGGAGCCGACCCCCTTCCCCTGCTCCGCCGAGCAGACCGCCGAGGAGGAGGCGTGCGCTGGGACCACCCTATTTGGCTACTGATGACAAGGCCCACCACCGGCTCGACGGAGGCCCCCGACAGCCGGGCCGTCCCCCGCCGCTAATGAGGCTCTCGCCGCTGGCCGGGGCCATCGCCCTCGCCCTCACGCTCGTCACTTCCCCCTCCCTCGCCCTCGTCCGCGCCCGCGACGCCGAAACCGGCCAGCCCCTGCGCCTCAAGGACCGCGAGCTCACGCTCACCCTCTCCGCCACGCACGCCTCGCGGGATCTCGCGACCGACGCCGTGATGGCCGCGCTGCGCCGCGCGGCCGCGCGGTGGACCACGGACGTCGGCTGCACGGGGGTCACCTTCCGCGTGCTCCCGCCCTCGCCCGCCGCCGACCGCGCGCGGCGCGACGGCGTCAACGCGGTGATCTTCCACGAGCAGGCCTGGTGCCGCGACGGCGTCCGCGACCGCTTCTCCTGCTACGATCGGGAGGAGCAGGCGATGACGACGACCTACCTCGACCGCAGCGCCCCGAACGGGGAGGTCCTGATCGCCGAGGCCGACCTCGAGATCAACGCCGTGGACTACCGCTGGACCGCCGCGGCCGCCGCGGCCGCCCGAGCCCCGGACGGCGCCGAGCCGCTCGAGGACCTGCTGGTGCACGAGCTCGGGCATGTCCTCGGCCTCGCCCATGGCTGCGACGACGGCACGCTGCCGCCCGGCGCCGTCGACGAGCGCGGCGCCCGTCCGCCGCGCTGCCCCACCGAGCCGCGGCCCCCGCTGCCGGCGATGGCCCCCGCGCCGTCCGCCGCGCTCCTCCCCGTCGCGCTCACCCCCGACGAGCGCCGCGCCGTGTGCGAGCTCTATCCGGCGCCCGCGCCGTCACCTCCCGCCCAGGGCGGGCGCGGCTGCGGCTGCGTGGTCGGCGGCCGCGCGGGCGAGACTCTGGCGGGCGCTCTGTTGATGGCGCTCGGCGCGATCTCCGTCGTAGTCGGGCGGCAGCGTGGTCGGGCGGAACGGGCGTCGCGCAGCGGTCGCCAGCTCCGATCCTGACGGAAAAATCCCTGGTTTCCAGGTGGCCGAGCCCGCGTGGCTCGCTCAGGCCTGCCTGGCGGCGAGGCGCCGGGCGATGGTCCGCTCCGGGTGCTCGAACGCGCCGGCGAACGCGTCGAGCTCCGCCGAGGTCATGCCCAGCGCGCGGCCCTCCTCGCGCCAGCGGTCCACGGCCGCGTCGACCTCGCCGAGGATGGCGGACGCGCGCGGGGCGGAGATCCCGAAGCACGGGGCGACGGATACCAGCGCCTCGCCGCTCGCGCCGGAGCCGCTCTCCTCGGAGATCCAGGTCTTCAGCTCTCGCTCGCGCTCGGGGAAGGGGTTGAGGTCGAAGGCGGGAGCGAGTCGCCAGCGGCCCCGCTCGACGTGCAAGAAGCCATGGTCAGGTGATCATCCACGTTCGTGATGAGGATGGAGAACGCGATCCGGCGCCAGAGCTCCTCGAGGTCGGCCTTCACGCTAGCGCCCTCCCGACGCAGCGCCTCCACGAGCTCGGTGCAGGCGTGCGCGGCGGGATCCCTCGGATCCGCGCCGAGCATCGTCGCCGCCGACACGTAGGGGATGCGTCGACCGTTCACGCGGTCGAAGCGGGCGATCAGCGCCACCGGCAGGCCGTCGCCGGTGGACGGGCTCGGCCTCGGCCGCTCGGACGCCGGCGCGGCTCGCGAGCTTCATGGCGAGCACCTCGCCCTTGGTGACCGGGCGCTCGTCGGTGACGCTCGGGAAGATCGCGATCGAGAGGTGTCCGCCGTCGTCGATGACTCCGCGCTTGGGTCGGAGCCCGCCGAGCGAGTTCCCCCGCCCCCGCAGGTACGCGAGGTCGGCGGCCGCCTCGGTGTTCGTCTCGATGGCCTGCGCCGCCGAGACCAACCGTCCCAGCTCGACGAGCGGCGGCGTGGTGCGTCGACCAGGCTCGGTTGCGCGGCAGAGGTCGCCGTGCTCATCCTGGAATCGAAGCGCACCGAGCCGGCTCGTGTCGTCCACGGCGAGCAGGAAGTCGAGCGCGCTCAGGGGGGCGCCCGGGAAGGGTGCACCCACGCGGAGCGCCTCCTGTCGCCGCTTGGCGTGGTCCCGCCGCCCCCGGCCGTCCGGCTCGGTGGCGGCGATCGCCGAAGGGAACGGCGATCCGCCGCGCTGCCTCCGGTGATACTACGGCCCTTGCACCAGGTGGAGTGCGGGATCGATCGCGAAGCGCTCGCGGGACGCGATCCACTCCCCGCCGTACTCGAAGGCCGCGGCTTCGCGTCCCCCCTGCTGCGTATAGTGGAGCGTGCCGACGGGGACGGCGCCGTCGCCGAGGCAGATCCGGATCGACCGCTTCATCTCGCCGTCTCCTGCCTCCGCGCCCGGATTCGTTGCGGGAGTCGCTCCTCGTCGAGGAGCATGCCCTCGTCGTCTCGCCTGGGATCCACGAGCTCCGCGAAGCGTTCGCCTAGGCCGAGGACGAAGAGCACCATCGCGTAGATGCCGACGGAAACGCTCGGATCACCGCGCTCGACCCGGAGGTAGGTGCTCTTCGCGATGGCCGCTCGCTCCGTCACCATGGCGACGGTCAGGCTGCGCCTCTTCCGCGCGACGGAGATGTCTCGCCCCAGCTTCGCGAGCGAGCGGCGAACCCGCGGCGAGAGCCTGTCTTGGCTGGCTGACCTCAGGTCTGAGGTCTTATGTATAAGACCTAAAACCGCCATAAGGGATTATTCATCGTACCCTGACCGCCGCGCACCGCGCACCGGCCGGCAGATTGGCGTCTTCCGGCCGGGCGCGGCGGCCCTTTCGCCCGGATTCTTGCCCCGATGACCCGGATCTTTGCCCGCGCGAAAGTGGTCCAACCCTCGGAGCAAATGGTCCAGCCCCTCCGGAGAAGGTGGTCCAGCCCTCCCGCCGAGATGCCCCAGCCCTCGGCAACGGTGCCCCGGCCCCCTCGAAAACAGCGCTCCAGGTGTCACGACGAAGTGGTCCAGCCCTCGGACAACCCTGGTCCCCGCCTCCGACCGAAGTGGCCCCCGCTTCCGACCCAGGTGGTCCATCGCTCCGACCGTGGTGGTGGCCCGGACCACCCTGGTCGATCGGAGGGAGCCCGGCGACCTCGCGGCGGGTGACCGCCGCTCGACCGAAGTTGCTCGCCGCGCGAGCCCCGCGCTGACCTCGCTCGAGCCACGCTTCGCGCCGCTCGCGCGCCGGTGCGCCGCGCCTCGCCAACCGGCGCAGGGTGGTCGACCGGGCGGTGCCCGCGCGCGATCGGCGGGGTGACGTCGCGCCGCGCGCGCTCGGCGTCGCGACGGCGGAGGCGGAGGTGGCGGTACCGAGGCGACGGCCCGGGCCAACCCTGGCGCGGCATCGCGACCGGCTGCTCCTCCCCGAGCTACGGCCGCGCGAACGCGATCGTCGCGCCCACCAGCTGATCGGTCCTCTCCCGCATCGTCGCGGGCGCACCGGCGAAGATCACCGTACCCAGCGCGGGGGCGACGGCGTCGGTGGCGTACTGGAGGGAGAGGGTGAGCAGTGGGTTGATGTACCGCGTGGGGTCCACGGGCAGGTGGGCCGGGAGCGCGCTCGTCCACTCCGGCAGGGGGATGCTGTCGAGGTGGAGCGGCGAGCCGTCGTTCTGCTCCGCCCGGTACGGCGTGCCGTCGAGGCTGACGCTGAGGCTCCCCGACCCGTGCTGGTCGAGCGCGCCATCGGCGGTGAGAAGGGTCGTCTCCGCACGGATGTACACGTGGGTGGGCCGGGTGCAGGTCCGCCCGGCGTACGCGGGCGAGGTGCCGCGCGCCACGCCGAGCTCGCACGCGGTCTCCCCGCCTGCCGTCCAGGTGAGCGTGCCGCTCCACGACCCCAGGTAGGGGGCGAGGAGGGCCTCCGGATCCTGGCCCTCGACCGTCTGTCCGGGCTCCAGCGTGATCGGGGTGCTCACGCAGTGGAGGTCCGAGTCCAGCTCGCGGCCGTCGTCCAGGAACGACGTCCCGAGACACCCCGGGGTCAGAGCCGCGAGGGCCGTGAGGTGGAGGGACGCGTCCCACCGGCTCATGGGGGGGCACCGAAGGTGGCTCGGCCGAGGGTCAGCGACTGGATCGTCTCGGTGCCGGTCGTCGTCGAGGGAGATGACGGGTTACGATTGGGCCAGTTCGACAAGGTGAAGGTCGCGGCCGAGACGGGCAGCTCCAATTCGGATCCGAGCTCCAGGGAAACCACGAGGGTCCAGCTGCTCGGCGAGCTCAGGACGAAGCCGGAGGGCAGCACGCTCTCGAGCTGCAGGCGATCCGCGAGAACGGCGAGCGAGAGGCCACCGATCACCCGACCCTGTCGGTCCAACGACACCTGGCCGACGAACCGCTCGGCGAGGACCCCGTCGGCCGAGGTGAGCTCGAGGTGGGCGGGGATGTCGATACCCGAGTACGTGTCGCAGTCGCCGAACACGGTGACGGGCTGCTCGGGGTCCGCCGCGATGGTGAGCGTCAGATCGGTCGAGCGTCCCACCTGCGTCCACTGCAGCACCCCGCTGGTGGTCCCCTCGATGGTGGCGATGATCGGAGCCACCTCGATCTGCTTCCCCGAGCGCTCGAGCTCGAACACCCCGTCGTGCGCGAGGGTCGTGGTCGCGGCCCGGCACTCCTCGTCGGCGGCCGAGTCGTCCGGCAGGAGGTAGCAGCCGCCAGGGCCGAGCGAGGCCAGGACGAGCGCCAGCGCCCTCGCCCGGCAGGCTCGCGCCCGGCTAGCCCCTAGCATCCTCGTATTGTGCCCGACCCGACGCGCCGCCGCCACCGGGGTCGAGGAGCCATCCCGGTGCTCCAACGGGTAGTATCTCGACGCCTGGAGCTCTACGCGGGGCGACGGGCGGGAGCGGCGGCGCGTGCCCCGCCGGCGCACGGGATCCCGCACCTGACGAGGAGCCCGAGCCCTGCTAAGAAATGGGGAGATGAGGCCCGACCGGCGACCGCTCCGACCGCGCTCCGGCGTCCCGGGCCCGCAGTACCCGGTGCTGGCGACCGGCGTGGCGATCCTGCTCGGTGCGGGCGCGGCCAGCTCTTGTGGTGGGGCGGACGGGGGTACCCTGGAGCGGTACCCCGACGGTACCCACTTCACCCACGAACCGCGCGACGCCGGCGCGGGGGACGCGGGTGACGGAGGCGCGGGAGCCGGTGGGGTCGGCGCCGGCGTCGAAGACCCGAGGGACGCCGGCAGCGACCGCGACGCGGGAGCCGAGGCCGCCTCCGGCGCCAGCGGCCCCGGCGAAGCGGGGGACCCGGACGCCTCGAGTCCGTAGACACTGGAGCCGCCATCCGTCCGCCCGCCGCGTCGTATCGACGACCCGGAGCCCCTGCCCCCGCCTCAGGCCGAGGCCGACCAGGCGGGGGCGACCGCGTCGAGCGCCGCGGAGAGGCACCCGAGGCCCTCGGCGAGCTCCGCCTCCGTGACGCGCAGCGACGGCATCAACCGCACCACGTCCGCCTGCGGTGCGTTGACGATGAGGCCCCGCGCGAGGCACCCGTCGCGCACGGCCGCCGCGGTCGGGCTCGGCAGCCGCAAGGCCCAGAGCAGGCCCCGGCCCCGCACCTCGACGAGGCGCTGCTCCCGCGCGAGCTCGCCGAGCGCCCACGCGAGCCACCGACCGCGCGCCCGCACGGCGGCGAGGAACGACTCGCGCGCCACCACGTCGAGCACCGCGAGCGCCGCGGCGCAGGCGAGGGCGCTGCCGTGGTAGGTGCCGCCGTGTTCCCCGGGCGCGAGGCAGTTCGCCCGCTCGCCGGCGATCACGGCCCCGATCGGGAAGCCGCCGCCGAGCCCCTTGCCGAGGGTCACCACGTCCGGCAGCACGGCCTCGTGCTGGTAGGCGAAGAGGCGCCCCGTGCGGCCGATCCCCGTCTGCACCTCGTCGAGCATCAGGAGCACGTCGGCCTCGTCGGCGAGCGCCCGGAGCTCTTGCAGGTAGCCCGCCGGGGGCACGATCACCCCGGCCTCCCCCTGGATGGGCTCGACCAGGATGGCCGCCGTCTGGGGCCCGATCGCGCGCCGGACGGCCTCCGCGCTCCCGAACGCGACCCGCACGAACCCGGGCGGGTAGGGCGGGAACAGCGCGTCCCAGCCCGGCTTGCCGCTGGCCGCCATGGCCGCCAGCGTCCGCCCGTGGAACGCGCCCCGGGTGGTCACGATCTCGTGGGCGCCGCCGCGGTGCAGCCGGCCCCATTTGCGCGCGATCTTGATCGCCACCTCGGTGGCCTCGGCGCCGCTGTTGGTGAAGGCCACGGCGGCGAGCCCGCTGAGCGCCACCAGACGCGCGGCCAGGCGCTGGGCCTGGTCGTTGTGCAGCGCTGGGCTCGCCGTGACCAGGGTGCGGGCCTGCGCGGCGAGCGCCTCCACGAGCTCGGGCGGGGCGTGCCCGAGGGAATTGACCGCCCAGCCCTGGATGAAGTCGAGGTAGCGGCGGCCCCCAGCGTCCCAGAGATAGGAGCCCTGACCGCGCGTCATGACGAGCGGCGGCCGTTCGGTGGTCAGCATGAGGTGGGTGTCGAGATCGGTGCTCATCGGGGTTGCCCTCCCCGGGCGATCTCGGCCAGCGCACGCGAGCCGCCCGGCGGTTCGTGACCGGGCGGATGCGCTGGCTACGGTGCGCTCAGGCAGCGCGCAGCCGGGCGCCTCCGCCCTGACGGGCGGCGCGGCGAGCGGCGGCTGCGAGCACGAGCGACATCGCACCCCTCGAATACCACGGCGCCGCGGCGGGTCAAACCGGTGACCCTCACCCTCGCTCGTGGGGCGCCACGGCGCGCGGCGCGAGCCGCCGCGCCCGCGGGGCCCCGATCCCCTCGACGCGTGACGGGCGCCAGGCGATGACGGATGATGACGTGCACCGCGCGGGCGCTGCCCCCGCGCGGCCTCCGCGCGGTCGAATGACGACCTCGACGCTCCCCCCCAGGTCCCCGGGCTCGGACGCCACCTCCGGCGCCCCCGGCTCCGTCGCGAGGACGCCCCGGCCGCGGCAGGTCCTGCTCGCCTCCGCCGACGGCGTGTGCGCGGCCTGGGCGAACGCGCAGGCCGCCGCGGCGGGCTGGAGCATGGATTGCTGCTCGAGCGCGGATGATGCCGTGCGCCGCGTGGTGAGTGAGAGGTACTCCGCCGTGCTGCTCGACGGCGCGCTCGCGGCGGACGGCGCTGCCCGGGCGATCCGTCTGATCCGGGCGTGGGAGGGGCGCCGGCGCCGCACGTACGTCATCGCCCTCCTGGACCCGACCGCAGCGGGCGCGCGCGAGGAGCTGCGGGCGGCCGGCGCGGACGAATGCGTCCCGCGCTTGCTGGACGCGTCCGCGCTCTGGGACGCGCTGGAGCGGGCAGCGGGCGACGCGCCCGCGGGGCGCCCCCCCGGAGCCCCCGACGGGGAGCTCGACCCCCACGTCCCCCGCTCGCCTCGGCTGAGCCAGCTCTTCCTGGCGCAAATCCCCGAGGCCCTCGCCGAGCTCGGCCAGGCGCTGGAGGGGGGCGACGCGAGCCGGATCGGCGCCATCGCGCACAAGCTGAAGGGAAGCTCCATCGCGCTGGGGGCGTGGGTCATGGCGACCCGGGCCGCCGAGCTCCAGACAGCGGCGGAGCGGCGCGAGCTCGCCCGTGCGCGCGCCGAGGTCGCGGCCCTCGGCGACCACTTCGACCGCGCCGCCGCCGAGCTCCGGGCGGAGCTGTCGGGACCCGCCGCGGCCGCGCGCGCGGCGCCGCCCGACCCCGACGCGGCCCTCGGCGCCGCGGTGGACGATCGCCCGAAGGGGGACTAGCTTTCGGTTCTTGTCACGGTTGGCGCGCGTCGCCGGCGCGCCAGGGCACGGCCCCCGCCAGCGAGGGAGCGCACCGAGTGGACCAGGAAGACGCCGAGCAGAGGTGGGCCGAGCCGCCGCGGCGGTCCGTGCGCGCGGAGAACGCCGGCGAGATCGCCGCGATCCGGGTGCTGCTCGTCGAGGACAGCGCCATCTTCGCCGAGGCCGTGCGGCTCCTGCTGCTCGGCGCCGCCCCCGTCGAGGTGTCGCTCCACCACGTGGAGAAGCTCGCCGACGTGTCGCCGGACATGGATCCCAAGCCCGACGTCGTGCTCCTGGATCTCGCCCTGCCCGATGCCCAGGGGCTCGACTCCATCCGCGGGATCCAGCTCCGCTTGCCCGGCGTCCCGGTGGTCGTCCTCACCGCCGAGTCGAGCAGCGAGCTGGCGCTGGACGTCGTGCGCGGCGGCGCGCAGGACTACCTCGTCAAGGGCGAGTTCAACGTGGACACGCTGCTGCGCACGATGCGGTACGCGATCGAGCGCGTCCAGGGTGAGCAGCTCAAGCGCCAGCTCTTGCAGGCGGATCGGCTCGCCGCCATCGGGCGGCTGGCGGCGGGCGTCGCCCACGAGATCAGCAACCCCGCCACCTTCGTCCAGGCCAGCTCCCACCTGGTCGTCCGGGAGTTCGACCGCCTCGAGCGGGCGCTGGGTGAGCTCGAGGCGCAGGCGCTCGCTGGCGAGGCCGCGGCGGCGCTCGCGCGCGCGCGGGAGGCCACCGCGGAATTGCGCCGCCTCGCCGACCAGAACGCCGCGGGCGTGGACCGCATCTGCGCGGTGGTGCAGGACCTGCGCGGCTACGCGCGCCTCGAGCCGGCCAAGGTGAGGTTGATCCACCCCAACGACGTGGTCAACGACGTCTGCAACCTGGTGGCCAACGTGGTCCGCCACCGCGCCCAGCTCACCAAGGATCTCCGCGCCGTGCCGCCCGTGGCCCTACCGCGCGGGCGGCTGGACCAGATCCTGACGAACCTGCTGGTCAACGCCACGCAGGCGATCGAGGACGCCCCCGCGCGTCCGACGCACACCATCACCGTCTCCACCCGCTGCGAGCGCGGCGAGGTGATCATCGCGGTCGAGGACACCGGCGTCGGGATGTCGCCGGACCAGATGAGGCGGGTCTTCGAGCCCTTCTTCACCACCAAGGCCCGCGGCATCGGGACCGGGCTCGGGCTCTCCATCTGCCGCGAGATCGCGCGAGCCCACCAGGGGGAAGTGACGTGCGCCAGCACGCTCGGAGAGGGGACACGGTTCGAGGTGCACCTCCCGGTGGTCGCGGAGCACGAGATCCGCGTCCCCACCCCGGCGCCGCCCCCGGCCGAGCGCCCCGCCGGTCGCCCCCGCGTGCTGATCATCGACGACGAGCCGAACATCCGGCAGGTGTACGCCACCCTCCTGAGCGAGGACTTCGCGGTGGAAACCGCGCGGGACGGCGCCGAGGCGCTCGCGATCATCCGGAGGGGACCGCGCTTCGACGTCATCGTGTCGGATCTGATGATGCCGGACATGGACGCGGCGCAACTGATGGAACAGATGCTGGCGATGGAGCCCGCGATGCTGGAGCGCTTCATCCTCTACACGGGCGGAGCGGTGAGCGAGCGCGCCCGGCGCCTGGTGGACTCCGGCGACGTCCCGGTGCTCTACAAGCCGCTCCTCGTCGACGAGCTGAAGCGCGCCATCCGCGCCCGCATGGGCGACGGGTGACCGCGCCGCGGAGGCGATCGCCGGCGCGGGGGCGGGGGGTCCGCCGGGACGCCGCCCGCGCCGGGACCCGCGCCGTCAGTACACGTGCTCCGCCTCGAGGAAGATCTCCGGCGGTCGCAGCGGATACTCGAACCCCGCCGGCCCCGGGTCGGGGCCGCGCTCGACGAGGACGTTGCGAGCGCGCAGCGCGAACCGGGTTTCCTGGCGGCGCGCGGGGGGGCCCCCGCCCGGCGCCGCCGCCGCGGCGCGCCGCCCGCTCCGCGAGCACCCCAGGGGCGACCCCCGCGGGCCCGGGGGGGGGGCGGCGCTCGAGGTGGCGGTTGCGTGGGGGCCGCGCGACCGGGGTTTCGTGGGGGGGCGCGAGGTACACCTCGCGCGTCGCCAGCGACAGGTCGAGCATCAGGTACGGATCGAACCGCAGGTCCTCCCCGCGCGCCACGATGCTCGCGTCCGCGGCGCGGCGCGGCCCCACGACCATCGCCTCCGCGCCGAGCTCCAGCGGGACCGTCGGCCGCGCCGGCCCCGCGCCGAGGCCGCCGCCGCGGCCGCTCCAGGGCGGGTAGACGCCGTTGTCCGACCCGACCAGGTCGGCCACGTACCCCTCGCTGCCGAGGTCGCGCCGGGCGGCCCCCAGCTCGAAGGAGAGGTAGGACCGGAGGTCCTCGCGGTGCCGGAGGTCCGCGCGTGACTCCCAGGCGAGGCTCCGCTGCGTGGCGACGTTCCGCGCCGTCTGGTTGATCCCCTGGGGGGTGAACTCGGCCTTGTTGGAGAGCCAGCTGTAGGCCAGGCCCGAGGTGACACCGAAGGCGCGGCTCGGCACCACCGAGAGCTGGTACTCCACGGTGCGAACCAGCTGCGGCTCGAGGTCCGCGTTGCCCACCACGTCGCCGACGCGCAGGGGAAACGCGTAGAGCAGGTACGGCGACGGCGCCTTGAACGCGCTGCCGAAGAGGAGCTTGGAAACCAGGGCCGGCGACCACCGCGACACGGCGCCGATCCGGCCGCTGATCTGGTCGCCGTAGTGGCTGTGCCGGTCGTAGCGGCCCCCCCCCGTGAGCTTCAGCCACGGATCCCAGACCCGCGCGTTCACGCTCAGGAAGGCGCCGACGTTGGTGAGGTCGACGCCCTCGGCGGCGCCCCCCGCCTCGCCGACCGCCACCACCTCCCCGGTGCTCCGGTTGATGCGCCGCGGGGCGCCGATCTCCTCGTGATCGTAGACGGCCTCCACGCCGACGATCGCGTTCAGCCGCTCGCCGGGCGTCCAGCGCGCCTCGAAGGTGGAGTCCGCGCCGCGGTAGGCCTGGTCGCGCTCGCCGTAGAAGAGGTCGCTGCCGATCTCGATCCGGTCGGCATCGAGCAACCCGCCCTGGAAATAGGTGCTGCCCAGCGCCAGCTCCAGCGCGGGGGTCGCGCGCACGCTCCCGTCCAGGTTCAGGCGCAGCTGCTGCAGCCCGATCTGGGTCCCCGTCGCGTCGCCCTGCTCGCCGTTGGTGAGCTGCGCCCAGTGCGCGAAGTCGCCGCCGCGCCGCACGGTGGAGCCGTAGGCGCTCAGGACGAGCGCCCCCGCGTCCTTCACCCGGTATCCCACCCGCCCCTGCAGCACGGCGGAGCGGCGCTCGAGGTCCAGCGCCACCCGCCGCGAACCGACGTCGCTCGGCAGGATCGGCGCCGGGGACTCCGCCGGCAGCAGCAGCCCGCTCCGATCGGTGCGCTCGGCCGCCGCGCCCAGCAGGACGTCGAAGCGACCGAGCCGCTGTCCGGCCACCGCATCGACGCGCCCTCCCGGGTTCGACTCGGTGACCCCGGCCGCGCCTCGCACCCGGATCGGCCGCAGCTTCTCGGGCGGGACGGTGATGATGTTGACCACCCCCAGGAAGGCGTCGGCGCCGTAGAGAGCCGAGGCGGGGCCGCGGATGATCTCGATCTGCTCGATCGAGCCGAGCGGGATGAGCTCCACGCCGAGCCAGTTGCCCGACGTCGTCCGGTAGGCGACGGAGCGCCCGTCGATCATGACCTTGATGGCGCCGCTCTCCGCGCCGAGACCGCCGCTCATCCCCCGCACCCCCGCGTCGGGCAGGACGTGATCGTCGATGAGATAGAACCCGACCGTGTGCTGGAGGACCTCCGCCACGCTCTGATACCCCCAGCGCTCGATGTCGGCGCGCGTCACCACGGTGATGACCGCCGGCGCCTCCTCGAGCCGCTCGGCGGTCTTGGTCGCGGTCGACACCTCGACGTTCAGCACCTTGACGAGGTCGACGTCCGCGACCGGACTGGAGTCCTCCGGCGTCTCCTCCGCGAGGACCGGGGCGGCGGCGAGGACCAGGGCGGCGGCGACGTTCGCGGATCTGGGCAGCATCGGATCGCTCTCGTGAGGACGGGGCCACTGGCTCCGCACCGTGCGCGCCGCGGCGAGCCAGCGTGAGCCCACTCGAGGCAGCGTAACTCGAGCATACCGGCGGCGATGCTGCGCGTCCATCGCCGCGGCGACGAGGGCGACGGCGGCGGAGGTCGTGAGCGCTCGCTGGCGGGATTCGCCAGCGCGCTCTCACCCGTAGACGGGCGGCGGCCCGTGAGGGTAGTGCGGCCGCTCTCGTCCTCGCTTGAACTGATCGGTCACTAGCGTGAGCTGAGTTTGATTGACCGCGCGCAGTCGAGCGGGCGCACCATTTTCTCGCTCCCACATGCGCACACTGAATTGGCCCTCGCCGCGCGGACCGAGACTTGCGACCCCGCCCCGCGCGAAGTTACACTCAGGAATTGATGCCGCGCGCGCCCGCGGACCTCGCGACCTCGGCGACCATGCCCCACCATCCCGACACTCTCTCGCCCCGGCCCCCCACGGCGCCGGCGCCCGCGTCCCCCGCGCCCGGGGGCGCGCCGGGGCGCGCGCGGCTCCTGGCCGTGGGGGCGGCGGCGATCGCGGCGGCGTCGATGCTCCTCCCGCGCTCCGCCTGGGGCGGCGCCCCGCGACTGCTGGTGTTCCTCCACGTCCCCCAGACCCAGCGAGCGTTGCAGGCCCAGCTGGCAGCGGCCCTGCCCGGTGTCACCGTCACGGCGGTCGGTCGCATCGCCGACTTCGATCGCGCGCTGGCCGCTGGCCAGGACGCGGTCCTGAGCTTGCCGCTCGTGCTCTCCGCCAAGGGACTCGCCCCGTCCTTGCAGGGGATGCGGGGGGGCAAGCCGGACGAGCCGTACGCGCTCGTCGCCGCCGGCGTGGCGCCGGACCCGGCGCGGGTGAAGATCGTCGGGGCGCTCGACCTGCTGGGCCGCAGCGACACCACCGCCTTCGTGCACCGCGTCGTCGGCGCCACCCCGACCGTCGAGCGCGTGAGCAAGGTCGAAGACCTGCTCGCGCTGCTGCAGATGCAGCGCGCCGAGGCGGTGCTGCTGCCGCTGCGCCTGGTTCCGGAGGTGCAGACGATGACCCGCCTCGGTCTTGCCCACCGCGAGCTCGGGCCGCGGATCGGCCTGCCCGCCGCCAGCGCGCTCGGCGCCGACGGCGCTCCGGCGCTGGCCGCGATCGATCGGTTGCCCGCCCACGTCTCGCGCTCGCTCGGAGTCGACGAATGGCAGTAACGCGGCGCCTGTTCCTCGTCCTGGCCTCTACGAGCGCCGCCGCCCTCGGGTGCGGTGGCGCGGGTCGAGCGTCGCTGTCCCGGAGTACCTACGCCGAGCTCCATCGCGAGGTCGGCCACGCTCGCGCGGGCACCGTGCTGGTCTTCATGCCGGACACCCCCCAGACGCACGAGGTGTGGACCGGGCTGAGCGACGAGCTCGGCGGGGAATTCGATCTGGTCGCCGTCCGGGTCCAGGGGCCCGAGGACGCCCCCGCCATCGCCGAGGGTATCCGGCGCCACGCCCCGTCGGGGCTAGTGCTCATGAACAACCCGACGGTCGCCGCCTACCGTGACTTCTTGCTCCACGACGACGTCGGACGCCGCCTCCCGGCGGTGGTGGTCATGTGCTCCTTCCTCGAGTCGAGCGACCTGGCGCGGCTCGGGGCCACCGGGATCGCGTACGAGGTGCCGCTGATCACCGCGGTCACCGGCCTGCGCCGCATCGTGGCGTCACCGGTGGACCGCGTGGGCGTCGTCTACCGGGCTCCGCTGGCCGGGTTCGTCGCGCGCCAGCACGCCCTGGCCGAGCGCGAGCAGATCACGCTGGTCGAGCAGCGCGTGAGCGCCAGACCCAACCTGTCCGAGCTGCGGCGCGCCCTCCGCCTGGTCAAGATCCACGCCGACGCGCTGTGGATCCTGAACGATGATCGCCTGCTCACCCCGGAGCTCATCACGGACGGCTGGTTGCCGGGGCTGAACGAGCGCCCCTGGCGGCCCACCATCGTGGGCGCCGCGTCGCTGGTGTCGGCGCAGCAGTCGTTCGGCACCTTCGCCGTGCTGCCCGACCACACCGCGCTCGGCGTGCAGGCGGCGAACCTCGTCTTCGAGATCGCCGACGCGGGATGGTCGCTCCCACCCGACGCCGCCGCGCAGCTCCCCCTCTCCACCACCATCACCATCGACTCCACCCAGGCCCGAACCCGCCTCCGACTCCAGGAAGGAGCGCTGGCGCAGGTCGACCGCATCGTCGAGTAGCCGCTCGCGCGCGCGTCGCCCTGGCCACGCCCCTTCGTCCCGCCTCCCTCTCCGATCATGGCCGATCAGATCCGCGTCCTCGTGATCGACGACGACGACGTAGCCCGAGAACTCCTGATGAGCACCCTCGAGCGCGGCGGCCACAGCGTCTTCGAACTGCCGTCGGCGATCGGCGCGACGCGGATGCTCGCCGAGCACCAGATCGACGTGGTGGTCGTGGACGTGATGCTGCCGGACATCAGCGGCGACAAGCTCGCCCGGTTGCTCCGCCAGAACCACCGCGGGTCCAAGCTCGGGATCGTGCTGGTGTCGAGCCGGCCGCTGCACGAGCTCACGCCGCTCGCCGTCGCCGCGGACGCGGACGCCGTGGTGCAGAAGGGACAGATCCGCACCCACCTGGTCACCACCGTCACCTCGGCCTTCCTGCGCCGCAAGGGGACCGGCCACGGGCCGCCCCCCTCCCGCCCGCTAGGAGGCGGCTCGTGACCGCGCCGGGCAAGACCCGCTCCCTCCGGGCGAAGCTCCAGGCGATCGTCATCGCCGCCCTCTGCCTGGTCGGGATCACCACCCTCGGGGGCGTCGCGTGGGTGAACGCCCAGAACGAGCGGCAGCGGCTCACCGAGATCGAGGCGCAGGTGCGCGCGACCATCGCCGAGAAGGCGCGGGTCACCGCCGACAGCCACGCCCTCGCGCTGCGCGGCCTGGTCGCCGAGAACGCCTTCACCGACGTCCAGAAGCTCGTCCAGCAGACCGTCGCCGCCGACCCGGAGATCATCTACGGCGTCTTCGTCTCCGCCGAGGGGATCCCCTGGGCCTACGCGTCGCCGAGCACGCGCCAGCTCGACCCGGAGGACACTCGCACGATCTTGGCGCAGTGGCAGGAGATCTCGCTGCCCGCCGGGAGCTGGAGCAGCGATCGGCCGACCCAGCGGGAGGTGATCCAGTTCGGCCAGCCCGTGTTCGAGGTTTCGCGACCGGTCACCGACGGCGCCGAGGTCGTCGGGATGCTCCGGTATGGCTTCAGCACCGCGCCCCTGCAGGCGGCGCTCGCGCAGGTCCGCGCCGAGTCACGGCGGGCTCTCCGCAGCACCCTGGTCTGGATCGCGCTCGACGTGCTCCTGGTCACGGTCGTGGGCGCCTTCCTGGTCAGCCGCGCGGCGTCCCGCATCGTGCGGCCCCTGCAGAGCCTGACCGAAGCGTCGCAGCGGATCGCCGGCGGAGAGACCGGGGTCCGCGTCTCCGTCGACACCACCGACGAGCTGCAGGTCCTGGCCCAGGCGTTCAACCAGATGCAAGAGGCCAACGAGGAGGCCATGCGCCGGCTGAGCGAGGCGATGGAGGCGGCCCTCGAGGCCTCCCGCTTGAAGAGCGAGTTCGTGGCCAACATGAGCCATGAGATCCGGACACCGATGAACGGCATCACGGGGATGATCCGGCTCATCCTGCGCATGCCGCTGGAGAGCAAGCTCCGTCGCTACGCCGAAACCATCGACGCGTCCGCCGGCTCCCTGCTCACCATCATCAACGACGTGCTCGACTTCTCCAAGATGGAGGCGGGCAAGTACACCCTGCAATCGGTGCCATTCGACCCCATGAGCGTGGTGCAGGAGGTCGCGGAGCTCCAGGCCGGACGCGCTCACGACAAGGGGATCGAGCTCGTCTACCGCTGCGACCACGACATCCCGCACTCGGTCACGGGCGACCCCGACCGCTACCGCCAGATCCTCAACAACCTGGTGGGGAACGCCGTCAAGTTCTCGGACGAGGGAGAGATCTTCGTGGACGTCTCCGTCGACTCGCGCGGCGCCGACGGGATCGTCCTGCGCACCGTGGTCCAGGACTCCGGCGTGGGGATCAGCGAGGCGGACCAGCAGCGCCTCTTCGAGGCGTTCTCCCAGGTGGACGGCTCCCTGGTGCGGCGCCACGGCGGCACCGGCCTGGGGCTGGTCATCTCCAAGCGCCTGGTGGAGATGATGGGCGGCCAGATCGGCGTGAAGAGCGAGCGCGGCGTGGGCAGCACGTTCTGGTTCACCATCAAGGTCACCGCGTCGGACGCGCCGGGGCGACCGGCCCAGCTCGCCTTCCCGAGCGGTCATCGGGCGCTCATCGTGGAGGCGAGTCGACGCTGGTGCCACATCATCGAAGAGCACATGACGGCCTGGGGCCTGAGCTGCAGCGTGCAACGCGACGGACTGCCCGCCCTCGAGACGCTGCGGCGCTCGGCGGCGGACCGTCCGTTCGATCTCGTCGTGGTCGGCGCTCGCCTGCGAGACGTCACCATCGAGTCCTTCGTCAAGCAGGTGCGCCAGATCCCCACGGCCCGCAAGCTGCCGCTCATCGTGCTGACGCAGCTCGGCGAAACCGCCACGCTGAGCGAGATCGAGAAGGAGATCACGGCCCAGGTGGCCAAGCCGCTCCGCCTCTCGGAGCTGTACGAGTGCATCCAGCACGCCTTCTCCGACGGGACGCGGGTGCAGACGCGCACGCCCCGCCCCCAGGCCCGGCGGAAGCGCGGGCGCGGCCGCATCCTGATCGTCGACGACAACGAGACGAACCAGTTCGTCGCGCTCGAGCAGGTCGAGTTCGCGGGCTACGAGGCGGACGTCGCCGTGGACGGCCGCGAGGCCGTCCGCATGGTGCAGCAGCGAGAGTACGCCGTGGTCCTGATGGACTGCCAGATGCCGGTGATGGATGGGTACACGGCCACCCGCGAGATCAGGGCCTGGGAGGGCGACCGCCGCCACACCCCCATCATCGCGCTGACGGCGCACGCGATGGCGGGCGAGCGCGACAAGGTGCTCAGCGCCGGCATGGACGACTACCTCTCCAAGCCGCTGAAGCCCCACGCGCTGGAGAAGATGCTGGAGCGCTACACGGCGAGGGGGAGGGACGAGGAGCCGCCGAGCGAGCCCTCGGTGGTCGCGGCCCCGCCGCCGCCCGAGGAGCCGGCGCGCGCGCCGGTCGAGCTCGATCTCGAGCTCGAGCGGTCACCGCGGCTCTCGAGCCTCTTCCTGGCCCGAACGCCGGAGATCCTGGTCGAGCTCGACGCGGCCGTGGCCGCCGCCGACGCGACCCGGATCCGGGATCGCGCCCACAAGCTCAAGGGCAGCTGCCTGGCCGTCGGCGCCGAGGTGCTGGCAAAGCTGGCCGAGGCCATGCAGTTCGCGGCCGAGGAGGGGAACCTGGACGGGATGGGCGCGCGGGCCGAGGCGATCCGCGCCCAGTTCGAGCGCGTCTCGGTCCTGCTCCACCGTGAGCTCGACTCCTTCGAGCCGCGCCGTTCCAATCGGCCTTCGAGCGGTGGCAGCGACTCGGTGTCGCCACCGCGGGTGGGGGGGTAGCATGCCGGCGGCGCGACGACGGGAACCAACGACCAGGGAGCGCGCGGGCCACGCCCGCCCGCCCGCGGCGCCGCCCCACCGGGCGCGGCGCTGGCTGCTCGTGAGCACGCTCGGCGCTGCGCTGGCGACGTCGCTCGGCTGCGGAGCGCCGGTGGAGGAGGTCGACGCGGACGCCATCGTCGTGGGCGCGGCGCTGCCGTTCACCGGGGAGGGCGCCACCATCGGCCAGAACCTGGAGCAGGCGCTGCTGCTCGCGGTCGAGGACGTGAACCGCGCCGGCGGCGTCGGCGGGCGGCGCCTGCGGCTGGTGAGCCGCGACAGCAACTCGGGCACCGCGCGCGGGCTCGAGTCCGTGCTCGAGCTGCTCTACCTCGACGAGGTTCGGTACCTCATCGGCCCGGACGAGAACGAGCTCGCGCGCGAGATCCTCTCGGATCTGAAGGGCCTCGACGTCTTCGAGATCCTGCCCGGGTACGCCTCCCCCTCGGTGCAGCGGGAGGAAACCCGCGGCCGGCGCCTGCGACTGCCGCCCTCCCCGCTGGCCTTCGGCTGCGGGATCAGCGAGCTCGCCCGCCAGCTCGGGGTGACGTCCGCGAACACGATCGCGGCCCAGGATGATTTCAACCAGAGCGTCGCCTCGGAATTCACCACCGAGTTCAACGGCATCGACGGTAAAATCCTGCCCTCGATCACGATTCGCGCCGGAGAGAGCTCGTACGCGGAGCGGATCGAGCCCGTGCTGGCCCAGGGGGCCGACCGCACGCTCCTGATCGTGAACCCGACGACCGCGTCCACCCTCCTCACCGAGTGGGCGGTCGCCGATCGGGAGGGCGCCTGGATCCTGGGCCCCATGCTCCACACCCCCGGCTTCCTCCAGAACCTCCCCTTCTCCTCCCTCGAGGACACCTTCGTCCTCACCCCCACCCTCAGCCTGACGAGCGAGTGCGACGAGAAGCCGAGCGACTACCGCGGGCGCTTGCAGTGCCGGCGGGACAACGAGGAGGCCTTCGGCGACCACTACGCCCATCGCTGGGCCGGGGATCGGCCCTTCCCGGCCGCGCACTTCTACTACGACGCCGTGATCCTGCTGGCGATGGGGCTCGAGCGCCTCGCCGCGGACGGCGTCGAGGAGCCGACGTCGTCGGAGCTGCACGACGCCATCCTCGAGCTGTTCGCCTCGGCCGCGGAGCGCGTGAGCTGGCGCGAGCTCCCGGCGGTGATGGACACGCTGCGCGCCGGCGAGGCGGTCGCCCTGGCCGGCGCCGCGGCGGAGTACGACTTCGATCAGTTTGGCGCCGCGAAGCACCTGGTGTTCGACACCTGGCGCGTCCGACGGCAGACATTCATCAGCGACGGGCGGCTGCAGGCCAGGTGCCTGCGACAACCCAAGTAACCGGACGGGCCCCGCGAGGGGCCACCAGCGAGGAAGGGTCGACGCATGAAGGCGACGTATCAGTGGGCGCTCGGCGTGGCGGCGGTGAGCATTCTGGCGATGGGATGCGGCGGCAGCGACGACGCGGGCACGGAGAAGAAGCAGATCGAGCGCGTGGAGGTGGCGGACAGCGACTTCAAGCCGACCGATCTCGAGGCGACCATCGACGATCTGGTCGAGGCGCTGACCGACACCGAGGCCGAGGACTTCGAGATGACGGTCGTCACCAAGCCCTTCGGCGGCTACTGGGAGCCGGTCAAGGTCGGGGCGAACCGCGCCATGGGCGAGCTGGAGCTCACGGGTCAGGTCGAGGCACCCACCGACGAGGACGATCCGGACATGACGACCGAGGCACAGATCGAGATCGTGAAGAGCCGGCGCGAGGAGGGATACGGTGGGCTGGGCATCGCCCCGATGCGCGAGAGCCTCGCCGAGGAGATGAACGCCTTCGTCGCCGCGGGCGCCCCGGTGGTCACCATCGACAGCGACCTGCCGGAGTCCGATCGCCACCTGTACATCGGCACCAACAACGGGGAGGCGGGCCGCTCCGCGGGCGAGACCCTGCTCCGTCTGCTCACCGAGGACTCGGGGACCGTCATCATCCTCGGCTACCCGGACGAGGACTGGCCGGACGGCTACGCCCGCTCGATGGGCGCCAGCGAGGTCCTCGAGGAGGCGGGCTACGACGTCATCGTCCACCGCGTGGGCTGGTCCGA
The DNA here is from genome assembly GCA_964454025.1 of uncultured Polyangiaceae bacterium. Taxonomy (GTDB): domain Bacteria; phylum Myxococcota_A; class Polyangia; order Polyangiales; family Polyangiaceae; genus JAFGBI01. Next base: position 32,226 of record CAYVRP010000038.1, on the reverse strand, counting down.
GGACGAGGTGGCCACCGACATGGAGGTCCTGCCGGGGATGGTGGAGTCGGCCGATCCGCCGGTGGTGGGCATGCTGGGCATGTTCTCCAACGCCTACCGCTGCGCCCAGATCGTCGAGGGCCTCGGCTACGAGCCGGGTGAGATCAAGATCGCGGCGTTCGACTTCGAGCCCGATACCCTCAGCTACATGGAGAGCGGGTACATCCAGGCCACCCACGTCCAGCGCCAGTACTACATGGGGTACCTCGTCCCCTACGCGATCTACTCGATCCGCGCGCTCGGCCTGGACGCGACGGTGGACCTCCTGGCAGACCAGATGATCGACGACGAGCGCCTGGACACCGGGGTCGACGTGGTCGAGGCCGACCAGGTCGACGAGTACAACGACTTCCTCGACACGCTCGGCATCGGCGGCTGAGGCGGACCCGAGAGGGCGCGACGATCCGACGAGCAGGGCCGGCGGCGCCCGCCGCGCCGCGGGCCCGCCGGCGGCTTCCGCGCCCCCCGCGCCCTACCCGCCCGCCGCCGGCCCGCGCAGCCGGTCGAGCACCTCGACGACCTCCCACAGCGAGCCGTAGCGGTCCTGCGGACGCTTCGCCATCATGCGCAGGATCACCGCCTCGAGCTCCTCCGGCACCTGGGGGTTGAGCACCCGCGGGGGGGTCGGCGTCCGTTCGAGGTGCATCATCAGCACCTCCATCATCTGGTCGCTCGAGAAGGGGACGGTGCCGGTGAACATCTGGTAGGCGACGCAGCCGAGCGCGTACTGGTCCGCGGCCGGGCCGACCAGGGAGAAGTCGTTGATCTGCTCGGGCGCCATGTACTCCGGCGTGCCGGCGAGGGTGCCGATCTGGGTGCGACCCGGCTGGTGCGTGCTCTTGGCGATGCCGAAGTCCATCACCTTGACGAGCCCGGAGTCGGTCACGAAGAGGTTCTCGGGCTTCACGTCGCGGTGCACCACCCCCTCCTGGTGCGCCGCGTGCAGACCGCTCGCCGCCTGGATCAGGCACTCGATCCCCCAGGGGACGTCGACCGGCTCCCCGAGGAGCCGCTCGAGTCCTTGCCCGTGCAACAGCTCCATCGTGTAGTACCGGTGCCCGGAGAAGACGCCGATGTCGTAGACCTGGATGATGTTCGGGTGGCGGAGCTTGCGGCACACCTTCAGCTCCAGCCGGAAGCGCGCCACGGCCTCCTGCTGCATGCTCGCGGTGATGAGCTGACCGGCGAAGACCTTGAGCGCCACCTGCTCGTCGAGCTCGAGATCCCGCGCGCTGAAGACCGTGGCCATCCCGCCCTGCCCGATCTGGGCGTCGATGCGGAAGCGATTCGCCACCGTCATCCCGACCCGCAGCTCGTCCTCCCGCGGAGCCTGCGGCGGCGCGTCCCAGGCCTCCGCGGCCAGCGCCCCCGACGGCGAGGACAGCGTGAGTGACTCCTCCGGCGCGAGCAGGCGGCGCAGTCGGGCCGCAGCCCCTTCGTGACCAGGGAGCCGCCGCAGGACGGCCCCCAGCACGGTCTCGGCCGCCTTGCCCCCGCTGGTGCGCTCCACCAGATCCGCGAGGCGGAGGAAGAGGTCGGCGTGCTCGTCGTCGGCCGGGCCGGCCGCGATCCAGTCGCGCAGGAAGTGCAGCTGCCGAGCGTCGCAGGTGCCGCGACGACAGAGCACGCGAACGACGGTGCGGGCGGCGAGCGGGTACTGGGGATCGCCCACGGGGACCCGCGTCAGACAGTCCAGCGCGCCGGGCAGGTCCCCCGCCTTGATCAGGCACGCCCCCGCCTCGTAGTGTAGCCCGTGGGCAGCCAGGTGGCGCGACGCGGCGCCGAACTCGCCCCCCGTCATCAGCGCGCGCGCCTCGTCGAGGACCTGGGAGCGCCGCGGCGCGGGCGCGGCCGGACCGCCGCGCCGCGCGGCGGCGGTGGACCCCACCGGGAGCGCCCCCAGCGGCTCGACGTGGCAGCGAAGCGTGGCCGGCGCGTCGTCGTCGTCCATCGGGGGAGACGAGGCGGCGCGCTCCACGCCGAACCCACCACGCCGCATGAACGACCGCGAGGAGAGGGACATCGCGGCGCGCTCCTCCTCCCCCAGGGCGCGGAAGAGCTCCGCCGCCCGGTCGTGCTCCCCCGCCTTCTCCAGGTAGGGCGCCGCGATGCTCGCGAGCCGCCGGGCCTCGGGGTCGAGCTCCGGCACCTCGACCGAGCCGACCCCGAGATCGTCGAGGATGAGCTGCGCCGCCTGCGCGTGTCGCCCCTGCATGGCCAGCATCAGGGCGCGGTGGCGGAGCTGGCCCAGGTTGCGCTCGCGCGTCCGTCGCGGGGGCGGGCCCCCTTCCTCGCCGGGCCTCGGGGTGTCTTTCGTGCCGCGGGTCATCGCCTACGGTTGGCTCTTCGGATCTTGGAGGGTAGCACAGATGCGCGGCCCGCCGACGGGTCCGGTATACTCTCCTGGCCGCGCGCCCGCGGGATCGCGGCGCGAACCGTGCGCCCATGTACGACGACGAAGCCTGGCTCGCTGCGCTGACCGAGGTGTTCGACTCCGGACGACGCCTGGTGGACCAGCTGTACGCCGAGAACCAGCGCCTCCGCGCGCTCGTCGCGGAGCTCGAACTGAGACAGCTCGCGGACAACGACGGGGCCGCGGGCGGGGACGCCGGCCCCGACCGCCCGCGACACGCGCCGGGCTCCGAGCCCGGACGCCCGCCAGGACAAGCCCGGGAGGGCGAGGCGGCGCGGCGACTCGCCGAGCTCGAGGCCCACCACCGGGAGCTCCTGCACGACTACGCCGATCTCGAGCGACAGAACTCGAACTTCCTCAGCCTCTACGTGGCCTCCTCCCAGATCCACGCCACGCTGGTGTTCGACGAGGTCCTCCGCAACATCAAGGAGATCCTCATCAACCTGGTCGGCGCCGACGTCTTCTCCATCTACGTCTACGAGGAGTCGGGCCGGCAGTTCCGCCGCGCCGCCCAAGAAGGCAGCCTCGACCCGGCCGACGAGCTCATCCCGTTCGGCGACAACTTCATCTCCCAGGTGGTGCGCTCGGGATCCTTCAAGCTGGAGATCCAGGAGGCCGATCTGCCGAGCGGTCAGCAGCCGATCGCAATCCTGCCCCTCCGGATCGGGGACGACCCGGTGGGGGTCGTGATCATCTTCCGCCTGCTGGTGCAGAAGGAGTCCTTCGACGCCTTCGACTTGGAGCTATTCGACCTGCTCGCGGCGCACGCCGCCACGGCGCTGATGTCGAGCGTCAGGTACCAGCGCCTGGAGCGCAAGGTGCTCACGCTGCAGGGCCTGCTGGATCTGTTCAAGACCGGAGTCACGGATGCCGGCGGCTGAACCGAGCCCCGTCCACGGGCACCTGGCCGACGTCGCGCTGCTCGACGTCCTGCAGGTCCTGCGCGTCACCGAACGGACCGGGCGCCTGGTCATCGAGCGCGCCGAGGAGCGGGCGATGATCACCTACGTCGGCGGCCGCATCGTGATGGCGCAGCTTCACCCGCCACGCCACCACCTCGCGAGCTACTTCCTCGACCGGGGCTGGATCGCCTTCGACACCCTCCACGAGGCCCTCCGACGGCAGCGAGAGGACGCGGAGCACCGGCTGATCGGGCAGGTCCTCATCGACATGGGCGCGCTCACCCCGGACCAGCTCCGGGTGGGCCTCGACCTCCAGGTCCGCGCCGTGCTCTCCGAGGTGCTCGGCTGGAACTTCGGCGCCTTCGAGCTGCAGGGGCTCGCCGCCGAGAACGTCGCCGGGCTCGAGGGTCCGGGCGTCGTCGTGGAGGTCGACGAGCTGCGCCGCCTGGCTGCCGCGGCGGCCGAGACCGCCAGCGCCTCCTCGGAGGAGGCTCGGCGCGACCCCGCGGCGGCGGAGCCCCGTCCGCTCGGCGACGCGTCCTGGCTGGCCCAGCCCCGTCTGGCGCTCATCGCGACCGACGATCTCTTGATCCTTCACGGGCTCGAGCTGCGGCTGCGCTCGAGCGGCTTCGCCCTCGTCTCGGTTCCCGGGCTCGACGGGATCGGTCCCCTGCTGCTGGCGAGCGAAGACCCGGACCCGACGCTCATCGTCGATCTCGATCTGCTCGCCCGCACGCGCACGCTGGCGCTGCGCACGTTCCAGCGCCTGCGGCGCCTGCGGCGCCGATGGCCCAACCTGCAGGTCGTCACCTTCGGTCGCCAGGTCCCCGAGAGCTTCTTCCAGTTCCTGCTCCGCTCGCCGGTCGCCTTCCACGTCCCCCGCGCCAGCGTCCGCGCCGAGAGCGACATCCATGTCCTGCGCGACTTCATCGAGGTGCTGGCGCGCACCCTCGGCGAGGAGGTGGCAAGCTCCCTGCTGAGCGGGGCCCCGCCGCGCCCCTCGCGCGCGCCCAGCCACTCCCCTTGAGGCGCGCGGCGCGCGTCACCCCTCCTCCCCGCCGAGCTCGAACAGCTGCAGGTTCACCACCGCGAGCCGCTCGGCGGGCTGGGACTCGGCGACGATGGCCCGGAGCTGCCCGAAGTGGTCGCGCTGGAGCTGGCGCAGCCGCTCGAGGTCCGCGGCGGAGACGGTGAAGACGTTGAAGGCGAACGCCCCCGGACCGCCCGCCCCGAGGCGCGCGGCGCCGAGCCCCGCGCACCAGCGCGCGAGCCCCTTGGTCGCCTCCGCGTCGTGCCGGAGGTCGAGCGTCGCCACCGCGCAGGGCCGCCAGCGCTCTGCCTCCCACACGATCTGCCCCGCCGCCGCCAGCGAGCGCAGGCAGCGCTCCTCCTCCGCCGGGGTGATCCCGACGCGCGACGCGATCCAGCCGGGCTGGTGGCGAGGCAGCGCCGCGTAGCCGGCCAGCTCGAGCGCGCGCAGCACGGCGTGCGACCAGGGCGCCTCCTGGGCGATGCGCCGCGCGGCCTGCAGCCGCCGCCCCTGCTCCGCCACCGCGGGGAGGGCGTCGAGCTCCACCAGCGCGCCGAGCAGATCGAGCAGGCGGAGCGAGGTCGCCTCGACCAGCCCGAGGAAGTCCGGCAGGCGCGGCTCGGCCTGCCCCTTGTACCAGCGCGCGAGCGCGTAGCGGTTGTGGCCCGACGCCTCCGCCACCGCCACCAGCGGCTGCCGGCCGCGTAGATCGCAGAGGAACGCGGCGACGCCCGCCCGCGAGGTGACCGCGTGCCGGTCCAGCCACTCCGGGCGCCGCCCGTAGAAGCGCGCGATGGCCGCCGCCGGGTCCACGCCGAGGCGCGCCGCGACCTGGAACGTGCGCGCCGCCGTCGGGTAGGCCGCGCCCGACTCCCACGCGTGGCAGACGTTGCTGCGGTAGCCGAGCCGCCGGCTGACGGCGATCTGCGAGCGCCGGCCGCGCAGGGCCCGGAGCAGCTGGGAGGCGACGGCGTGGAGATCCATTGTCGCCATTTTGCACATCTTGGGGCGTTTGGGCGGCAGGAAATGTGCATTTAGGAGCTAGCTTGGCGGCCGGCAGCCGGCCATACTCCAGTCGGAGTCAAGGCCATGACAGCGACCAACACCCGCGGATTGCGGCGTCTCGGCGTCCTCTCTCTGCTCGCCGCGCTCGGCGCGGGCGGCTGCGCGGGCGGCCAGACCGGAGGCGAGTTCGGGGCGGAGGAGGGGACCGGGGGCGAGGGCGGCGGCGGGACGCTCCATGGAGACGAGTCCGGCAACGCCTGCGAGGAAACCCTGACCGAGCTCGCGCTCGACGAGACCTCGCCGCTCGGCTTCGCCGCGGCGGACGTCCTCGCGCTCGCGGAGGGCACGCACGAGGCCACCCTGACCTGGGCCCCGGACGAGTCGGCGACGGCGACGACGACGCTCGAGCCGGGCACCACCGAGGTGGCGCTGGTCGTCGAGGCGGCGGGACCGGCCTCCTTCGTAGACGCCGCGCCGCCGTCGAGCGGCGACAGCGGGGGCACGATCGACCTCGCGTGGGATTGCCCGGACCGCGTCGCGGTCCCCGTCACGGTGACGTTGACCACCGCTGACGGTGCCCTCGACGAGACCCTCGACGGCACCCTGTCGGCGACCAGCGCCGGGAGCGCCGAGCTCGTGCTGCCGGTCGACCTCGACGAGCTCGAGGGGACGCTGTCCTTCGAGGTCGTCTCCCCCGAGGGCGGCGTCCCCACGCAGACGACGCTCGAGGTGGTCTTCGGCGAGGGGATCTTCGCCGGCCGCCTCGGCGGCACCATCGTGAAGCAGACCAGCCAGGTGGCGATGGCGACCTCGGCGACCTACGCCGAGTGGGGCTACGGCGCCTGCGAGCGGGATGCGTTCCCGGTCGACCCGCAGAGCCCCGGGGCGATCACCGGCGAGATGCTCCTCGACGTCGTCAACGGCACCTCGCCGCTCGCCGTCACCTGGGGCGACGGGACCGAGACGACGCTCACCCTCACCGCCGCCAGCGGGGACCCGGCGGTGTGCCTCCGCCCGGCGAACGAGCGGCTCGGGTATCCCGACGCCGTCTATCTGCTCGCGGCCGAGGCGACCCTCCTCTCCGCCGACGGCCGGCTGGACGCGGTCCAGACGATCGCCATCGAGGCGACCGCCGCCGAGGGCTCGCCGACCGCGCTCACCCTGCGCTCCGCCAGCGTGCAGCCGGTGGAGCCCGCGGAGTTCGCGGACGTCTACGGCCTCTCCGGCGTGGATCTCGGCGACGCGACCGACGCCTACCTCACCCTCGAGATCCAGGTCCTGGTCGAAGGCGACGCGGCCACCGCCGAGGGCGCCCTCACCGTGTTCGGCACCCCGCCCACGGACTGCGTCGACACGGAAACCAGCACCTGCGGCTTCCCGGGGTGGCAGCCGATCGAGGTGATGCCGGTCCAGTCGGGCGAGTGAGCGAGTGAGCGACGGCCGGGTCAGGGGTCGCACCCTGCCGGGAGCGGAAGCCCCTCGGCCCAGCGCGCGAGCGCCGCCGCGGCCGCCTCGGGGGACTCCGAGCGCAGCACCACCGCGGGCACGTCGCCGAGCGCGCTGGCGAGCGCGGCGGGGGTCCAGGGCTCCGCGCCGTCCACCCGCGCGATCCGGAGCGGCCAGAGGCGGACCAGGAGCTCGCCCGGCGTGAGCGGCTCGAGCGCGGCCGGTCCCCGCGCGATGATCGCGATCCCGGCGAGCGGTTGCCACGCCGTCGGGTCGGCGATGACGCCGCGCGGGGGGCGGATCCGGAAGCGCTCGAGCCGCTCACCGCCTTCCGCGCGCCAGCCCTGACGGCCGAGGACGAATCCCTCCGCCTCGAGCGTCGCCGGCGTGACCGGGAGCCGATCGAGCCCGATCGCCCAGCCGAGCCCGCGAAAGCCGCGCGCGGGCTCCAGCCACACCAGGTCGTCGGCGGCCAGCCGGAAGCCGCGACGGCAGAGCGAGAGCGCGCTCGTGCACTTGCCGGCTTCGGGGGCGCCGGCGATGACGAGCCCGCCGCCCCCGGGACGCTCGAGCCCCGCCGCGTGCGGCCAGAAACCGCGGACCTCGGGCGCGGGCTCCAGCACCACGCGCAGATCGCGCTGCAGCAGCGCAACCAGGTTCTCGGCGTGCTCGGTGCCTGCGACCTTGAAGCGGTCGCGCACCCCGGCGAGGCGCCCGTCGCCGGTCGGCCCGAGGTCGTAGACGACCTCGTCGACCGCGGTGGCGCCGCCGTGGCCGAGGCACAGGTGGTCGAGCGCCGCCAGACAGCCCGCGAGCGGGGACCGGCAGCGCACCCGCCACCCCGCGACGACGTGGGTCCGCTCGTCGCCAGGGCTCGAGCAGGCCCTCGCGCGCGAACGCGCCGAGCACCGCGCGCACATCCGCGTCGACCCGCGCGCGGTCCACGGCGGCGCCGAAGTGGGCGGCGATCTCGGCGCCGATGGCCTCCACGCCCGGGTCCCGTCGCACAGGAGCCACACCTCCGCCGCCAGCGGGGTGACGACGGTGGCGCGCTCGCCGCGCGGATCGACCAGCACGGACTCGCCCGTCGGCTCGATCTCGGTGAGGGTCAGGTTGCGGCGGCGGCGGGGGCACATGGCGCGGCGAGGGCATGGAGAGCATGTCGAGCTCCGCGCCGAGCGCCCCGCCGAGGGTGCGCAGGCGCGCCGCGTTGGCGCCGGAAAACCGCCCCGCGCGGACGTCTTCACCGAGCGACCGGGCGAGCTCGCCCTCGAGCCGCACCGCGGGCAGCGCCCGGAACTGCCCGAGCTCGACGGCCGTGGGCAGCACGAGGGCGTAGACCGCGGGAGAAGGACATTTGAAGATCGCCGCGTCCCTGGCTTCCAGCGCCGGGGTCGGGTGGGGTGGCCCCCTCCGCCGGTGGCCGTCCCGCCGCTACGGATCGCATCGCGGCCGGCATTCCGGGGAGGGGGGGACACGGCGAGTTCGGCGGGCAGCTTGGGGGCAGACCGCAGGTCGTCTGCGCCGCGGCCTGGAGCGAGAAGGTCCCGATGACCGCCGGGACCGCATGGACGGTGAGGGCCAAGAGCTTGCGGCGAACGAGCGCGGTGGCCTCGAGGTCCTCCGTAGGGGGACGCGGGGGGATCGCTGCGCGGGGTCACCAGGTCCTCGCCGACTGACGCCGCAAGGCGCGGTATCACGCGCCCCTGGAACGGGCACGGGCCCGGACCCGCTTGGGGGGCCTCCCTCGCCCTGCGGCGCCCGAAGCCGGGGGCTTGGCCGGCGCGGCCCCGAGGCGCCGGGACCAGCGCGCACATGGCACAACGGCGGCCCGATCTGGCACAGCCGGGGTGGGTACCGCTGCCCGAACTGCCCCACGGATCGGGGGTTGGCGTGACTGGCACTGCTCTTGCTAGAAGCTGCGGCCATGCGCGTCGTCCTGGTGGGAGCGGACTCGGAGGAGAACCTCGGCCTGGGGATGGTAGCGGCGAGCCTGCAGGCCGCCGGCCACGCGGTGCGAGTGGTCCCGCTCCTCGGGCGAGGCCAGGTCGACCCCGTCGCGGATCGGGTGCTCGCGGCCGCACCGGACCTGGTGGGCCTCGGGGTGCAGTTCCAGCACCTCGCGCTCGACCTGCACCGCCTGGCCCTGGAGCTCAGGCGCCGCGGTTTCCGGGGCCACCTCACGGCGGGGGGACAGCACGCCACGCTGAGCTGGGATCGGCTCCTCGCGGACAACCCCGCGGTCGACAGCGTCGTCCTGCACGAGGGCGAGGCGACGGCGGTGGAGCTCTGCGCGGCGCTCGAGCGCGGCGCGCCCCTCGACGGCGTCGCGGGCCTCGGCCTGCGGGGCGCCGCGGGTCCTCGCCGGACGGCGACGCGCGCCCTCGCGGCGCACCTCGACGCGCTGCCGTTCCCCCACCGTTACCGCCCGCACGACCGTCACCTCGGCCTCCCGTTCATCCCCGTCTCGGGGAGCCGGGGCTGCTGGGGCTCCTGCTCCTTCTGCTCCATCGCCGCGTACTACCGGCAGGCGCACGCGGCGGGCGCGGGGCGGCGGTTCCGCCTGCGGTCGACGGCGAGCCTGGCCGAGGAGCTCGCGGCCCTGCACCACGCGGCGGGCGCGGGCGCGAGCCTCTTCTGCTTCCACGACGACACCCTCCTCTTGCCGCAGCCGGCGGCGACGGTGGCACGCCTCGGCGCGCTCCGCGACGCGCTCGCCGCCCGCGGCGTCAACCGCTACGGACTGCTGGGCAAAGGGCGCCCGGAGACGATCACCCCGGAGCTCGCGGGCGAGCTCCGGCGGCTGGGCGTGGTGCGGATGTTCGTCGGGATCGAGAACGCGGCGCAGCCGGGGCAAGATCACCTGCACCGGCGCACGCGGACCGCGGAGCTCCGGCGCGCGCTCGCGGCGCTCGAGGGCGCCGGGATCATGGCGGCGTACAACCTGCTCCTGTTCGAGCCGGACGCGACGCTCGCGGACGTGCGCGAGAACGCCGCCTTCCTCCGGGCCTTCCCGGCCACGCCCGGCAACTTCTGCCGCGCGGAGCCGTACCACGGCACCGCCCTGCACGCCGAGCTCGCGCGACGCGGCGCCCTGCTCGGCAGCCACGTCGGGTGGGACTACCGGCTCGCCGACGACCGGGTGGAGGTCCTCTTCCGCCTCGTGCTCGCCGCCTTCCGGGATCGAAACTACAGCCCCCTCGGGGTGGCGAACCGCCAGCTCGGCCTCGCGTACAGCGCCGCGATCGCGCGCGCCTTCCACGGGCCCTCGACGGCGGTCGAGCTCGCCGCGGCCAGGGCCAGCGCCCTGGTCGCGCGCATCTCCCTCGACTCGGCGGACCTGCTCGACCACGCCGTGGACGAGGTCGAGCGGCTCGACCTCGGCGACGCGCCGCGGGTCGCGCGCGCGGCGGTCGAGCTCGCGCTCCGCGTCGCCGCCCAGGACCGGCGCTGGCACCACGACATCGACCGCGCAATCGCCGAGATCGCCGCGGCGGTCGCCGGCCAGAGCGCCGCGCCGCGCACGGTGACCGCGCGCGCGCGGCGCGCTGAGCTCCCCGCGCGCCTCGCCGTGGCCGGCTCGCTGCTCGTCGCCGCCGCTTGCGGCGGCGACGTCGACGACTCGCGCGGTCCCGGCGGCGGCGCCGCGGGCGCCGACGTCGCGGACGGCGACGGCGGCGACGAGACGGGCGGCTCCCCGAGCGGCGGCGGCACCGGCGGCATGCCGGGCGATGGCGGCGCGCCCCCCGTCGTCGGCGGCAGCTCCGGCTCCGGCGGCTTCCTGGGCGACGGCG
>CAYVRP010000038.1:0-21497 GCA_964454025.1 uncultured Polyangiaceae bacterium | reverse complement strand
CGGCGGCGTCCCCACCGGCGGATATCTCGGTGCCGGCGGCTGGACGGCAGACGGCGGAGCGCCTCCCACCGTCGGCGGCGACGCCGGTTCGGGCGGCCTGATGGACGACGGCGGTGTCCCCACCGGCGGCTACGACGGCGCGGGCGCGGGCGGCGTGGGAGCGAGCGACCCCGGGCCCGAGCCCGTGGTCGGCGGCTCGAGCGGCACCGGCGGCGTCCAGGGCGACGGCGGCTGGCCCGCCGTGGGCGGTGGCGGCACCAGCGCCCACTCCCGCGAGGCGTCCGCGAACGACGCCGATGGTTCATGCGACAGCGCGGAACCGCTCGGGTCCGAACTGGTGAACCACTGGCGTGACGTCACGCCGGTCCACCTGACACGCGACCCGAGCCTGCCCCTGTACGATCCGCCAGCGGTCACGCTCGAGGCCTGGCGGCGGAGCGACGGTGTCCACGTGCTGGTACGAGGCGCCACCGCGGATCTGGAGCTCACCTTCGCCGGACCCGGTCGGCGCGAGGTGGCAGGCGCCGAGCTCGTCTGGTTCCCGACGCTCCCCGGTGACCGCCTGACGGTGGTCGCGCGCGGCCCCGGCGGCGTGAGCTCGACGACCCTCACCGCGAGCAGCGTCCCTCGCGCGGGCGGTTGACGGCGGACGCCGTGTCGCCGCGAAGACCGGTGGCGCGGCGCGCTGACGCGCGCCGGATCGCCGCGTACGCCCGCGGGCGCGACCACCACGCACGCCCGCCCCTCGCCGCTGACGCGCAGGCGCGGCGACTCCGCCTCGACCCGCATCAGGACGGGCGCGATCGTGCCGATTCCGAGACACGATCGAGGCCGACCGAGCCGGTCGGTCGGCTCTATTCGCGGCAGCGCGGCCATTCCGAGACGAAAACACCGCCCGGGGCTGGTTCGAAGCGATGAATCGCACTCCCCAATCCCGGCCATGATCGGTAGGGTAGGGGCCTCGGCGCCTTGCCCTGGGGGACATGGCGCAGGGGGGACTCGGAGGACGGATGAGTCACTTGGAGAGAAACAGGTTCGGTATCGGGGCACTGACCGCGCTCGCGGCCATCATCACCATGTCACGACCGGCTTCGGCCCAGGAAACCGCGGAGGGGATCGCGCTCGATCGCTTCGAGCCGTCGGAGCGGGGAAGCTACTGGTTCTCGGCGGACTCCCTCGACATCCGCGGCCAGGGGCGCCCGGCGATCGGCGCCGTGATCGACTACGGGCACGCGCCGCTCGTCGCCTACGAGGCCGACGACGAGGTCGACACGCTCGTCATCGGCGGCCAGCTCTTCGGCCACCTGGGCATGTCGCTGGTGGCCGCCAACCGCCTGCGCCTCGGGGTAAACCTCCCGATCCTCATCTATCAGGACGGCAACGACGTCGTCGTGAACAACCTCGAGTACCGGTACGCGTACACCGGCGGGCTCGGGGATCTCCGCCTGGCCGCCGACCTCCGACTCGCCGGCAAATTCGGCGGGCCGGCGACCCTGGCGCTCGGCACCACCGTGCATGCGCCCACCGGCGACCGCGACTCGTACGCGGGCGACGGCAAGGCGCGCATCTCGCCGCGCCTCCAGCTCGCCGGCGAGGCGCTGCCGTTCGTGTACGCCCTGCGCGTCGGCGTCATCGGCCGCTTCCAGGACGACGACTTCGCCGGTCACCCCTACGGGCCCGAGCTCGACTTCGGCGCGGCGATGGGCTTCAAGGTCGCCAATGAGCGGCTGGTCTTCGGCCCCGAGCTCGCCTGGGCGACCACGCTGATCGACGACGCCGCGTTCCGGCGTCGCAACACGCCGGCGGAGCTGCTCTTCGGGCTGCACTACAACGTGGCCGAGGACTGGCGGATCGGGGCCGGCGCCGGGCCGGGGCTCTCCCGCGGCACCGGCACCCCCGACGTGCGGGTGGTCGCCAGCATCGAGTGGGCGCCCGCGGTCAAGGAGAAGGCGGCGCCCGAGGAGCCGGACACGGACGGCGACGGCATCCTCGACCGCGACGACGCCTGCCCGAAGGAGGCGGGCGTGCCCAACGAGGATCCGGCGCTCAACGGCTGCCCGGCCCCGGTGGACACCGACGGCGACGGCATCGTGGACAAGGACGACGCCTGCCCGAAGGAGGCGGGCGTGCCCAACGAGGATCCGCGCCTCAACGGCTGCCCGGAGGTGAAGGATCGCGACGGCGACGGCGTGCCCGACGACGAGGACGCTTGCCCGGACGAGGCCGGCGTGGCCGATCCGGTCGACTCCACCAAGAACGGCTGCCCGCTGCCCAAGGATCGTGACGGCGACGGCATCCTCGCCCCCGCCGCCGCATGCCCCGCCCAGGCCGGCGTCGCCAACCCCGACGCCCCGAAGAAGCACGGCTGCCCCAAGGTGATCGTCGAGAGGGGTGAGATCAGGATCCTCGAGCGAATCGAGTTCGACACCGGCAAGGCCACCATCCGGCCCGAGAGCGACGCGATTCTCGAGGCCGTGCGCGCCGTGCTCGCCGAGCACCCCGAGATCAAGAAGGTCGAGGTGCAGGGCCACACGGACAACAAGGGCGCGGCCTACTACAACAAGACGCTCAGCCAGCAGCGGGCGGCCTCGGTCGTCAAGTGGCTGACCAGCAAGGGCATCGAGGGCAGCCGCCTGGTGCCCGTCGGCTACGGCCTGGAGAAGCCCATCGACTCCAACGACACCGAGGAGGGGCGCCAGAACAACCGCCGCGTGCAGTTCGTCATTCTCGAGGGTGAACCCACGACCACGGAGGAGAGGTGATCATGTCGGTACTGCGAGCGCTCCCGCGGAGCCTCCGCGGCTCCATCGCCACCGCGACCACCGGGGCCTGCCTCTTGGTCCCGGCCACGGCCAGCGCCCAGGACTTCCCCAGCGCGTCCTGGATAGATCTCATGCAGAACGGCGCCACCCTGGGGGACGTCAGCAACGACTCCTTCGGGCCCGGCATCGTCGATCTCGTGGGCGAAACCGGCGCCCCGGCGGCGAGCATCGCCGGGGACGCGAACTTCGTCTACCTGCGGCTCCGGGTGGACGGGGATCCGCGGGGCACCGGTGGGCTCGCGAGCTCGGGCTGGGGTTGCGCCATCGACAACGACGGGGACTACGGCGCCTACGAGTTCCTGGTGTTCGCCGACGGCACGACCGACACGGTGGAGCTCTGGGACAACCTCACGACACCCGGCGGCCCGGGCGACGCCGCCGACACCCTGCGCGGGTCGTACCCCGTGGCCACGCACGCGCGCGTCGTGGCCGCCGGGGCCCCCGACCTTGGCACCCCCGGAGACACGGACCACTACCTGGAGCTCGCCGTGCCGACGCTGGCCCTCATCGGCGCCGGCTTCGACCCCACGGGACCCATCGTGGCCGTGTGCGGGTCGACCACCAGCGGCGCCACGGCGGCGCTCGCCGCCGACTGCACCGGGACCAACGCGAGCTGCAGCGAAACCACGCTCGAGGAGGCCGGGAGCGATCCGCTGCTCTGCGGGCTCGCGGGCTGCGCCCTCTGCAACACCGACGCGGCGTGCGGCGCCCTCTGCCTCCCCTGCGCCAATCCGACGCCCGTCTGCGACGCCGAGGCGATGGCCTGCGAGGGTTGCGGGGACGACGATGACTGCTTCAGCCCCACGCCGAGCTGCGTCACCGACGCGGGGCCGGCGCAGGGATCGTGCGTGGAGTGCACGAGCGACGGCGACTGCGACGCCAGCGAAACCTGCAACCTCGCGACGCACACCTGCGAGTTCCACTGCACCGCCGACGCCGACTGCGCGGCGCCGACGCCCGTGTGTGAGACGGTCGCGGGGGTGTGCGTGGAGTGCACCGCCACCGACGCCACCGCGTGCGCGGCCGACGAGCTCTGCGAGGTCACGAGCGGCACCTGCGTGGAGTGCCTCGCCGACGGCGACTGCGGCGGCGCGGAGAGCGGGCGCGTTTGCCTGGCCTCGAACGCCTGCGCGGACGGCTGCCGCGGCACGGGCAACGGCTGTGTGCCACCGCTCGGCTGCAGCTCGTCCGACGACACCGTCGGCGCCTGCGTCCCCGCGGGCGGCGGCGGTGCGGGCGGCGGTGGCCAGGGCGGCCAGGCCGGCGCGCCCGTGGTCATCGGCGGAGCCCCGGCGACGGCGGGCGCCGCTGGCGCACCGGCCACGGCCGGTGCGGCGGGAGCGGCTGTCGTGGCCGGCGACGGCGGCGTCCCCGCCGTCGCCGGCTCGGCGGGCACGCCCGCGGTCGCCGGCAGCGCCGGGACCCCAGTGGTAGCGACCGGCGGGACGGCGCCCGAAACGGGCGGGACCGACACCGGCGGCACCGCAACCGGCGGCACCGCGACCGGCGGCACCGCGACCGGCGGCACCGCGACCGGCGGCGAAGACAACGGCGGCAGCATGTCTGCGACCGGCGGCGTCCAAGCCATTGGCGGAGCCCCGGCGGGCGGCACGCCCTCCGAGGGTGGTGAAGGCGGGGAGGCCGAGTCACCGGCCGGCGGTTCGCCTGCCGCGGGCGGGTCCGGGACACGCCCCGGCGGAAGCAGCACGGGCGACGACGACGTCGACTCGACGTCGGCTCCGAACGCCATCGAGGGCGGCGGCTGCGACTGCGCCACGCCGCGACAGAGCGGCGGTGGAGCCTGGCTCCTGTTCGGGCTACCCGCGTTCTTGCTCGCGCGCCGGCGTCGCCGGAGGGCGTGAGGACCGCCCCTGGGTGCGCAGCCCCCCCGGGTGATCACCCAGGACCCGCCGTATTGCGAACGGGGCGTGCATCCCCTGGATGTACGCCCCGTCTTGCGTTGTCGGGGGAATATTCCGCGCGATTCGGGTTCTCTCTTCGCCGGGAGGGCTGGGCGCCCACTCGCTGGTCATCAGGTCTTGTCAGGGCGAGCAAGTGGTGAAAAATCCCACGAGAGCCTACCTCCCCGACCAGAGTCTGTGCTTTGATCTTGACCTCGGGCCGTTCGCCGGGAAGCAACCGATGGCTCGTCGAGAGGTTAGCCACCAGGCAAGGTTCAGGTCGGCCGTGCGCGACTCCGACGTCGACCGTGACACCCACCCCATCCTCCAGTGCGCGGAGGTGGTGCCCCTCCATCCTGGGCTCGACCTCTTCCACACGGAGGACGCGAGCAGCGACGACGATCCGGATCACACGGCCATCGTGGAGATCGGCACGACCACGGCGCCGATCTCGATCCGACCGCCGGCGCGCGAGGAGAACGACCGCGGCACCGAGTGGTACGTGCGCCTGCGGCTGCGCGAGGACCGCCTCGCCCGGCTCTGGGTGGACGGGCACACGCACAAGGACATCCTCGTCTGGCGAGACGATCTCGAGTCGTGGGCGCCGCTGCTCACCGTGCCGCAGCTCCGCAACGCGATCCACGTCCAGAGCGCGATGGCGCCGCCCGTGCCGAGCGTGCCGGAGTCGGTGCGCCGAGAGGTCGCCGAAACCGCGGCGGCCTCCGTGCGCCCCGCGGCGACGCCCTCGAGCTGCGCCCCGATGGTGGTCGACACGGATCCGGTCCTCGTCCCCGCGGCCCCGCGGGTCCCGGACCTCGGCCACTTGCTGCCCCCGGAGACGCCCCTGCCGGCCCCGCTGCTCGCGCCCCCGGACATCGACTGGCGCGCGGCGAACGCCAGGCTCGCGGCGACCGGCGGCGGCGGGCGCCTCACCACCCGACTCGCGGCGTTGCTCCCCCCGGGCTTGCAGGTTTCGCAGGTGGAGCGGCTCGCCTGGATGGCGGCGGTCGTCGCGGTTTCCTCCTTCGCGGTGGTGACCGCCGGCCTGAGCCATCGCGACCAGGTCCGGGCCACCGCGCTGGCCGCGGTGACACCGCCGGCGAGCGCTACCCCGGCCGCGGCGGTCCCCGCGCCCACGACGAGCGCTGACCGCCCCGAGACGCCCCCCGCTGGCAGCGCGAAGGTGAGCGCCCTCCCGGCGCCGCGCGACGCGGCCGCGCCCGTCGCCCCGTCGCCGCGCCCGCTCGCCGAGGCGGCGCACCGCGGCGCGAGCGGGCGCGCGACCTCCGCCCCCTCGCCGATCGCTCGCCCGCTCGCGGCCGCGCCGCGCCCGGTCGCGGCCACCGCGCTCGCGACGCGCCCGACACCGGTGTCCGCGGCGACCTCCGCCGGCGGCGGGAACAGCTTCGACAAGAACGCGGCGCGCCTGGCGGCCATCAGCGCCGCCCAGCGCGTCGGCGCCTGCACCGAGGAGCCCGCCTCGGGGGTCGTCGTGATCACCTTCGCCCCCAGCGGCCTGGTGTCGAACGCGTCGATCGTGGCGCTGAAGGGGGACAGCATCCGCCCGGACTGCGTCCTGCGCGCCTTCCAGGCGGCGCGGATCAACCCCTTCTCGGGTCCCCCGGTCACCGTGCAGAAGAGCTTCGTCGTGAAGTGAGGCGGGGCGGGGCGCTCCCCGGCGTCAGCTCGTCCGCTCCACCGGGACCGGTTCCAGCCCCGCCCAGCGCTCGATCAGGGCGTGCCCCGCGTACACGGCCGGCGTGAGCGCGACCGCGACCACGAGCTTGATCGCGTACGACGACAGCGCCACCCCGAGCACCGCGCCGGGGGAGAGTATGCCCCACCACGCGATGACGGAGATGACGACCGTATCGACGAGCTGCGACAGGGCGGTGGAACCCGTCGCCCGGAGCCAGAGCAGGCGCGCGCCCGTGCTGCGCTTGAGCGCGTGGAAGACAGCGATGTCGAGGAGCTGCGCGAGCAGGTACGCCGTGAGCGAGCCGACGATGATCCGCTGAGAGGCCAGGAAGACGCGCTGGAAGGCGTCCTCGGTGACGCCAGGGAAGCCCGGCGCCCGGGTGAGCTCGGCGATGGGCAGGGCGCCCGCCGCGAAGACCACCGCGTAGGTGAGCAGGGCCATGCCCAGCCCGACGAAGGTGACGAGACGAGCCACCTGACGCCCGTAGAACTCGTGCAACAGATCGGTGAGCAGGAAGGTGATGGGGAAGGGGATCATCCCGACGCTCACCGTGACGGGCAGCGCGCCCGGAACGACCGTCACGAGCTTCCCCCCGACGAGGTCGCCCACCACCAGGCAGACGACGAAGGTGGCGGTGAGCACGAGCAGCAGGCGCGTCCGGGCGTCGAGCGGCACCCCGGGAGGGTAGCCACGCCGCGCGCCGATGGCGAACGGCGTGGCCGGGTAGCCTCGCGCAGCCGTCGGTCGCGGGCGGCCACCATCGAGCTTTCCGCCGGCGAGGGGCGCGCGGTCGGCGCGCGATCGCGGTCGGGGCGGCCCGCGCGACCCCGCGCCGCCGGGGCGCCCGCCCGGCAGCGGGAGCTCGGTCACCAGCTCGCGCGCGGGCGCGCGGTCGGATCCGAGGGTGAGCCCGATGCCGCCGACGGCGTGGTGCCCGCGCGCGCCGGTGACATGGAGGATCCCGGGGCGGCCGGCGGCGCGCCGCCCGAAGGGCGCAGGAGCGCGACCTCCACCGCGCGATCGCGGTCGGGGATCACCGTGAGAGCGACGGGCGCGAAGCCGTCGGCGCCGACCTCCAGTCGCAGCGGCCGCGAGCCGCGCGGCACCCGGCGCCGCGCCGGTCGCTCGGTGACCACGACACCGTCGATGACGACGGTCGCCGGGACCGCAGGGTGAAGCGCGACGTCGACGGCGACCTCCTCCGCGCTGCGAGCCCCCGCGTCCGCGGCCTCGCTCGGGCGGGCGGCCCCTGCGCTCGAGCCCGTGCGGCCGCCGGCAGCGAACCCGATCGCGACCCCCACCCCGGCGAGCACGACGCCCGCCGCCAGCGCCGTGATCGGACGGGCGCGGCGCCGGGGGACGGAGCCGGACGAGCGCGAGCCGTGCTCCGGCCGCTCGCCGAGCTGGTCCAGCACCCGGAGCGCGGCCCGGGCGCGCCCGAGCTCACGACGCTCTGAGGCGAAGAGGTCGGCCAGGATCTCGGACAGGCGCTCTCGCTGGTCCGTCCGCCCGCTCTCGCGGACGACGGCGTCCAGGTCCCGCGCGAACGCCTCCGCCGTGGCGGGACGCGCCGCCGGATCGACCGCGAGCGCCCGGGTCAGCGCCGCGGGGAGCGCCGCCGGAAGGTCGGGCTGCTCCGCGAAGAGCTCCGCGAACGCGGCGCCGAGCGACTTCCCCCGTGCGTCGCCCCCCTGCCCTCCCTGGAGCACGGGCTGGCCGACCGCGCCCTCGGCGAGCGTGACGGCGAGGGCGAACAGGTCCACCCGGTGGTCGAGCGGGCGACCGAGCGCCTGCTCCGGCGCCTGGACGCGAAACCTGGCCTGGCCGGAGGCGACCGCGCCGCAGGGGAGGTACCCGACCGCCGCGGCGACACCGAAGTCGATGACCTTGACCTGCCCGTCGTAGGTCACGAAGACGTGCTCCGGGGAGACGCCGCCGTGCACGAGCCGGAGGCATACTCCGCGCTCGTCCGCGAGGCCGTGCGCGTGGTGCAGCCCCTCGGCGGCGCGCGCCCCGACGTGGGCGAGCACGTCCGGTGGGAGCGTGCACCCCCGCGCGGCCAGCGCGCGGTAGAGCTGCGAGAGCGGCTGCCCCTGGAGGTCTTCCATCGCCAGGAACAGGACGTCGCCGTCCCGCCCGCTCTCGTGGACGAGGACCACGTTCGGGTGCACGAGGCGAGCGGCGAGCCTCGCTGCGTCGAGGAACCTCAGGACGAACCCCGGCTGCTCCGCGAGGTGCTCGTGGACCACCTCCACGGCCACCAGGCGCTCAGGCTCCTGCTGCCCGCTGAGCCGCGCGAGGTAGACGCAAGCGACCTCACTAACCCCGAGCCGCGCGCCGAGCCGGTAGGACCCGACCTTCGCGCCGGTGAGGCGCGCGCGGAGCCTGAGCCCGGCGGCGCCCTCCCCCGGAAAGGTCCCCGAGACACGGTCCGCTGGCGGCGTCGCGCGTGGGGACTCCTTGCTCATGGCGCGCTCACCGTGGGGCCCGCCTCGCCGGCGAAGTCGACGGCGACGGGGAGGTGCTCGACCCACATGCCAACGAGAAATGATAACACCTCGGCCGCGACGCCGGGGACGGGGCGCGCCCGGGTCACGGCGCGCGCGGGGGACGCTCCGCCGCGAGTCACCGCGCTGGCGAGCACCGGCCTCACGCCGGTGCTCGCCCGGTTCCCCGCGGCGCCGCGCCGGCGCGCGGGGACGGGCGGGGCGCGGAGCGTCACCGCCGCCGCGCCCGGGCCCGCAGCAGGTTTTTCCTGAGCTCCTTCGCCTCGCCCCGGGGCGGACCGCGGCGCCCCCGCCGAGACGGCGACGCCAGGGCGACGACGCGGTCAGGGTCGGCAGCGCTCGGCGGCGGGTGGGCGTCCCCTCCGTCTTCGCGCGCAGCGGCCGCCGGACCCGCGCTCCCTGACGATCGCCGACGCCAGGTGCCGAACCCCAGCCACGTCCCCTCCTCGGACTGCGTGCCCCGGTCCGGCGCCGGTCGGGCCTCGCCGGCGCGGACCTCGCGGGGTGCCCGCGCGGCGGCCTCGGCGCGCCCGCCTGGTCACGGGACCTTGCAGCCGATGCGCTCGGTGGCGACGACGACGTCGTCGTAGAGGATGGTCTGCTCGTCGGAGACGGTCAGGCCGCGGGCCTCGAGCGCCGCGCGCTTCTCCGCCGAGGAGCCACGCTCGTAGTAGGCGTCGAGGAAGATCTGCTTGAAGCGCACCTCGTCGCTCGACCGGAAGTCGAACCCCTCGAACGGGACGGGGTCGGTGCAGGCCGACCAGTCGCAGCCACCGGTGTGGAAGCTGTCGCGGAGCCAGGTCCCCACGGGGTACCCCGGGCGATACTCGCCGACCGGGATCCCGTCGACGTAGAACGCGAGCTCCCCGTCCGCGGCGCCGACGGTGTTCGCCTTGCCCATGAGCTCGATGCAGAGCCACTCGTCGCGCGCGAAGGCGGTCTGTGCCGGAGGCCGAAAGACGTTGCCGTAGTAGTAGGTCGTGCCCTGGTCGCCGTCGCAGCCCGGCACGGCAGTGCCGTCGTTGCAGCGCCCAGAGCGCATCTTGTACCAATAGACGTAGAAGTTGAAGACATCGTCGAGGTTGGCGTCGAAGTCGAACCAGAACCCCTGGTCCCCCGGGGGGACGGTGTTGGCGAGGCCGCTCGACGCCCAGGACTCGGTGCCGGCCGCCACCCGCACCCAGTGGTGGGGGTTGGGCGCGACCCCCACGAACCGGGCGTAGAAGCGGAAGAAGATCTGCGGCACGCGCGCCGGGAGCTCGGCGCGCGTGCTCGAGGAGATGTACTCGTCGGCCTCCAGATCCGCGGCGGTGACCGTCGAGCGCAGGTACCGGGTTCCCCCATGCGCCAGCGCCGCGTCCTCCTCGAGGTGCAGATGCGCGGTGTCCGCGCGGGGCTGGTCCCAGCGGCCCCAGCCGGCCTCGAAGTCGTCGAAGAAGAGCACCGCCGCGTCGCTCGCGAGGCCCTCGTCACCGGGGTGCCGCGCGCTCAGGGTTTCGGCGGCGGCGCCGGCGCCGGCCGGCGGTGGCCCCCCGCCGCTGCCGGCCCCGCCGCCGCTCTCCCCTCCCCCCGCGGCAGCTCCGCCGACGCTGGCAGCGCCGGCGCCGCCGCCAGCGACCGCATCGTCGCCGGCGCGCCCGTCGCCGGCGTCGCCGTCACAGCCCGCGAGGCCGGAAGCCCAGAGCACGCCCAACGCGACCAGGACGATCCCCTTCGAGCACCCCATCATGCCCTCTCGTTAGCCCATCCGCGCCCGGGACGCGAGTCGCCACCGGGCGCCCACCGCCCCACGCTGGCACGGCGGAGCGGTGGCGACCCCCACCTCGCCCGCGCGGGCGGCCGCGTCGACCGGCGCGGACACGCCCTCGAACGCGGGCATCACGGGCGCCGGCAGCACCAGCTCGTCGTGCCCCGTCACGCTGTGGCCGGCGCCTCTTCCCGGCCGGGTCGCACACGAAGGGTGGCGCGCTACCGTCAGCGTCGCCGTCCGCCGAACACCCCGCCCGAGAAGCACCCGACCACCACCAGCGCCCAGAGCCCATCGCGTCGCAGGTGACACCGTCACCTCATGGCTCCGAGGTCGCCCGGACCCACACCGGCGAGCGAACGGCCGCTCCGCCCCGGCGCGTGGCGAGCGGATCCCCGCCCGCGCGACCGACCGCGGTGCGCGTGACGGACCGCCCCCGTGCCTCGACGCCGCATCGCCGAGGCCCCGCCAGCAGCGCGGCACCAGGACCGCACGCTCCGTGCGGTGAAGGGCCACGAGGCGCCGGGAACGGCTCATCGCGCGTGCGCTTTCTTGCTTCCCTATGCAACCACCGCGCGCCGCGGCGCGGCGGCGCGCCCACGCGCGATTCGGTGCCACGTGGCGCCACGGTGCGGTTACCAGAGTAGCTGTCCGAGGCCGGCGCCCGAAGCCCGCCTCGATGGCTGCCCCAAGGGATCTCGGGATGTCGCTCGATCGGATCGCTCGCCTCTCCCCGTCGCTCGCGGTGAGCGAGACTGGCTTCGTCTTCGATCCGCGCACGGGTCACTCCTTCACCGTCAACCCCACCGGGCTGGTCGTGCTGCGGGCGCTGCGCGACGCGCGCTCGATCGAGGAGATCGTGGAGGAGCTCGGCCGGCAGTTCACCGGGGCCACCCCGCTCGCGGAGGACGTGATCGGGTTTCTCCGGCAGCTCGAGGGGCTCGGCCTGACGGTCACCGGCGCCGAGGCGGTGGAGCGATGACCGCTCCGCTCGTGGTGGCGATCAGCGGGCTCCACCTGGGCGAGAACGCGCAGCCGGGCCCCGGCATCATCCGCAGTCTGCGCGACGTCCTCGGACCCCGCCTCCGCGTGGTGGGGCTCGCCTACGACGCCCTGGACTCGTCGCTCTACGCGCCAGGGCTGCTCGACGACGCCTTCCTCCTGCCCTACCCGAGCGTCGGGCCCGCGGCGTACCTGGCGCGGTTGCTCGAGATCCACGCGATCTGCGGCCTCGACCTCTTGATCCCCTGCCTCGACGTCGAGCTGCCGCTGCTCGATCGGCTGCGCCCGGACCTCGCGCGCGCGGGCGTCCGCTGCTGCCTGCCGAGCCGGGACGCGCTCACGGCGCGCCGCAAGGACCGCCTGCCGGAGCTCGGGCGTGCCGTCGCCGTCTCCGTCCCCGAAACCCGTCTCGTCTCGACCCGCGCCGAGCTCGCCGCGGCCGCGAGCGACCTCGGCTACCCGCTGGTGGTCAAGGCCCTCTTCTACGAGTCCGAGACGGCGCGGAGCCAGGCCGAGGCCGAGGCGGCGTTCGCCCGGCTCGCGGCCGCCTGGGGCCTCCCCCTGCTCGCGCAGCGGTTCGTCGCCGGCGAGGAGTACGACGTCGCCGCCCTCGGCGCCGGCGCCGGCGGCGTCCTCGGGGCAGTCGCCATGCGCAAGCCGATCGTCACCCGGCTCGGCAAGGCCTGGGGCGCGATGACCGTGGACGATCCGGCCATCCTCGACGTGCCCCGCCGCGTGGTCGGCCACCTCCGCTGGCTCGGCCCCTGCGAGGTGGAGCTCCTGCGCGAGCGTGGCGGTCAGCTCCACCTCATCGAGGTGAACCCGCGGTTCCCGGCCTGGATCTACCTCTCCACGGCCGCAGGCGACAACCTCCCGCAGCGGCTGGTATCGCTCGCGCTCGGCGAGCCCGCGCCGCGCCAGACGGCGTACCGCAGCGGCGTCTTCTACGTGCGCCACGCGGTGGAGGCGATCGGGACCATCGCGGATCTCGACGAGATCTACTCGCGCGGGCGCCGCTCGAGCGCCCCGCCACCCGACGCGGGCGCCCAGCCGCTGGTGCTGCCGCCGCCCCCGGCCCTGCCGACCGCCTCGACCTTCGACTGAGACGCCGCCTCGCGCCGGCGCGCCGCCCGCGCCGGGATCCCCGCGCCTCCCCGCGCTCCCCGCCCTTGAGCTCGACCATGGTCACCACCGCCTACGAACGCCCGGCCATCGTGCAGAACCCCGTGGGGCTGATGAACAAGGTGGGACGCCGGGCGGATCTCCGCTCCCGCGCGGACGTCGACGGCGTCCCCGTCGACGAGCTCTGCGCGCGGTTCGGATCGCCCCTCTTCGTCTTCTCCGAACGCCGGCTCCGGGCGCGCGCGCGCGAGGCGGGCGAGGCCTTCCGGCGGCGCGTCCCCGACACCCGCCTCTGCTGGTCCTACAAGACGAACTACCTGGCCGCCATCTGCGCCATCTTCCACGCCGAGGGGAGCCTCGCCGAGGTCGTCTCGGGCATGGAGTACGACAAGGCCCGCCGGCTCGGGGTGCCCGGCCCCCAGATCGTCTTCAACGGCCCGGCCAAGACGCGCGACGAGCTCGACCGCGCGATCGCGGAGGGCGCCATCCTCCACGCCGATCACCTGGACGAGCTCCGCCTGCTCGAGCAGCTCGCCGAGGAGCGCCACGTCACCCCGCGCGTCGGTCTCCGTGTCAGCGTGGACGCCGGGATCCACCCGCGCTGGGACCGCTTCGGCTTCACCCTCGAGAACGGCGACGCCATGGACGCGGCGCGCCGCATCGCCCGCGGCGGCCGGCTGCGGCTCGGGGGGCTGCACACTCACATCGGTACCTTCGTGCTCGATCCGGAGGCCTACGGGCGTGCCACGGCGGAGCTCTGCGGCCTGGCGGACGCGATCCGGGGGGAGCTCGGCGCCGCGCCCGCCCACCTCGACCTCGGCGGCGGGTTCGCCTCCACCAACACCCTGCGCGAGCAGTACCACGCGGGCGCCCTCACGCCGCCCCTCGTCGAGTACGCGGACGCCATCACCCGCGTGCTCGCCGCGCGCGGCGGACCCTCGCTCCCGCTCCTGGTCGAGACCGGCCGCGCCCTGGTCGACGACGCCGGGACGATGGTCGCCACCGTCGTCGCCAGCAAGCGGCTCCCGGACGGGCGGCGCGCGGTGGTGATCGACGCCGGCGTCAACGTCCTGTTCACGTCCTGGTGGTACCGCCTCGGGGTGTCCCCGGCCGCGTCCGCCGAGGGCTTCGCGCAGGAGACGGCCGTCTACGGTCCGCTGTGCATGAACATCGACTGCGTGCGCGAGTCGGTGGCGCTGCCGGACCTCGGCCCTGGCGAGCGCGTGGTGATCCACCCGGTCGGGGCCTACACGTTCACTCAGTCGCTGCAGTTCATCCGGCTTCGCCCCGCCGTCGTGCTCATCGACCAGGCCGGCGAGCCCGAGCTCGTCCGCCGCGCCGAGACGCTCGACGATCTGGTCGGGCCGGAGCGCCTCCCCGCGCGGCTGCGGCTCCCCGCGGCCACGGAGAGCCCACGCGCGTGACGCCCGTGGGCTGGCGCGGCGGAGACACAGGGGTCCGGGCGCGACTCGGCGGCGTCATCGCGCCGTTGTTGCGCGCCTACGCCGCCGTGGCGTTCTGCGGGAGCGTCCCCGCCGGGCTGATCCTCGCCGCCGCGACCTTCCTCGCCCCGGCCCGCGGCGCGCTGGGGCTCCTGGCGGTGCTCGCGGCCGACCTCACGGCGCGGCGCCTCGGCTGGCGCGACGACCTCAGGCGGGCGGGGTACTACGGCTTCAACGCCCTGCTCGTGGGGCTCTGGCTCGCGCAGCGAGAAGCCCCGAGCGTGCGCCTCGCGCTGTTGGTCGTGGTGGCGGCCGGCGCGGCGACGGCGCTGACAGGCGTGCTCGGCGAGCGCTGCGCGCGGGGTGGCCTGCCGGTGCTGGCGCTGCCGTATCTCCTGGTGGCCACGCTGCTCGCGCACCCGGCGGTCCCCGGCGCCGCCGCGCCGCTGGGAGCGGCCGCGGCGGCGCTCGCTACGGACGGCGCCTCTCGACTCGACCAGATCCTCGCGGCCCTCGGCGGCCTGGTGCTCCAGCCGACGCGCGGCGGCGGACTGCTGGTCCTCGCCGGGGTCCTGCTCTGGTCCCGGCTGCTCGGGCTCACGCTGCTCGGTGGGGCGACGCTCGGGGTCGCGGTAGCGCACGCCTGGTGCTCGGGGGAGCCCGGGGTGGTGCTCGCCGCGGGCTACAACGCGGCGCTGACCGCGGCCGCGCTCGGCGCGGTGCTGTTCGTCCCCGACCGGCAGGGGCTGTCCCTCGCCATCGTCGGCGCCATGGCCGCGGCCTGGCTCTCCGCCGCCTGGCTCCACCCGCTGGCGCCCCGCGCGCTCCCGGTCCTCGCGTGGCCGTTCGTGCTGGTGACCCTGGTCGCCGTCCGCGCGCTCTCGCTGCGGAGCCCGGGTCGGGCGCCCTGGCCGGCGCTGCTCCCCGCCGCGTCTCCCGAGGCGAACCTGCGCTACGTCGCCATGAGCCGCGCGCGCCTCGCCGTGCCGGGGCCACCGCGCTTCGTCCTCCCCGTCGGCCCCCCGAGGATGGACGCCGTCGCGGCGGCGCTGCCCGGGGCGCGGCCGGGGCGCTCGGGTCCGTCCGGCCCCGACACCTGGGTGGTCACCCAGGGCGTGCGTGGCGCGCTCACCCACCAGGAGCCCTGGGCGCACGCGCTCGACCTCGAGGTGATCGATCGAGAGGGGTTCCCCTTTCGCGGCCACGGGATGGCGGCCGAGGACTACTACTGCTTCGGCCAGCCCGTGCTCGCGCCCGGCGCCGGCACCGTCGTCGCGGTTCACGAGGGGGCACCCGACAACCCGCCGGGCGCGCAGGACACGGAGCGCCCGTGGGGCAACGCCGTCGTCATCCACCACGGACCGGCGCTCTACTCCGTGGTCGCGCACCTGCGCCGGGGGAGCGTCGTGGTCCGCGAGGGGGACTTCGTCGCCGCGGCGCAGCCGATCGCGCAGTGCGGTTCCTCCGGGCGGAGCCCGCGCCCGCACCTTCACTTCCAGGCGCAGCCGTCCCCGCTCCTCGGCGCCCCGACACTCGAGTTCAGCCTCGTCGACTACTGCGTTCGCGGGCGCAGCGCCGACCGCCATCATCGCCTGGGCGTGCCGGCCGAGGGGGTCGCGATCGGCGCCCTCGCTCCCACCCCCATCCTGCTCGCCTTCGCCGAGCTTGCGCCGGGCCGGACGCTCGAGCTCGAGTCGGGCCGCGCGACCTTCCGCTGCCGCAGCGAGATCTCCCTGCTCGGAGAGCGCTCGCTGGTGGACGAGCAGCGCGGAGACCGGCTCTTCTTCGTGCCCCACGCGGGCGGCGTCGTCTTCACGACGCTGTTGGGGTCGCCGTCGGGACCGCTCGGGCTGCTCTACCAGACGCTCCCCTTCGTCCCCGCGGTGGGCCCCCGCGCGACGCCGCTCCGGATCGTGGAGGAGCTGCCCGCGACCGCGCTCTTGCCCCGACCGCTGCGACTCTTCGGCGACCTGCTGCGCTTCGCCGCCGATCCGCTCTCGGCCCGCGTGCGGCTGGAGCTCCGCTGGCAGGATGGCGAGATCGACGTCACGAGCGAGGTGGCGATGAGCGCGTTCGGCCGCGTGCTCCGACGGCGGCGGGGCCACGCGCGGATCGACGCGGAGGGCCTGCGGCTCCTGGAGCAGGTCGGTGGCCCGAGCTGGTCGCGGCCGCGAGCCGCAGCGCCGTGGCGCGCTCCTGCCGCCACGGGGAGCCGGACGCGGGCGGGGGGGGCGCCGGCGTGCGCGGCGGCGACGGGTTGACGGACGCGGCCGTCGCGGCGATGGCGGCGCTCACCCTCTGGCGCGGCCGCGGCGGGGCGCCCGCGCCACCCGCCGGCGACGCGCCCGGCGGGGAGCGCGCGGATCGGCTGACGCCCACCGAACCCGCCGCGGCGCACCTCGCTCACGCCTCGGGGCCCGTCGGCGCGCCGTGCCTGCGCGACGACGACTGCACCACCGGCCGCTGCGCCGTCGAGGCCCGGGCCGCGAGCGGCGTGACCTGGCGCGGCGGCTACTGCACCGAGCTCTGCGACGCCGCGTCCCCTTGCCCCGCCGGCGCGACGTGCGTCGCGCTCGCCGACGGCAGCGGGCGCTGCGCCGCCGCGTGTAACGAGGCGCTCGACTGCCGCGCGGGCTACGTCTGCGCGCGCGCCGTCGGGGCCTGCCTGCCCGACTGCCGGCTCGGGTGGGACTGCGGCGATCGGCTCCGCTGCGACGCCGCCACCGGCGCCTGCGCGCCGCCGCACCGCGAGGTCGGCGAGCCCTGCGTCGTCGACGCCGACTGCGCGTCCGGGCGCTGCCTGGCCGAGCACCCGACGAGACGGGGTCGGGCCTGGCGCGGCGGGAGCTGCACCGAGCGGTGCCGGCACGGCCGCGACTGCCCGGACGGCGCCGCCTGCGTCGCGCTCGCCGACGGGCAGTCGCTCTGCGTGCGTGCATGCGAGGAGGCGGGCGACTGCCGTCCGGGCTACGTCTGCTCTCCCGCCGTCCGCGCTTGCCTGCCCGACTGCCGCGAGGGCTGGAGCTGTGGCAAGCTCCGCTGCGACGGGGCGACCGGCTTCTGCCGGTAACGGCGGGGGCTCTTCGCGTCCCCTGGGGCCTCACGGGCTCGGGGGCAGGAGGATCTCGTCGATGACGTGAATGACGCCGTTGGTAGCGAGCACGTTGGCCGCGACGACCGAGGACTCGTTGACGACCACCCCGGAGGACAGATCGATGGTCAGCGAGGCGTCGTTGAGCAGGGTAGGCACGCTTGACCCGTCGACCAGATCGGCCGCCCCGACCCAGCCGTCCACCACGTGGTAGAGCAGCACGTCGGTGAGCTCCGCCTCGGTCAAGGAGGCGAGCACGCCGGGGTTCGCCGCCTCGAAGGCGGCGAAGGCGTCGTCGGTGGGGGCGAAGACGGTGAAGGGTCCGCCGTCGGCCAGCGTCGCGTCGAGCCCGGTCGCGACCAGCGCCGCGGCGAGCTGGGTGAAGCTGCCCGCCGACACCGCTGTCTCCACGAGGTTCTCGCGGGGAGGCAGGATGACGCGATCGATGACGTGAATCACCCCGTTGCGGCCGGTGAGGTCCGCCGCCGTCACGTTGGCGCCGCCCACCTCGACGCCGTCGCTCAGGTCGATGCCGACGTAGGCGCCGTTCAGCGTCTCCGCGATGGCCCCGTCGACCAGATCGCTCGCGCGGACCTCGGCCGCGAGCACGTGGTAGGTGAGCACGGCGGTGAGCTCGTCCGTGGTGAGCGACGCGAGCACGCCCGGGTTCTCGTCCTCGAAGGCCGCGAACGCCGCATCGTCCGGCGCGAACACCGTGAACGGGCCCTCCCCGCTCAACGCCCCCACCAGATCGGCGGCCTCGAGCGCCGCCACCAGGCTGGTGAAGCTGCCGGCTGCGATCGCCAGCTCGACGACGGTCGGTTCCGCCATGGCACCTCCGCCCTCGCCGCCCGCGCCGCTGGCGCCACCCGCTGCCGTGCCGCCATTGCCACCCTCGCCGACGGGAGGGGCGCCGGCCGCGCCGCTGCTGCCCCCGACCCCACCGGTGACGGGCGCACCCGCCTCGCCGCCCTCGCCGCCGGCGCCGCCCGTCGCGGTGGCTCCGCCTTCGCCGACGTCAGAGCCGCCCGCGCCATCAGGCCCGGCGGCGCCGCCGGTTCCGGCATCGGGGCCGCCGTTCGAGCTCGAGTCGTCGTCCGACTTGCACGACACCGTGAAGGCCACCGCAGAAACCAGCGACAGAACCAACCCCATCTTGCGCGTATCGCTTGCCATGTTCGCGTCTCCCATCGTGATGTTCGATCCACCGTCGCCGCCGGGCTCCTTCGCGAGGGACACGACGCCGCCCGGCCAACCTTGGACATAGGCTAGACAACGTCAAGCACCATCCATCTCGAGCACCCGGTCACCGCTCGCCGAATTCACCCTAATGTCGGCAAGATCACGGAGAATTCGGCACACGCCGGGTTCGATCCCCCTACGCCAACCTTTGACATCCGGTCCTCGCTGGCCTAGCCTCCGCTGAGGCAGGCGCCGTGGCGGACGAGCCTCGCTTCCGGATCCAGACCGTGGCCGAAATGACGGGGGTTTCCGCGCACACGTTGCGGGCGTGGGAGCGGCGCTACGGCGTGCCGAAGCCGGAGCGAACCGCGTCCGCCTATCGACTGTATTCGCAGCGCGACGTCGACCGGATTCGAGCCATTCGGGCGCTGTGCGAGCAGGGCCTGAGCGTGAACGCGGCGGCGGCGCTGTCGGCCGATCCCGGGGCGGCCGCGCCGCGGGTGCCCGCGGCCCCGGATGCCACAGCGCATCAGCAGCTAGCGGACCGGCTGGTGACCGCGACCTTCGCCATGGATGGCGGGGAGATCGAGCGCCTGGCCGCCCTGGCGGCGGCGGCAGGGCCGCCGCCCGTCGTACTCGAGCAGGTGCTGCGACCGGCGGCACGCCGAGTCGGTGAGCTCTGGGAGCGCGGCGCGATCAGCGTCGCCCACGAGCACCTCTTCTCCGAGCTCGTGGGGTCCACGCTCCGCGACCTCTTGCGCCTGAAGCAACCGGCGCGGGCGCGGCACCGGGTGCTGTTGGCCTGCGCTGCCACGGAGGAGCACACCCTGGGACTCTACGGCGCCGCCCTGCACCTCGCCGAGGTCGGGTTCCAGACCTCCCTGCTCGGCGCCCGCACCCCCCCGGAGGCGATCCGCGCCGCCCGGGAAGCGCTCGAGCCCGATCTGATCGGACTATCGCTCACCGTGCCGGTCAGCGCCACGGCTCCCCGCGCGCTCATCCGGCAGTACGCCAGCGCCGCGGGCGAGATCCCGTGGCTGGTTGGGGGCTCGGCCGCGCCGACCGTGCGCGCCGCGGTGCTGGCCGAGGGCGGCCACCTGGCGCCGGGAGAGCCGCAGGAGTTCGTCCGCCTCGCGGAGCGGCTGGCGGCGTCCCGTCGGCGGCCCCGGCGACCGGCCTGAACCTCGCCAGGGGACCGCGCCGCCCCTCGCTGCGCTACGCCGGGCGCTGCGTCCACCGCAGCACCTCGGGGACCGAGGCGAGCAGCAGCGCCGCGGCCAGCGCGGCCACGCCAGTGAACCCGATGCAGCTGCACCCGAGCGCGCCGAGGAGGAAGGCCGGCGCCATCGCGAGCCCGAAGGCGGCCGGGCGCCGCGCCTCGCCGCGCGCGAACTCCGACACCCGCAGGGCGGCGAGGACGCCGCCGACGGCGCACGCGGCCGTGCAGAGCGAGAGGGCCGCGCCGTGGACGCAGCCCGGGCCCGGGCCGTTGGCGAGCAGGGCCAGGACCAGCGGGATGCTGCCGGCGCCGATGCCAGGCAGGAGCGCTCGCTCGGCGAGCGTGCCCCGCCAGAGGTAGCCAACCCCGAGCAGCAAGAGCGCGAGCGCGACGACGAGGTCGAACGCCCGCCCCGAACCGAGCAGCAGCGCCGCCGCCACCAGTCCGAGCAGCGGCGTGGCCTGCGTCGCCGCGCGCCGGAGACGCCCGAGCTCGTAGGCGCGGCGTGCGCGACGCTCCACCAGGAGCAGATCAGGTGCCATAGAGCCTCCGCCAGGTTTCCCGCAGCCGCTGGAGGGCGCGCTGCTTTCGCTTGCGAAAGGTGACGTCTTGGCCGCGAAACCCGCGCTCGTCCGCGCCGAGGACCGCGGCGAGCACCGTCTGGTCGGCCTCGGACAGCTCCTCGATCGCCGCCGCCAGCGCGGCGCGGAGCTCCGCCTGCTCCAGGACCTCGTCGGGGGCGGGTCCCGCGGCCTCGAGCGCCGGCGGGAGGACCACCCCGGCGCGGCGCCCCGCCCGGCGACGGAGCGTGCGGCACTCCCAGAGCGCCACCCCGAGGACCCAGCCGAGCGCGGGACGTGCTGGATCGTAGTCCGCCGCCTGGGCGAAGACGCGCTCGAGAGCCCTCTGGGCCGCGTCGTCTGCGTCCGCGTCGGTGCCGAGGTAGCGCCGGCAGAACCGCTGCACGGGCGGCCACACGGCGCGGAAGACCTCGACGAAGGCGCTCCTATCCCCGTCCTTCAACCGCGCGAAGGCCCGATCGAGCTCGGGGTCGGAACGCCCCTGCATCGCCCCGCGCTAGCCGTGGTGGGGGTGTCCCGCGCCGGCGCCACACTGGCAGCCGCCAGCGCACTTGCAGTCGGCCCCGCACTGGCAGCCATCCTTGCACTTGCACTCGGCGCCGCACTTGCAGTCGGCCCCGCACTGGCACGCTCCGTTCACGGGACAAACGCCCGCCGGGGCGGCGAGCCGGTAGGCGGCGAAGGCGCCGGACGGCACCAAGACCAGGGCGGAAACCAAGGCGAACTTCTTCCAGTAGCTCATCACGAACTCCTCATGGGTACCTGGGGCCAGCGGTGGCCCGTCACCAGCTATGGGCGCGAGCGACCCGGTTCGTGACGGGCTTCGTGGCAGCGGGGCCGCGCCCCGGCCGCGCCGCGAACGCGGCGAGGCGTCAGGCCACGCCGCAGGGGTCCGTCCCGAATCGCGAGTCGTCGCGTGACTGGAAGGTCCCTGGCTCGCTCAGCGCTCGGTGCCCGCCCCGAGCTCCTGGTCCTCACCCATCGGCGGCGGCGGCGCCTCGAACATGCCGCCCACGTTGATGAACCCGCCCGTGCCAGCGCCGGCCGCGCCCGCCGCGCCGCCCTCATCGCCGCCGCCGCCCGCGCCGGCCCCGGCGCCACCGCTCGCCGCCTCGCCGCCCGTCCCGCCCATCGGCGGCGGCGGCGCCTCGAACATACCGCCCACGTTGATGAACCCGCCCG
>CAYVRP010000037.1:0-58479 GCA_964454025.1 uncultured Polyangiaceae bacterium | reverse complement strand
CGACGGGCGGGGCGACGACGGGCGGGGCCGCGACCGGCGGCACGACGACGGGCGGGGTCGTGACCGGGGGCACGACGGCGGGCGGGGTCGACACCGGCGGCACCGCTGCAGGTGGCGCCAGCATCGGCGGCGCCGCCGTGGGCGGCGCCAGCACCGGCGGGACCGCGACGGGTGGCGCCAGCACGGGCGGGTCCGACTCCGGCGGGGACGCTGCCGGTGGGACGACGACCGGCGGTGCGGAAACCGGCGGGGACGCCGCGGGCGGGACCGCGCCGGGCGGCACCCCCGGCGCCGGCGGCGCGGGCGGCGGCGCGGGCTGTGATCGCGCGGGGCTGCAGGCGGCGGTCGACAGCTACCTGGCGGCGATGGAAGCCGGGGACCCCGCGCTGATGTCGCTCGCGGCCGCGGCGACCTATGAGGAGAACGCCGAAACCGTGGCGCTCGGCCAGGGGCTGTGGGCGACGCCGCTGCACGCGGACCAGGCGCTCAGCCTGCTCGCCGTGTCGCGCTGCGCCTCCTTCACCGAGGTGATCATCGCGACCGGGAGTCACGACTACGTCAACGGAGTGCGTCTCGACGTCAGCGACGGCCTGATCTCGGCGATCTCGGTGATCAGCACCGACGCTGACGACTGGGGCTTCGACGGCGACAGCTACCTGAACTACTCGCGCCAGGAGGTGGAGGGCGGCGGCTGGGACGAGGTGCCGCCCGCCGAGCGCTATGGTTACGACGAGCTCATCGCCGCTGGCGAGGCGTACTTCGCCTACTGGGGCGACAAGACGGTCACGGTGCCTTGGGGCGTCCCCTGCGCTCGCCTCGAGGGCGGCATGTACACGGGCTACCGCGCGGGCGCCGACTGCTCCGTCGGGATCCCGGATCAGAGCTTCGCGCCGCGCCCGAACGACTCGCTGGCGGACGTCGAGCGCGGGATGTCGGTCATCTTTCTGAACCTCCCGGGGCCCGACTCGCACCTCTTCCGGGTGCAGAAGACGTACCCGAACATGGAGAGCCCGGGCATTCGCTACGTACACACGCTCACCGTCTGCTACGTCAACGGCGAGTGGCGGTGCCCCGGGTCGCCCCCGACCGGCTGAGCGCGCCGCTGGCTCGACGAATCGGCGGGGGGCGCGATGGCTGCCCGGTTCTGTGCCCCGGCGGGGCCCCGTGGCACAACCCGAGCACCCCGGCGATCTCGACCGAACCCCGCAGTATGCCGAGGTTCCGAGCGGATCTGGTTCTGGCACCTGTCTTGCAGGGCGTGACCCCATGACTCGCAGATCCTCATCGGTCGTACGCTCGTTCACTCCCGCATCGGTGCTGCTCGGGGCGGCGCTGGTCTTCGCTGGGTGCGGGGGCGGAGACGAACGGTCCGGGGCTGCCGGCCCCGGCTCGGGTGGTGGCGGCAACCCGGACGATCCGTCCGGGTTCGCGGGGGATCAGGGCGTCGAGGATCCAGGCGGCACCCCGATCGAGGGCGACGGGGAGACGGACTTCATCTCCGACGTGAGCGAGAGCACCGGCCGCTCCGGCGGGGCCGCGGAGGGTGAGGACGCCGCGGGCACTGGCGGCACCGCGAGCGCGGCTCCCGGCGCCGATGGTGACGCCAACGCGACCAGCCCGGAGCGGGCGATCTCCGAGGCCGACATCATCAAGGTGGAAGGCGACACCCTCTACGCCCTCTCGCGCTACTCGGGCCTGACCATCATCGATCTCGGCGATCCCAGCGACCTCCAGGTCCTCGGGAGCTACCGCAGCACGGCGATGCCCTTCGAGATGTACCTCGAGGCGGGCACCGCCTACATCATGTACAACGACTACTACCACCGCGAGTGGGACCAGACCGCGGAGTACTTCGTCTGGCGGTCGTCGAGCCGCATGCTCGCCCTCGACGTGAGCGATCCCGCCGCGCCCCGGGTGCTGGGATACCAGGATCTGCCCGGCGCCATCTCCGACTCGCGCAAGGTCGGCGACGTCATCTACGTCGTCACCTACCAGGACAGCTACTGCTGGGACTGCGACGCGGTGGCGAACACCCGCATCAGCTCCTTCGACGTCTCCGATCCTGGCGTCTTCGATCCCGTGGACCAGGAGCGGTTCGAGAACCAGGACGAGAGCTGGGGCCTCCGGCACGTCAGCGTCTCGCAGGACCGCATCTACGTCTCCGGGTACGCCTGGTCGAGCGACGGCACGCCCCGATCCGGGAGCATCCAGGTGGTCGACATCTCCGATCCGGGCGGCGACATCGTCCCGGGCGCGGTGGTGCAGATCGCGGGGCAGATCGACAACCGCTGGCAGATGGACGAGTACGACGGCGTACTGCGCGTGATCAGCCAGCCGGCCACCTGGTCCGCCTTGCCCGCGCCCGTGGTCGAAACCTTTGCCATCGAGTCCTCGCAGGAGCTCACCCCGCTCGGCAGCCTGACCATGACGCTCCCCACCGCCGAGTCGCTGCAGAGCGTCCGCTTCGACGGGCCGCGGGCGTTCGCGGTCACCTTCGAGCAGACCGACCCGCTCTTCACCTTCGATCTGAGCGATCCGGCGCACCCGGTCCAGGTCGGCGAGCTCGAGATCCCGGGCTTCCTCTACCACATGGAGCCGCGCGGCGATCGCCTCTACGCCCTCGGCTTCGACAACGCCGTCGACGACGGCGCCCTGCACGTCTCCGTCTTTGACGTCGCCGACCTCGCCCGGCCGACGATGCTCGACCGGGTCAACTTCGGCGGTGACTGGGCCTGGCTCGCCGAGGATCAGGACCGCGTCCACAAGCTCCTGAACCTGGCGCTCGACGAGGGGCTCATCTTCATGCCGTTCAGCGGCAGCGTCTTCGACGAGACGACCTGCTACTACGACTACGGGAGCGGCATCCAGATCATCGAGGTCGCGGGCGACGATCTGGTCCTCCGCGGCGTCGCCCCCCAGATCGGCGAGGCGCGCCGGGCGTTGCTCCACGAGGGCACCCTGTTCGGGATCTCCGACAACGCCGTCCAGGCCTTCGATCTCGCCGACCTCGACGCGCCGGCCCGGCTCGACCGGCTCGACGTCGCCCGCAACGTCTCCGCGATCAAGGTCCTGGGGGACGACCTGCTGCGCTTCGGGCAGGACTGGTGGACCGAGGAGGTGGCGCTCGATCTCGTCCCGCTCGCGGCCGCGGAGTCGGCGGAGTCGGCGGCGATGCTCGATCTGTCGTCGCTCGTCGACGTCCGCGATCGGACCTGCAACGAGGCCGACGGCAGCTACCGCTACAACTACACGTACTTCACCGGTCAGGTCTTCGTCCACGGCGACCACGCGTTCGTGCCCCGCGAGGTGCACGAGTACGGCTACGAGGGCGGCGGCAGCGATTACTACAGCCGCGAGACGATGCGGATCACCGTCGTCGCGCTGACGGGCGAGGGAGCCCCCCGCGTCGTCGGCGAGCTCGCGCTCGAGCCGACCGGGTACGACTCGACGCGCCAGGTGTCGAGCTACTACGCCGGCTTCCTGCAGACCGAGCGCGCACTTCTGGTCGGCCGTCGCACGGGCTACTACTCGTACGATCCGGCCACGGGCGAGCGCTCGGAGACGAGCTTCGCCTACGACGTGATCGATCTGACCGCCGGCGCCGACGCGCGCGTGGTGAGCCGCCTCGAGGTCCCCGACCAACTCGCCTGGGGTGGCTGGGGCTACGGCGCCTACGGCTGCATGATCGACATGTACTGGGGCTGGTACGGCTACGACACGGGCGCGACCCCCGTGTCCGGCGACATCATCGCCAGCCAGCACCAGGAGCCGCTCGCGGACGATCCGGGCCGGGTCCGGTACTTCCTCGACCGCATCGACGTGAGCGACCCGGCGGCGCCGGTGCTGCTCGATCCGATCAACATCCCCGGACAGGTCCTGCACTACGAGCACGACCGGGGACTGCTCGTCACCGTGGAGGACTACCGGGAGGAGCTGGGCGAGCTCGCTAGCTACCAGGCCTGCTACGACCTCGATCCCATGGCCTCCTGGGAGTACGACCAGGCCGCCTACGAGGCGTCCGGCTACGACTGGGAGAGCACGCCCGGCACCTGCGTGCGGTGGCACCGGCGGCTCAACTCGCTGCTGCTCGAGGGCGACGTCGCGCGTCGCGTCAGCATGCTCGATCTGAACCAGTCCGACGAGGACACCCTCCGCAGCGTCGGCTCCATCGCCGTCTCCGACAGCCGGATCTTCTTCCAGTCCAACTTGTACGACCGGGACGAGTTCCGATACCTCGACAGCCAGGTGACGGCGCTCGGATACGGCCGCGACGGGCGGCTCTCGGCGCTGGGCAGCGTCCAGCTCGACTCGGAGTCCTATGGCCTCGTCGCCCGCGGCAATCGCGCGTTCCTCTCCGGGTACGGGACGCTCTCGGTCGTGACGAGCCCGGATGGCCAGCGTCCCAGGGCGGCGTCGTACGACCTCAGGAGCTGGTACTGCGACCGCGGCTCGCTGGAGGTGGTCGGCGACGCGGCCTTCTGCGCCGGCGGTGGGTTCGGCGTGCAGCGCATCGCCCTCGACTAGCCGGCGGCGCGCGCCCCCGGCCTCACGCCCGGGGGGCGTGGAGGCCGGACGCGGGTGGACCGCTGGTGGCCCGGTGCCGGTAGCCGGCCTCCGCCGGGGTGCCTTATGCTCCGGTCATGTCGCAGAGGGTCCACCCGCTCGCCGGTAAGCCGGCCCCGCGCAGCCTGCTCGTGAACGTCCCCCGGCTGATGACGGCGTACTACACCCTGATCCCCGACCCGGAGCAGGCCGATCACCGGGTCGCGTTCGGCACCGCCGGGCACCGTGGCTCCGCCCTGCACCGCAGCTTCAACGAGCGGCACATCCTCGCGGCGACCCAGGCCATCTGCGACTACCGCCGGGAGGCGGGCATCGACGGACCGCTCTTCCTCGGCATGGACACGCATGCCCTGAGCGAGGCCGCCCAGGCCACCGCGCTCGAGGTGCTGGCCGCCAACGAGGTCGAGGTGATGTTGGAGAAGCGGGGCGAATACACGCCCACGCCCGTCGTCTCCTTCTCGATCCTGCGGCACAACCGGGGGCGCACCACGGGCCTCGCGGATGGCATCGTGGTGACGCCGTCACACAACCCGCCGGCGGACGGGGGCTTCAAGTACGACCCGCCTCACGGTGGTCCCGCCGACTCGCTGGTGACCCGCAGGATCGAGGACGCGGCGAACGCGCACCTGCGCGACGAGTGCCGGCGGGTCAAGCGCGTGACCTACGCCCGGGCGATCGACGCCAGCACCACCCACCACTACGACTTCGCCGGCCCGTACGTGGAGGAGATCGGGGGCGTCATCGACATGAACGCGATCTGCTCGGCGGGGATCACCCTCGGGGTCGACCCGCTGGGCGGCTCCGGGCTCCGCTTCTGGGAGCAGATCGCGCGCCGCTACTCCATCGAGATCGACGTGGTGAACCCGATCATCGATCCGACCTTCAGCTTCATGACCGTGGATCGTGACGGCAAGATCCGCATGGACTGCTCGTCGCCGTTCGCGATGCGGCGGCTGATCAAGCTCAAGGATCGCTTCGACGTCGCGGTGGCCAGCGACCCCGACCACGATCGGCATGGCATCGTCACCCACACGACTGGCCTGTTGAACCCGAACCACTACCTGGCGGTCGCCGCCTGGTACCTGTCGCTCAACCGTGGCGGCTGGCCGCGGGAGGCGGCGATCGCCAAGACGCTGGTGTCGAGCAGCATGATCGATCGCGTGGCCCGCTCCCTGCAGCGGCCGATCGTGGAGATGCCGGTGGGCTTCAAGTGGTTCGTGGAGGGGCTGCTCGAGGGGCGCTTCGGCTTCGCCGGCGAGGAGAGCGCCGGCGCCTCCTTCCTCCGCCAGGACGGGACCGTGTGGACCACGGACAAGGATGGCCTCCTGCTCGGGCTCCTGGCGGCCGAGATCACCGCCAAGACCGGGCTCGACCCGGGGGAGCACTACCGGCGCCTCACCAAGAAATACGGCGAGCCCGTCTACGAGCGGATCGACGCTCGCGCGTCCGCGGATCAGAAGTCGGTGCTCCGGCGCCTGGTGCCCGAGACGATCCCGGAGCTCACCCTCGCGGGCGAGCCGATCCTCGCCAAGCTCAACACGGCGCCGGGCAACGGCGAGCTCATCGGCGGCATCAAGATCGTCACCGAGAACGGGTGGTTCGCGGTGCGGCCGTCGGGCACCGAGAACATCTACAAGCTCTACGCCGAGAGCTTCCTCGGGCCCGACCACGTGCGGCGGATCCAGGAGGAGGCCCAGGCCATCATCGAGCGAGCGTTCGAGGACGCCCACGTCGACGCCGCCATGCCGCCCAGCATCCCGGTGGGGCCGATGGGGGGCGGCGGGCAGGCCAGCGGTCCTCCCGGCGATCCGGCGGACGCCGGGACGCCGCTCGACGAGGGCGCGGAAGCGCCGCCGGACGACGGAGAGCTGGGCGAGCCGGGCGCCCGATGAGCGGCACCCACTGGGCGGCCGGCGGCCCGTCGCCTATCGTGGCCACCGTGACCGCCCCCGCCCCCGACTGGGACCTCACGGCGTACTTCTCGGCCCACGGCGCGCCCGACTACGTCGAGTTCGTCGCCGCGCTCGCCCGGGACCTGCCGGCGCTCAGGGCGCGTGTCGCGGCGCTCCCGCCGCTCGCGCCCGCCGGCTTCGCCGAGTGGGCCGCCCTGCTCGCCGACCTCGAGGCCTACTCCGCGCGCCTTCGGCACCTCGGCTCCTTCCTCGGCTGCGTCTCGGCCGGGGACTCGCGCGACGAGGCGGCGCGCCGTGACGTGGCCGCGCTGGCCCGCACGCGGGCGGACCTCGAGCCGGCGCTGGCCGACCTTCGCGCGCGCCTCGGCGCCGCCCCCGCCGCGGACTTCGCCGCCTTCGTCGCGCGCGAGGACGTGAAGGCGATCGCGTACCCGCTCGCCCGGCTCCGGCAAGAGGCCAGCCGTTCGATGGCGCCCGAGCTCGAGGCGCTGGCGGCCGCCCTCGGGGTGGACGGCATCGCGGCGTGGGGACGGCTGTACGACCAGCTCTCCGGCAAGTTGGAGTTCGTCCTCGAGGTGCCGGGGCGCGCGCCCGAACGGCGGCCCGTCTCCGTCGTCCGCAGCCTGCTCGGGGATCCGGACCCGGCGGGGCGCCGCGCGGCGCTGAGGGGCGGCAACCGCGCCTGGGAGGGCGTGGGGGACACGGTCGCCGCCGCCCTGAACGCCATCGCGGGGACGCGGCTCACGTTGAACCGGCGGCGCGGCGTCGCGCACTACCTCGAGCCGGCGCTCTTCGACGCGGCGATCGAGCGAGAGACGCTCGAGGTCATGCTGGCGGCGGTTCGCGCTCGCCAGGAGGTCCCGCGGCGTTTCCTCCGGCGCAAGGCGCGGGCGCTCGGCCGCGAGCGGCTCGGGTTCCAGGATCTCGAGGCGCCCTGGCCGACGAGCGACGAGGGGCGGCTCGACTGGGACGAGGCGGTGGCGCGGCTCCACGCCGCCTTCGCCGGCTACCCAGCCCTCCAGCGCTTCGCGGATCGGGCGATCGAGCGGCGCTGGATCGACTTCCAGCCGCGGGACGGCAAGCGCCCCGGCGGGTTCTGCACCAGCTCGCCGCTCATCGGCGAGTCGCGCATCTTCCTGACCTTCGCCGGCGCGCCGGGTGACGTGCAGACGCTGGCGCACGAGCTCGGCCACGCCTACCACAACGCGCTGATGAACGGGCTGCGACCCTGGCAGCGCGAATACCCGATGACGCTGGCGGAGACGGCGTCGACCTTCGCCGAGCAGCTCGTCACCGACGCCGTCTTGGCCGACCCCGCGGCGTCACCAGGCCGGCGCCTCGCCGTCCTCGATCAGCGCCTGAACGATGGGGTGGCCTTCCTGCTCAACGTCCCGATGCGGTTCGACTTCGAGTGCGCCTTCTACGAGGAGCGCGAGCGCGGCGAGATCGGGGCCGCCCGCGCCTCGGAGCTGATGCTGGCGGCCCAGCGCGCGGCCTTCGGCGACGCGCTCGAGCCGTCCGAGCTCGACCCCTGGTTCTGGGCCTCGAAGCTCCACTTCTACCTCGTCGGGACGAGCTTCTACAACTTCCCCTACACCTTCGGGTACCTCGTCTCCCGGGGGCTCGCCGCGCGGGCCTGCCGGGCGAGCGACGGGCCCGCGCGAGGCGAGTTCTTCGCGGCCTTCGAGCGGTTCCTCGCCGCCTCCGGCAGCGGCTCGGCGGAGGCGGTGGCGCGCTCGACGCTCGGGATCGAACTCGGCGACCCGCGCTTCTGGCACGAGTGCCTCGATCTCGTAGAGCAGGATCTCGCGGCCTTCGCGCGGCTCGCCCCAGGATAGGGTAGAAGGGCCGTCGTCATGCTGCTCGCCGTCGGCTCCATCGTCCTCGGGCTGGTTGTCCTGGCTATCGGCGGGGATCTCCTGGTGCGGGGCGCCACGCGCCTCGCTACCCTCGCCGGCGTCTCCTCGCTCGTCATCGGGCTCACCGTGGTCGCCTACGGCACCAGCGCCCCGGAGCTCATCGTCTCGAGCTACGCGGCCCTGCAAGGCAAGTCGGACATCGCGGTCGGCAACGTCGTCGGCAGCAACGTCTTCAACGTGCTCTTCATCCTCGGGGTCTGCGGGACGCTGGCGCCGCTCGTCACCTCGCCGCAGCTCGTCCGGCGCGACCTGCCCCTGCTGGCCGTGGTGAGCCTGGCGTTCGTGCTCTTCGCCTGGAATAGGCTGGTGCACCCGATCGAGGGCGTGCTGCTCTTCTCCGGCGCCGTCGGCTACTCGGTCTACTCGGTCTTCGCGAGTCGTCGCGAGCAGCGCGCGGCGAGCCTTCGGCCGGGCGCGCCGCCGCCGCCCCCTCCGGCCCGCGTCCAGGACTGGCTCGTGAGCGTGGCGCTCGTGCTGTTCGGGCTCGGCGGGCTGGTCATCGGCGGACGACTCATGGTCGACGGCGCCACCGCGGTCGCCCGCGCGCTCGGGGTGGGAGAGGCCATCATCGCCCTCACCATCGTCTCCGTGGGTACCTCGCTCCCGGAGGTCGCGGCGTCCGTCATCGCCACCGTGCGCGGCGAGCGTGACCTGGCCATCGGCAACGTGGTCGGCAGCAACATCTTCAACGTGCTGATGATCCTCGGCGCTTCGAGCGTGGTGTCCGGGTCGGGCCTGGTGGTCAGTCCCGCGATGCAGGTCTTCGACATCCCGCTCTGCCTGGCCATCGCGCTCGCCATCTGGTCGATGCTCGCCACCCAGCATCGGCTCGACCGGTGGGAAGGGATCCTGCTCTTTGCCGGCTACCTCGCCTACGTCACCTACCTCGTCCTGGCGGAGATCGGCTCACCCGCGCTCGGCCCCTTCACGGCGGCCATGAGGTACGCCGTGCTGCCTCTGGTCGCGGCGCTGCTCCTCGGGCACCTCGCCTACACGCGGGTCAGGTTCCGGAAGGGCGCGGGGGCTCGCTCGTCGTGAGCGCGCCGGCCGCGCCCGCTCCCGCGCCAGGCCGGCGCGCGGCGCTCGCCTGGGCCCTGTACGATTGGGGCAATTCGGCCTTCGCCACCACGGTGACGGCGGCGCTGTTTCCCCTCTTCTTTCACAAGTTCTGGTGCGCCGGCGCCCCGCCGGGGGTCGCCTCCCTGCGGCTCGGGGTCGCGAGCTCCACCGCCAGCGCCATCGTGCTGGTGCTGGCGCCGCTCATCGGGGCGCTGGCCGACGCCGGGAGGTTGCGCAAGGCCCTCCTCGCGGCGTTCGCGCTCCTCGGTGTCGTCGCGACAGCGGCGCTCTACCTCGTCCCCGCCGGCGCGTGGTGGCTCGCGGCGGCCCTCTACGTCGCGGGCACGGTGGGGTTCCTCGGCGCCAACGTGCCCTACGACGGCCTGCTGGTGAGCGTCGCACGGCCCGAGGCGCGCGACCGTGTCTCGTCGCTCGGCTACGCGCTCGGCTACCTCGGGGGGGGGCTCCTGTTCGCGCTCGACGTCGCCATGGTCCTCCGGCCGCAAGCCTTCGGCCTCCCCGACCGCGTGGCAGCAACCCGGGTCGCGTTCCTCTCCGTGGCGCTCTGGTGGGCCGGCTTCACGCTGCCGCTCCTCGGCTGGGTGCCGGAGCCCGCGAGCGGGGGCGCGCTCCGCGGCGCCGTCGGGCGGGCGCTGCGCGAGCTCGGCGGGGCGGTGCGCGCGCTCCGCGCCCTGCCCACGGCGGCGCGGTTCCTGCTCGCGTACTGGCTGTACATCGACGCGGTGCAGACCATCATCGTGATGGCCACGAGCTTCGGCAGCGAGCTCGGCCTGCCGGACTCCGCGCTCATCGTCGCTCTGCTCGTCACCCAGTTCGTCGGATTCCCCGCCGCCATCCTGTTCGGGCGGCTCGGCGAGCGGCTCGGCACGCGGACCAGCATCCTGATCGCGATCGGCGTCTACCTCGGCGTGGTGGGGATGAGCGCCGCCATGACCGCCACGCTCTTCTACCTGCTCGCCGTCGTCGTCGGCCTGGTGCAGGGCGCGGCGCAGGCGCTCAGCCGCTCGCTCTACTCGCGCCTGATCCCCGCGCGCATGGCCGGTGAGATGTTCGGGTTCTACAACATGCTCGGCAAGTTCGCGGCGGTGGTGGGGCCGCTGCTGGTGGGGCTCACCTCGGCCTCGGTAGGGCCGCGCTGGTCGGTGCTCTCGCTCGCGCTGCTCCTCCTCGCCGGTGGCGCGCTGCTCTGGCGGGGCGACGAGGCCCAGGGGCGGGCGGAGGCGGCGCGGCTGGCAGGCGCGGGACCCTAGCCGCACCAGCGCCGTC
This sequence comes from uncultured Polyangiaceae bacterium, assembly GCA_964454025.1. Taxonomy (GTDB): domain Bacteria; phylum Myxococcota_A; class Polyangia; order Polyangiales; family Polyangiaceae; genus JAFGBI01. The sequence continues at coordinate 47,738 of CAYVRP010000037.1, read as the reverse complement.
CGCCGTCCGCGCGCGACGCGGCCGGCGCTCTCGCCGCGTTCGAGGCTTGCGTCGGCCTCGTGGAACGGCAAGAGTTGTGTTCCCCCACCGTAGCCCGGGGAGGACGGACCGACCATGCAGAATCCGCGCGTGTACTTCGACATCACCATCGGCGGCGCTCCGACGGGCCGCGTCGTGTTCGAGCTCTTCGCCGACGTCGTCCCCAAGACGGCGGAGAATTTCCGCGCGCTCTGCACGGGGGAGAAGGGCGTCGGCCGGAGCGGCAAGCCGCTCTGCTTCAAGGGCTCGTCCTTCCACCGGATCATCCCCGGCTTCATGTGCCAGGGGGGAGACTTCACCCGCGGCAACGGGACCGGCGGCGAGTCCATCTACGGAGAGAGGTTCGCCGACGAGAACTTCTCGCTCAAGCACACGGGGCCCGGCGTCCTGTCCATGGCCAACGCCGGGCCGAACACCAACGGCTCGCAGTTCTTCATCTGCACCGCGAAGACCGAATGGCTCGACGGCAAGCACGTGGTCTTCGGCCGGGTGGTCGAGGGCGAGGACGTGGTGAAGAAGATGGAAGCCACGGGGTCGCGTGACGGCAAGACCTCGGCGGCCGTCGTGATCGCGGACTCCGGACAGCTCTGACGGAGGAGCCCCGGGCGCCCGCGGCGCCCGACGAACCCCCGCCGCTCGCTGCGGCTGCGGCGGGGGCGGCGCTCGAGTCCCCGGGGCCGTCGCCCGGATCGCGCCGCCCCCCGGGGAACGCACCGCTCTGGCGCCGCCCCGCCTCCTGGGCGTTCGCGAGCCTCGTCTTCAACCCGCTCCTGCTCGTCTCGGCCGTCGCGCTGCTGCTCGGGGCGCTGGGGGTGCGGGCGCGGCGGCGCGCGGGCGAGTCGGCGCAGGACGAGTGGCTGGGCGTCGCGGTGGCGTTCGGGGGCGTCCTCTCCGGGATCGCCGTCCACGCCGTGCTCGGGGGCCTCGGGTTCGCTGTCTTCGCGGGCTGGTCGCGGGCGCAGCTCGAGCACGGCCCGATCGGGCTCGCCGGGTACTCGTACCGGGAGGCGCGGGCGGCGCACCGCACGCGCCTCACCCGGCACGGGCCCGCGCCCGACCAGGCCTCGGTGACGCCACCGCCGGCCTACGCGACCGAGGTGACCCTGGCGGGCGCTACGGGCCCGCTCGAGGCCTGGCTCATGCTTCCGAGCGGGGAGGAGCCCGTCCCGGGCGTCCTCTACCTGCACAGCGGGTTCGCGCTGGCCGAGTCCGACGCCGCGAGCGCCTGGAGCTTCGTCACGGCGGGCTACGCCGTGCTGCTCCCCTCGCTCCGCGGCGAGAACGGCAACCCCGGCGACTACGAGCTCTGCTTCGGCGAGGTGGACGACGTGAGGACGGCGGTGCGGCACCTCGCGGGGCACCCCCGGGTCCTGGACGAGCGCGTGTACGTCTTCGGCCACGCCGTCGGGGGCGCGCTCGCCGCCCTGTTGGCGCTCGATCCCGAGCCCTCGGTGAAGCTCACGGGCAGCTCGGGGGGGCTGTACGCGCCGAGCGTGCTGCTCGCCTGGGGCCAGGAGGGGCTCGTCCCGTTCCGACCGCTCGCCGCGCGCGAGCGCGACCTGCGCACCCCGGTTCGCTTCGCCGATCAGCTCCTCGTCCCCCACTACGCCTACTTCGGCGAGGACGATCCGCTGCGCGCCGATCTCGCCCGCATGCAGCCGGCCCTCGACGCGGGGCGGAACCTCCGCGTCGACATCGTCCCCGGCGACGCCGAGCGGAGCCTGCTGCCGGCCATCCAGCGCTTCATCCGCCGCGCCGCCGACGCGCGGGACTTCGACGACGCCCGCGTGCTCGCCGATCTGGTCGCCCCCGAGCCGGCGCGCCGCGAGGCCGCGCTCGCGGCGCTCGGACGCGTGCGGCTCCCGCTCACCCCGGCGCAGACGACGCGGTTGCTGCGCCTCGCGCTCGAGCTCGAGCGCGAGGGGGCGGCGCCCGGTCCGGCGCCGGACCCGCGCGCCTCCTCCGCCCGTCCCCGCACCAGGGCGCCGGGCGTGGCAGAGGGGCTCGCGCCCCCGGTCGATCCAAGGCCGGCGGCGCTCCTCGATGCCGCCGCGCGCTCCGCGAGCCCGGAGGAGCTGCGGCGGGTCGACGAGGCCTACGCGGCGTTGACCCCGGCCACGCGGAGCGCGGCGCTGCGCGCGCTGCTCGAGCCCAACGATCGAGCGGCGCTCGTGCGCGGGCTCGCGCGGGTCGTCGGCGAACGGGACCCGGCGGTGGAGTTCCCGGCGCAGGCGCTCTCCGCGATCCGCGCCGAGCTGCTCTTCCCCGAGCTGCTGCGGCTCGGGACCGGCCACCCCTGGTGGCCGCAGCTGCTCACCTTGGTCGTGGAGCGGTGCGGTGACGTTCGCGGGGGCGCCGCCGCCGGAGCGCGCGGCGAGGCGCTCGTGCTCGCCCACCTCTCGTCGTTGCGCGAGCGGCTGGACGCGCTCCCGCGCGCGCCAGCGCGCCGAACCGCCCGGCACCTCGACCTGGGGGGCCAGATCGCGCTCGCGCTCGAGGCCCTGGCCTGCTTCGCCGAGCCCAGCGCGGCGCGGATCGCAGCGCTGCGCGCGATGGAGAGCCACGCGGACGCGACGCTCCGGCTCCACGCCGTGCAGGCGCTGCTCGCGCTCGACCAGCCGGTGAGCGACGCGACGCTCGCCGGGCTGGCCGCCGACGACGAGACCCGGGCGGCGCTCTTCCGGTTCCTGGCGCCGCGCGGTGAGCTGGCTCGGCTCCCGGCCGCGGCTTGCACCCAGGAGGCGCTCGCCCGCTCGCACTTGGTGGGATGGCTCGCCCACCCGGCGGAGCTGGGCGCACCCCCGGCGGCGATCGCGCTGCTCGGGCGGGTCCGGCGCCCCGGCGGCGACTACTTCGTGTTCCGCTTCCGGGAACGGAGCGGGGGCGCGTGGCTGGCCGGGGTGGCGGGGCCCTACCTCCCCTCCTCGGTCACCGCCGAGGAGCCGGACGACGTGTTCAGCGAGCTCCGGCCCGCGAGCCTCGCCACCGCGGAGGGCCACGTCGAGAGCGCGGTGCGCGTGCTGACGGAGTGGCGCGGGCGCGCCGGGCGATGAGGGCTCCGCGCGCTCGGGTCGCGGGCGCCGCCATCCTACCCCGGCGCCAGGGCGCGGCCCGCGGCGCGTGGCTGGCGCGACGAACGGGTGGCGAGGCGACCTCGCGTACACTAGGTTAGTCCGCGCTCCGCGGACCCATGGACGAGTTTTTCACCTGGCTGACGCTCGCGCTGGAGTCCTCCGACGCCCTGACCGTGTATCTGGTCGGCTCCGCGGTCATCGTGGTCTGCGGCCTCGGGCTGCCGATCCCGGAGGACATCACGCTGCTGACGATGGGGTACCTCACCTACCTGCCCCTGCCCGACGGGACGCCGCGGCCGCACGCGAGCGTGCCCCTCGCGTCCATGATGGCGTTCCTCGCGTGCATGGGCGGCGACGGGATCATGTTCAGCATAGGGCGCCGCTTCGGGCTCGACATCGTCCGTCACCGGCCGTTTCGCTGGGTGCTCACCCCCAAGCGGATCGAGCGCGCCCGTCACGTCGTCCAGGCGCACGGCCCCAAGATGCTGTTCGCGGCGCGCTTCATGCCGGGTCTCCGCTCGGTGGGGTTCTTCACCGCCGGCTCGCTCGGGGGCCCGTACCTGAAGTTTCTCACCTACGACGGGCTCGCCGCGGCGATCTCGGTGCCGTCGTTCGTCTTCGCGGGCTGGTACTGGGGCGCGGACATCGACTGGGCCATCGCCCAGGTGCGGCGCGCGGAGCACGGCGTGCTTCTGCTCATCGTGCTCGTGATCGCGCTCGCCGTCGCGAAGGCCTGGTGGTCGCGGCGGCGAGAGTCCGCGGCGTCGCCGGTCTCCAAGGTCGCACCGCCGGCCGAGTGACGCACCGCGCACCGAGCGCGGGTGACCAGAAGACCGGAGGCGACGCCGCGCGCACCAGCGGGCCCCGGATCCGGGCGGCGCGGCGACCGCGCGGGGCCGCCCGCGGCGCCGCCATGGTCGGGAGCCCCTCGACGGCCCCCCGGGGCGACGGGTGTTGCGGATCCCCCGATCTGCTGGCATGTAGTGGCGTGTCGCTCGGGGACCGAGGAACGCGCCGTTGAGCACGCCAGGGACGCCTGATCCAGAGGGACGTCGCCCTTCCGCGGACGGGGAAGCGGGTGCCGCGCGGTCCACCGTTCGTCCCGCGACGCCCTCCGTCGTGGGGCCGGTCGACCTCATCCTGGCCGCTCGGCCCAGCCCCATGCTGCGAGCCGTCGTGGCACGACTCGGTGAGCTCGGCCACGCGGTGGTCGCGACGTCGCCCGGGCGGGCTCTCGATCGGCTCGCCCAGATCGAGCCGCGCCTCGCCGTGCTCGATCTCGAGGCCTGCACGAGGACGAACCTCGTCAACGCCTTGCATGCTCGCCAGCTGCCCATCGTCGTGCTCGGCGGCGGCGCGCGGCTGCGCACGGTGATGGCCGCGCGAACGCTCGGGGCGCGCCAGGTGGTCGACGCGTCGTTCAGCGTCGAGGAGCTCGCGACCACGCTCTCGGCCACCATCCTCGCCGAGCCGAGCCCGCTGTCGCTGCTGGCGGTGCCGCGGACGACGACGCTCGGCGACTTGCTCGCGACGCTGGAGCAGGAGCTCCGCGCGGGCCTCGCTCGCTTCGCGCGGATCCCGTCGCGCGGCGCCGTGCGGTTCACGCTGCGCGCCCCCGAGCTGGTCGCGACCTACGTACGGCGGCTCCGCGCGGCGGTTTCCCGCGTCGTGGCGGACGTCGCCCCCGCGCCCTGCGAGCTCACCGGCGCGACGATCGCCGTGTCCGGCGAGGCGCCCCGGGATCCCGCGGCCGACGGGCCCCTCGCCGGGGCCCGGCTGGTCATCGTCGATCAGCGCGTGTCGCGGGTCGACGCCGTCTGCGGCGCGCTGCGCCGGGCGGGCGCGGCGGTGTTCGCCTGCGCTCCCGAGGAGCTCCTGAGCGAGATGGCGCGGATCGCCGAGCTCGATCCGACGGCGATCGTGGTCGAAGAGGAGCTCGGCGGGACGGTCGAGCGACTGCTGGCGGAGATCGCCAAGGAGAGCCGGCTGAGCTTCTCGCGCCTCGTCGCCGCGCCGCTGGGGGAGCTCTGGAACGCCGGGGAGCGCATGCTCGACACGGAGCGGCTGGTCGAGCTCGTCATGCCGAGCCACCGCGAGGAGCTCACGATCGCCGAGCGCCTCCTCACCGGGTCGCGGTTCGGCGTCGACCTCGCGTCGCTCGGCCCGGGGCGGCTCTTGCATGCGGTCGCGATGGCACGCGTCCCGGCCCGGGTGACGCACATCGAGGCCTCCTGTCTGCTGCGCGTCGAGCTCGCCGCGGACGGCGTCGTCGCGGGCGCCTCGGCCCGGCTCCCCGACCGCAACCGCCTCGAGGGGCTCGCTGCGCTGGCGGTCTTCCTCCGACGCGGCCGGGGGATGGTCGACGTCGAGCAGCTGCTCGATCCTTCGCTCGTGTCCATCCTGTCCCCGGTCGCGACCGCGATCGGGCTCGCCTCCGGGGAGCCCATCCCCGTGGTGAACAGCAGCGTGCCCCCGGGGCCCGTGACGCGCGTCGCCTGGTCGAACCTGCCGGCGCCGCTCGCCGGCCGCATCACGTGGACCTCGATCCCGGCGCTCTCCGCGGAGGAGCTCTCGGCCTACGCGATCAAGGATCCCTCCGAGCTGCTCGACGCGGTCGAGGACGACGACGAGGAGGAGGAGCAAGATCGGCCCACGCTCGCGGTGGATCCGGCCCGGTTCCCCGGGGCGTCGCTGCGCATGGCGCCGCCGCCCGCCATCGACGACCGCGCCGCGGAGGCGGCCGCCCCCGCCGCCGGCGAGGTGGCGCCGCCCGTGGTCGCGCCGGTTGGCGCCGGTCCCGCCCCGGCCGAGCCCCCCGTGGGGCCGTTGGCCAACGTGCCGGAGCCCGCCCAGCCGCAGGTGGAGGAGCCGACCGTCCCGTTGCCGGAGACGGCGGTGCGCCCCCCCGACACCCCCGCGGCGGCGGGGGAGGGCTCGAGGCGCGACGCCACGCGCGACCGGAAGCGGAAGCGGCGCGCGACGGACGTGGAGGCCCCGATCGGCGACCACGCGCCGGGCGAGGATGGCGCCGCCGTCGCCATGCCGCGCGCGGCGCGTCCTCGCCGCGCCGCGCCGCCTGCCGATCGTCGCGGGGCTCCGCGGGCCGAGGCCCCCGAGCGCCGGCGCGCCGTGGCGCCCTCCCCCCCGAGCGGCGAGAGCCCCGCCTCGGGGTCGGGCATCTCCCCGGAGTTCGTCGCGATCGCCCTCGTCGTCGCGCTCACGCTGCTGGTCGTGCTGATGGTGCTGCGCTAGCGCGAGCGTCACTTCTCCTTGGGCGTCGATGCGGCGGCGCCCGCGCTGGAGGCGCCGGCGGGGGCCGAGCTGGCGCTCGCGGTCGCGTCCACGTCCGCCAGCGTGGTCACCCTGGCGGCCTTCACCGCCTCGATCAGCGCTGCCGTCGTGTCGCGCTGCTTCACCCGACCGGCCTGCGCGGCCTCGGCGAGCTTGGCGTGGGCCGCGCAGAATCGCGCGAGGGCGTTCTTGGCCTCCACGTAGCCGCGCATGAGCGCCGCGAGCTCGCCGAAGACGGCGCCCTGGTCGAGCCGATCCTGCGCCGACTCGCCGACGCAGAAGCTCCGGTTGTCCACCATGCCGCAGCGCCGGTCGGAGCGGCTGGTCTGGCGCTTCTCGACGTCGCGCCGGATCTCGGCGAGCGCCGAGAGCTGCGCGTCGAAGTAGGGATCCATCCCCTCGCAGAGCGTCTCCACGTGCGGGGTGGCCGCCCTGACCATGTCGTCGAGGTCCGGCTTCTGCTCGTCCTGGCCGAGCAGCTCCACGAGCTTCGCGACCGCCGCGCGGGTCTCGACCTCCGCGGGGTCCTCCACCTCGATCCAGCTCGGGCCGGCCACCCCCGGGCGCGCCGCCGCCAGCTGGCCCGCGCGCGTCGGGTCGGCGCCGCCCGCGACCGCCTCGAGGCGCGCCGCGTAGGCGCCGAGGACGATCATCGCGCGGCGCCAGAGCTCCTCGCTCGTGGCCGCGTCCGCGCAGGTTTCCCGGAGCGGCTTCTCTACGCCCGGGGTGGGGGCGGCGAGCGCTTTCTTCATCGCGCACACCTCCGCGCCGCGCGGCACCTCGCCCGCTCGGTCGGCCAGGTCGCGGCCCACCGTCCCCGCGGCGGCGCCGGTGCTCACCGCCGCCTTGCCGCACGCCGCGGCACCCGTCGCGAGCGCGACGCTCGTGAAGACCACCCGACCGAGGCCCCCCGTCCGCCCCCCACGTCTCGTTGCCATGCGGGCGATGATAGTACCGTACCCGCGCCCCACCAAACGGGTCCCAAGCTCGGGAGCCAGGCGGGGGACGGGAGCGGGACCCGCCGCGGAGCGCCCTCGCCGTGCCGGCGCCGCGCCGCCCGGAGCGGAGCTTCGGTGAGGCATGAAGGCCGGTTTCGCGTGGCGAGGAGCCCGTCTTCGCGAGCCGTGCGGCCGCCTCCTGGTCGAGAAAAATCGCCTCGTGCTGCAGCGCTCTCGCGACTTCGCATCGAACACGGTCAGGGAATCGTCAGCCTCCTCCCGCGTCCGAGTGCAAGCTTCGGCTCGACCCATCTGCGCCGCCGGCGCCCGGCCGCGCCGCGGATGATCGCGAGGACTCGCCGTCGAGACGCTGCCCCGAGGTGTTGGACCATGAAGAACGCGACCTGTGCCCCCGTCGTCCGCTGGCTGTCGGTGTTGCTGACCTCGATCGTCGTCGCTTGCACGAGTGAGCCGCCCACGGGCGCGACCGGATGCGCCGACGGCTACGCCCGCTGCGGCACCGTGTGCACCGACCAGGTGAGCGACGCGAACAACTGCGGGGCCTGCGGCGGCATCTGCGCGGCGGGGACGACCTGCGTCGGTGGTGTCTGCACGGTGGCCTCGCCGTCGTGTCAGGTCCCCTACGCGCCGTGCGGTGCGGCCTGCGTCGATCTCACCACCGACCGCGCCCACTGCGGCGCCTGCGGGAACGTCTGCCCCCCGGGCCTTTCCTGCACGGCGGGGTCCTGTCTGTGCTCGGCGGGCCTGACCGACTGCGGCGGCAGCTGCGTCGACGTCCTGAGCAGCGGGTCCCACTGCGGCGCGTGCAACCTCGTCTGCCCCGCCGGGACGTTCTGCGGCGCCGGCACCTGCGGCACGGCGTGCCCCGCGGGCACGGCCCAGTGCGGGAACAGCTGCCCCAACCTCGCGAGCGATCCCGCGAACTGCGGAGCCTGCGGGGTCGTCTGCAGCACGGGCACCTGCACGGGCGGCGTGTGCAGCTGCCCGCCGGGCCAGGCCCAGTGCGGCGGTGTCTGTGTCAGCCTGGCCAGCGACGCGGCCAACTGCGGCGCCTGCGGCGTCGCGTGCGCGGCGGGGGCGGCTTGCGTCAACGGCGCCTGCCAGGGCGGGGTCGTCATCGGGACCGGGGGTGTGGGGACCGGGGGCGTCGGGGTCGGCGGGGCCGTGACCGGCGGCGTCGGCGCGAGCGGGGCGGCGACCGGGGGCGTGGGCACCGGGGGCGCGGCGAGCGGCGGCGCGGTGACGGGGGGCGCGACGACCGGTGGGGCAGCGACCGGGGGCGTGGGCACCGGGGGCGCGGTGACCGGTGGCGCCGGGGGCTCCGGCGGGACCGCCACCGGGGGCACGACCGAGGGCGGGGCGGGCCCTGTCACCGGCTACCACGTCAACGGCGACTGGCATGGCTACGCCTGGTCCGCGGTGGACGAGGCGGAGCAGGCCACGGCGACCGAGGACCCCGTGTTCGCCGACATGGTGGACGACGGGCCCTGGTGCATCAGCGGCCTGGTGCCCATGACCGCCGACTACAGCGCCATCGCGATGGTCGGTTTCAACGTCAACCAGGAGCAGGGCGAGGACCCGCCCAAGAGCACCTGGACCCCGCCCGCCGACAGCGCCGGGCTCGTGGTCAACGTCAACAACCGGGGCGCGGCGGGCACGACCATCCGGGTGCAGATCCAGGGTCCGAACGGCGCCAGCAGCGAGGACGATCGCTGGTGCGCGACGCTCAGCACCTTCAACGAGGACGTGACCATCCCCTGGGACGGCTTCAACACCAAGTGCTGGGACAACTCCGGGGACAACTACGCCGGTCAGCCCATCGAGTCGGCGCTGGTGTTCGTCCCGGGCGAGGGCTCCGAGGACACCGGTGCTCAGGACGTGCCCTACGACTTCTGCGTCAACGACATCGGCCCGGGCGGCTCGGGCGGCGGCACCGGGGGCGGCAGCACCGGGCCGTGCAGCAACTCCGTCACCGGCTCGGGAACGATCACGGACCGGTACGGCCGGAGCTACCTCAAGGACGGCTCGCGCAACGCCTACGTCGTCCAGAACAACGGCTGGGGCAACTTCCAGAGCCAGACGCTCACCTACAGCGGCGCCTCCTTCACCATCAGCAACGCCGCCGGCACACCCGGGTCGGCCCGGAACGAGCCCTTCTCGTTTCCGTCCATCTACATCGGCACCAACGGCAGCGCGGCGACGGAGGGGAGCAACCTGCCGCGTCAGGTCAGCGCGATCTCGAGCATCCCGACCTGCATGGCCTGGTCGGGCGGCACCGGCCAGTTCAACGTCACCTACGACGTCTGGTTCAGCGGCAGCGCCGGCGGCACCACCGCCGACGCTGCGTACCTCATGGTCTGGTACCACAAGCCGTCGGGGTACCAGCCCGTCGGCACCAGCGTCGCGAGCGCCGTGAGCATCGCCGGGCAGACCTGGGCGGTCTGGTACGGGAACAACGGGCAGTCACCGGTCATCTCCTACGTGCACAACGGCGATCTCCCCTCCTACAGCTTCGACCTGAAGACGTTCATCGACGACGCGGCAGGGCGCGGCTACCTCCAGAGCTCGTGGTACCTCATCGCGGTCATGGGGGGCTTCGAGATCTGGGAGGACGGGTCCGGGCACCGGCTCGAGGGCTTCTCGGCCGTCGTGAACTGACGGCGGGCGGGGCGTCGGCGAGCGCCGCCGCGCGGCCAGCCGTGACCCCGCCCGGGTTCGTCACGCCTCACGGCGGGTGCTCGCGCGCGCCGGTGCCGGCGACGGCGCCGCCGTCGTGGCCGGTCGCGGGCGCGTCGCCCCGCGGGTTCCCGCGGAGGTCGGTCGGCGGCGCGCCGGCCCCGCATCGTTGCGGGGCGAGGGGGCCCGGCGCCGGGGTTCGATCTGCGGCCGCTGGCGGTCGCCGTCCGCGGCGCGCGCGAGGTGGCGGCAGCTCCGGTTCATCGAATCGTCTCCCGGCTCCGTGCGCGGTGGCCGCGGGGGGCCGTCGCGGGCCGCGCCCTGCCCCCGGCGGCGCCGCGCGGCAGAACGGCATCAGAGCAGCGCCGTGCTGAAGTAGCGCTCGGCACGATCGGGGAGCAGGGTGGCGACGTTGCCGCGACCGCGGGCCGCGACCTGGCGCGCCGCCCAGACGTTGGCCCCTGACGAGATGCCGACGAGCAGCCCGTAGTCACGGCCGAGCTGTCGCGTCGTCTCGATCGCGTCCTCGTCCGTGACCTCGATCACCTCGTCGAGGAGCGAGGTGTCGAGGACCGCGGGGACGAACCCGTCGCCGATGCCCTGGATCTGGTGGAGGCCCGGCTCGTGCCCGAGCAGCGCGGACACGTTCTTGGGCTCGACGGCCACGATGCGCACGCCGGGCTTGCGCTCCCGGAGGAACCTGCCGATGCCCTGGATCGTCCCCCCGCTGCCGACGCCCGCCACGAAGCAGTCGATGTCCCCGCTCATCTGGCGCCAGAGCTCGTGCGCGGTCTCCTCGTAGTGCACCCGGGGGTTGTCGGGGTTCTCGAACTGGTTCGGGAGGAACATCCGCGGATCGGTGCCGGCCAGCTCCCGCGCCCGCCGCACCGCGCCCGGGATCGACTCGGCGTCGGGGGTGAGGACCAGCTCGGCGCCGAGCGCGCGGATCAGCTTCTTGCGCTCCTGGCTCATGCCCTCGGGCATGACGATGATGACCCGGTACCCCTTCAGCCTCCCGACCAGCGCGAGGCCGATGCCGGTGTTCCCCGAGGTCGGCTCCACGATGATCGAGTCGGGTCGCAGGCGCCCGTCGCGCTCCGCGCCCTCGAGCATGGCGCGCGCGACGCGGTCTTTCAGGCTGCCGCCCGGGTTGAGGAACTCCGCCTTGGCGAAGATGTCCTCGCCCTTGAGGCGGACGAGCGGCGTGTTGCCGATGAGATCGAGCAGGTTGTCGGTGAGCATGGCCCGGGGGGCCGTATAGCAGACCGCTCGCCACCGAGCAGCCGCCACCGGGGGCCACGCGCTCCGGCCGGTGTCGTCGGTGGACCTCGGCAGCGCCCCGCGCGGGGCGAGCCGAGACCGAAGGTGGAGCTGCGCTCGGAGCGCCGTGCCGTGGTGCCGCCGCCGCGCCCTCTCCTTGGAGCGGGCTCGCGGGTCTGGTACGCAGGCGGCGGTGAGAGGCTCGTTTCAGCGCTCCGACGGCGTCGTCGCGCTCGACGGGGTGCCGCTGCTGCGCGGTGTCGAGGCGACGCTCTCGCTCGAGGACGACCCCAGCGGCGTCGGCGTCTTCGTCACCGCCCGCGCCCGGCAGAGCGCCAGTCGGCTCCGCTTCACGCTCGGCGCCGTGGTCGACCTCGAGCGGTTCACGGTCTGCCACCGGTACGAGCCGTATTGGATGAAGCCCGGCGCGGGGACGCGCCTCGCCGAGGTGCCTCCCGAGACACAGTCGCTCGTCGGGCGGCTCGCGGACGGGCGGTGGCTGCTGCTCGTGCCGCTCGTCGAGGAGCCCTTCCGGTTCTCGCTCCGCGGCAGGCCGGACGACACCCTGGAGCTCTTGGGTGAGACGGGCGACCCCTTCACGCCGGGGCGCGGCGGGCGGGCGGCGTGCGTCGCCGGCGGCGCCGACCCCTGCGCGCTCGTCCGCGCGGGCGCCCGGGCGGTGGGCTCGCGCCTCGGCGCGGGACGCCTGCGGCGCGACAAGGCGCTGCCCGACTTCGTCGAGCGGTTCGGGTGGTGCACCTGGGACGCCTTCTACCAAGAGGTGAGCCACGACGCCGTCCGGGCGGGGCTCGCGAGCTTCGCGGCGGGCGGCGTCACGCCGCGCTTCGTCATCCTCGACGACGGCTGGCAGCGTACGGCGCGGCGGCCCACGGGCGAGCGGCGGCTCACCGCCTTCACCGCCAACGAGCGGTTCCCGGGCGGCCTCGCGGCGACCGTCGCCCTCGCCAAGGGCGAGTTCGGGGTCGACTTCGTCCTGGTCTGGCACACCATCGTCGGCTACTGGGGCGGCGTCGATCCGGAGGCGCTGCCGGGCTACGGCGTCGTCGACCAGCCGCGCCAGTTCGGCGAGGGGGTGCTGGCGCACGTCCCGCACTTCAACCACGACTGGTGGGGGAGCCTCGTCGGCCTGGTCCCGCCGCGCGAGATCGCGCGCTTCTTCGACGACTACCACGGCGCCCTCGCCGCGCAGGGCGTCGATGGCGTGAAGGTGGACAGCCAGGCCGTGCTCGAGGCGGTGAGCCACCGGCAGGGAGGGCGGGTGACGGTGACGCGCGCGTACCGCGCCGCGCTGGAGGGGAGCGCCCGCCGGCACTTCGCGGGGCGGCTCCTCAACTGCATGGCCAACGCTCAGGAGGTGTTCTACGGCTCGCGCGACTCCACGCTCCAGCGCACCTCGATCGACTTCTTCCCCCGCGCACCCGCGTCCCACGGCGCGCACCTGTACGCCAACGCCCAGGTCGGGGTCTGGTTCGGGGAGTTCATGCACCCGGACTGGGACATGTTCCAGTCGGCGCACGAGTGGGGTGGCTATCACGCCGCCGCGCGCGCCCTCTCCGGCGGGCCCGTGTACGTCTCCGATCCCCCCGCCGCGCACGACTTCGCGCTCCTCAGGCGTCTGGTCTGTGCGGACGGCACCGTGCTGCGCGCTGACGGCCCCGCCCTGCCCACGCTGGACACGCTCCTCCGCGATCCGACCCGGGAGGACTGCCTGCTCAAGCTCTGGAACCGCGCCGGGGCCGCGGGGCTGGTCGGCGCGTTCAACTGCCGCTGGTCGCCGGACGGCGGCTCGCCGCTCGCGGGCGAGGTGGGACCGGGCGACGTCCCGGGGCTCGACGGGGCCGAGTTCGCGTGCTTCCGCCACGGCGCCGCGACCGTCGAGCGGCTGCGGCGCGACGAGCGGCGCGAGCTGGCGCTCGGTCAGGGCGGTTGGGCGCTCTTCGTCTTCGCGCCGATCGTGGACGGCTTCGCCGCGGTCGGGCTGGCCGACAAGCTCAACGGGGCCGCCGCCGTCACCGCCGCGCGGCGCGAGCGGGACCGCGGCGAGCTCGAGCTGCGCGACGGCGGCGAGCGCGTCGCCTTCAGCGAGCGCCGGCCGCGGCGCTGCCGCGCGGCGGCCGGCCCGGCCGAGTACTCCTGGGAGGCGTCGAGCCGGACGCTCCGGGTCGCGCTCGCGGCACCCGGGCGCCAGACGCTCGTCATCGAGTGGTAGTGGCGCGCGGGCCGTTCGCGTCGTCCGGCCCGCGCCCCGCGCGCGATCAGGTCCCGCCCCGCGCCTCCGGGTGGTCGGGGCCGAGCCCGCTCGCGGCCAGCACCGCGTCCTCGTCCGCGAGGATCTGCCCGATGAGCTCGCGGGTGTGCTCGAGGCCGCGGGTCGCGCGGTAGCGCACGCGGGTCCGCGTCACGGCGTGGTCGTTGCCGCCGGGTCGGAGCGCGTCGCCGATGAAGAGCGCGTCGTCCTCGCCGATGCCCTCGCGGAGGAGCTGCAGGATCACCTGCCGCACCCCGTAGTCCTTCTCGAACCCGGACACGTCGATGGAGCTGCCGCCGCCGGCTCGGATCGAGAGGTGCGCGGGCAGGAGCCGTCGCAGCGCCGCGATGACCGGGCCGCGCTTGGCCAGATCGGGGTCCCAACGCTTCTTCTCCGCCGCCGGCGCCTGCTGGCCGAGCGCGGAGTAGGTCACCTGGGAGATCCGGTCCTCGAACTGGGGGCCCCAGGTCTGCTTCGGTGACTCGAAGCCGCAGTCGGCGAACGCCTGCTCGAACGCCGCCACGATCTCGGCGAAGCCGAGCCCGAGATGACTCTCGTTCACCCGCTGCCACTCCCCGTTGCGGAAGCGGTAGATCTGCCCGCCGCTCACCGGGGCGATGACGAGACGATCGTAGACGCGAGGCGCGAGCTTGGCGACGAACAGATCGCGGAACAGTTCCCACTTGGTACCGGAGATGACCGCGACGAAGCGGGTCTCGAGCAGCCGTTCGAGCGCCTCGGCCATGTCGGGGGCGAGCGCCGATTTGGACACGGCGAGGGTGTCGTCGAGGTCGAAGAGCACGAGCTTGATGCGCATCGAGGTTCCGGCTCCGGATGTGGGGGCCCCTTGCGCCGACCTGGGGCGGGACGTTGATACCGCGCGGCCTCGCGCGCGTACAGCGCGCGGCGCTCCTCGCGCGCCCAAGCCGCGGGCGCGGGCCTCAGCGCCCCGCGCGCGCGAGGTCCGCCCGGACGCGGGCGCCGCGCTCCGCGAGGAAGGTGCGGAGCGCGTCACGGTACTCGGTCGTGGTCCGATCGCTGTGCTCCTTGCGCTCGTCCTCGAGCCGCGCGGCCTCGGTCTGGGCGACGATGGCGTCGAGCTCGCTCGCGAGCGGCAACTCCTCGAAGATCGCGACGGCCGCCTCCACCGCGTCGAGGTAGCGCCCCCAGCAGGTCGGGGCGCGCTGGCACCGCTGCAGGACGGTCCCCGGCTCCCGGTCGGACGTGCTGTGGTCGATGCGGTAGTCGAGGTGGAAGAGCGGCTCGCCCGCGGCGCCGTCGGTGATCCCGAAGGTCTGATCGATGCCCCAGGGCAGCAGGAGGAAGCGGTCGCGCTCGAGCTCGTGGTAGAGCTTGTAGTTGTTGCGCGCGCCGAAATACCCGTCCCAGTCGGCGATGACGGCCTGGGCGGCGCCGAGGGCGAGCCACTCGGACCAGTCGAGGTGCTCGCCGGCGTTGACGTAGGCCGACTCCGCGTCGCTCTCGAGGGATGCGATCAACCCGGCCAGGTCCGTGCGGTCCGCCGCGGCCTGATTGGTCTCGAGGTCGTAGCGGTCCAGGTACTGCGGCAACAGATCGTAGAAGTACTCGCCGGTGGGGATGTCGTAGAGGTTGCCCGGCGCCGGCGACCAGTGCGCCTCGGTGAACTCGTCGTCGAGGGTCTGCACGTTGGCGTAGAGCCCATAGTACTCGCCGTTGACCAGGACCCGCGCGTGGTTGCAGAGCGGCGCGGGTACCCCGGCGGCGCGGAGGTAGCGGTACCCGAGCCGCTCGTGGACCATGCTGGGATCCTGCACCATGTTGTTGAGCGTGAGGCGTCTTAGCCCGAGCAGGCGCTGCCCGGCGACGAACTCGTCGACCTTGATCTTGAACGCCGCCTTCTGGCCGAGGGGGCGGAAGGACGCCGAGCCCTTGAGGCGGATGCCGACGTTGGTGAGCGTGAGCTCGGTCCCCGTCGCCGTGCCCGGGACGTACCGGAGCTCGCCGGCGCAGTAGACGTCCGGGGTCCGCGCGAGGGCCTGCTCGCAGTCGGGCGGGATCGTGAGCTCGAAGGTCGGCAGCGTGTCCTCGGCGTAGAGCTCGGCGAAGGCGTGCCCGCCGCCGTCATCGCCATCGCCGCCGCGTCCGTCGCCCCCGCCCCCGTCCCCACAGCCGCCGAGCGCGAGCGAGAGCGCCACCAACAGAACCAGAGGTCTTCGCATCCAATTCGCGAGCATAGCTCGCGAGGCTGCGGTCCCGCCAGGCGACCGTACCCGGCGGCACCCCGTACGGAAGCTCACCCGGCGCGCCGTCGATCGGGGGCGCTGCCGCCGCTGTGCGTTGCGTCGCGGCGCCGCCCGTGTGAGGCTGGTTCGGCGTCGGATGCGCGCCGTCCGCGCGGAGGTCGAAATGTCCCTTCGCTCGCTCGTCACCCCTCGTGCCCTAGACGTCGCCGCCGCGTCGCGCTCGCGGCCCAGGCGCCGGGCCTCCCCCCTGCTCTGGGCGCTGCTCGGGGGCCTGCTGGTCGCGTGCGGGAACGAGCAAGAGCCCGAGCAGACCACCGAGAGCGTGGTCTGGCGCTGCACCCAGACCCCGTCGCTCTCTCTCACCTCCGCCTCCTGCGCCTGCACGAGCTTCGCCCCGGGGGACGACGCGGCCTGGGTCGGCACTGAGGTCACCGTGTGCGACGCCTCGCTCGTCTGCTGTTTCATCGGCCCTTCGCCCGCCGGAACCCCGGCGACCGCGCTCGGCATCGAGGAGTGCCGCTGCGTCAAGGCGGCGTCTTGCGAGGCGGAGAAGGCCGCGCGCCCGGGCGTTCGCGACGCCGGGGGGATGTGCCCGCCCGCCGCGACGTGAGGCCGGGACGGGGCTCGGGCGTGGCGATCTCGGGAGGCGTCCAGCCCGGTTAGGCCCGCGGACCGGCGGGTCGGGCGGTTGGAGGGGAGGGGTCGGGACAGACGCCTGATAACCGAATCAGGGATCCCCCGATTCCTCGTTGGGGCGTGGGGGCTTCAGTCTGGCGCCGCCCTGCGCCTTTTTCTGCAGGAGGAGGTCAGCCCCATGCCCCGCCGCTCGGACGTGAAGAAGGTGATGATCATCGGCTCCGGTCCGATCGTCATCGGACAGGCCTGCGAGTTCGACTACTCGGGGACCCAGGCCTGCAAGGCCCTCCGGCGGCTCGGGTACGAGATCGTCCTCGTGAACTCGAACCCGGCGACGATCATGACCGACCCGGGGATGGCGGACGCCACCTACATCGAACCGCTCAACGTCCGCTCGCTCGCCCGCATCATCGAGAAGGAGCGCCCGGACGCGCTGCTGCCGAACCTCGGCGGACAGTCCGGGTTGAACCTCTCCTCGGAGCTCGCGCGAGAGGGCATCCTCGAGCGCTTCGGGACGCGCGTGATCGGGGTCCAGCTCGACGCGATCGAGCGAGGAGAGGACCGGCTCGCGTTCAAGGAGACGATGCGGCGGCTCGGGATCGAGACGCCGCGGAGCGAAATCGCGCACACGGTGGACGAGGCGCTCCGGATCGTGGAACGGCTCGGTTACCCGGTGGTGATCCGTCCCGCCTACACCATGGGCGGCACCGGCGGCGGGCTCGTCTACAACGAGCAGGAGTTTCGCACCATCGCCGAGCGCGGGCTGGCGGCGAGCCTGGTCCGGCAGATCCTGGTCGAGGAGTCGGTGCTCGGCTGGGAGGAGCTCGAGCTCGAGGTGGTGCGTGACGCGAAGAACCAGCTCATCACCGTGTGCTTCATCGAGAACGTCGACGCCATGGGCGTGCACACCGGCGACTCCTACTGCGTCGCGCCCATGCTCACCATCGCCCCCGAGCTCCAGGCGCGGCTCCAGGCCTACTCCTACGCGATCGTCGAGTCCATCGAGGTCATCGGCGGCACCAACGTCCAGTTCGCGCACGATCCCAAGACGGGCCGGGTGGTGGTGATCGAGATCAACCCGCGTACGTCGCGTTCCTCGGCTCTCGCGTCCAAGGCCACCGGCTTCCCCATCGCGATGGTCTCCTCGCTCCTGGCCGGCGGGCTCACGCTCGACGAG
This sequence comes from uncultured Polyangiaceae bacterium, assembly GCA_964454025.1. Lineage (GTDB taxonomy): Bacteria > Myxococcota_A > Polyangia > Polyangiales > Polyangiaceae > JAFGBI01. The sequence goes on along the minus strand of CAYVRP010000037.1, from coordinate 30,132 downwards.
ATCCCGTACTGGAAGGAGGGCACGCTCGATCGGTACGCCCCGTGGGGCGAGTACGTGGTGGTGAAGTTCTGCCGCTGGGACTTCGAGAAGTTCAAGGGGGTCGAGGACCGCCTCGGGACGCAGATGCGCGCCGTCGGCGAGGTGATGAGCATCGGCAAGACGTACAAGGAGGCGTTCCAGAAGGCGATCCGGTCCATCGAGAAGGGCCGCCACGGCCTCGGCTTCGCCCGCAACTTCCACGAGCTGCCGCTGGAGGAGCTTCACGCCCTCCTGGCGTACCCCACCAGCGAGCGGCAGTTCGTCATGTACGAGGCGCTGCGGAAGGGCGCCAGCGTGGCGCGCCTGCACGAGCAGACCCACATCAAGACGTGGTTCATCGAGCAGATGCGGGAGCTGGTGGCGCTGGAGGAGGAGCTCCTCCGCCACCGCGGCAGCATCCCTCCCGAGCCGCTGCTCACGCAGGCCAAGCGCGACGGGTTCTCGGATCGGTACCTCGCCGAGCGCCTCGGCGTCCCCGAGGTCGATCTGCGCGAGCGGCGCCGGACGCTCGGGCTCACCCCGACCTACCAGCGCCTCCCGGTGAGCGGGGTCGAGGACGCGGCGTACTACTACTCCACCTACGGCGCGCCCGACGAGGTTTCGGTCAGCTCCGGGCGCAAGGTCATGATCCTGGGCGGGGGTCCGAATCGCATCGGGCAGGGGATCGAGTTCGACTACTGCTGCGTCCACGCTGCCTTCGCGCTGCGCGATCTCGGGTTCGAGACCATCATGGTCAACTGCAACCCGGAGACGGTGTCCACCGACTACGACACCTCGAACAAGCTGTACTTCGAGCCGCTCACCGTCGAGGACATCCTCGCCGTGTGGGAGAAGGAGAAGCCGGAGGGTGCCATCGTGCAGTTCGGGGGGCAGACCCCGCTGAACGTGGCCCGCCAGCTCGAGGCCGCCGGGGTGCGCATCCTCGGCACCACCCCCGACGTCATCGATCTGGCCGAGGATCGCGATCGGTTCCGGGTCGCCATGGACCGGCTCGGGATCCCGCAGCCGCGCAGCGGCATGGCCACCACCGAGGCGGACGCCCTCCGCATCGCGGCCGAGATCGGCTACCCGCTGATCGTGCGGCCGTCCTACGTGCTCGGCGGCCGGGCGATGGAGATCGTCCACGACGAGTCGATGCTGCGGCACTACCTCGCCGTCGCCGTGTCGGTGTCGCCCGAGCGGCCCATCCTCATCGATCGGTTCCTGGTCCACGCCATCGAGGCGGAGGCGGACGCGCTCAGCGACGGCAAGGCGGCCTTCGTCCCCGCCGTGATGGAGCACATCGAGGAGGCGGGGGTGCACTCCGGGGACTCGGCGTGCGTCATCCCGCCGGTCAACATCGCCCCGGCGCACCTGCGCACCATCGAGGAGTACACGGCGAAGATCGCGCTCGCGCTCGGCGTGGTGGGCCTCTTGAACGTACAGTTCGCCATCGCCGACGGCGTGGTCTACGTCCTGGAGGCGAACCCGCGGGCCTCGCGCACGGTGCCGCTGGTGTCCAAGATCTGCGGTCTCAGCCTGGCGCGGCTGGCGACCCAGGTGATGCTCGGCGCCTCCATCGAGTCGCTGGGGCTCCGGCCCCCGGCGGTGCCCTACTTCGGGGTGAAGGAGGCGGTCTTCCCGTTCAACATGTTCCCCGAGGGCGACCCGGTGCTGGGCCCCGAGATGCGCTCCACCGGCGAGGTGCTCGGCGTCGCCGACGACTTCGGGCTCGCCTTCTTCAAGGCCCAGGAGGCGACCCAGTCGCGCCTGCCCGTCGAGGGGACCGTCCTCATCACCGTCGCCGATCCGGACACGCCCCTGGCGCTGGTCGCCGCCCGCGCGTTCAAGGAGCTCGGCTTCCGTATCCTGGCCACGCGGGGCACGCACGAGTACCTGGCGCGGGAGGGCGTCTCCTGCGACGTCGTGAAGAAGGTGCAGGAGGGGCGCCCGAACATCCCCGACGCGATCGCGAACGGCGAGATCCAGCTCGTCGTCAACACGCCGATCGGCAAGCTCGGCAAGCACGACGACTCGTACATCCGCAAGGCGGCCATCCGGCACAAGGTCCCCTACGTGACCACGATGGAGGCGGCGCTGATCACCGCGCGCGGCATCGCCGCCGTGCGGCGGCAGCCGGACGCCACGCCGAGCTCCCTGCAGGAGCTCCACGCGCGGCTCGGCTGAGCGACGAGGGGCGCCGGGGGCGGGGAGGGAATCCACCCGGCCTGGCGCGCCCGGCCCCCGCGCGGCATCATCGCCTCGGACCGGAGAGGAACGATGCTCGGGCGTGAGACGTCGCTGGGGATGCGAGGCCTGGCAATGGCGGCAGCCACGCTGGCGGCGGGGGCCTGCGCGGGAGCGGAGGGGGACGAGGCGTCCGGCACGGGCACCGCGAGCGGGTCCGCGGGCGGGGGCGGGCCGGCGAGCGGCGGCGCCGCGACCGGGGGCGGAGGCAGCGGGACGGGCGGTGGCGGTGGGGAGCCGACCGCTGGCGAGTGGGTGAACCCGGCGCCGGGCGGGGAGCTCTTCCTGGGCGCGAACTTCTGGCGCATCGATTGGGAGGGGACGGCGGACTTCTTCGTGGAAGGCGTCGACTGGGCCACGGTCGATGACCCCTGGCAGCCGCAGCTGCTCGAGGATCTCGCGCCCTACCGGGTGCTTCGCTTCATGGACTGGAACCTCGTCAACGAGGATCCCAACCCGCAGGCGGACTGGGCCACGCGCAAGCAGCCGACCGAGCCGCAGACGGGCGAGCCGATCGCGTTCGAGTGGCAGCTCGATCTCTGCAACCGCGCGCAGACCGACTGCTGGCTGACCGTGCCCGTGCGGGCGAACGCGGCCTACCACGCGAGCCTGGCGGCCCTCGTCGAGGAACGGCTCGATCCGAAGCTCCGGGTGTACGTGGAGCTCGGCAACGAGGTCTGGAACGGGGCCTTCCCGACCTTCGACGTGGTGCTCGGGATCGCGGACGAGCTCGGCCTCGGCGGCGCGGACGAGGTGGAGCGGGTCGCTCGGGCGTACGTCTACCTGTCGGTGCGCCTCTGGGAGGACTTCGAGGCGGTGTTCGGGGCGAACAGCCCGCGGCTGGTGAAGATCCTGGCCGGGCAGGCCGCGTGGGACGGCCCGTGCCAGCGTCACCTGATGGCCCTGCAGGATGCCGCGATCAATCCGCGCCGCACCCTCCCCACGGCGTATGCCATCGCGCCCTACTTCGCGGGCACCTCGATCGAGGAGCTGGGGCGCGCCATCCCGACCATGGGCGACTGGGTGCGAAGCCACGTCGCCTGCGCCGCGGCCCTCGCGCTCCCGGTGGTGAGCTACGAGGGCGGCTCGGACTCGTACGCCGCGGGCGACGGCTGCGTCGAGCTCCAGCACGATGAGGGGATGTCCGCGCTATACGTGGACTTCCTCGACGTGCTGGCGGCGGCGGGCCTGAGCGGACCCTTCACCCAGTACACCCACGTGGGGGAGTGCTGGGGCCTGAAGGAGCGGACGAGCGACACGCTGGCGCAGTCCCCGAAGTACCGCGGGGCGCTGGAGTGGCTCGCCGCGCGACGCTGAAGCGCGCGGCGGCTTCCGCCGCGCGCTGGGGGCCAACGTTACAGGCGCAGGGTGCAGGTTTTTTCACCCCGCCGGTCGCGGCTCTGCACCGCCGGGGGGACGGGTCGGTCCCCTGGGGCTCGCCGCCCCCGTCGTGGATTGGAGTGGCGAGGGCCGACTCGGGGTGCGCTCCGTATTTCTTCGGAAAGGAAGCGCCGCGATGAACGCTCAGGTTTTGATCGACGCCATCGTCCGGCAGACGATGATCCTCATCGCGCAGCTCTCCACCGCCGACGGTGTCCGCTCTCCGCTGTCACACGTCGCCGACGAGGTCTTCATCGGCCTCGTCCGGGAGCTGGAGAATCAAGGGCTCGGCAAGAAGGTGATCGCCGACATGTTCGGTCTCGCCCTCCGCTCCTATCAGCAGAAGGTGCAGCGCCTGAGCGAGTCAGCGACCAAGCGGGGCGTGACCCTCTGGGGCGCCGTCCACTCCTACCTCGCCGAGGTCACCTCGGCGACGCGGGCAGAGGTGCTGGAGCACTTCAAGAGCGACGAGGAGCAGAAGGTCCGCAGCATCCTGAACGACCTGGTCGAGACCGGGCTCGCGTACCGCAGCGGGCGGGGCGGGGAGGTCCGCTACCGACTGGCGACCGCGGAGGAGCTGGCCGACCTCGGCGCGAGCGCGACCGCGGACACCCTCGACGCCAACGCGGCGCTCGTCTGGGTGCACGTATACCGCTCGAGTCCGCTCCGGCGGGACGAGCTCGCCCGTCTGGTGCCGCTCCCGGAGGCGGCGCTCGACGCCGCGATCGCGCGCCTCGTGGCCGACGAGCGGATCTGGCTCGAGACGCGGTCCGACGGCGTGTACTGCGTCACCCACCGCTGCCTCATCCCGGTAGGTGAGGCGGCGGGCTGGGAGGCCGCGGTGGTGGATCACCACCGGGCCGTCCTCAACGCCCTGGCGGCCAAGATCGTGAGCGGGCGCCACACCTCCGCCGCCTCCGACGAGGTCGGCGGGACGACCCTCTCCTTCGACCTGTGGCCGGGGCACCCCCACGAGGCCAGGGTCCGCGCGCTCCTGGCCCGTGTCCGCCGGGAAGTTCTCCCCGTTTGGGAGGAGGTTTCCGAGTACAATCGAACCCACCGCCCGGAGTCCACCTACGAGGTGACCTTCTACTGCGGGCAGTACCTGGTACAGGAGGACGAAGGCGCGTGATGAGGGTGCTCGGTGTTGCGCTCCGGGGGGGCTCTCTGCTGGCCCTCGGGCTCCTGGTCGCCGCCTGCGATCCGACCAGCGGGCCTCGTACGGACAGCCAGACCAACTGGTACCGCCCGTGCGACAGCGACGCGCAGTGCGGCGCGCTCTCCTGCCTCTGCGGCGCCTGCACTCGCGTCTGCGATGCGGACGCGACCTGCGCGAGCCTCGAGGGCGCCTCCTGCGTCTCCGCGGCGGACGCCGGCTCCGTCGCCTTCTGCGGTGGGCAGTCCCCTGCCGGCGACGGCCTCTGCCTCCGCCGCTGCGAGGAGGGGGGCTGCCCGCGCGGTCAGGCCTGCGTCGCGGGCGCGTGCAGCCCGTTGCCCGAGCCGGCCGTGAACGTGATCAGCGACCCCTCGGCCACGCACCAGGCGCTGATCGGGATCGGGGCGACGCTCGCCTACTCCGAGGCGGACGTCGTGCGGCACCCGAGCGGTGACGCCCTCGTCGCGGCCCTGTTCTCCGAGCTCGGGCTCGACCTGCTGCGGTTCCGGAACCGCCATGGCCACACGGGCGACGAGGATCTGGCCTCCGCGGCCGACCTGGTGGCGCTCGCCACCGACGATCTCGGGCGCGCCCCCACGGTCATCCTGAGCTCCTGGAGCCCGCCGGCCGCGCTCAAGGCGAACGCGGCGCTCGAGTGCCGGGGCGACGCTGAAACCTGCACCCTCGCCAGGGGCGACGATGGTGGCTTCGACTACGCGGGCTTCGCCGCCTACTGGCGCGAGTCGCTCGAGGCCTACGCCGCCGCGGGGCTGACGCCGGAGTACATCGGTGTCCAGAACAACCCGGACTTCGTGCCGGACGTCGCCGCCCCCGGTGAGGCCTGCCGCTTCCTCCCCACGGAGGGGACCACCACCGCGCTGGTGGCCGGGGTCGCGACCGAGGTCGAGTACCCCGGGTTCGCGGAGGCCCTCGCGGCCGTCGTCGACGCGCTCGACGGGCTCGCGGCGCCGCCGCGGATCCTGGCCCCCGAAACCTCCGGGATCTACGGCGTCGCCGAGTACGTCGCCGCCCTCGCCCCCGCGTCAGTGGCCGCGCTGGCGCACCACCTGTACGGCACCGACCCGGCCGCGGTCGACCTCGTCGCGCTCGCCGCCCTCGGTGACCTCGGCGCTCGCCTCGACCTGCCGCTCCTGCAGACGGAGATGCTCGCGGACGGGTTCGGCACCGCCGTGCTGGCGCACCACGCCCTCACGACCGAGGGCGCCGCGGCGTACTTGCAGGGCGTGCTCGCCGCCTTCGGTACGAGCGCGACCGTCACCCCGGGCACCCTGGTCGCGCTCGGCGTCGACGATTTCACGCTCGAGGACGCCTACCACGCGCTCCGTCACTTCGCGCACGACACCGATCCGGGGTGGCTCCGGGTCGACGCCGCGGCCGACGCCGAGGACCTGCTCGCTTCCGCGTGGCTCTCTCCCGCGGGCGACGCGCTGACGATCGTGATCGTCAACGCGGGGACCACCGAACTCGACGCGACGATCGATCCCGGCGCGTTCCGCCCGGCCAGCTCGGCGGTGACCCGCACGGTGTTCGCTGGCGTCGAGCGCTCGGCGGATCTCGGCGCCCTCCCCGCCGAGGGGATCGTGCGCATCCCCGGGCGCGCGATCGTGACCGTGGCGCTGCGCCGCTAGCCTGCCTCGCGCGCGCGGCCGCGCCGCCCGTCAGAATTCCTGGGGCAGCGCCGCCACCTCGGCGGCGGTGAAGACCGGGCCGTCCTTGCACACGTAGACGGGGCCGATGTTGCAGCGGCCGCACTTGCCGATCCCGCACTTCATGCGGTTCTCGAGCGTCGTGTAGATGTTCTCCTCGGCGAAGCCGAGCTTCTTCAGCACGGGGAGCGTGAACTTGATCATGATCGGGGGGCCGCACACCACCGCGAAGGCGTCGCGGCTCGCGGGGGCGGCCTTCTCCACGATCGCGGGGACGAAGCCGACCTCGCCCCTCCACTCCGGGGTCTGCCCGCCCGGATCCACGGCCTGCCACAGCTTCACGTCCTGGCGCGCGGCCCACTCGGCGAGCTCGCGCTTGTACACGAGGTCACCGACGGAGCGGGCGCCGTACACGATGGTGACGTCCCGGAAGCGGTCGCGCAGATCGAGCACGTTCCAGATCACGCACCGCACCGGGGCGAGGCCGATCCCCCCCGCGATGAAGACGACGTGCTTGCCCTCGAGCTTCTCGAGCGGGAAGGCGTTGCCGTAGGGGCCGCGCAGCCCCATGACGTCGCCGACACCGAGCTCGCGCATGGCGGCGGTGACCTTGCCCACGGCCTTGAAGCTGCACTCGAGGTAGCCGCGCCGCGTCGGCGGCGAGGCGATGCAGAAGGTGCACTCACCGACGCCGAACACGGAGTACTCGGCGAACTGCCCGGCCTTGAAATCGAAGGACTCGCGCAGCGCCTTCGACTCGAAGACGAGCTTGAGCGTCCGCGTGTCGACCGTCTCGTCGGTGACCTCCGCGATGCGGACCAGGTGCGGTTGATAGAGGTTCATCCGGCGAGCTCCTCGAGGTCGCGCACGATCTCCGGCAGGTCCACGCCCCCGGGGCAGGCCCGGGCGCACCGCCCGCAGCCGGTGCAGAGCGTCTCCCCGAAGCGGCGCGGGAAGATGGAGAACTTGTGCATCACCCGCTGCCGGAACCGGCTGCTCTGGTCGGGGCGCGGGTTGTGGCCCGAGCCGTGCAGCGTGAAGATCGCCGCCTGGCAGGTGTCCCAGTTGCGCCGCCGGACGCCGCCGTGGAGGCCCTCGGGCTCGTCCACGATGTCGAAGCAGTGGCAGGTCGGGCACACCGCCGCGCAGGCCCCGCAGCCGTGGCAGCGGAGCGCCAGCCGCGAGAAGACCTCGTGCTCGAAATTGCCGGCGAGCCACGCCGCCATCCCCGCGCCGACCCGCGGGACGTTCCGCTCGACCTTCTCCCGCGCGGCGCGGTGGAACTCCGCCGCCGCCTCGGCGTGCTTCGGCGCCGTGAAGCGGCCCGGCGAGGCGGCGACCAGCGCCTCCCCCTTGGGCGTCACGACGGCGACGTGGTAGCCGCCCTTCACCGGGGTGAGCAGCAGATCCGCGCCGCGGCTACCGTCCGGACCGAGCCCCACGGCGGTGCAGAAGCAGGACCCGTCGACCCCGGGGCAGGCCAGCGCGACCACGGTCGTCGCCTCGCGGCGCGCGAACCAGGGCTCGTCGCGGTAGTCCCAGCCCATCACCCGATCGAGCAGCTCCGGTGCGGCGGCATCGCAGGGGCGCGCGCCGAGCAGCACCGTGGCGGGGGCGCGGGGGGGCGTCTCGATGAGCTCGACGCCGTCGCGGCTGCGGCGGAACCCGAAGAGCACCTCGGTCGGCGGGAGGAACTGCTCCTTGAGCGACCGCGCCGGGAGCCCGCCTTCGAGCGCGAGCTCGTCCGCCGAGCTCACCTCGCGGTACGCGGTCGCGCCGCCGCGGCCCGGCTCCACGACGGGGGCGACCAGGCGGAACCCCCGGCCCCGGAGGTCCCCCACCCAGCCCGCGAGCTCCTTCTTGGCGAGGTGATGCGCGGTCATCAGAGGATGAACTCCTGCGGATCGTCGAGGCGGTAGGCTCCGATCGGGGTCGGGAGCTCGGGGTCGTCGCTGGGGCGGAAATCGAAGCGGCGGTCCACGATCTCGGCGACCTTCCGCATCAGCAGCCCGAGCGGGATCCCCTCGGGGCAAGCCCGCTCGCACTCCCCGCAGTCCACGCAGCGCCCCGCCTGGTGCAGCACGCGCGTGAGCTGCCAGGAGAGGTTGCCGCGGGCGTGGGGCGAGCTCTCGATCCACTGCGGCCGGGTCTTGCTGGCGACGCAGCGCTCGCACTGGCACAGCGGGCAGATCTCGCGGCAAGCGTGGCAGCGGACGCAGCGGGACAGCTCGGCCTGCCAGAAGCTCCAGCGCTCGGCGGGGGTCATCGCCGCGAGCTGGCGCAGCTTGGCGTCCCGCTGGCTCTCCCCCGCCGCCGGCGCGGCGACCGCGGCGCCGACGAGGTGGTCCGCCAGCCGCGGCTCGCGGGCGGTGCAGGTGACGCAGCGATCCTCGCCCACGCCGGGGCACCGGACGCCGATCACGACCACCTCCTCGCGCTTCACTTGCTTCTCCCGCACCAGACCGGCGATGGCGCGGACGTCGCAGGGCTTGGCGACCACCGCCTTCTTGCCGAGCTTCATCAGGTGACGGCGCCGCGGCGAGAGGTACGTGGCGAGGTTCTGGACGCACTCCGCGTCGAAGATCAGGCGCGCGACGTCCTCCGGCCGCTGCACGAACGCCGGCCGCACCCCCCGCGGCCCGCGCTCGTAGCCGACCACCACGGCCACGGTCCCGTCGGCGAGGAGCCTCCGGGCGAGATCCTGGAGGTCCTTCATGCTCGTCCCCCCGCCGCGGGACGGGCTGCCGCGCCGCGCGCCGCCGGCGCGAGCTCCGCGGCCGGGAGCGCGTCCGGGACCAGCGCGCGGTAGGCTGCGAATGGACCCACCGCGCGCACGCGCTCGGTTGCGCCGTTCACCACGTCCGCCCACTTCGCGCCCTCGGACGCGGACACCCAGGAGAAGGTGAGGCGCTCGGGCTCGACGCCGAGGAAGGTCATGAGCTCCTGCAGCACCGCGAACCGCCGGCGGGCGTGGTAATTGCCGGCCGTGTAGTGGCAGTCGGCCGGGTGGCACCCGCTCACGATGACGCCGTCCGCGCCCCGCTCGAACGCCTTGACGACGAAGAGCGGGTCGATGCGGCCGGTGCACGGGAGCCGGATGATGCGCACGTTGGCGGCCATCTGCAGGCGGCTGGTCCCGGCCAGGTCGGCGCCGGTGTACGTGCACCAGTTGCAGACGAACGCCGTGAGGCGAGGCTCGAACGCCCCGCCGCCCGGCGCGCTACAGGGCGTTGATGGCGGCGTGGATTTGCTCATCGGTGAACCCCTCGAGCTCCGGCGTCTTCGACGGGCAGGTCGCCTGGCAGGTGCCGCACCCCTGGCACACCCCCTGGTTCACGTCCGCGACCACGCGGACGACGTTGCCCTGGCGATCGGTGATCGCCCGCTCGGTGATGGCGCCGTAGGCGCAGACCCGCGCGCACAGCAGGCAGCCGATGCAGGTCATCGGATCGATCCGGGCGACCGTCGGCTCCCGCTCGAGCTCCTCGGCGCTGAAGAGCCCGAGGATCTTGGCGGCGGTAGCGCTCGCCATCGCGACGGAGTCCGGGATGTCGCGCGGGGCCTGGCAGGCGCCGGCCACGAAGACGCCGGCCGTGTTCGTCTCCACCGGCCGGAGCTTGGGGTGCGCCTCGTTGATGAAGCCGTGCCGGTCGTAGGAGACGCTGAGCTTCTGCGCCAGCGCGTCGATGCCGGGCTGGGCGCGGATGGCCGTCGCCAGCACCACCATGTCGGCGGCGATGACGACGGGCTCGCCGCTCAGGGTGTCCACCCCGTGGACGCGGATCACGTCCCCGTCCCGGTAGATCCGGGAGACGCGCCCGCGGAGGTAGACGGCGCCGTTCTCCTCGATCGCCCGGCGGGTGAACTCGTCGTAGCCCTTCCCGGTGGCGCGGATGTCCATGTAGAAGACGTAGGCGCGGCCGCCGTGCACCTTGTGGTGATAGAGCATGGTGTGCTTGGCGACGTACATGCAGCAGATCTTGCTGCAGTACTCCATGCCCTTCTGCGGGTCGCGGGAGCCGACGCACTGGATGAAGACGATGGTCCGCGGCTCCTTGCCGTCGGAGGGGCGCAGGATGCGCCCCGCAGTCGGCCCCGAGGCGGAGGCGAGCCGCTCGAACTGGAGCCCGTCGATCACGTCCGGGATCTGGCCGTAGCCGTACTCGCCGTAGCCGGAGAGCCCTGCCGGCTGCTCCTGCCCGATCGAGTAGAGCTGGTAGCCGGTCGCGATCACGATGGCGCCGACCTGCTCGGTGAAGAAGGTGTCCTGCTGATCGAAGTCGATCGCCTGCCGGCCGCAGGCGTCGGCGCACTTGCGGCAGGCGTCCTTCTTCGCCTTCTTGGCGCGGCCGCGGAAGAGCGCGCAGCTCTGGCGGTCGATCACCGGGACGTTCGGCACCGCCTGCGGGAACGGGACGTAGATGGCGCTCCGCCTTCCGAGCCCCTGGTCGAACTCGCTCGGGATCTTCTGCTGGGCGCAGGCCTGCTGGCACTCGCCGCACCCGTTGCACTTGTCCGGATCCACGCTCCGCGCCTTCTGGCGGATGGTGACCTTGAAGTTGCCGATGTACCCCTCCACGCTCTCCACCTCGGCGTAGGTGACGAGCTTGATGCGCGGGTGCTGGTAGACCTCGACCATCCGCGGCGTCAGGATGCACTGGGAGCAGTCGAGCGTCGGGAACGTCTCCGAGAGCTGGCTCATGTGGCCGCCGATGCTCGGGTCCTTCTCGACCAGCACCACCTCGCAACCGCCGTCGGCGATGTCGAGCGCGGCCTGGATGCCGGCGATGCCGCCGCCGATGACCAGCGCCCGGCGCTCGATCGGGATCCGGATGGGCGAGAGCGGGCGGTTGTGCTTGACCTTCTCGACCAGCGTGGCCCCGAGCGCGATGGCCTTGGCCGTCGCCGCCGCGCGATCCTCGTGGATCCAGGAGCAGTGCTCGCGGATGTTCGCCATCTCGGCGAGGAAGGGGTTGAGCCCCGCCGCCGCCGCCGCCTTGCGGAACGTCTTCTCGTGCATGTGGGGCGAGCAGGCGGCCACCACCACCCGGTCCAGGCGCCGGTCCTGGATCGCCTGCTTGATCAGCGACTGCCCGGGGTCCGAGCACATGTACTTGTACTCGCAGGCGTGGACCACCCCGGGGAGCTCGCCCAGCGCGGCGGCGACGGCCTGCACGTCGACCGTGCGCGCGATGTTCTCCCCGCAGTGACAGACGAAGACGCCGACGCGGGCCATCAGGTGCTCCCTCCGGCCGCAGCGGGCAGCGCCGGGCGGTGCCGGGCGACCGAGGTCGGGTCGACGAAGTGGCGGAAGAGCCCCAGGGCCTTCGCCGGCAGCCCGAGCGCGAGGCCCACCAGCTCGGTCACGTAGACGATGGGGAGCGCGGACTCGCGCTGCATCGCCTGCTGGCGCATGTCGAGGTTCGAGTGGCACATCGGGCAGGCGACGACGACCGCCTGCGCCCCCGCGGCCGCGGCGTCGGCGAGGATCTCGCGTCCCAGGCGCACGACGGTGCTGGTGCGCGCGAGCGCCATGCCGCCGCCGCAGCAGTCGAGCCGGCGGTTCCAGGCGACCGGCTCGGCCCCGGTGGCCGCGGCGACGGCCTCCATCGAACGCGGCTGCTCGCTGTCGTCGCGGCCGGCGACGAACGGTGGCCGCACCAGGAGGCAGCCATAGTAGCAGGCGACCTTGAGCCCGGCGAGGCTACCGTGGGCCTGCTCCTGGATGGCGGGGATCACGTCGAACAGGACGTCCACGGCGTGGCGCACGCGCACCGCGTTGCCGAAGCCGGGCCGCTCGAGCACGCCGCGCACGCGGGTGAGGAGCGCTGCGTCCGCGCCGAGCTCGTGGCGGGCCACCGCGAGGCGGCTGAAGCAGGCGGCGCAGGGGGCGAGCAGCTCCTCGTGGCCCTGCTCCTCCGCCTGGGCGAGCGCGCGGGCCGGCAGGGCGATGCTGAGGAGGTGGTTGGTGGCGTGCGCGGAGGTGGAGCCGCAGCAGCTCCAGTCCTCGAGCTCGGCGAGCTCGATCCCGAGGCGGGGCGCGAGCGCGACCAGGCTCTCGTCGAACTCGCGGCCCATCGCGTGCAGGGAGCAGCCGGGGAAGTAGCCGATCCTCACTTGGCCTCCTCCTTCTCACCCGCCGCCCGCGCCGCGCCGTCCCGCGCGCAGGCGGCGAAGATGCGGGCGACCTCGTCGGCGCCAGCGATGCGGTGGGGGACGAGCTTGAGCTTGCCGCGCCGCAGCATCGCGGGGCCGAGCGCCGCGTCGTCGAGGAGCGCGCCCGTGCGGAGCTTGTAGCTCATGACCAGACCGAGCTCGAAGACCCGGCCGTAGCTTCTCACCTGGTCGAGGAAGGCGGCGTGGAAGGCGCGCAGGCGCGGCGGGATCTCCGCGTCCGCGTCGCGGAGCGCGAGCTCGCGGAGCCCGTCGATCACGCGCGCCGTGTCGACGCCGTTCGGGCACCGCGCCGTGCACGTCTCGCAAGTGAGGCAGAGCCACAGCGACGGGTCGTCGAAGAGGCGGTCCCGGCGATCGAGCTGGACCAGCCGCAGCATCGCCTGCGGACCGAGCGTCATCTCCGCGCCCATGGGGCAGCCCGCGGAGCATTTCCCGCACTGGTAGCAGCGGGCGACGTCGATGCTGGTGGCGTCGCGCACCTCGCCCGCGAGGCCGGGAGAGGAAGGCGGATGGCTCACGTTTCCTCGGGCGCCGTGGGCAGCGATCACGGCGTGGTGGCGAAGGGGGTAGCGTCGGGTCAGGGAAGCGTCAAGCGAGCCGCGCACCGCCCGCCGGGCACGCTCGCGCCGAGGAAGCTACCGTACCGTCAGCTTTCGTGCGTCGGATGGTCGCTGCCGGCGCCGCTTGCTCCGCGGCGCTACGCACGCCACCCAGGCGTGCGCGGAAAGGGAGGGTGGTGGACCTCGAGCCGCTCCCGACGACGCAGGACTGCGTCCGCCGGGGCGCGCGTGGCCGACCGCGCGCGGGGTGCGCTCGCCGGCCGCCGCCTGACCCTCTCGGACGGCGCGAACGGGCTCTCGCAGCGGATCCGGCTCGGGTCGCGCGAGCAGCTCCCGAGTGGCGCCGACCCCGGGCTCGCCGTCAGTGCGGCTGGGATCCCGCCGCAGCGCGGGAAGGGCGAGCGGTGGGCGCGGCTCGACTTCCTCGAGCCGGTGCTCGAGCGCGAGATGACGGAGCTGCCGGACCCGAGCGGCGGCGAGCCGGTGCACCTCCCAGCGCTGCGGGCGGGCGTCAACCTGCTCGAGCTCGGCGTCGAGCCCGCCGACCTCGGCGTCCCCGCCCAGCGCATCCTCCGCGCCCACGTGGAGAGCGTCGAGGTGCTCCGAGCGGCGTCACGGCGCGCGGTGCCTCCGTCCGCGCGCGGCGCTCAGGGCGTCTCCGCGGCGCAGCCGAGGTACCGGCGCGCGCCGGCGCGGGGCGTGGCCGTGTCGCCGTCGCTCAGGAAGCGGAGCGCGCGGCGGGCCTCGTCCGGGCAGCTCGCCAGGAGCTCCGGGTTGCCGACGCAGTCCGCCCGCGGATTGGTGACGGTGCAGGAGGGGCCGCCGTCTCCGTCGAGATCCTGCATCGCGTCGAGGTAGCAGTAGCCCTCGCCGTTCGCCGCCGGATCGTCCAGGCAGGCCTCCGCGTCCGACCCCGGCGCGGGCAGCAGCGCGCAGAGGGTGAGCTCGCTGCAGGGCGTCGGCGACGAGCCCTCGCCGCACCAGCCGTCGCTCGCCAGCGCGCGCTCCAGGGTGCCGCGGAGGGACGAGGTGACCTCCTCGCGCCCCGGGACCGCGCAGTCCTCGATCGCGTCCGGGTTCCCGACCTCGACGAGCGCGCAGGCGAGCGCGCCGTCCTCGCCGAGCGGCAGCGACCGTGGGAGGCACGGCGGCTGGAGCCGACTCCCCAGCCGCTCTTCCACGGCGGCGGCCGCGTGGTCGCCGCAGGCGGAGGTGTCTGCGAGCTCGGGGTCCACCGTCTTGGCGTAGATCGAGCCCAGGATGGAGTTCTGCCCGAACCCTTCGAGCACGCTGAGGAGCCGGAGGCCGGGGTAGGCCTTGGCGTAGCGCTGCGTGAGACCGGCTTCCGTCTCGCCAGAGTCCTGGCAGAGCGGCTTGGTGGCAAGGTTCGGATCCTCCGCCTTGCAGTCGCAGGCGCCCACGACATCCTCGGTACAGTCTCGCGCGACGGGGAGCGGGAAGACGCAGGCGTACTGCAGGTCCCCGCCCTCCGTCACCGTGTACTCTTGGCCGTTGATGGGGCTCGCCGCGCCGGGCGAGGCGGGATCGAGCGGCACATCGCCGGTGCTGGGGTTGGCGGCGGGGTAGGGCAGCCCGCTGATGGCGTGGGTGCCGACGCGCGGGGTGATCGACTCCCACCTGAACGGATCGAGCGGATGGCCGCCGGTCGCGTCGCTGCCCAGCGATGACCTCCCAGCGATCCGCCAGCGAGTCCTCCCAGGCGGTCCCGGTCGCGGTCACGAACTCCAGTTCCGTCGGGTCGTCCAGCGACTCTGCGGTCGCGACGTCCTGCCAGGGCACGCCGACGATGCCCGCGAGATGGATGAGCCCCGAGTCCGGGCGCGGGATCCGCTCCGAGCAGTACGGGTTCTCGCTCAGGAGCGGGTCGAGTGCTTGCAGCGCCGGGCGCCGCCGGCGAGCGCGCCGGGGGCCCCGTTGCCGTCCCCGGCGAAGAAGCCGAGGTCGTCGGGGGTGTCGATCCCGCGGAGCGGCGCGATGAGCTCGCCGCGCTCGTCCTTCTCGGGGACGAAGGTATCGCCCTCGTTGGGGGTGCAGGCGATGCCGCCGTGTCCGCCGAGGCTCGAGGAGACGACCCCCACGTGCAGATCGCGGACGGGCTCGGGCGCAGGCCAGGTCCCATCCGGGCATGCGCCGTCCCCGCGCGGCGCCTCGTTTCCGTCGCCGTCTACGCGAGGTGGCGCGACGAGGCTCGCGACGAGCCGCGCGGCGGCCTCGGCGAAGCGCGCCTGCTTGTCCGCGTTTCCGTCGCCGTCGACGCGAGGTGGCGCGAGGAGGCTCGCGACGAGCCGCGCGGCGGCCTCGGCGAAGCGCGCCTGCTTGTCCGCCATCGAGATCGAGTCGTCGATGACGAGCAGCAGGTCCACGGACCTTACCGCCGTGGAGGTCCACGTCGCGCCGAAGACGGTGGTGGTGACCCCGCGCGACGACGGCGCCTCCCCGTCTTCGAAGGGCGCGGGCCGCCCGCAATTCTCCAGCCGGGCGTCGCAGGTCAGGGGAGTCATGCTCTCGGGGTCGTACCGGCTGCCTGCAGGGATAGGGGTCGCCGACCCCCTCGGCGCCCTCGTCGGCGCAGCCGCCCTCGCCGCTCCCCGCGGTGGCCGCCGCGGCCATCGTCCTCACGAGCGCCCCGCGGCGCCGGGTTCCTCTCGCCATGGCTCGCTCCCCTCTCCGTCGCGCGCGGTCACCCGGCCGAGCGCGGGGGTTCCAGGAGCAGACAAGCGCGGCTCCCAGAAGCACCAGCCTCGCCCTGTCGAGCCCCCCGCGTCCGGTGCGGGTCGGGACCCCCTGCCGCCCGGGCGCGGGATCGGCGAGGATGAGGGCGCCGCCATGCCGAGAAAGCTCCTCTTCGTCGTCTTCACGAACGAGCCCTGCAAGCGCAACCACGCCTTCATGCAGGCGCTCGACCTCGAGGCGCGTGGACACCGCGTGCGCCTCCTGCTCGAGGGCGGGGCGACGCGGTGCCTCGCCGAGCGCGAGGGCCGCTTCGGCGCGCTCTTCAGCGCGGCGCTCGACCGCGGGCTGCTGGTCGGCGCCTGTCGCACCGCCGCCGGGGGCTGCTCGACCGGCGATCCGGCGCGTGACGTGGCCACCATCGCCAGCGAGCAGGGCCTGCCCCTGCTCGACGACATGGAAGGGCACGCCTCCCTGGGGCCCTACGTCGCCGAGGGATACGAGCTCGTCGTGTTCTGAGGGGCGACCGCGCCGCGGGGGCCCCCGGGCCCTGGCGGCGGCGCTGTCGTCAAGGCGGCGCGCTGGGGTACATTGCGCTCCCAGCATGGCCACCCGTGAGCTGGACGCGCCCGGTTCGGGGCCGGGCTCCTCCGAGCCGGACGCCGCGAGCGTGCCGCGGCGCTGGCGCTCGTGGCTGGCGCGCGGCCTGCTCACGGCGGCGATGGTCGCGCTCATCCTCTGGCAGGTGCCGCCGGGGGAGGTGCTCGCCACCCTGCTCCTGCTCGACAGTCGCTGGCTCGCCCTCGCGGTCCTGATCACCGTCCTGGTCAACGTGCTCAAGCCCTGGCGCTGGCTCTGGATCCTGCGGGCCGCGGCGCCCGGGGCGACGTACGGGCAGGCGCTCGGCTCGTTGCTCGTGGCCGCGAGCGCTCGCCTCGTCATCCCGGGCAAGGCGGGGGAGTACGGGCGCGTCGTCACGCTCCGCGCGCTCAGCCTCAAGCGCGCGCTCGGGCTGACGACGGTGGATCTGCTCCTCGAGATGTACACGGGGCTGGTCTGTGCGCTGCCCGCCGCCTTCGTCTTCGGCGGGCTCGGTGCGGGGCTCGTGGTCACCGCCGTCACGGGCGTCGTCGCCGCCGCCTGCCACTGGCCCGATCGGGTGCTCCGCGTCGCGGCGCGGCTGCTCCGCTCCGCGCGCCTGCGCGAGCAGGCGGTCGCCGTGCAGCAGGTGATGCGCCAGCTCTCCCGGGGCACCCTGGCGCGGGCCATCGGGCTCACGCTGCTGCTCCACGGCATCCGCTTCGTGCAGCTCGCGGTGCTGATCATCGGGCTCGACGCGTCGCCCTCGCTGCTCGCGTGGCTCTGCCTCCCGCTGATCCAGCTCGCGGACGCCTTCCCCATCACCGTCGCCGGCGTCGGTCCGCGCGAGTGGGTGGGCCTGCACGTGCTCCCCTGGGCTGCCATCTCCCCGGCCGTGGCCGTCACGGCCGTCCTGCTCCAGTCCCTGATCAGCGGCTTCGTGCCGGGGACGCTCGGGCTCGGCGTCCTGCTCTGGGGCGGCGGTCGCGGCCGGGAGGCTGTCGCCGGGTCCGGTGGCCGCGGCCCGCAGCGCCGCGGCGCTGCGGGCCGTTCCCCGGGCGGGATCCCCCGCCGCGGCCGTCGCGAATACGACGGCGAGTCCGCGCCGGCGCCGCTGCCGTGAGCGCGGGGAGCTCAGCGTCACGGGCGAGGCGGCAGCCCGCTGAAGAACGACCAGATGTTCCCCGCCGTGCCCGCGGTGATCGTGTGGTTGAAATTGCCCACGCACCACACCACCGGGCTCGCCTCGGGGCAGCCGTCGTAGCTCTCGCACCCGGAGTAGGACGGGGTGGACGTCTGCGCGCAGCCATTCTGCTCGACCCAGAAATCGCGGCTCCCTTCGCCGCTCGAGATGTCGACGATGTCGTCGGCGGTGCCGTGATGGATCATGATGGCGGGGGTGGCGCCGCTGGCGCAGGCCGTCGGTCCACCTCCGGCGATGGGGGCGAAGCCGCGGAACCAGTCGCTGTGGGCGCAGGCCAGGGTGTTGGTGAAGAACCCGCCCATGCTGAAGCCCGCGATGAACTCGCGACCGACGTCGATGCAGAAGCGGCGCTCGAGGTCCGTCTTCAGCGCCTGGATGAAATTGTAGTTTGCCTCGTTGGCCTGCCACGTCGACTCGAGCACGTGGTCCCCCCAGTGGGAGACGTCACCGGGTGGAGGCCCCTCGCCATAGGGCAGCACGGTGATGGCCTGACCGTTCGAGCGCTCGGTGAAATCGTAGAGGCCCGCGACGGCCACGTTGTTCATGTCGTAGCCGTGCAGGCCGAAGATGAGCATCAGGGGCGTCTGGTTGTCGGCCTGGTTCGGCACGTGGAGCAGGTAGTACCGGGTGGTTCCGTCGACCTCGATGGTCTGCTGAACGTTCGGCGGGATCCGCGGGATCGGGGCGCCGCATCCCGGGGAATTCCCGCCCGGGCTCCCGCCGGTGGCGCCACCGCTGCCGCCGTCGCCGCCCGTGGCGCCACCGCCGCTCCCGCCGGTGGCGCTGCCGGCGTTCCCTCCGTCGCCGCCGGTGGTGCTGCCGCCGCTCCCGCCGGTGGCGCTGCCGGCGCTCCCTCCGTCGCCGCCGGTGGTGCTGCCGCCGCTCCCGCCGGTGGCGCCACCGTTGCCGCCGGAGACTCCGCCGGTGCCGCCGTTGCCGCCGGTGACCCCGCCGTTGCCGCCGGAGACTCCGCCGGTGCCGCCGGTGCTCCCACCCCCGGCGCCCCCGGTGGTTTCCCCGCCCGTCCCTCCGGCGGTCGCACCGCCGGTTTCTGGGGAGACGTGACCACCGGTACCGGCACCCCCCGTCCCCTCCGTCGCTCCGCCGCTACCACCACCGACCCCGCTGCCGCCCGAGGCGGACCCACCCGTCGTCGGCGCCGCGCCGCCCGTGAGCACGCCACCGGTGCTCTCCGCGACGCCGCCGCCTCCGGAGTCGTTCTCGCGGCTCGACGGCTCGTCCTCGCCTCCACAGCCGGAGACGACGAGGCCGACGCCGACGAGCAACGTTTCCGCGAGCTTCCGGCGCAGAGCGAACGACTGATGGGGCTTCTTCATGGGGGCTCTCGCTGCAGGCCCGCCGACCCCGTATTGCAGGGGACCCTACCGACCCCCGCCGACGCGGGTGAGGGGAGAAGGATCGCCCCCTCGACCCGCCGCGCTACAGCGTGATGGCAACGTCCGTCCGGGCCCGACCATCCCCGCCGGATCTGGCCGAGCCCGAGGGGGCGCGGCGGTCGCAGTTGCTCGACGCCGCCAGCTCGTCCCCGGGGCAGCGCCCCCGCGGCACCTGATGGCCGTGAGCGATCGAGCCGCCGGCGTGTCTGGTGGCGCGCGCGGCGCGGCGATCCGCGCGGCCATTCAACGTCGACGGAGCGCGACGGGGGGCGGCGAAGTCCGCCGCCGCCCGTCGCGCCTGGCCGGCGCGCTGTCGCATCCCCGCGGGGGTTCGTCTACCGGACCCTTCGTCAGATCGGCTACCATCCGCGCTCCCCACGAGGATCCCTGCATGGTGAGGCAGACGGCTCGGAGCGAGCCCCCCATCGGCGCGTGCCACCCCGAGGCGGGGCCGTTCGCGCCCGTCGCGCCCGAGCGCTGGGCCACCGCTTCGTTCGCGCTCGGGGCCTCCTACCGCCCCGAGGCGACGACCTTCGCGGTGTACGCCGAGCACGCGGAGCGGGTTCTGCTCGAGATCTACGACGCCTGCACCGGCGAGGCCGCCTGGTACGACTACTGGATGGCGCGGGGACCCGACGGGATCTGGCGCGCCGAGCTCGCCGGAGTGCCGGTGGGGACGCTCTACGCCCTCCGCTGCTGGGGCCCGAACTTCGCCTGGGATCCGGCCTGGCGGCGCGGGGGCTCCGAGGCGGGGTTCGTCGCCGACGTGGACGCGGCGGGCAACCGCTACAACCCGAACAAGGTCCTCTTCGACCCTTACGCCCGCGAGCTGTCCCACGACCCGGTCGTGCCCGCGCTCCTCGCCGCCGGCCACGACTCGGCGATCTTCGCCTCGGGGCCCTGGCCCTATCAGCCGCCGACGGGCGAGGCCCGGCCCCGCCGCTGGTTCGACACGGGACCATGGGCGCCGAAGGCCGTCGTCGTGCAAGACACCACCCCCACCGGCAAGAAGCCGCGGCTGCCCCAGGCGGACGCGATCATCTACGAGGCTCACGTCCGCGGGCTCACCCGCCACCCGTCGAGCGCCCGCCTGGCGGACCTGCTCGCCGGCGTGCCGGGGTTCGAGGCGGTGGTTTCGATCCCGGCCGAGCTCCGCGGGACCTACCGCGCCGCCGGGATGATGGCGCCGTACCTGCGGGCGCTCGGCTACACCACGATCGAGCTCTTGCCCGTGCACGAGTTCGCCAACGGCTCGAGCCCCGAGGAGCCCCCCGAGGCCGACACCGCGCCGCGCGGCAACTACTGGGGCTACATGACCTACGGCTTCTTCGCGCCCGATCGCCGCTACGCGCACGATCGGTCTTTCGGCGGCCCCACGCGCGAGTTCAAGGCGATGGTCGCCGCCTTTCACGAGGCCGGGCTCGAGGTCTACCTCGACGTCGTCTACAACCACACCGGCGAGGGGGGGCTGTTCCAGCACCCCGAGCGCCCCGGCGAGCTCGACCTCGACACCGCCGAGCTGCTCGCCTTCCGCGGGCTCGACAACGCCGGCTACTACGCCCTCGTGCGCGAGGATCCGCGGCAATACTGGGTCAGCACCGGCTGCGGCAACAACCTCGACTGCTCGCGGCCGATGGTGCAGCGGCTCATCCTCGACTCGCTCACCTACTGGTGCCGCGAGATGGGGGTCGATGGCTTCCGGTTCGATCTCGCCACCGTGCTCGGCCGCGAGGCGGTCATCGACTATCGCTTCACGGGTGGCGCGGGCCTCCTCGAGGCGATCGCGAACCTGGCTGCGGCCGAGGACATCGAGGTGATCGCGGAGGCGTGGGACTGCGAGTACCCGGCGGGCTATCAGGTCGGCAACTTCCCCGCCGGCTGGGCGGAGTGGAACGGCAACTTCCGCGACGTGCTGCGGCGCTTCGTCAAGGGCGACCCGGGGCTCGGCCAGGCCTTCGCCGGTGCCGTGAACGGTGACTACGCGCGCTTCGCCGACCAGGGGGGGCCGCACAAGTCGGTCAACTTCCTCACCGCGCACGACGGCTTCACCCTGATGGATCTGGTGAGCTACGCGCACAAGAACAACGGCGCCGCCTGGCCCTTTGGCCCCTCGGACGGCGGCGCCGACGACAATCTCTCCTGGGACTCGGGTGGCGACCAGGCGCTCCGGCGCGAGCGGATGCGGAGCTTCCTCACGCTGCAGATGTTCGCGCGGGGCGTCCCCATGTCGGTCTACGGCGAGGAATTCGCCCGCACCCAGAACGGCAACAACAACCCCTGGTCGCTGGACACCGTCGCCACCTGGAACAACTACGACATGATCGCCACCAACGCGCCGCACCGCGTCCCCACCGGGGGCCCGGGCGTGTACCACGACAACTACGGCGAGGACGCGGCGCCCCGCGGGGTGAACGGGCTGTTCTGCTTCGTCCGCCACCTGCTCGGGATCCGCAACCGCCACCGGTGCCTCCGGCAGGCGGTGTTCGGCGATCTGAGCGTGAGCTCGGGCGGGGAGGTGACCTTCCTCTTCACCGGCGCGGACGGGAGAACCCCCGTCGAGCCCGGCGATCGCGCCCTCGAGTGGCTGATCGACGGCAGCGCCGTCGGCGAGGACGACTTCCTCTTGCTCGTGAACATGCACCACGAGCTCCGGGAGCTCCGGGTGCCGCCGGCGGGCGGCGGGCGCGAGTGGCGCCGGATCGTCGACACGGCGCGCTGGGCCGAGCCGGAGGGCAACGCCTGGGACGAGGCCGCGGCGGCGGTGATCGCGCCCGAGACGGGGTACGGGGTGCACCCCTACTGCGTCACCGTGCTGCACGCGGTGCCGGCGCGCTGACGCGGGCGCCCGTTGACCCCTCTGGCCGGGGGAGGCACGCTCGACGGCGATCCATGCTCCGGCGTCCGGCCCTCGTCGTCTGCGCGCTGGTCGGGGCGCTGCACCTCGCCTGCGCCACGCGTCCGGGCTCCTCGCGCGCGGCGCCCGTCGCCATCGAGATCCCGCCGGCGCCGCTCCTGGCGCAGGAGCCCGAGGCGGAGGCGGACGAGCCCGTCGTGCACCAGGCGACGGCTTCCTCCGAATTCGCCGGCACCTGGCGAGGGATCGGGGTGCAGAACGACGGCGACACCTGGCCGATGGTGCTGGAGGCGTTCGGGCACGATCGGCTGCCCTGCGCGCGAGTGACCTACCCACCGCACCCGGGCTGGGACCTGTCCTGCGTCTGCCTCTGGGAGTGCGACCAGGAGGCCTCGACCCCGAGCCGCTTCGTCGGCGTCGAGCGCGTCGTCGAGGGGTTCGGCAACTGCATCGACGGCTGCAGCTTCGAGGTGGACTTCACGACCGGCATCCTCGACTTCGACTGCTCCTTCGCCGACGTGATGGCGCGGGTGGAGCTCCGGCGGGCGCCGTGACGGCGCTAGCGCAGCAGCTCCTCGCCGTGCGACGGCGACGCCTCTGCGACGCGTCTCGGGTGTGCTGCTCGGTGTCGCGCTATGTTCCCGGACATGGCCGATCCTCCCCGCAGGCGCGCGACCTACGAGGACGTGCTGAGCGCTCCCGAGCACCTCGTCGCCGAGGTCATCGACGGTGAGCTCCGGCTCCATCCGCGACCGGCGAAGCCGCACACCGCGGCGGCCTCGGCGCTCGGCGAGGAGCTCGGGCCCCCGTTCAAGCGGGGACGCGGCGGTCCCGGCGGCTGGATCATCCTGGACGAGCCCGAGCTTCACCTCGGTGAGGACATCGTCGTCCCTGATCAAGCGGGCTGGCGGCGAGAGCGCATGCCGACCATCGACGCCGCGCTGCCCTACTTCGTCGAGCGCCCCGACTGGGTGTGCGAGATCACGAGCCCCCAGCGCGAGAAATTCGATCGCACGGACAAGCTCCGCATCTACGCCCGCGAAGAGGTGCCCTGGGCCTTCATCATCAACCCGCTCGCGCGCACGCTCGAGGTCTTCGCGCTCCGCGGCGACGAGTGGGTGCGGCGTGGGGCCTGGCGCGATGACGCTCGCGTGCGCGCCGAGCCCTTCGCTGCCATCGAGCTCGACCTCGCCGTCCTGTGGGCGGACGTGACGCTCGCCGAGTAGCCCTCGGCGACCGTGACCGGGCTGCTCGCGCTGGTCGGCTTCGCCACCGCCCGCCGCAGCGGCAAGCGCGACGGCGAACCCTGACGCTCGCGACCCCACGCGGCCGCTCACGCGCCCGCCTCCCGCGGCTCCGGCATGGTCACCCGGCAGATCTCGTGCAGCGGGACCCCGGTGCGCTGCGCGCGCTTGAGCTGCGAGTAGCGCCAGTAGGTATAGATCACCGGGATGAGCTCGAGCGTGAGGAAGGCCGAGGACAACAGCCCCCCGATCATCGGCGCCGCGATGCGCTTCATCACGTCCGCTCCGCTGCCCGTGGCCCAGAGCAGCGGGGCGAGGCCGATCAGCATGGTCCCGACCGTCATGAGCTTGGGGCGAACGCGCCGCACGGTGCCCTCGGCGTGGGCCTGGATGATGTCCTCGAGGCTTCGCAGTCGCCCCTCGCGCACGCGTCGCTCGAAGGCGTGATCGATGTAGACGATCATCACCACCCCGGTCTGGGCCGCGAGTCCGATGAGGGCGATGACGCCGACCCAGACGGCGGTCGAGAGGCGGAAGTCCATCAGGTAGAGCAGCCAGACCGACCCGACGAGCGCGAACGGGATGGAGAGGAACACGATCGCGACCTCGGTAAGGCT
This sequence comes from uncultured Polyangiaceae bacterium, assembly GCA_964454025.1. GTDB lineage: Bacteria > Myxococcota_A > Polyangia > Polyangiales > Polyangiaceae > JAFGBI01. The sequence continues at coordinate 6,341 of CAYVRP010000037.1, read as the reverse complement.
CTTGAACTGGAGGTAGAGCAAGAGCGCGACCAGCGCGAGCGCGAGCGGCACCAAGAGCTTCATTCGCTCGCGCATCTGCTCCAGCAACTCGTACTGCCCCGTCCACTTCAGGTACATCCCCGGCTCGAGCTTCACGTCGCCCGCGGCCAGGGCCTTCTCGACCGCGAGCTTGGCGTCATCGACATAGCCGCCGACGTCACGATCCTCGGCGACGTCGACGTACACGTAGCCGACGAGGAGCCCAGCCTCGTTGCGGAGCATGGGCGGCCCGGAGGTCACCTTGACGTCCGCGAGCTGCTCGAGCGGGATCCGCGCGCCGTCGGGGCTCCCGCTGCCCGTCGCCGCGCCTCCGCTCATGGTGTCCATCCCGCTCGCCGGGGCCGAGGCGGCCGGGACATTGCCCGAGCGAATGGGCACCAACACCCGCTTCAGCTTCTCGGGGCTCGAACGGAAGTCCTCCTGGTAGCGCACGTTGACGGTGAAGCGGTTCCGTCCTTCGACGGTGGTGGTCACGACCTCGCCGCCGACGGCCGTCTCGAGCACCGCGTTTACGTCGGCGACGTTGAGCCCGTGGCGCGACAGGGCCTCCCGGTTCGGCAGCACGTCGACGTAGGTGCCGCCCAGCGAGCGCTCGTAGAGCACGCTGCGCGTCCCCGGCACGTCGCGCAGCACGGACTCCAGCCCTGACCCGGTGCGCTCGATGGCGTCGAGGTCCGCGCCGAACACCTTGATGCCGACGGGCGTCCGCACCCCGGTGGTCAGCATGTCGACCCGCGCTTTGATCGGCATGGTCCAGGCGTTGGTCCAGCCCGGGAGCTGCATCGCGGCGTCGAGCTTTCCGATCAGCTCCTCCCAGGTCTGCGGCCGCGCCTCGGGCCAGAGCGCCCCGAGCGCGGGCTCCGCGAACCGCGGCGCCCAGCGCGAGTGCCACCGCTCCTGGTGCACCTGCGGCCACTGTGCCTGGGGCCGGAGCTGGATCACCGTCTCCACCATCGAGAGCGGCGCCGGATCGGTCGGCGTTTCCGCGCGGCCGACCTTCCCGAAGACGCTCTCGACCTCGGGGAACGACTTCAGGATCTGGTCTTGCCGGGTGAGCTGGCGCTTGGCCTCCTCGATCGAGATGCCCGGGAAGCTGGTCGGCATGTAGAGGACGTCGCCCTCGTTGAGCGGCGGCATGAACTCGCTGCCGAGCTTCAGGAAGGGCGGGACCGCCGAGAGCACCGCGAAAAGTCCGATCGCGAGCGTCGTGAGCGGCCGGCGCAGCGCCACGTGGACGAACGGCTCGTACAGGCGAATGATGAGGCGCGAAACCGGGTGATCCTGCTCGCGGCGGATCTTGCCGCGGAGCAGCAGATCGCGGAGGGCCGGGGCGAACGTCACGCTGAGGATCGCTGCCGAGAGCATCACGAACGTCTTCGTGTACGCGAGCGGCTTGAAGAGGCGCCCGGCCTGCCCGTTCAGCCCGAACACCGGGATGAAGGAGATGGCGATGATCAAGAGCGAAAAGAAGATCGCCGGCGTCACCTCCTTCGCGGCCTCCCCGAGGAGCCGGGCGCGCTCCCGGTGGCTGAGGTCCGGCGGGGCGTGCTCGAGCTTCTTGTGCGCGGCCTCGATCATGACGATCTCGGCATCGACGGTGGCGCCGATCGCGATCGCGATGCCGCCGAGGCTCATGATCGTCGCCGGCACGTCGAAGACGACCATCGGGATGAACGCCATCAGGACCGCCAGCGGCAGGCTGATGATGGGCAGGAGCGCGCTGCGAAGATGCAGCAAGAACAGCAGGACGGTGAGGCTCACCACCACCATCTCCTCCAGGAGTGCCCCCCGCAGCGTGTGGATGGCGCGGTCGATGAGCGACGACCGGTCGTAGGTCGTCACCACCTCGATCCCCGGCGGGAGCCCCGGCTCGAGCTCCTCGAGCTTGGCCTTCACGCGCTCGATCACCTCGCGGGCGTTCTCGCCGTGGCGAGCGATCACGATGGCGCCCACGGCCTCGCCCAGGCCATCGAGCTCGCCGACGCCGCGGCGGATCTCCGGCCCGTACTGCACGGTGCCGACGTCCCGCACGCGGACGGGGGTGCCCCCCGAGCTCCGGATGACCGCGTCGCCGAGGTCGGGCAGGTCCTGGACGTAGCCGCGCCCGCGGACGAAATACTCGCGACCGCTGAGCTCGAGCAGCCGGCCCCCCACCTCGCCGTTCGACCGGCGCACGGCGTCGGCGACGTCTTGGATGCCGAGGCCGAAGGCGCGGAGGCGTTCGGGATCCACCGTGACCTGATACTGCTTCTGGTAGCCCCCGATGCTCGCGACCTGCGCCACGCCGGGCACGCTCTCGAGCGCGTAGCGCAGGTGAAAGTCCTGCAGCGTCCGCATCGACGCCAGGTCCTGCTGGCCGCTCCGGTCGACGAGCGCGTACTGGAATACCCAGCCGATCCCGGTCGCGTCCGGGCCGAGCTCCGACCTCGCCCCCTCGGGGAGCGCTGCCTGGACGCGGCTCAGGGTCTCGTTCACGCGGGAGCGGGCCCAGTAGAGATCGGTGCCCTCGTCGAAGAGCACGTAGACGAACGACATCCCGAACATGGAGTAGCCCCGCACCGCGGCGACCCGGGGCGCGGCCAGCAGCGTGCTCGCGATGGGGTAGGTGATCTGATCCTCGACCAGCGTCGGGGAGCGCCCCATCCACTCGGTGAAGACGATCACCTGCGGATCGGAGAGGTCCGGGATCGCGTCCAGCTTCACACGCCGGAGCGAGAAGCCGGCCGCGACCACGACCGCCACGTAGGTCAGGATCACCAGGTAGCGGTGCTTGGCGCAGAGCTCGATGAGCTTGCCGATCACGGACGCACTCCGGGAGGCGGGCACGCGGCTCGGTCAGTGCCCGGCGTGCTCGCGGGAGGGGCGCGGGGCGCCGGCGCCGCCCTCGGTCGGTCGGGCCGCAGCGACGGTGTTCCGTGCGATGGACGCCCGCAGGCGGCTCTCGGAGTCGATCAGGAAGGCCGCCCCGGACACCACCGTGTCGCCGGGATCCACGCCGGACAAGAGCTCGAAGCCGCCGTCGACCTCGCCCGCGACGTCCACCCGCCGCGGCGCGTAATGTCCCGGGCGCTCCTCCACGAAGACATAGCGCTCGTTGCCGGTGTCGATCAGCGCGTCGGTCGGGATCACGACAGCGTGCCCCGCCTGGGTGCCAAACTCCACGATGCCGTACTCACCGGGCAACAGCGAGAGCTCGGTGTTCTTGAGCGTCATCCTCACCCGGGTCGTGCGCGCCAGCACGTTGACCTGCGGGTAGACCAGATCGACCGTGGCCTCGATCGGTGCCGGCCGCGTGCGGGAGCGGAACCGGCCCTGGGTGCCGACCGTCACCGACCCCGCTGCCGTCTGGAACAGGTCCGCGACCACGTAGACCTTCGAGAGGTCCACGATCTCGTAGAGGGTCATCTCGGGGGTCACGAACGAGCCGAGCACCACGTTCTTCCGGGTGACGTAGCCGCCGATGGGGGCCGACACCCCGGTGTTCCGGAGGAGTCTCTTCTCGGCGACGACCTGGTCCGCGGTCTTGCCCGAGATCCCCAGTAGCTCGAGCTTGCGGCGCGCGCCGAGGTCGAGGGGCTCTCGATCCCGATCGAGCCCGGGCCATTCCTGGGTGGCCAGGAGCTCACTCTGGGCCTGGTAGATCTCGGGGCTGTAGATAGAGAACAACTGCTGCCCCGCCTTCACCTTCACCCCCGTCTGGTCGACCGCAACGTGCTCCACGAAGCCCGCGGCGCGAACGTGCACCTGGGCTGTGCTCTGCTCTGGAGCCTCCACGATCGCGGGGGCGCGGACGGCGACGCTGGTCGCGCGCGCCTCGACCTTGGCGGTCCGGACCCCGATGGCCTGCACGCGGTCGAGCGAGAAGCCGACCTCGACCACGCCGTCCGGCGCCTCGTGCTGCGAGTGGGCGCCGGCCCCCTTCACCTCGACCTGCTCCAGGTCCATCTTGCACTTCGGGCAGCGTCCGGGATGGTCGCTCACCACCTCGGGGTGCATGGGGCAGGTGTACTGGCCCGTCTTCGCCGGGGACTCAGGCGGCGCTGCCGGCGACGGCGTCGCGCTCGCGCTCGCGGCGGCAGCGCCGGTGCGATCACCGGACACCCGCTCCAGGTCCATGTGGCAGATCGGGCACTCCCCCGGCCTGTTCGCGACGATCTCGGGGTGCATCGGGCACTGGTAGAGCTCGTGCGCCGCACCGCGCGAGCCGGACGAGGCGTAGGCGTACCAGCTGCCGGCGGCGATCAGGACGCTGAGCGCGAGGATCACCCAGCGCACGATGGACATCGTGCGGACGCCGGCGGGCGGTGGCTCGGTCGGGGCGGTCGCCTGAATCTCGGGATCTTCATCGGGCATGGGGGGGTTCTCCTGCGGTGTTGGCGCCCGCGCGTCCCGTCGCCCAGCGGAGCTCGGTCAGCGCGTGCTCGAGCTCTGCGCGCGCCATGACGGCCTCGACCTCGGTGTTCACGACCGCGGTGCGGGCCATGAGGGCGGCGAGGATTTCGGCGCGGGCGCTCTCGTATCCAGCCAGCGTGGCCTGCGCGGCGCGCTGGCTTGCGGGGATGGCATCGATCTCGATGGCCTCGAGGCGGCTCTGGGCGGCCGCGACCTCCGCGGCGGCCGTCATCACCTCCAGCGCCACGCGCGCGCGGACGGCGTCCTCTTCGGCGAGCGCGGCGTCCACGCGCGCCGCGGCGGCGCGGCTGCGAGCCCTCGGCGCGCCCCAGAGCCACGGCAGCGTGGTCGAGAACGAGGCCCCGAACCCGTTCTCCGGCATCGGCTCGCTGGGGGCGAAGTAGTACAGACCCGCGCTCAGCATGGGCGCGCGGGCCATGCGCGACTCCGCGTCGGCCATCGCCTCGGCGGCGACGCGCTGCGCGCGGGCGACCTGGAGCTCGGGTCGAGCGGCCTCGGCCTCGGCGACCAGCGCGCGAGCCTCGGCCCGCGCGCGGCCCGCCGCGGGCACGGAGGGAGGGCCGAGCGGCGCGCCGGTGTCTCGGCGCAACAGCCCGTTGAGGCGCGCCTTCGCGACCTCGACCTCCGCCCTCGCCGCCGCGAGCGTCGGCTCGATCATCGCGAGCTCGCGCTCCGCCTGGGCGAGGTCGGGGAGCGATCCTCCGGCGGCGTAGCGGGCTCTGGCGAACGCGGCGACGCGTTCGGCGGCCTGCCGGTGCTCCTCGTGAACGCGGACGAGCTCCGTGGCCTCGACGTAGTCGGCGAACGCGTGCTCGACTTCGGCGGCGAGCTCACGGGCCTGCTCGTCCACCATCGCGTCCTCCACGCGCGCCACGAGCCTCGCCGCGCGCGCGCGGGCCCGCCTCGCGCCCGCGGGTGGGAATTCTTGCTTCACGCCGGCCATGACCATGCCCGCGCGATCGAGCCGGGACGGGCTTGCGATCGGGATCTGCCAGACCTGCACCTCGGCCATGGGTGGCGGCAGTCGGGCCTCGGCCTCGCCCTCGAGCCGGCTCGCGCGCGCTCGCGCGCGCGTGGCCGTGAGGCTCGGGCTGCGCTCGATCGCCAGCTCTACGAGCGCCTCGCGGGTGACGGCGGTCGTCAGCGCCTCGTCGCCGGACGCACCCGGGCGGGTGTCGGGGCGGAGCTCGGACGCGCCCTGTCCCAGCGCGACCCCGGAGGTGAGCAGGGCGAGGAGCCCGGAGAGCAGGCCAGGGCGGAGTCCCCGCCGGCCCGGCCGCCGCGTGGGACCGGGAGCGAGGACTCGCGCTGGGGGCGGTGCGGGCGACATGCGGCGGGGCTCCGATCGCTATGGGCGCCTCGACGCCCGACCGTGACCGGGCCGCGCGTCGAGCCAGAACACCGCTCGGTCACCACGCGTTCGCCAGCACCCCACTCACCGGACGGTCAGGTCCCCGCGCCGGACTCGAGATCGGCCGTCCCGGACATGGGATCGCCCGTGCCGGACAGAGGGACGCTCGTTCCGGACACGCCGACCAGCGTTCCGACCCGACCGAACGGACGCCGCGCTCATCCAACTCCAGGGCCGACCGGGAGCACGAGGGGTCGGCGACACGGCGACGCTACTCCGCACAGACGGGCAGCGGGATCCGGCAGAAGCTGCCGAGGACCGTGTCTTTCTTCCTGGGGTAGTTGGTCGCGACGTAGAGGTCGGTCTGGCTCGTCCCGAGCAGGATGCCGCCCCGGGGGAGCTCCAGGAAGCGCCGCGGCGCGGAGTCCTGGTGGCGCGCACCTGAACCTGGATTTCGCGCGGGGGGGGGACGCTGGATCGCGGGAGCGGACGATTTCTAGCTGAAGCGCCGCGCGGAGCGCGTCGCTCCGGCTCATCC
>CAYVRP010000036.1:0-58971 GCA_964454025.1 uncultured Polyangiaceae bacterium | reverse complement strand
ACGCCCGAGCCTGCCGCGCCGCCCGCGGGCCCCCCGCCGGTCGCCGCGCCGCCCATCGCCGCGCCACCGCCGGCACCGCCGGTCGCTGGGGTGCCGCCGGATGAGGCCCCACCCGCGGCTGCGCCGCCCGAAACCTCCCCGGCGCTCGCCGCGCCGCCGTCGCTCGCGCCGCCCGTGACCGCGCCACCAGTCCCCGCGCCGCCCGTCGGGGTGCCGCCCGTGAGCGCGCCGCCCGCCCCCGTGCCGCCCGCCGCCTGCCCGGCGTTCGCCTCGCCGCCATCGCTCGCGCCGCCCGTCGCCGCGCCACCGGTTCCCGCGCCGCCCGTCGGGGCGCCGCCCGGGAGGGCGCCGCCCGCCCCCGTGCCGCCCGCCGCCTGCCCGGCGTTCGCACCACCCGTCGCCGGGCTGCCAGCGACCTCTGCTCCGCCAGTGGCGGAGCCAGTGTCGCCCGTGCCTGTCGAGCCGTCGTCGTCACGGCAAGCTGGCGTGAGCAGGAGCGCGCAGAGCAGCGGCGGAGCCAAGCGTGGAACCTGCATGGTGCCCTCCCGTGAGGACTTCAGCATACCACCGCAGCGCGTTGGTCCCCTGACCCTCCGGGCCAGCCGCTCCGGGCGCGCGGCGGCGCGCCGCGAGCGGCGCGCGGGAGATCCGCAGCCGCTCCGCGCGGCAAGGAGGTGACAAGCCGCCGCCGCCACGCACCGCCGGACGAGGAAGTCCGACGGGAGCACCCGCACACAGGTATGCGATCAGAAGCCTGGGATCCCGCGCTCTTGGAGCCAGGCGGCGTCGTGGCAAGACAGGCAGTCGTCGCCGGTGGCGCCGCCAGCCAGACCCCCGAACCCACCGGCAGCCGGCGCCAAGCCACCGCTGCCCGGAGCGGAGCCTTCGCCCGACGCCTGGCCGCCGCTACCGGGGGCGAAACCTCCCATGCCCGACGCCTGGCCGCCGCTGCCCGAAGCGAGGTCCCCCGGTCCCGGGACGGTGCCGCCCGTGCCAGACGCGAGCCCCCCCGAGGCCCCGGTCGCCGCCTGCCCACCAGGGCCTCCGGCGGTGCCCGGCCTCCACCGTCCGGTGTCCTCGGAGTCGCCGTCGTCTCCACAGCCGATGCTCGACGCCCAGCCCACGAGGCAAGCGACGATCAATGGCCCGTAGCCCCACCGCGCTGGCTTGGCTCCCCGCATCCCCCACCTCGCTTCCAGACGCTGAAGCGCGGGGCGTCCGCTCACGGCGGCGCCCCGGCCTCCGTCCGCGACGATGATACCATCCCGCGCGCGCCTCAGCCTGGAAACCGCGGGGACGCGCGGCGGGATCGGGTTGCCCTATGGAAACTTGCCGCAGAGCCACCACACGCGCGCGCTCTGCGTCACGCGGCGCCTCGACCGCGCGCCGAGCGCGCGGAGGGCGGCGACGTCAGGCGACCGCCGCGCCGCAGGCGATCGCCCGCAGGGCCTCGATCACGCGCGTGACGTCCTCGACGGTGACGAACGGACCGAGGCTGAGGCGGGTGGTGCCGCCAGCGTCGAGCGTGCCGATGGTGGCGTGGGCGAGGGGCGCGCAGTGGATGCCGGCGCGCGAGAGGATACCGTGGTCCCGCTCCAGCCGGTCAGAGAGGGCCTGCGGGTGCGAGAAGCCTGCCATGCGGATCGAGAAGACGCCGGTGCGCTGCTCGAGGGCGCGCGGGCCGTACAGGGTGAGGCCGGGGACGGTGTCCAGGCCCTCGAGCATGAGCTGCATGAGCGTCAGCTCATGGCGGCGCAGCGCGGCCACCGTGCGCTCGAGCACCCACGCGACGCCGGCGCCGAGCCCGATGATCCCGAGGGCGTTGTGGCTCCCTGGCTCGAAGCGGTCGGGGAGGAAGTCGGGCTGCTGGTCGCGGTCGCTCACCGAGCCGGTGCCACCCTCCCGGATGGTCCCGAGCTCGCGCTCGAGGCCCGGCCGGATGTAGAGCGCCCCGGTGCCGAGTGGGCCGAGCAGCCCCTTGTGACCCGGGAAGGCGAGCAGATCGATCTGGTCGCGCTCGACGTCGAGCGGAACGTGCCCGAGCGACTGCGCCGCGTCCACGAGCAGCGGGACGCCGTGCTCGCGGGTGATGCGGCCGCCCGCGGCGACAGGCTGGAGCGTGCCGGTGACGTTCGAGGCGTGCACGAGGGCGACCAGCCGTGTCCGGGGACCGATGGCGCGCCGGATGGCGTCCGGGTCGACGAGGCCGGTGACCGGATCGCACTCCACGCGCGTCTGGCTGATGCCCCGCTCCTCGACCAGGCGGTTCAGCGGGCGGAGCACCGAGTTGTGCTCGAACCGCGTGGTGACGGCGTGATCGCCGGGGCGGAGCAGCCCGCGGATGGCGAGGTTCAGCGCGTCGGTGGCGTTGAGGGTGAAGATCACCTGCTCGGGCGCGGCACCGCCCACGAGCGCGACGATCCGCTCGCGACAGCGCTGCATCAACGCGCCTGCCTCGCGGGCCTCCGCGTAGGCGCCGCGGCCCGGGCTCGCGCCGAGCTCGGTCGCGAAGCGGGTCATCGCCGCGAGCACCTCGGGTGGCTTCGGGAAGCTGGTCGCGGAGTTGTCGAGGTACAGGCGGCAGGTCACGCGGCTCTTCTCTCGGGGGCGGGAGGATAGCGGCCGCCCCCGGTGCCCGCCACTCGAACCCTGGCGCAACGCCGCCGCCGCCAGTGATGGGCAGGCAAGAGCGTCTCACCCGTCGGGCCGGAGCGCGCCCGTGACGGGCGTGGGCGGCGGCGCGGCGAGCAGCGCCGCGCTCGCCGCCGTCGCCGGGAGCGCCACCGCGGCACCGGCCGGTGACACGCACAGCAGGGGCGCGGCCTCCGAAGCGGCGGGCCAGAGCGAGGCATTGGCGGGCGGCGCGCGTCGGGGCGCCGCGGGCGCGCGGGGCGTGTGCTCGCTCGCCCGCGGCTCGCCCGCGGGCGGCGGCGGCGGCCTGGCCCCCTCCTCGGTCACGGCCTCGAGCTCGCCCGCGACCGTGCGCAGGCCCGCCCACAGGCCCTGCGCGAACCGCTGGGCAGCCTCCGTGCGACCGAGCGCCATCAGGTGGCCGAGCGCCGTGCGCTCACCGAGCGGTACCAGGCAGAATCCCATCAGGGCGAAGACCCCGACCACGAGGCTGACCAGGCGCTGCCCAAGCCACTGCACGGCCTGGACAGCGTAGTCGCGGGGCACGCCGACGGGAAACTTACCGAGGAGGGCGGGTCCGGCGCCGAACTCACGGCGCCCCCGCGCCCGCCCCGGCCCAGGTTGACGCTCTGCTCGCGACTGTGCCATCCCCGACCGCGGGCAGGTGACGGCATGAGCAGCGATCGCGGAACCCCGGCGGGCAGCACCGGTGAGGCCGAACGGCGTGGCGAGCCCCCGCCGACCCCGGAGCTGCCGCCGGGGCGCCGCGGCGGCGCTTCGCTGCCGGCGCGGCTCGGGTGGATCGCGGTGGGGCTCCTCGGCGCCGTCGCCTACGTCGTCATCGCCACCTGGCGCGGCGAACCGCTGAACGCGGCCTGGATCCTGATGGCGGCGCTCTGCACCTACGCCATCGGGTACCGCTTCTACTCGCGCTGGCTGGCCGCCACGGTGCTCGGGCTCGACGCCCGGCGCGCGACCCCCTGCATGGTGCACGACGACGGCCGTGACTTCGTCCCCACCAACCGCTGGATCGTGCTGGGCCACCACTTCGCCGCCATCAGCGGGCCCGGGCCGCTGGTAGGGCCGGTGCTAGCCGCACAGTTCGGCTACCTCCCGGGGACGCTCTGGATCCTGATCGGCGTCGTGCTGGGCGGCGCGGTGCAGGACTTCACCGTGCTCTTCGCGTCGATGCGGCGCGACGGCAAGTCACTGGGCGAGATGGTGAAGGACGAGGTGGGGACCGTCGCCGGGATCCTGGCGCTGATCGCCATCGTGGCGATCATGATCATCCTCATCGCGGTGCTGGGGCTGGTGGTGGTCAAGGCGCTCGCCCACAGCCCCTGGGGTAGCTTCACCATCGCGGCGACCATGCCGATCGCGATCTTCATGGGGCTCTACCTCCGCTACCTCCGGCGGGGTCGGGTCCTCGAGGTGACCGGGCTGGGCGTCGTCCTGCTCCTGCTCGCCGTGTGGGGAGGGCGCTACTTCCACGAGGTGCCCGCGCTCTCGCACGTGATGACCCTGGACGGCCGCACGCTCGCCTGGGCCATCATCGGCTACGGCCTCGCCGCTTCCATCCTCCCCGTGTGGCTCCTGCTGGCGCCGCGCGACTACCTGAGCACCTTCATGAAGATCGGCACCATCGCCGCGCTCGCGCTCGGCATCCTGGTGGTGCTGCCCCCGCTCGCGCTGCCCCCGCTCACGCGCTTCGTCGACGGCACCGGGCCCGTCTTCGCGGGCGACGTCTTCCCGTTCTGCTTCATCACCATCGCGTGCGGCGCGATCAGCGGCTTCCACGCCCTCATCGCCTCCGGGACCACCCCCAAGCTCATCACCCGGGAGTCCTACGCGCGGTCGATCGGGTACGGGTCGATGCTGATGGAGTCGGGCGTCGCGATCATGGCCATGATCGCCGCGGCGACGCTCGACCCCGGCGTGTACTTCGCCATCAACAGCCCGGCGGCGCTGGTCGGCTCCACCCCGGAGGCGGCGGTCACCACCATCTCGGGGTGGGGGTTCCCGGTCACCGCAGAGGGGATGGCCGAGCTCGCGCACGACCTGGGGGAGCACACGATGTTCCAGCGCGCCGGCGGCGCGCCGACGCTCGCCGTGGGCATGGCCCACATCTTCGCGCAGGCGCTCGGCGGCAAGGGGCTGATGGCGCTCTGGTACCACTTCGCGATCATGTTCGAGGCGCTCTTCATCCTCACCACGGTCGACGCGGGGACGCGCGTGGGTCGCTTCCTCATCCAGGCGTTCCTCGGCCAGCTCCACCGCCCGCTGGGGGATACCCGCGCCTGGGGTCCGAACCTGTTGGCCAGCGGGCTGCTGGTGGCAGGCTGGGGCTATTTCCTCTACCAGGGCGTCGTAGATCCGCTGGGCGGGGTGAACAGCCTCTGGCCGCTGTTCGGGATGGCCAACCAGCTCCTGAGCGTGGTGGCCCTGTGCCTGGTCACCACCATCCTCATCAAGATGCGGCGCGCGCGCTACGCCTGGGTGACCCTCGTGCCGATGCTGTGGGTGATGGCGGTCACCTTCACCGCGGGCGTGCAGAAGATCTTCCACTCGGACCCGCAGATCGGCTTCCTCGCCGGCGCCCGCGCGCTCTCGGCGCGGCTCGAGAGCGGGGCCGCGCCGGCGAACCAGGCCACGGAGCTTGCCCGGACCGCGTTCAATTTGCGCCTCGACGCCGGGGTGGCCGCGTTCTTCCTGCTGTTGGTGGCGGGAATCGTCACCGCCTCCGCCTGGCGCTGGTTCGGGCTCCTGACGGGTCGGAGCCCCTGCGACCTCGCCGAGACGCCGCCCGTCTTCCTCACGCCCGCGCAGCTGGCCGCGGAGCGGGGCAGGACGGCGTCCGCGCACGCGGCCGGGGTGGTGCTGATCGGCCTGGCGCGACACCTCGCCGACGAGCCCGCGCTGCCCGTCGAGCCGGCGATGGTTCGCGGCGCGGGCGATGGGTCCGGAGCGCCCGCATCCTGCACCGGGCACTTGGCCGGAGGGGCCGACCCTCACCGAGATCCGGGCGCAGGTTGGGCCGCGCGCGTCGAGCGCCGCTTCCAGCACCCCCGCTGCTGTTGAGGAGCGCCGCGCGGGTGGGTGCGCGGCACGGCTACCTTGTACGTACCCGGCGCGGCGACCGCGGGCCCGCCGGGGGTGAGCACTTGCCCCGCGGGTCGGATCTGCGCTGAAATGCTCCAGCGTCACCGGCGCGCTTCGATCGAGGCGAGCGCCGGGAGAATCGGACCCAGGGAGAACCGACCGTGCGCCTCACCGCCGTCCTGTCCGCTGCGACCCTCACCTTGCTGCTCGGCGGGCGCGCCGCCGCCGAGGAGCCACCGCTGCGAAACCAGGACATCCTCGGCGAAACCTACGTCGGCGTGCGTTCGGGCTACTCGCTCCCGCTCGGCAACCTCTGGGTCCTGGCCAACAACGTGAAGGTGCCTCTGTCAGACATCGTGTCGGGGGCCGTGCCCCTCTGGGTGGACGCGCAATACATGCCGCTGCCCGAGCTCGAGCTCGGGCTGTCCATGATCATGGGCCTGGCGTTCGCCAACGAGATCCCACCCCCGGACGAGGACACGCCGGTGACGGACGTCCGGGGTTGTCCCACCGGGACGCGCTGCCGGACCGGGGTGGTCCGACCGGGCGGGCACGTCATCTACCGCCCCTGGCCCGAGGCCCGCGTCCACCCTTGGCTCGGCGCCGGCCTCGGATACGGCTGGTTCCTCTTCAACCGCAAGGTCGGCGATACCCGACAGAAAATGTACTGGCACGGCCCGGAGCTCATCGCCGCGCAGCTCGGGGTCGATTGGCGCGTCTCGGACGCCACCTGGATCGGCCTGTTCGGGGCGTTCCAGGTCTTGCGCGCCGTGGACTGCGGACTGCGCACCAACGCGCGGCCGCAAAGCTGCGGCATCATCGATCGCGCCCAGCACGAGTGGCTCACGGCCGGGCTCCGCGTGCGCACCCACTTCTGGACCATCCGGCGGGCGCAGAGCGTCACCGAGCGGATATGACCTCGTAGAGCGCGAGCGCCCCGTCGCGAGCGCGCTCGGCGCCGATGCCAGCGGGCGGCGCCCGGTCCACGGCGGTGACGAGCCAGCGCGCCCCGACCGCGCGCAGGCGGGCGTCCAGCACCGCCGCGGACCGAAGGGCGTCCGGCGGCCGGGGGTGCCGCGGATCGCGATCGTCGAGTGGCACCGCGTCACCCGCGCGCCCGAACGCGGCCATCACGGCGAAGAACCCGTAGTCGGGCGTGTCGATGGCGAGCCGCTCGCCCCTCGGCAGCAGGCGGCGCGCGGCCGCGCCGACGCCGAGCTCGTGGCGACGGTCCACGAAGGGAGCCGGGCGACCCCAGCGCGGACGCCACACCCCGGCAGTAAGCCCGACGAGCAGCACCGCGGCCCCGGCGAGCCGCCACCGCGCCCGGGCGCCGCTCCCCGACCAGACGTGAGCGAGTCCGTCTCCCGTCACGATCGCCAGGCCGAGCCACACGGCGAGCAGCGCACGTTCGCCGTGGTGGGTCGGCGCGGCGTTGCGCCACTCGCCAGCGGCGACGAACGCGAGCAGCGCCCCCAGGGCGGTGGCGAAGCGCTGGTACCGACCCGCCCCGAGCGGCGCCCGCGCGGCGAGCAGGGCCAGGAGCGCGAGCACCGCGAGCTCGGGCTCGTACCGAGGCAGGGCGAAGAGCAGATCCGCCAGCGCGATCAGCGGCGCCGCGGCCGTGGCGCCGAGCGCGGCGCGGTAGGCGGTGACCCGCCCGACGAAGAACAGCGGGTCGCCGTGGACGAGCGCGCCGTGGGCGAGCCACGCCGCGGGACCCGAGAGCGCGAGGAGCGCGGTCGCGACGAGCCCGGGCGCGCGCCGCCGCCCGGCGTCGAAACCGGCGCAGGCGGCGACCACCAGCGCGACGGGCCAGGCCTCGTAGCGACAGAGCGTCGCCGCCGTGATGCAGAGCGCGCCGGCCAGGCGCCCGCGGAAGCGCTCGTGCGCGGTGCTCGCCGCCGCGTAGGTGATCAGAGACGCCGCGTAGCCGTCAGGGACGGTCGCCACGCCGAGGCGGGCGGCGTAGGGTAGGGCCGCGCCGAGCACGCCCGCGACCAGCGCCGCCCGGCGGTCGAGCCCGAGCGCCCGCGCGGCGGCGTGGACCAGCAACGCGGACCCCACTGCGGTCAGCAGGGACACGGCCCGAGCCACGGCGAGGTACGGTCCCGCTACCATCATGGCGGCGCCGGTGAGCCAGAAGGGGAGCGGGAGCCAGCTCGTGCCAGAGGGGTCCAGCGCGGGGGCGGCGGCGCAGCCCTGGGCGATGACCACGCGGGAGTAGTCGTCATCGCTGATCGCCCTGAACCCCCACGCCCACACGACGGCGATCGCCACCACGCGGACCATCGCGACGACGAGGAGATCCCAGGCGACCGGCGGCGAACCGGCGGGCTGGCCGCAACGAGCCGCGTCCGCGCGGCCCGCGCGAGTCACGGACCGTACGGGTTCTCTGCCGGGGTCGGCGACGCCGTGCCGGGCACCGGGACCGCGGGAGGCGGCGCCGGCGCGGCGGGCCGCGGCGTCGGCGGCACGGCTGGCGGCGGAGCCGGTGGGGTGGCAGGCGCGATCGGTCCCGGCGGTGGTGCCACCGGGTTCGGTGCGGGAACTGGAGAAGCGGGCGCGACCGGCCCCGGCTCGGCGGCATCCGGAGCTTGCTCCTCCGCCGGCTCTGCGGGCGGAGCCGCCTCGTCGTCGGGCGGGCCGGCGGCGCCCTCGGGCTCCGGGGCAGCGGGCTCTTCGTTGGTCTCCGACGCCGGAGGCCGGGGCGCGCGCGTGGACGCCTCCTCCTTGATCACCCCGATCTCCTCGCCACGCGCCTCGAGCGACTTGTCACCGGAGCTGGAGAGGAAAGCCAGGACGACGCTGGTGATGAAGAAGGTGGTGGCGGTGATCCAGGTCGCGCGGGTCAGGATGTTGCCCGCCCCGCGGCCACCGAAGACCTGGGTGGCGCCCGCGCCGGTGAAGGCCCCGAGGCCGCCGCTCTTCCCCGGCTGCAGGAGCACCACCAGAATGAGGAAGAGGCACGCGGCAACGTGGATGACGACGACGGGCGTGTAAAGTATTTCGACCACTGTTCGGTCCTCACGGCGACGCGTACTTCACGGTCGGGCGCGGGCACCCGCCGCGGCCCACCGCTTTAGCCCGCCTCGAGGCCCCGTGCCAGCGGGTAAATCTGGCGTTCCGGGACCGGGAACGCGCGCGCGCCCGCCCACCTATCGCAGCGCCTCGAGCGCTGGCATGCGCTGCCCGAGCAGCGCCGCCCGCACCGTGGGCTCGGCCTCGGTCACGAGAGCGAGGCGCGCAGCCACCGCCTGACCCGCCGTGTGCGCGGCGCGCACCACCGCCTCCCCGGCGAGCACGGTGAAGGCGCCGGTCACGGCCAGGCTGGTAGCGAGCAGGCGCGCCCCGGAGCCGGCCGCCGGGCTGGTCGGCACACCGACGTCCCCTACCCAGAGCACGGTGGCCCCCCCCTGGCAGCGGATCCGGAAGCGGTCGATGCTCTTTGGCCCGAGATCCACGGCCGTGGCGTCGGGTGGCATCGCGCGCACGTCCACGACCTGGCGCTCCCGATCCGGCGCGGCGCGCTCGCCCACCAGATCGCTCGGGAGAAGCACGTCGCGGCCGGTCTTGCGGAGCCGCTCGAGCAGGGTGCGCGCCTGCGGGAAGGCGGCGCGCTCGACCGGTGTGCAGCCGAGATCCGTGCCCGCGGCCCCGAGCATGGTGTGCCCTACCCCGCCGGCGAAGCAGAAGGCGTCGACGCGTGAGCTCAGCGCCCCCACGAGCGGCAGCGCGGCCTCGAGTGAGGGCCCACCGACAATGGCGACATACGGACGCGCGGGCCGGTGCACCAGGCGGTCGAGCAGCGCGAGCTCCGCGGCGAGCGCGGGACCGACCGCGCGCTGCCGCATCAGCCCAGGCAGCCGGGTCAGGCTCGACCAATCGCGGGACGCGAGCGAGAGCGAGTCCAGGACGTAGCAGTCGGCGAGGCGGGCGAGCTCCCGCGCGAATGCCTCGTCGCCCGCGGTTTCTCCGGGATCGGCGAGCAGGTTCTCGAGACAGCAGATCTGTCCGGCCCGCAGATCGCCGACCACCTTGCGCGCGACGTCGCCCACGCACTCTTCGGGTACGTGCACCTCCCAGCCCGTGAGCGCGGCGAGCTGGGCCGCGAGCGGCTCGATCGATGGAGCCGCTTCGTCCTGGTCCACCGCCTGGCGGCTGCCCGCGACAATGAGGCGCGCCCCTCCGGCCACGACGCGCTCGAGCGTGGGGACGAGAGCGCCGAGCCGCGCCTCGGCGACGCCGTCGAGGTCGACGCGGACGAGGACCCGCGCGTTCTCCAGGGAGAGCGCGTCGAAGGGCGGAAGATCCTGGAACATCGGAGGGCTTTTAGCACCGCGAGCCCGCGCGGCGGCAGTAGAGTGGCGGCGTGCTCAAACCGCTGCTCGAAGGCCTGCTCCTCGGCGCGGCCGCCGCCGCGCAGCCGGGCCCCCTCCAGGCTTTCCTCGTGCAGCAGGCCGTGGCGCGCGGCGCCCGGCGGACGCTGCCCGCCGCCCTCGCGCCGTTGCTGGGAGACGGACCGGTCGTGGCCCTCGTCCTCGGCGTGCTCCACGGGGTCCCGGGCGCGGCGATCCGAGCGCGCGGCGTCGCCGGAGGGCTCTACCTTCTGCTGCTCGCCGCGCTCGCCGCCCGTCGCCGGGAGCCCGCATCGCGGCAGGAGGCCAGCCGTCGCGGGCTCCTCGCGGCCACCCTGGTCAACCTCCTCGGGCCGGGGCCGTACCTGTTCTGGGGGCTCGTCGCCGGCCCCATCGTGCTCGCCACGGCCCGCACCGGGTGGCTCGCTGCGGGGGCGTTCGTGACCGGGTTCTACGCCGCCATGATCGGCGTGAACGCCCTCGTCGTGCTCGCGGTGGGCTGGGCTCGAGAGCGCGGGGAGGGGGTGCGGCGCGCCCTTCATGGGGCCTCGCTCGTCACGCTCCTGGGCTTCGGTGTCTACTCCATCGCGCGCGGTCTCGGGGGCGGGTGAAGGCGACCGACGACCCGGCGCGCGAGCGAGGAGGCGAAGCTGCCCGGCGAGCCCGGGTGGCTGCTACCCTGGCGGGACCGTGAGGAGGAGCGGCGTCGCCTGGCTGGCCTGCGGAGGCGCCGTCAGCGTCGCCTTGTCGATGGGCCCCGCCGCGCGGGCTGAGGGGGACCCGAGGGACGTGCCCCACTCGGAGACAGGGGCCTTCCCCGCCCTCGGGTACAGCCCGGACACCGGGCTGGACCTGGGCGTCTTCGTGCACCGCGCCCGGTTCGAGCCGGGGGCGCGGCCGTACGCCTGGCAGGGCCGGCTGCAGATCCAGACCAGCGTGCTGGCCGACGACGGCCTCACGCTCCCCCGACAGGAGCACTTCCTGAAGCTCGACCTGCCAGGCGTACCGGACGCGCGAACCCGGCTCCGGGGCGAGCTGCTGTGGGAGCGACAGGTCAACGCCGGCTATTACGGCGTGGGAAACGCCGCTCGCGCCGAGGAACCGGCGTTGACGCTCACCCGCCATCACCACGAATTCCGGGTCGAAACCTTCCGGGCCGAGGTGAGCGCCGAGCGCGAGCTCGGCGCGCAGATCTGGCGCGCGTTCGCGGGCGTGCGGCTGGCGCGGGTCGACGTCGACACCTACCAGGACAGCCTGCTCGCCGCCGACGCGGCCGGTCGAACGCTGCCCGGCGTGGCCGTCCACACCGCGCTCGTGCTCCGCGGCGGGCTGGTGCTCGACCTGAGAAACCACGAAACCTACCCGACCCGCGGCGTCTTTCACGACCTGGTGGCGCGGGCGGCCCCGGCGATCGCGGACGGGCCGGGCTGGGGCGGCGTCACCTACACGGCGCGCTTCTACCTCCCGCTCGTCAGGGACGACCTCGTGCTCGCGACCCGGGTGCTGGGGGACGTGACCTTCGGCGACGTACCGCTAGTGGAGCTGAACCAGTACGATGGAGTCTTGCCCGGCAAGGCGTTCGGGGGCGCCGGGGGGCTGCGCGGGATCGCCGACGGGCGTTATGTCGGCAAGACCAAGGCGCTCGGCTCCGTGGAGCTCCGCGGGGCGCTGCTCCCCTTCCGGGCCTTCCACACGCCAATGAACCTGGGCGCGGCGCTGCTCCTCGACACCGGGCGCGTCTGGACCGAAACGCGCGCGGCCGATCCCGCGCGTGACGGCGATCCCGGCGGGTTCCACCTGGGCGTGGGCGCGGGACCGCGGCTACGGTGGGGAGACTCCCTCCTGGTGCGCTTCGAGGTCGTCCACTGCTTCGACACCGCCGATCCCGGTACAGGGCCGCTGGCGACGTACCTCGCCGCCGACTCCCGGTTCTAGGCGCCCGCGCGCCGCAGCGTGACCCTCTCGATCAATTCCGGTTACGCGCCGGCGGCTCGCCGGTAGACTCCCCCCATCGGGACTGGCCGATGAGCAGGAGGGGTCGGACGTTGGCTCGGGCAAGGTCGAAGGGTGACAGCGCGCGGGTGAGGGGGCGGGTCGGGGTCGGGGCCGTCGCGCTCGCGGCCGTGGCGCTCGTCGGCTGCGGCGGGCCGAAGATGAAGGTCCCCGCCGACCTCGAGAAGGACATGGACGTCCTGACCACCAAGGGGCGGCGCGGGATGACCCGCGACGGCGGCGGCTTCGAGTTCGGGCCCTACCGCGTGGAGGAGGTCCAGCGCGGCTGGTCGAACCCCAAGGAGTTCGACGTCTTCGAGGACTTCACCCCCCTGCCCGGCGGTGGCTACAAGTACCGCTTCGCGGGCGGCGGGGAGCGGTCGATGACCGGCAAGTGCGCCACCCCCGAGCCCGAGAAGATCCAGGAGCTCGACGGCAGCGTGACGGTCAAGGAGAAGAGCCAGGCCGTGGCGTGCCTCTGCGAGCTCGGCGCCAAGGTGGAGGCGCAGGTCTTCGTCGAGGATCTGGCCGGCGAGTTCGGCGGCCCGGTCGTGGTGCGCGACGTCGAGCTGCGCGCGACCGGGATCTACGGTCTCGCCAACGGCGACAAGCACCCCGTGCCCGCCGGCTACCAGATCGACGCCGAAGACGGCCCGGTGGCGGGCGTCGAGGTGCTCCCCGGCAGGGCGCGGATCTGGATCCGGGAGGATCTGAAGAAGCAGGACGTCCGTGCGCTGGCCTGCGCCATCGCGGGGTTGATGCTCTTCGAGCCCGAGATCGCGGCGGACGACAGGAAGAAGGGCTGAGCGACCGGCGGCCCCGCTCAGGCGACGATCGAGCCGAGCCCGCGGAAGCGACGGTATCGGTCCTCCCGCAGCGCCTCGCGGCCCATGCCGTCCAGCGATCGGAGGGTGTCGGTGAGCGCCTGGTCGAGGGCGCGCGCCGCGGCGTCGTGGTCCTGGTGCGCACCGCCCGGAGGTTCCGGTACGAGCGCGTCGACGATCCCGAGCTCGAGCAGGTGGGGGGCGGTGATCTTGAGCCGGGCGGCGGCCTCCGCGGCCTTGTCGGCGCTCTTCCAGAGGATCGACGCGCACCCCTCGGGGGAGATGACCGAATAGAAGCTGTACTCCAGGGCCAGGATACGGTTGGCGACCGCGAGGGCGAGCGCGCCACCGGATCCCCCCTCCCCGATCACGGAAGCGACCACGGGGACCCCCAGGCGCGAGAGCACCTCGAGCGCAGCGGCGATCGCCTCCGCCTGCCCGCGCTCCTCCGCCTCGATGCCGGGGTAGGCGCCCTGGGTGTCGATGAAGGTCAGGATCGGGAGCCCGAAGCGGTCGGCGAGCTCGTAGATGCGGATGGCCTTGCGGTACCCCTCGGGGTTGGGCGACCCGAAGCGGCGCTCGATGTTCTCCTTCGTGGTACGGCCCTTCTGGTGCCCGACGATGGCCACGCTGCGCCCGTGGAACTTCGCCAGACCGGTGATGATCGCCGCGTCGTCCGCGTAGCGTCGGTCCCCGTGCAGCTCGACGAAATCCGTGAAGAGCCGCGCGACGTAGTCCGCCGTGTAGGGCCGGTTGGGGTGCCGCGAGAGCTGCACCTTCTGGTGGGCAGTCAGGTTCTGGAAGACCTCGCGCGCGAGCAGCGCGGCCTTCTCCTCGAGGCGCCGGAGCTCGCCGGCGAAGCGCTCGTCCGTGCCCGCGAGCCGGCGGAGCTCCTTGATCCGGGTCACCAGATCGACGACCGGCTTCTCGAACGCGAGGACGTGCACCATCGGGGGCAGAAACGATAGCGAATGCGCGCCCGCCGTCGAGGGGCGCCCCGGTGCGTAAGGCACGTCGCGGTCGGCGCCGCCCGGGATCGGCGCCGCTCGGCCCCGAGGTCCGTCCTGCACGGCACCGGAGCGACGGGGCCTCAGCGCGTCTCGATGATCGCCGGCACCTGGACGTGGGGCCGGACCCCCTTCACGTCGAAGACGCGGAAGGGCTTCTCCTTGCCCTTGAGCTGCGCGGGCGGAAGCTCCACGTACTCGAACTTGTTCTTCAGCCGCACCAGGGTCGCCTCGCTCACCAGGATCTGCCCCGCGTTGGCGATGCCGCAGAGGCGCGCGCTCGTGTTCGCGGTGTCCCCGATCACGGTGTAGGAGAGGGCCTTCGAGCTGCCGATGTACCCGGCGACGAGCCCCCCGGTGTGGATCCCGATCCCCATCGCCAGCGGCGGGAGACCGCGCTCCGCGCGCGCCCGGTTGAAGCGACCGAGGGTGCTCATCTGATCGAGCGCGCAGCTCACCGCCCGGATGGGGTCGTCCGGGTGCGCCACCGGGGCGCCCCAGAGGGCCATGATCCCGTCCCCCATGAACTTGTCCAGGGTCCCCTCGAACTTGAAGAGGACCTCGACCATTTGCTCGAAGTAGTCGTTGAGCATCTCGACGATGCTCTCCGGATCCGCGCCCTCGCTCATGCGCGTGAAGCCGCGGATGTCGGAGTTGAACACGGTGCACTCCGCGACCATCTGGCCCCCCTTCTTCACCTCGAGCTCGCCGCTCATGACGCGCTCGGCGACGTTGGGGGAGAGCAAGCGGCTGAACCGCTCGCGGTTGACGATCTCCTGCTCGATCTTGCGGGCCAGGATGTTGATCTCGATGAACATCGCGGCCTGCCCCGCGATGCTGGTCACGATCTCGAGATCCTTGGGCTGGAACTGGGCCAGGGTCTCGCTGTCGAGCCAGAGAACGCCCAGGATCTCCTTGTCGTGCAGCAGCGGCGCCACGATTGCGCTGGAGATCCGGTTCAGGATCATGCTCTTGCCCTTGGACGCGGCGAAATCCATCGCCGCGTCGTGGGTCAGGACCGTCGCCCGCTCCGCGATCACGTGGTTCATGATCGTGGTGGAGACGGTGATCGGGGCGTCCGTGCCGTCGCGCCGGAGGCTGGCTCGTGGCTCGAGCTCGCCGGCGTCGTCGCGCAGGAAGATCACCCCGCGATCCGCGCGCACGAAGCGGAAGATGTTCTCCAGGATCTTGTCGAGCAACCGCTGCAGGTCGCGCTCGAGCGCGATCTCGCGAGACAGCTCGTAGGAGAGCCGCAGCCGCTCGTAGTCGGCCGCGAGCTGCTGGGGGTTCTGGGCGATCTCGTCGTGCGGCAGGAACTTCTTGGTGGCCGCGATCTGGGTGCCGATCGCGCGGGCCTGGTCGTTGAGCGAGATGCGGGGGGCCCCGGTCGGCATCCGCGCTGCCCCCGGCGATGCCGGCACCACGGGCATCGCGGAAGTCCCGCGCGGTCCGGTCGCGGGGACGGCGGGCGTGACCGGGTGACCGCCGCCCACGACGGGGCCCACCTCGGCCTTCACCGCGGCGGCGCCAGCGGGCGCCGGAACGGCGGACTGCCAGGCGGCCGCGGCGGGCCCGGGCAGGGCGACCCCGGCGATGGGCGGCGGCAGCGGTTGGCCGGACCCGTCGTCGAAGCGGGCGCGGGTGGACCCGAGCGCGATGTCGTCCCCGTGGCGCAGCAGCCGCTCTCCCGCCACCCGATCCCCGTTCACGTAAGTGCCATTCAGGCTCCCCAGATCGCGCAGGACGAACCCCTCGGCCCGCTGCTCGATCGTGCAGTGCTCCTTGGAGACGATCTTGTCGAGCAGCTGGATGGTGTTGCTGGGGTGGCGACCGAGCGAGTTGTGCGGACGAAGCTCCACCACTTGCTGACCTTCGGGGGTGGCGAGGAGCAGGCGCGCCATGGTCCGAATCCCTACGCTAGCGTCGCCCCCGTGGCACGACAAGACTGACGCCCTTCGCGCGAGGGACGAGCGCCAGGAACCCGCGCCAGCGCGGATTCGGTGACCCCGGGACCGGGCGCGCGGCGGGGCGGGGCGCCGCGCGCGGACCCCGATCTGGTATGTTGGGCCGGTGAGGCCGTCCCTCCTGCTCGCGATCGACCAAGGCACCACCGGCACGACCGCGATCGTCATGGATGTCACGGGCAGGGTGCTGGGGCGCGCGAGCCGCGAGCTGCCGCAGCACTACCCGGAGCCGGGATGGGTAGAGCACGACGCCGAGGAGCTGTGGGAAACGGTGGTCGACGCGGTGGCCGAGGGGCTCGGCGCCGCTGGCGTCCCGGGCGCAGCGGTCGCCGCGATCGGGATCACCAACCAGCGAGAGACGACGCTGCTCTGGGATCGAGGCACCGGCCAGCCGGCGCGTCGCGCCATCGTCTGGCAGGATCGCCGCACGGCGGCGGCCTGCGCCGAGCTGCGCGCCCGCGGTCACGCGCCCGAGATCCGCGCCGCGACCGGCCTGGTCCTCGCCCCGTACTTCTCGGGTACCAAGATCGCCTGGGCGCTGGCGGACGACCCGGCGCTCCGCCGCCGCGCCGAGGCCGGCGCCATCGCCTTCGGAACCGTCGACTCCTACCTCGTGCTGCGGCTCGCCGGCGGGCCTGCGGCGGGTGCGCCGCACGTCACCGACGTCACCAACGCCTCGCGCACGTTGCTCTTCGACCTCGAGCGCCGTGCGTTCAGCCCGCGTCTGTGCGCGATCCTGGGCGTACCGACCGCCGTGCTGCCGCGCGTGGGGCCCTCGGCCGGGAGCGGGGCGCGGACGACCGGGTGTCCGGGCCTCCCCGACGGCGTGCCCATCGCCGGGCTCGCCGGTGACCAGCAGGCCGCGCTCTTCGGCCAGGCCTGCTTCGAGCCCGGTGACGCCAAGTGCACCTATGGCACCGGCGCCTTCGTGCTGGTCAACACGGGGCCACGGCCGCTCCGCAGCCGCTGCGGCCTGGTGAGCACGGTCGCCTGGCAGCTCGGCGACGAGGTGCGCTACGCGCTCGAGGGCAGCGCCTTCGTGGCGGGCGCCGCCGTGCAGTGGCTCCGGGATGGCCTCGGTCTGATCACCACGGCGGCCGAGGTGGAGGCGCTCGCGCTCCAGGGCGACTCGAGCGACGGGGTGGTGGTCGGCCCGGCGCTCACCGGCCTCGGCGCCCCCCACTGGGATCCCGGCGCCCGCGGCGTCATCGCGGGACTCACCCGCCGCACCCGCGCCGCCCACCTCGCGCGCGCGACCCTCGAGGGCATAGCCCACCAGATCGACGACCTCGTCACCGCGGTCGCGGGGGACCTCGGCGCGCCCCTGCGGACCCTCCGGGTCGACGGCGGCGCGGCAGCGAACGACCTCCTGCTGACGCTGCAGTGCGAGCTGTCCGGGGTCGCGGTCGAGCGCCCGCGAGACCTCGAGTCCACCGCGCGCGGCGCGGCCATGCTTGCCGGGATCGGCGTCGGGCTGTTCACGAGCCCCGCTGACGCCGCCCGCGTGCTGGAGGTAGAGCGCACCTTCCGGCCCACCCTCTCCGCCGCCGAGCGCGAATCCCGCCGCGCGCGCTGGCGCGGGGCGGTCGAGCGGGCGCGCTCGGATCACGAGCCGGTCCCAGGACGATCCCCCGGCGGGGACGGGCGCCGAGCGCCGGGATAGAGCGCCGATCCGGCCAGTTGTCGCGGCAAACGGGTCGGCTCAGGCGCTCGCCGGGCACGGCGCCCACCCGCCGCGCCGTCGGAGCAGCGCCTTCGCCCTGGCCGCCGGTATCGCCACGGCTACGCGTCCGGCGGCGCCGTCGCCACCGGCCAGCGGATCGGTGCTCTAGGTGCCGCGGGTGGGGGTGGCGTATGATGACCGCCCGCGGTCCATGGCGACCGGGGATACTTAGCCGTTCACGATGATAGGGCGAGGCACGACCAAGATGGACGAAGCGCAAGTGGCTGCAGAGCCGACCGGCGAGGGGCAAGCCGTCCCGGTCGACTGGGAGGCGCTCGAGGATGCTTTCGAGAACAACGCGCCGGAGGTGCACAGCTACCTGCGGCTCAGCGACGGCGAGGTGCTGCGCGTCGTGGATGGCATCGCCGACCCGGAAATGCACTCGCGGATCGCCTCCGACCCGTCGTACCTGCGCATCGACCCGGTCAGCTCGCGTGAGCAGTACCGCTGGATGGAGCGCTTCATCCCGATGGTCGAGGACGCCCCGCTGAGGGATCGGCTGTCCGCCGCGATCGACGGCAAGGGCGCGTTCCGCCGGTTCAAGGACGTGCTGATGGGGCACGGCCCCGAGCGCGAGCGATGGTTCACCTTCCGGAGCGAGCGGCTGCGGGTGTTCATGGAGGCCTGGCTCGCCGCGCACGCGCTGCGCGCCGTGCCTCGCCCCGCCTGGCCCGCGGAGGGGCCGCCGCCGAAGGAGCCGGCGACGGTCACGGCGGAGCAGATCGCGGGCCGGCGGGCGCGCAGCTCCGACTCGCTGCGCCGGCAGCTCCGGGAAGTGGCTGAGTCCCTCGGTGCCCGCGACCTCGAGAAGGTGCTCGCCTTCGCGGAGTTCGTGAAGGCGAGGCGCGCCGCCCGCGGCTACGGACCGCGTGGCGACGCTTCGGGGGCAACCGGAGAGGCCACGGCGCGAACGGCAGAGGCCCCCGCGGACGAGCCCGCGACCGACCACGCCGCGGCCCGCTGATGGCGCGCGGCCGCTGGCTCGCGCTCGGCCTGGTCGCCGCCCTGGCGGCGGGCCTCCCGGTCGTGGCGACCGCGGCGCCGGTGGTCGTCGATCGCACCGTGGTCCGCTTCGTCGCGTCGGAGACGGGGGGCGTGCGCGCGCCGCGCTTCATCTACGCGCGGGAGCTGGCCTTCGAGGCGCGCCTGGAGGCGCTCGCGGACCCCGACCATCCCCCCAACGCGGCTCCGCTCCCCCGGCACGTGCGCGCCGCGCTCGAGCGACACGTGGCGGAGACGCTGCTGGCGAGCTCGCGCATCGACCCGCCGCCGGCCGACGCCGAGATCACGGCCGTCACGCGCGCCGCCCGGTCGATGCTCGCCGACCGCGCCGGAGGGGCCGCGAAGCTCCGGGCCGCGGCCGACGCCGAGCAGGTCGGCGAGCAGGTGCTGCTGCGGATCGCGGCGCGCCAGGCCCGCGCGAGCCTCTACGTCGATCGCATGGTCGCGCCGATGCTCGCGCCCACCGACGCGGAGCTGCGGGCCGCTCACCGGCAGAGCCCGTTCCGCGCGCTCCCGTTCGACGAGGCCCGCCCCGCGGTGCAGCGCTGGGTGGTCAGCCGGCGGCTGACGGCGGCGGTCGCCGCGCACTTCCAGGCGGCGCGGTCCCGCGTCGCGATCACGATCCTCGAGCCCGCCGGGTGACCGCCATGCCCCGGCGCCGCGGGCACGCGCCGGGGAGCGCGGTTCTCGGTTGATCGGTCGCGACCCCTCGCGTTCTGATGCGACCGTGGCACACGCCGACGGGCCGAACGCGGTGCGGGTGGTGGTCGCGGCGATGGTCGGCAACCTCGCGATCGCCCTCATGAAATTCGTGGCGGCCGGGCTCTCGGGGAGCGTCGCCATCCTCGCCGAGGGCATGCACTCGGTGGCTGACACCGCGAACCAGGCGCTGCTCCTGCTCGGCATGCGGCTCGCGCGCGTCCAGGACCCGGCCCGGCACCCCCTCGGGCGGGCCAAGGAGCAGTACTTCTGGGGGTTCATCGTCGCGCTCGTCCTCTTCTCCCTCGGCGGTGTCTTCGCGATCTACGAGGGCGTGCACAAGCTGGTGGCGAACGAGCACGAGCAGACCTCTCCGATCTACGCGGTGGTCGTGCTGGTGCTCTCCCTGGGGTTCGAGCTCTCGAGCTTCACGGTCGCGTGGCGCGAGTTCAGGAAGGCACGCGGCGCGCGCGGCCTCTGGGCCGCGCTGTTCGAGAGCAAGGACCCGACCATCCCCATCGTCCTGCTCGAGGACGGTGGCGCGCTGCTAGGGCTCCTGATCGCGCTGGTTGCCGTGGTGACCGCCTGGGTCACGGGAAGCGTCGTCCCCGACGCGGTCGGATCCATCGCCATCGGCCTGCTGCTCGGCGCCATCGGCGTGGTGCTCGCGCGCGACACGCGCAGCCTCCTCATCGGTGAAGGCGTCACGCCCGAGGTCGCCCGTGAGCTGACCGCGCTCGCGGAGGGAACGCCGGGGGTGGAGGCCGTCACCCAGCTGCTCTCGTACCACCTCGGCCCGCACAGCGTGGTCCTCGCGCTGAAGGTCCGGTTCCCGCGGCAGGAGGGGTGCGAGCGGATCGAGGCCATCACCAACGACCTGGAGGCGCGGATCCGCGCGGCCCGGCCCGAGGTGGAGCGGATCTTCGTCGAGGCCGACGGCACCTACGACGCCGCGCAGGACCGATCGCTCCATCCGTAGCGCGGCGCTGGCGCCCCGGAGCACGACCCGGCAGGATTGGGCGGGTGCCGCCCGGGTGGTTGATCGCCTTGCCCACGGTGGTGGCTGCGCTGGCGGGGGTCCCGCTGGTCCGGCTGCTCCACCGGCGGCGGCGCGTCCCCGGCGCGCTGCCGCTGGCCGCGGTGACGTGCCTGGTGATCGTCTGGTGCGTCGCCTACTCGGCGATGCTGCTCGTCCCGCAGCTCTCGGTCAAGGTCGCGCTCCTGGCGGTGGAGTACGTCGCCGTGTGCACCGTGCCGCCGCTCTGGCTGGTGATGGTGCTCGAGGTCGTGGCGGCGGCGCGGCGGTGGTACTCGCGCCGGCTGGTCGCGGCCACGCTCGGGGCGCCGGCGATGGTCGGCGCGGCGCTCTCGGTGACGAACGACGCACACCACCTGGTGTGGCGCGCGACCCGACCGGTGAGGGTCGGTGACGCGATCACGTTGGTGGTCGATCCTGGACCCGCGTTCTGGGGCGTCCTCGGCTTCGCCTACACGTGCGTGGCCGTCGGCGCCGCGATCCTCGTG
The DNA here is from genome assembly GCA_964454025.1 of uncultured Polyangiaceae bacterium. Classification (GTDB taxonomy): domain Bacteria; phylum Myxococcota_A; class Polyangia; order Polyangiales; family Polyangiaceae; genus JAFGBI01. The sequence continues at coordinate 38,148 of CAYVRP010000036.1, read as the reverse complement.
GGCACCGTGGTCATCGGCTCCCCCATGCTGCGGCGCCAGGCCACCCGCGTCATCGCGGGTTCGGTGATGCCGATCGGAGTCAACGCCCTCTTCCTCGCGCGCCTGACCCCGTTCTCCGACTACGATCCGACCGCGGTGGCGACCCTGGTCGCGGTCGCCGTCTGGACCAACGGGCTGCTCACCGCCCGCCTGGCCACCCTGGCCCCGTTGGTCCGGGACCGCGTCTTCGGCGCCATGGGGGACGCGGTGGTCGTGGTCGACGCGCAGGACCGGATCGTCGATCTGAACCCGGCCGCGTCCCGGCTGCTGGGGGCAGCGAACGCGACGTTGGACGTCCGGATCGCGGCCCTGCTGCCGCCCGACGCGTGGCGGCGGGCACTGTCGGCGGCACCCCACCCCGTCGAGCTCGCGCTGTCGCCAGGTGGTGAGCCACGAGCCTTCGAGGCGCGCGTGGAGCCGGTGACCGGAGCCCGAGGTTCCGTGCTGGGGCGATTGCTGCTGTTGCGCGAGGTGACCGCGTCGGTGCGCGCGATCGACGCCCGGATCCGGCTCACGCGGATGGAGGCGTCCACCGCCATGGCGGCGGGGATCGCGTACCGCATCGAGGCCCTGCTGCAGACCATCCGCGGCCATGCCCAGGCCATCGCGCCCGGAGACCCGGCCGTGGCGGCGCACCTCGCGGGGATCGTGGCGACGACCCAGGTGGGTGACGCGCTGGTGGACCAGATGCTGCGCTGCTCACGGGACGTGCTGGTCGCCCACCACCCGCTCCACCTCGGGTCCCTGGTCGGTCGTGTGGTGAGCCAGGAGCGCGCCCGCCTCCCCCCGGGCGTCACCCTGAGCTACACGGTCAGCCGGGACCGGCTCGAGATCCTCGGTGACGAACGGGGCCTCGAGGAGCTCGTCGCCGCGCTGCTCCGGAACGCCCGCGAGGCCATCGAGGGCGAGGGCGCGATCACGGTCTCGGTGGCCCGCCAGGACCTGGGGAGCGGCGCCGAGGTGGAGGGGGGGGTGCGCCTCCCGCCGGGGCCCCACGTCCGCCTCGCCGTCCGTGACGAGGGGGTCGGCATGAACCCGGAGACGGCGGCGCGCATGTTCGAGCCGTTCTTCTCCACCAAGGGCGTCGGCCGCGGCCTGGAGCTGGCCGTGGCCCACGGCACCGTGCTCGGTCACCGCGGCGAGATCGCAGTCTCCACGGCCCCCGGCGCCGGCACCACCGTCGCGGTGTACCTGCCCGCCATCACCCCGCGGGGTCGGATCCGTGACGTCGGAGTCACACGCTCGGGCGCGGCCGGCCCCGGAGGGTCACGCGCTCCGGGGTGAGCGGACAGGCCGCGTCCCGCCCGTTCACCACTTCACGGTGACCGTGGGCGGCTGCACCTGGGCCTCGACGCTGGCGACGTCGACGGTGACCCGGGCCACGACGGAGCCGTGCTTGGCGCTTCTCTGCTCGGGGGGGAGCGCCGCCACGTCCACGCGCGGCACGACCTGCTCGGCCCGGAGCGCGCGCACCACCTCGGGCGGACCGACCACGGTGACCATGACGTGCTTGGGGTTGGTCGAGCCGTTGGTCACGCCGACCACCTCCACCGGAAGCCGCTCGAACTTGGCCTCGTGCGTCCGCCGCACGACGCGCACGGTGACCGTGATGCTCGTGATGCCGAGGTAGGTCACCCGCTGCGGAGGCGCTTCGATGGCGATGGGGCGCCGGTAGAGCCCCTCCGTGAGCCCGGTCACGTCGAAGGCGGCCAGGCGCGCATGCTGCATCACCTCCACCATCCGCTTCGGCCCGCGCACGGTGATGGCGCTCGGGTCCACGGCGGGCTGGCCCTGCACCACGTACCCCTCCGCGGGCTCGCCGGTGATGGCGGGCTGGACGGGGATGATCCGGTCGATCACGTCCTGCCACTCGAGCTCGATGCTCGGGGGATCGAAGATGGTCACCGCGACGTCGGGCGGCAGCGAGAGCATCGACGCGTCGAACGAGACGCTCTGCCGCTCGCCGTCACGCAGGTCGAGCTCGATGGGGGGGATCGGCTTGTCGCGCAGCAACTGCTCGAGCGCCCGGGCCGACCCGCGCAGCGTCACGTAGATGTTGGGGGGGATTTGCGTCATCAGCTCGCGGTTGGCCGACTCCGGCGGCTGGCGCACGAAGATCCCCACGGGGAACGAGCGATCGATCGTCTCCTCGACCCGATTCAGGTAGACGAACAGCCCCCGCGCGAAGACGAGCGAGATCGCCTTGAGCCCGGGGTTGTCGAGGACGGCGCGCAACAGGTGCGCGCCGAGCCAGGCGAGAGCGGCCCGCGGTCGCTTCACTGCCGAGAGCCTCCGCTGGGCGGCGCGTCCTCGTCCGCGTCGAACGGTCCCGCCGCGCGCGCACCGGCCAGCGGGAGGGGGTCCGGCCCCCGGTCCCGGGGGGCCGGACCCGGCCGTGGCGCGGCCGCGTTGGCGGCGACGGCTTCACCCTCGATGGTGGACGCGCGAGGACGGAGCGGCGCCGGCGGCGGCTCGCTCCGCGTGGTCAGCCGCTCCTCCGGCAGGCGTGAGCCGCGCCCCGTGGCCGGCTCCGCCTCGAACCGCAGCGGCAGCGTGATCGAGAGCTCCTCCGGGCGCTCCTCCTCGGCGGGGCGCGGCGGCACGGCGACCGGAACGCGCAGGGGCGCCACCGCCGGGGCCTTCGGCTTGCGTCGTTGCTGCGGGTGGTAGATCGACTCGAGCGCGGAGCGCAGGGCCGGCCCGTTCAGGTCTCCGACGTGGTTGCCGTTGAAGCAGTACGAAATCGTCCCGCGCTCCTCGCTGACCACCACCACCACGGCGTCCGTCTCCTCGGTGATCCCCAGCGCGGCCCGGTGGCGAGAGCCGAGGTGCTGGGCGAGGACGCGTCCCTCCGGCATCGGGAAGAAGACGCCCGCCTTGGCGATGCGGTGGTTGCGGATGATCACGGCGCCGTCGTGCAGCTTGTTCATCCCGTCGGGGACGAACAGCGAAACCAACAGCTCGCTCGTGACGATGGCGTCGATCTCCTTGCCCTTGTTCACGCCGACGAACTCGTCCAGGTTCGCGTCCTGCTCGATGGCGATCAGCGCCCCGGTGCGGTGGCGGGCGAGGTCCGTGGCCGCCTCCACGACCTCGTCGAGCACCTGGGAGGCTTTCGCGCGCGCCTGGCCGGGGAGCCATGCCCGGCTGCCGACGCGCTGCAGACCGCGGCGGATGTCGCTCTGGAACACGACCACCACCACCAGGATGAGGCTCGAGATGAGCGAGCCCAGGATGCTGAGCACCATGCGGAGCTCGAGCTGCTGAGCCACCGCGTACAGCCCGAAGACCGCCAGGAGCCCGACCGCGATGTGCTGCGCCCGCGTCCCCTTGAAGAGGAGCAGGACGCGGTAGGTGACGTAGTAGACGATGAGGATGTCGAGGGCGTCCCGTGCCACCTCGAGCCCCGTTCGCTGCGCGAAATGGGCGTTCAGCGCCTCAAGCATCGGGGGCCTCCTCGACAACGGGACGGGCCGACCGGCCTGTCCCGGTCAAGGGCAGCGCTGCGGCCCGGGCCACGTCGAGCGCCTGCCGGACAGCGGCCACATCGTGGACCCGGAGGACGCTCACGCCCCGATCGGCCGCGAGGAGGCAAGCGGCGATCGTGCCGCCGAGCCGGTCCTCGGGGGCGCTGCCGTCCACCGCCGCGATGAACGATTTGCGGCTCGGGCCGAGCACGACGCGGGCGCCAGCCCGGGTGAGCTCGGGGAGCCGCCGGAGCAGCTCGAAGCTCTGAGCCGCGTTCTTGGCGAAGCCGAGCCCAGGGTCGAACAGGACCCGATCGACCGGCATCCCGGCACGGGTCGCCCGATCCCGCGCGTCCCGCCACTCGCCCAGGACCTCGGCGACGAGGTCGCCGTAACCGTCCGCCGGGTACTCCGAGTAGCCGGCCATCGAGCCCAGCGCTCCTCGGGTGTGCATCACGACGAGGACCGCGCCGGCACGCGCCGTCACCGCCGCCAGGTCGGGATCGGCCAGGCAGGAGACGTCGTTGACGACGTGAGCGCCGAGGGCGAGCGCTCGCTCGGCGACGCGCGGGTGGGTGGTGTCCACGCTGATCCAGGCCCCGAGGGACCGCGCCAGGCGCAGGGCAGGCTCGAGGCGGCGGATCTGCTCGGCGGCGTCCACGGGGCTGGCCCCGGGGCGAGACGACTCGGCGCCGATGTCGATGAGGTCCGCCCCGGCTGTCAGCAGTGACCGCACGCGCGCCTCCGCGGTCGCGACGGTCGTGTAACGCCCCCCATCGAAGAACGAGTCCGGCGTCACGTTCAGCACCCCCATCAGCGCGGCGCCGCGCTCTCGTCGTACCCGATCGATGGCGTCGATGACTCCGCCCACGGTCCTCAATGCGCCGGTGGAACGCTGCGTTTTGACGCGCGAAGGAGCCGTTTCGGCTCAACGCGGCCGACGCGGCGGCCGCGTTTGCGAGTTGCGGCGAACGAGGGGGGTCGCTAGCGTCGACACCCACGGCGCGCGGCGCCGCCGGCGAGATCCCAGATGCTGCGCACGCGGGTTCGGGCTGATCCGGTCGCGGGGCTCGTGCTGAGCCTCCTGTTCGCGGCGTTCCTCACCCTGGTCCAGGGTGGGGATCGGTTCGTCGAGGCCTGGGCCCCGAGATTTGGCCAACCGGTGGTCACCACGCTCCGGGTCCCCTACGGGCCCCGGCTGGTGCGGACCGGAACGCGAATGCGGCTCCAGTTCGAGGAACGCCGGACCGTGGTGCCACGAGGGACGGTGCTGCGCCCCGAGAAACCGCAGCACCAGGCCGCCTACCTGCTCGAGACGGAGCTGCGCGGAGGCGGAGCCCCCGCCCGCCTGGGGGCGGTCTTCGTGATCCTCTTCGCGCTGACGCTCGCCCTGACCGCCTATCTCCGGCGGTTCGCCCAGAACCGGATGCGGCTGCTCCGGATGCAGGTCGGGTTGCTGGTGGCCATGGGGCTGCTCGCCGTCGCGTCCAAGGGTGTGATCCTGTTCACGGGGCTGCCGGCCATGTGGGTCCCGGCCGCCACCATCTCGCTGCTGGTCGCCACCGCGTTCGACCGACGGACCGCGGCCATCGTCGCCGTGGTGATGGCCTTCATCGTGGCGTCGCAGCTGCAGTTCGACCTGGTCTTCCTCTGTGTGCTCATCGCCCGGGGCATGGCGTCGACGTTGCTCTACCTCGGCCGCAAGGCCCCCCGGCAGGTCATGGGGGCGGGACTCATGGCCGGCCTCAGCGCCGCGGCCATCTACGCCGCGATCGTGACCACCTTCGAGGGCCGCTTCGACCTGGCTGCGGATCTCGCCGTTCCCCTGGAGTCCGAGCTCGTCGCCTGCGTGGGAGGCGGGCTGAGCGCCGGCGTCCTGGCCACGGCGCTCCGAGCTCCCGCCGAGCGGCTGCTCGGCAACGTGCCGCGCGAGCGGTTGCTCGAGCTCCAGGACCTTTCGCAGCCGCTCCTGCTGCGCCTGGCGCGAGAGGCTCCCGGGACGTTCGAGCACTCCCGGGCGATGGCGAACCTGGCCGAGCAGGCGGCGAGCGCGATCGGAGCCGACGCCCTCCTCACCCGGATCGGGGCCTACTATCACGACCTCGGCAAGATCGCGCAGCCCAAGTACTTCGTGGAGAACCTGCTGCCCGACGAGCCCTCCCCGCACGACGAGCTCGAGCCGGAGGTCAGCGCGGAGGCCATCATGACCCACGTGGTCTGGGGTACGCGGATCCTGCGGCAGGGTGGCGTCCCGGAGCCGGTCGTCGAGTTCTGCTACACCCACCACGGAACGGGGGTCATCGAGTACTTCTGGAACAAGTGCCTGCTGCAGGGCAATCCGCGCGGGCTCAGGCCAGAGGATTTCACCTATCCGGGGATGAAGCCGCAGACGAAGGAGACGGCCATTTTGATGCTGGTGGATTCCATCGAAGCCGCCTCGCGCACGGTGGAGAAGCCGTCCCGCGCCCAGTTCTCCCAGGTGGTCCAGCGGATCGTGTTCACCAAGCTCGAGCAGGGACAGCTCGACGAGTGCGGGCTCGACCTCGCCGAGCTCCGGATCATCGCGACCCGGATGACCGACACCCTGGTCAACATGTATCACCACCGCATCAAGTACCAGTGGCAGGTGCAGCGCGCCGAGGAGTTCGGGGTACCGTCGCGGGCCATCCGCGGCTCGGCACCCGACCTCGAGGTCGGCAGCGCGCTGGTGACGACCCCCTCGGTTTCGCCCGCCGGGACCGATTCGCGCCCCGCGCTGGACTCGACCGTGTCACGGATCGTCGAGGCGCGCCGGGTGCCCCCCTTGGCCGCCCCGGTGCCGACAGCGACCGAGGAGGCGGGGCTCTCGCCGTCGCCCGCGGAAGAGGCGGTGCGCACCGCGCTGCCGCGCGTCGGGCCCGGAAAGGACGACGAGGCCGCGTCATCCGCTCCCCGCGCGGAGCGTGGCACCTGACGCGGGGTGTCCCCTGGCGTCAGCCCCGCCCCACCATGCGGTCAGCTCCCCTTCCAATCACATCCGCGACTCAGAACCTCGCCTTCTCGAGCCGCGCTTCCGCCTCGGCGACCTCGTCCTTCCAATCGGCCGGCACCGGGGTCCCGAGCGCCACCACCTCCTCGGGGGTCGCGTCCGCGGTGATCGCCTCGCGCACCTCAGCGGAGCCGGTCAATAGATCGAAGGCTGGGATCTCCGCTTCGAACTCGTAGGGGGTGGCGGAGAAGGCGAAGGCGTCCCGCGCCTGCTGCCGGGCGAGCGTCAGGAGGCGCAGGTAGGTCGCCACCGGCCGAAAGAGGGCGACGTTGGTCACGTGCAGCATCACCCCGTGGCACAGCTGGCCCTGGTGCTTGTCGAACCAGGGACGGAAGCTCACGGCGCGCACCAGGGCGCCCGGCGTGCCGATTTCGTTCATGGAAGTGGCCAGCTGGGGGCCGTTGAGGAAGGGCGCCCCCACCACGCGGAAGGGCACCGTCGTGCCCCGGCCCTCGGAGAGGTTCGTCCCCTCGACGAGGCAGGCACCGGGGTACACCAGCGCGGTCTCGAGGGTGGGCATGTTGGGCGACGGCATGACGAACGGGCGGCCCCAGGCCTCGGCGGTCCGGTGGCGCTCCCACCCGAGCACGGGAACCACCGACAGCGCCCCCTCGGGGCCGAGAGACAGGCCGTCCCGCGCGAAGCAGCGGACGACGAGCTCGCCCAGCGTCAGGGCGTGCCGGATGGGGACGGGCTCGAGCCCGACGAAGGACAGGTACCCCTCTCGCTGCGGCCGCCCCTCGGCGCTCGCCGGGTCGCCGGAGATGGGGTTGGGGCGATCGAGGATGACCGTGTGCACGCCGGCCGCCTGGGCCGCGCGCGCCGCGAGGAGCGCCGTCCAGACGAAGGTGTAGAAGCGGCTGCCGACGTCGACGAGATCGATGAGCAGCACGTCCATGGCGGCGAGCTGCTCTGGCGTGGGCGCCAGGGACGCCTTCGTCGCGCCGTAGAGGCTGACGAGCGGCGCCGCGACCTCCCGCGCCTCGTCGGGGCTGCCGACCACCGGCTCCTGCGCCTGCGCGACCCCGCTCAACCCGTGCTCGGGGGTGAAGACGGTGACCGGGCTGACCCCGAGCTCTTCGAGCACCGTCAGCGCCGTGCGAGCGCGGCGATCCACCGCGGCCGCGTGGGTGAGCACGCCTACGCGCTCGTTTCGAAGTCGCCGCCGCAAGGTCGACAGTTGGCTGTTGAAGAGCTGGTCGAGTCCACAGAGCATGGGAGGGCTCCTCGCTAGCAGATCCGGGCCCGAGCGTCGCGTCAGCCGATCCCGTGGCAGATCCGCAACGGTTGCAGGGTCCACGGGCTGGGTTCTATACTTCTTGCACAGTGCGCCGGGTACTGGTGGTCGATGACGAGGAGAACCTGCGCGTGGTGCTGCGCACCCTGCTGCGGCGCCACGGCTACGAGGTGGAAACCGCCTCCAGCGGTGAAGAGGCGCTCGCGCTCGTCGACGGGTTCGGCCCCGACTACGTGCTCACCGACGTGCGCATGCCGAAGATGGGCGGCCTCGACCTGTTGGCGACCCTCCGCGTCAAGGGCAACGACGCCACCGTGATCGTGATGAGCGCGTACGGCAACCTCGACCTGGCCATCGAGGCGATGAAGGCCGGCGCCTACGACTACGTCCAGAAGCCCTTCAAGGCGGACGAGATCGTGCTCGCGCTGCGCAAGGCCGAAGAGCGGGAATCGCTGCGCCGAGAGAACCGCGCGCTGCGGGAGGAGATCCGCAAGGAGAACCGGTTCGAGGACATCCTGGCGAAGAGCGCGCCGATGCAGGAGATCTTCCGCACCATCGCCAAGGTCGCCGACTACAAGACCACGGTCCTCATCACCGGAGAGAGCGGGGTCGGCAAGGAGCTCGTGGCGCGCGCGTTGCACCGCCGCAGCGGCCGGGGCGGAGCGAGCTTCGTCGCCATCAACTGCGGGGCCATCCCGGAGAACCTGCTCGAGAGCGAGCTGTTCGGCCACCGGAAGGGCGCCTTCACCGACGCCGTGCAGGATCGGCGCGGTCTCTTCGAGGAGGCGAGCGGCGGCTCGCTGTTCCTGGACGAGATCGGCGAGCTGCCGCTGGGGCTGCAGGTCAAGCTCCTGCGCGTGCTCGAGGACGAGAAGATCCGGCGGCTGGGCGACGCGCGAGACATCCAGGTCGACGTCCGCATCGTGGCGGCGACCCACCGCGACCTGTCGGCCGAGGTCAAGGCGGGGCGGTTCCGCGAGGACCTCTTCTACCGCCTGAACGTGCTGCCGATCCACGTGCCCCCGCTGCGGGAGCGGCGCGAGGACATCCCCCTGCTCATCGACCACTTCGTGCAGCGCAACAACGCTCGGCTCGGCACCGCGGTCCGCGGACTCGACGCGGAGGCGCGCCGCCTGCTCTACGAGTACGCGTGGCCCGGAAACGTCCGCGAGCTCGAGAACACCATCGAGCGGGCCATGGTGCTCACCGAGGGCGATCTCGTCACCGCGGCCGACTTGCCCGAACGGGTGCGCGAGGCGCGGGACCCGGTGCAGATGCAGCTGGCGAGCGGGGAGCTCAGCGTCAAGAAGACCACGCGGATCATCGAGGAGATCCTCATCCGCCGGGCGCTGACGAAGACCAAGGGCAACCGCACGCGCGCCGCGGAGCTGCTCGAGATCAGCCACCGCGCGTTGCTCTACAAGCTCAAGGACTACCAGATCACCGATCTCTGACGGGCTCCCTCCGGGCGCGGCCCGGGTCGTACCCGCGCGGGCAAGGGCGGCCGCGGGGGCTGCGGGAGGGCCGTGGCGCCGGGCGGGGGAGGGCGCGCTGGACCGGCCCCCCTGCCGATGCGGCCCTCGGCACGCCGTCGCCGGGGGCGGCGCCCGAGACGTCATTTCGGCCTTGCCTGAACTATTCCCTGCCGGACCCGCCGGTCGGCGCGCACCGGGCCAGGCGCGCACGACCAGCGGAGGGGGTTTGTCGTCCCTCCGACGACTGGGCTAGGATGCGCCCCATGCGCACGGTACCTCTGCTGGGTTGCGTCCTCCTCTTGAGCGCCTGCGGGCCGAGCATGAAGCCCGACAAACCCAAGACGGTGGACGAGATCCTCGACGAGCAGGAGCGGATCGCCTACGAGGCCGAGCAGGACGGCAACGAAGGCTACGCCGGAGGCGACGACGGCACCCTAGAGATCGACGAGAAGGCCAAGTGGGACGAGCGCCAGTCCGAGATCGAGCTCAAGCGAGCGGCGCGCTCCGCCGCCACCTGCCACGGCAGCATCCCCGAGGAGAAGCGCAAGGCTCAGCCGAGGGGTGAGGCGACGGTCGAGCTCGTGTTCGCGCCGAGCGGGAACGTGAAATCCGCGACCATCTCGGCGCCGTTCGAGGGCACCGAGGTCGGCGCCTGCGCGCTCCGGGCGATGAAGGCGGTCATCGTCCCCAACTTCTCCGGCGGCGACCACCCGGTTACCTGGAAGGTCGATCTGTCCGGCGAGGTCGAGGAAGAGGCGCAGAAGAAGAAGTAGCGCGCCCGGCACGGCGCCGCCCGGCCGCGAGATCAGAGGAACCAGCAGCCGAGCACGATCAGGAGCGACGCGACGCCGACGGCGGTCATCGCGGCGATCTCCCAGGGCCCGGTGCGTGGATCCGCGAACCGGAGCTCGATCGACGCGAACCGCACGGCGGCCCGCTGACGAGTGCCGCTCAGGGCCTGGTTGGCCGCGCGCAGCGCGGGGTCGAGGACCGGCTCACCGTCGTGCATCGGCAAGAGCTCTACCCGGATCGCCAGGGCTCTGTCGAGAGGCCTCCCCGCTCCCGTCGAACGGACCATGTGTTCAGGTGTGACCAGGTGCGAAGATCGCCCGCCCGCGCGCCTCCCACCACTCTCGGTAGCGCTGCTGCGCACGCGCGCGCTCCGGGCGCGGCAGATCGTCGTAGTATCCGAAGTACTCGCGCGTGGTCTGCTTGAGCTCCTCGCCCGCCGCGTGACGGATCTCCTGGCTGTCGTGCGTCAGCGCGTCGATCATCCACTCGACGCGGTGGCGGCCAGAGTTCCGCGCCCACCAGCGCCGCCAGGCCTCGGCGTCACGGCCGAGATCCTGGAAAGCGAGCGCGATCAGGGCCGATTGTGCCGAGCGTGCCACCTTTTCGCTCGGGTCCTCCAGCAGCGCCACGAGGCCCGGGATGGCCTCCGGGTCACGCAGCCGCCCGAGCGCCTCGAGGGCGCCCAGCCGAGAGGCGACGGCCGCCTGCCGATCGCTCGCCGTCGCCTGGAGCAGGGCTCGGATCTCCGCGCGAGCTTCGGCGTCGTGGTGGAGCAGTCGCGCGCCAGCGAGCGCGGCCTGGCGCACCCCCTCGTCCTCGTCGTCTACCCGGCGCGCGATGGCGCGCGCCGCCTCCATCCCACCGAGCTCGCCGAGCAACCGCACGGTCCAGGCCCGCACCGCCGCGTCGGCGTCGGCGCTGCGCACCTTGAGGAAGGGGACCGCGGCCGGGCCGCAACGAACGAGCGCCTCCAGTACCGGCCCGCACCGCGAGGGGAGGACGCCCTCGCGCCCGACGATGCGGGGATCGACCGTGATGGGCCCGGGCATGGCGGCGACGAGCGCCGTGATGGCGGCCTCCCCGAGCGACGCCAGGCGCACCGAGGCGCTCGTGTCGCCGTGGGTGAGCCGCTCGACCAGGGATCGGACCTCCGCCTCCGAGCCGTTCGCCGCCGCTCCCGCGCTCCGTCCCTGGGCACCGCCGCCGCGCTCGACCTCCCATCCCTGGTCGAGCTCCTCGGTTTCCACGGGGACCGCAGGCGTGTCGCGTCGCGATGTCGTGACCTCGACCGTGGGCGGCGCCACGCCGCGAGCGGTGGGGTGACGCCGCGCGGGATCCGCTGCCGTCGCATCGCCCGCGGACCCCGCGGCGAGCGCGGTCGGCCGCGCCTCGAGCCGCAAGGGAGCGACGGGCTCGGTCCAGCTCGCCCGGACCGCGGGCGGTGCCGCGGGCGTGAGCGCGTCATGGAGGTCCTGGGCGCTGGCGGCTGAGGTCACCTCGGGTAGCGCGGGCGCCGCCGCCGCGGGCGGCGCCGCGCGGGCGGCGGCGCCGAGCGCGGTAGCGAGGTCGCTGGCGCGAGCCCCGGCGGGCGGCCCGCCGGAGCCACGCTCCGGCCCTGCGAGCGGCTGCGGCATCGACTCGAGCGCAGACGCGATGGCGACGGCGCGCCGCACCGCCCGCTTGCGCTTGAGGATCACCCGCTCCAGGGCCGCCGCCGTCAACGCGACGAACGCGATCACGTCGCCGACCGCGCCGAGCTCCACCCCCTCGGCGCCATGGTCGCCCCAGAGCAAGAGGACGCAGCGGTCGCGGATCATCACCGGGATCACCATCACGGGCTTCCCCGACGTTCGGCGCAGACCCCGGGCCACGGCGGCGTCGACGCCCTCGGCGGAGGGCGGCGCGAGCACCCACGTCCCGGTCCGGCGCGCCGTGGCGAAGAGGCCCGGTCGATCGAGCGGGACGCTCAGCTCCGTGATCTCCGCTCGATCCGCGCCCGGCCCCTGCGCATCCCGCCCCTCGGCGAGATCGCCCTGCACGGCGAAGAGCGCCGTGTACTCGAAGTACTGCGCGCAGAAGTCGAAGCAGGCACGCAGCACCTCGTCGCGAGAGCTGGCGTCTTGCAGATCCCGCTCCGCCATCGCGGCCGTGTAGGGCCCGCGCCGCGGGCGGGGGCGCGCCGATCCCGGCTTCTGCGCGGCGGGCCGGACGCTGCCGGGCGGCGCCGCGGGGTCGCCGCCGGTCGTCCCCGTCGGAATCGACAGCGTTGGCGCCGGCGTGGGCGGCGGCTCCGCGACGGCCGGCGGGGCTCCCGCGCGCTCGGGTGAGGCTCCCGGCGGCCGGGTGGCGACGCTCGCCTCCGGGGCGCCGCTCAGGCGGGTGAGCGGGATCGGCGGCGGTGGATCGCTGCGCAAAGGGGGCGAGATCGACTCGCTGGTGTCCGCGGCCGCGGCCTGGCTCGCAGAGGCGTCGAGGTCGCGCGCGGAGGCAGGTGTGGAGCCTGGGGTGATCGAGCGCCCCGGGGCCGCGGCCAAACCGCTCGCGGGCGCGGTGCGCGCGGCGGGCTCCACGGGCAGCGCGCCGGCGGTGACGTTGACGACCGGGGCCGGCACGATCGCCTGCGCTGCGGGAGGCGCCGCCGCTGCGCCGCGCAGCAACCCCGCGTCGAACGCCGGGCGTCCCGTGACGGGCAGGGCCGGATCGGGCAGGTAGGCCTTGGGGGGCAGCGTGTCCGGTCGCGGCAGCCCGAGCGTCCCGCTCGCCGTGCGGCGCTCCCCGCGCTGGGCGGCGTCGGAGGGCCGCTGCTGGGCGCCCCCGAGGCGGTCGAGCAGGCGCTCGAGGCGGCGCTCGAGCGGTGCCCCGTAGTCGCGCGCGATCGCCTCGCGGACACGCACGAGCAGCGCCCCGAACTGCACCAAGTTCACTCCCAGCGCGAAGCTCAGATCGTTCTCCACCTCCGCGGGGATGGGCTCGGCCACGGCCACCCAGAGCTCGCCGGGCCGCTCCCCGATGGGGAAGATCCCGTGGCGAATGGCGATCTCGGCGGGCACCAGCCGCAGCGTGCCCGGGCTCGGGCGCGGGAGCTGGCCTGCCGGGGCCGGCGCCATTCCGTGACATTGCGCGATGACCGCGGTGAGGCGCGCCTCGCTGATGGACGCCGTCTCGAGCAGGTTGGTGGCCAGATCGCCGCCGTACAGCACCTGTCGCGCGAGCGCCTCTTCGACGTCGTGCATCGAGGCCACCTGCTGCTTGACGATTGCCGAGCTCAGCGTCGCCATCGGGTGCCACCTGCCCACCGGGGCCGGGTCAGGATATCAGCGCAGCCACGCGCGCTCCGGCAAATCTCGGTTCCGGCGGCCGACCCCGGGGCCGGGGCGGGGCCGCGGGCTCCGGTCACGGGACGCCACCGAGGCGGCGCAGGGACCTCGGCCGGCGGCGAGGCCGCCCGGCCGCGACGGCCGACGACGCGGGGGAACGCAGCTGGCACCACGGGCAGGCCGCGGGGCGGCGCGCGCACGCCGCGGGCTCAGCGCACGAGGAAGGTGCGGGTGCCCGGGCGGATCTCGAGGTGGATGTGGTCCGCGTGCGGGTCGTCGTAGTGGGGCGTGAGCGCGTAGTGGAAGAGCCGGAGATCCGCCGCCTCGCAGATGATGCTGCGGAGCTCGCGCCCCTTGCGATGATCGAGACGCCGGGCTTGTGCCCCGCACGTCCGAGCACCGAGCAGCGGAGCCCAGTGCACGCCCACGGAGAGCCACTCGCCGTCCGCGAACCGCACCGCCCCGAGATCGATGGCTAGCCCCGCGGGGTGCCGGACCTGCGGCGTGCGCGGGCTCAGCGGGGTTTCCGTCGGCGGACGGTACATGGTGAAGTGGACCAGCTCGACCACGTCGTGGGCGGCGAGGATCCGCGCGAAGTCGTCGAGCGCGAGCGCGAGCCGTCCGTCCAGGATCTCGAACATCGAGTCGGCGCGGCGCTCGGGCGGGAGCACCGAGTGGATCCACACGCCTTGCAGCGGCCCCGTGAGGCGGATCGGCAGGCGCACCCCGGGCAGCGGCGCCCGGGTGGGCTCGAATGGGATCCGGCGCGCCCGGAGCAGCTCCAGCGTCGCCGAGTCGGTGAGGTTCGCGTACCGCGAGGCGGGCGCAGCGTCCGCCTCCGCCTCGGGCGGCGCCTCCCGGAAAGGGGCGTCCGCCTGCGCGGCGGCGGGGGTCAGCGCGACGGCCGCGCAGAGGCACGAGCCCGCGGCGAGCTGCAACCGGCCCAGGAGCATGGCTCAAGCCTAGCAGCGGCGGGGGCTGCGACGAAGGAAACGGCGGCCCCGGGCGTCCGGCGCGAGCGCCCACCGCAGTCCGGGCCACCATCCCCGCCACGAAGCCCGCGCCGCCGCCGAGAAACACCGCCACGCAGACAGCCGCGAGGCAGGCGCCGAGTGGGTCCGCCGCAGCGCCGTAGCGCGGCAGGTTCAGGGCGAACACGGTGACCATGCCGCCGAGGGCCGCCGGACGCAGCGCGAAGCCTCGCTGCACGGCGAGTACCTCGACGGGGACGAGCGCCGCCGTCAGCGCCAAGAGGGGCGCCGCGACGGCGAACCCGGGGACGTAGGAGCGGCCCAGCGCGTGCGGGACCAGGATGGACTCGGCCAGCAGCGCCACGCCCCCCGCCGTCGCGAACGCCGCGTTGCGGAGCGCGGGCAGCGCCTCACGCAATGGCGCCACCGCGAGCGCCATCACCGCGACCGGCGCGGCGACGATGGCGACCTCGGCCAGGATCCCGCGCGTCTCCTGGAACCGCGTCGCGCCGGCCACCAACAGGATCAGCGCGAACAGCAGCGGCAGCCGCCAGCGACCCCGAACGTCCTCGCGGAACCCGAGCAGCTCTATGTCCGCGGCGCGTCGCCGCTCCGCCGCGGGGGACGGACGAGGCGGAGCACCCGGATGCGAGCGCGCCGGCGCTCCCCTCTCGAGCCGCGGCCGGGGGCGGGCCGCCGGCCCGGCGGGGTGCTGGGACATGAGACGGGAACGTGGGTCGCGAATCGCGGCGCGCAAGGGGTATATGGCCGCACGGCGTCCCAGAGTATCCTGCCGCTTCACCGTTCATCAGGGGAGCTGGGCATGCCGGGATCAGGGCGCGCGGGGGCGGGTTGGGGGCGGTGGTTCGGGGCGCTCCTCTTGGCGCTGGCGGGGACATTCGGCGCCCATGCCGCAGGCGCCGAGCCACCCATCCCGCTTCGAAACCTGCCGCCCGACCTCGCGCCCTGGGTGCCGTGGGTGCTCGACGGCCTCGGCGAGGAGCGGTGCCCGATGCTGGGCGACCAGCGGGTCTGCGCCTGGCCCGGAGAGCTCGCGCTCGACGTGGGCGACTCCGGGGCCACCTTCGAGCTCGGCGTGGTCGTCGATCACGAGTCGGCCGTGCCGCTGCCGGGTTCGGCCGAGCTCTGGCCGCAGGACGTGAAGGCAGGCGCGACCCCGGTCGTGGTGCTCGGCGGCGACCGGCCGACAGTGACCCTCGACCGCGGCGCGCACGAGCTCTCCGGTCGATTCGTGTGGCAAGCGACGCCGGAGAGCCTGCCCATCCCGGAGTCGATCGGGATCGTCTCCCTGCGCCTGCGGGGCCAGGCGGTGCCCCAGCCGCGACGGGACAAGGCGGACAGCGTGTGGCTCGGCCGCTCGGAAACCGCGGCGCCGGAGGAGCCGGAGCGGGTGGAGGTGGAGGTCTTCCGGCGGCTGAACGACGGGGTGCCTTTTCGGATCGAGACGCGGATCGTGCTCCGGGTTTCGGGCCGCGCCCGCGAGGTTTCGCTCGGCCACCCGCTGCTGCCCGGCAGCCGGCCGCTGGAGCTCTCCTCCGGGCTCCCGGCGCGCCTCGACGATCAGGGCACGCTCTTCGTACAGGTCCGTGCCGGCGAGCACGCCGTCGCGCTTTCGGCGCTGATGCCAACACCCCCGTCCGAGATCGCTCGGCCCGCGGTCGCGGCGCCCTGGCCGGACCAGGAGATCTGGGTCTGGGACCCCGCGCCCAACCTCCGTCAGGTACAGGTGTCCGGCCTGGCCGGCGTCGACCCGGCACGGACCAACCTGCCCGAGAGCTGGCGCAACCTCTCTGCCTACGTCGCCACCGGCCAGGGCCGGCTCGTGCTGAACACCGTGCAGCGAGGTCAGGCGCAGCCCCCGCCGAACGTGGTCAACCTCTCGCGCGAGGTCTGGCTCGACGCCGACGGGCGGGCGTTCACCGTGCGCGACACGCTCGGGGGAACCATGAACCGCGACTGGCGGCTGGACCTTGCCACCGGGGAGCTCGGGCGGGTGCGCTTCGGCGGCGGCGATCAGCTCATCACCGTGGGCACCGCTGGGCACCGTGGGATCGAGGTGCGCGAGGGGCACCTCGCCGTCGAGGCCGAGTGGCGACAGCCGTCGCCCGCGTCAGCGCCGTTCCCCGCCGGGGGCTGGTCGGTGGATCTCGAGAGCGCGGAGCTGAAGCTCCACCTGCCGCCCGGGTGGCGGCTGCTCGGGGCGTGGGGCGTCGACGAGGTGAGCGGGGGCTGGCTCGAGGCTTGGAACCTCTTCGGCCTCGTCTACGTGCTGCTCGTCTCGCTCGCCCTGGGGCGGCTCACCCGGTGGTACTGGGGGGCGATCGCGCTGTTGGCGCTGGTGCTGAGCCACGAGCACGAGGCCGCGCCCTACGCCCTCTGGGGCCTGCTCGTCGCGCTGCTCGCGTTGCTGCGCGTGGCTCGGCAGCCGCTGGTTCGCGGGGTCGTCGGGGTCACCGCGGGCATCGGCGCCGTCGTGCTCGTTGCCTACGCGGTGCCGTTCGTGATCGCGCAGCTGCACTCGGCCGCGTTCCCCGACTTCGACGTCGCCGACGGTAGATACGTCACCGCGCACGGCGGTGTCTTCCCGGCGCCCGTGTCCGCGGCCACCCGAGAGCAGCAGCTCCTCGAAATGGAGCGCGTCGCCGAGGAGAACGCCGACAGCAAGGAGGGCGGCACGGGCACCCGCGCCAAGGGCGAGGAGGGCTCCATGGGGCTGCCCTCGGCGCCGGGGAAGCGCTGGGCGAAGGGGGCGCCGAAGCAGGCGCTGCAGCAGCAGCTCGACCTCGATGCCGTCGTCCAGACCGGCCCCGGGATCCCCCGGTGGGAGGGGGTGACGCATCGGCTCGGCTGGCACGGCCCGGTCCGCCGCGACGCGACGTTGCGCCTCTTCGTCCTCGCGCCGTGGCAGTCGGGCCTGCTCGCGCTGCTGCGCGTCAGTGCCCTGCTCGTCCTCGTCGCTGGCGTCCTCGTCGCGCTCAGCCGGGCCCGCCCGCGGCCGGAGGGCGCGGCCGGGGGTGGCGCCGCGACGCCTGCCCGCGGCGCGGTCGCCGCGGCGCTCGTCCTCGCCGCGCTCATCGCCGTCCTCACGAGCTCGCGCCCGGCAGCGGCGGAGATCCCGTCCGACGCGAAGCTCACCGAACTCAAGGAGCGCCTGACGCGCCAGCCCGACTGCGGCGGGGCCTGCCTGTCGGTCGCGAACCTGGCGCTCACGGTGCGCGGGGCCACGGTCGCGCTGGACGTGGAGGTGCACGCCGGGAAGTCCTCGGCGTACAAGCTGCCGGGTCCGGCGTCGAGCTGGGTGCCGGCTCGAATCACGGTCGACGGCCAGCCCTCCCGCTCCCTCGCGCTGCGGCCCGACGGCTACCTCCACCTCCGCCTCGAACCTGGCCGCCATCGGATCGAGCTCGAGGGACCGGTGGCCGGCAACGACCTCACGTTGACCCTCGGCGAATCCCCGCGCCGCGTGACGATCGAGGCCGATGGATGGGAGGTGGACGGCGTCCGCGACGGCCGCGTCGAGGGCTCGCTGCACCTCGCGCGCAAGGCGGTCGCGGCGCCGGCGCCCGGGGCGCTCGACGAGCCCGAGCGCGCCCGCGTCGCGCTCCCGCCCTGGCTCGAGATCGAGCGCCGCCTCGAGGTCGGCGTGACATGGAAGCTCCGCACCACCGTGAAGCGGATCTCCAAGGCCGAAGAGCCGCTGGCGATCCGCTACGGGCTCCTACCGGGAGAGGAGGTCACCGAGTCGACCCTGGTGGCGGAGCGCGGGGTGGTGCTGCTCTCGCTCGGCCGCGACCAGCAGGAGCTCACCTTCACCAGCGCGATCAAGCCGGTCGAGTCGCTGGTGATGACCGCCGCCCAGGGGCAGCCTTGGTCCGAGATCTGGACCCTGGAGTGCGGCGCCGTGTGGCACTGCACGACCGACGGGATCGCGCCCGAGCAGCACCAGGACGCCGGCGCCTGGAAGCCGCGCTTCCGTCCCTGGCCAGGCGAGCGTGTCACCTTCGCGTTCGCGCGACCGACGGCGGCCCCAGGGGCGTCCACCACCATCGATCGTGCCAACGTCACCGTTACCCCCCAGTCGAGCGTCACCGCCGTCACGCTCGAGGTCCGGACCAGCACCGGCGGCATGCACTCCCTCGAGATCCCGCGGGAGGCGGTGGTGATGGACCTCACCGTCGGAGGCCGGCCCCAGCCGATTCAGGTGCGAGACGGTAAGCTCAGCGTGGTGCTGGAGCCGGGCGAGCAGACCGTCGCCACCTCGTTCCGCCACGGCGCCTCAACGGGACCCTGGCTCACCACACCCGAGATCAGGGTGGGCGCGGCCGTCAACGCCCGCACCACCATCGACGTCCCGGAGCGACGCTTCGCCGTCTACACCGCCGGCCCCGGGCGCGGCGGGGTCGTGCTCCTCTGGGGCGCGATCGCGCTGCTCGTGATGGCCGCGGTGGCGCTCTCCCACCTCCCGTACCACCCGCGCCGGCGCTGGGAGTGGGCGCTCCTCGCGCTGGGGTTCCCGCTCGTGCCATGGCCGGCGACCGCCCTCGTCGCGGCGTGGTTCTTCCTCGTCGGCTGGCGCGCCACCTGGTCGGGGCCGGCCCCCTACCGCAAGAACCTGGTCCAGGCGCTGATCGTCGTCACCACCCTCGCGGCGGCGGTCGTGGTGCTCGCGGCGCTCCACGCCGGCCTCGTCGCCGCGCCCGATCCGCTGGTAGCCGGCGCGGACTCGGGCAACCACACCATCGGGTTCGACGTCGACCGGGTGCTCGCGGACGCAGCGCTGCCCCGCCCGGCGGTGCTCACCGCGCCCGACTGGGCCTGGCGCCTCGCCCACCTCGCGTGGGCGGCCTGGCTCGGCTGGCTGCTCCTGCGGGTGGGGCGGTTCGCCTGGGCCGCGTTCACCCGCGACGGTGTGCTCGGGCCGCTACTGCCGCCCGCGCTGGTCCGGCTGAGCGCCCCCGTGACGCGCCCGGCGGGCACCGTCGCCCTCGACGAGGAGGACACGGTGCGCGTGGTGGCCGACGCCGCGGGCCTGCCGGAGGGGGAACCTCCGAGAGCCCCCGCCGCCGACCCGCGGCGCCCGGAGTGAGGCCAGAGGTGCCGCGTCCCGGTCATCAGCTCCCCGACGAGCGGCGGCGTCAGTTCCCCTCGTCGGTGAGGAGGCGCACGACCTGGGCGGCGAGGGCGCGCTCGGCGGGGCTCACCGAGCCGAGCGCGGCGAGCACGGCGATGTAGGCCCCGATCGCCTCCTCCGGGAACACGTCGACCTTGCCCCGCGCGTCCACGACCCGCGCGGCGAGCTCCGCCGACATCGGCCGCCGCAGGGCGGAGTAGAGGCCCAGGACCCGGCGCACCCAGGCGCCCTCGCGCCGCGTCGTCGCCTCGCGGAGCGCGAAGTCGGCGACGATGAGCGCGTCTCCCTCCCCGAGCTCGCCGGTCGGAGCGAGGCGCTCGGCGACCGAGAGGGCGTCGTCGACCAGGCACGTCACCTCCTCCGGTCGAGACAGCGCGACGCGGGCCACGTCACGAAGCAGCCCCGCGAAGACGTTCGAGGTGATGGTCGATGCGCTGTCCGTGGGATCGGGCACCACCGAGCCACACGGGGTCGGCGTCGTCACCGCCAGCCGGAAGGAGCGCTCGTCGCGGAACGCCCGAAGCTCGGTGTCACCGACGCGGATCCACTCCCCGCCGGACAGGAGCGCGGCTCCGGTGAGGAGGCGGCCGTCGACGAAGGTCCCGTTGCGGCTGCCGAGATCCTCGAGCTTGATCGCCGACGAGAGCAGCAGGAAGCGGGCGTGTCGACGCGAGACGCCGACGTCATCGCTCAGGATGATGTCGCACGCCGGGTCGCGGCCGACGATCGCCACGCCCGACGCCGCGCAGTAGTAGCCGCTCTTCCAGGCGACGTAGAGGGTCCCGGCGGGGGCCGCCATCGAGGCCCGCAGGATACCACCTTGAAGTCGGTGCGGCATGGGTCATCCTACGCGCCGTGAGCGCTCCAGCCGCGCGGGTGCTGTTCGTCTGCACCGGCAACTACTACCGGAGCCGCTTCGCGGAGGCGGTGTTCAATCACCTGGCCGCCGCGCGCCGGCTCCCCTGGCGCGCCTTCTCCCGCGGGCTCGCCGTGCACCTCGTGGCGGGGGATCTGTCACCGCACACGGCGCGCGCGCTGGAGGAGCGCGGGATCGATCTCGGAGCGACGGGGCCGACGCGGATGCCGCTCACGCGGGCCGATCTGGAGTCGGCGCTGACGGTCGTCGCCATCGAGGAGGCAGAGCACCGGCCGCTCCTGCGAGCTCAGTATCCCGACTGGGAGGACCGTGTCACCTACTGGGACGTCGCGGACGTGAACACCGAAAGCCCGGCGGTCGCGCTGCCGGCGCTCGAGCGGCGGGTGTCCGCGCTCCTCGGGGCGCTGGCCGGGGCCTGACGCGAGGGCGGGGCAGGCGGCGCCCTCGGGGTACGGGGTGGGTCCGCGCCGTTGCCTGGCGGGGAGCGTCGATTGACAATCGGGCGACGGTTCCCTTGTCCGAGCTCACCCTCACCGTCCTGAGCCTCCGATACTCCTCCTGGTCCGCGCGGGCCTGGCTCGCCCTCGAGCACGCCGGCGCCGAGTTCACCACCCGCACGGCGACCGTGCGCGGCGACGCGCGGTCACCGGGTGGTCGTCCGCTCACCGCCACCGAGCTGCGCGAGGAGCGCCGCGCCACCGGAACCACCACCGGCATGTACCCGGTCCTCTCGGTCGGGGGCACGCTCATTCACGAGTCGCTCGCCATCTGCGAGTGGGTCGCCGAGCGGTACCCCGCGGCGGGCCTCTGGCCCGAGGCGCCGCTCGACCGCGCGCGGGCGCGCGCCGCCGCCTGCGAGATGCACGCGGGGTTCACGCACCTCCGCGAGGCGCTCCCGTGCCACGTCTTCGCGCGCGTGCCCGGGGTGACGCTGGACGCGGCTGCCCAGGCCGACGTCGACCGCGTCCACGAGCTGTGGCGCGAGTGCCTCGAGCGGAGCGGCGGGCCGTTCCTGTTCGGTCGCTTCGGGATCCCTGACGCGATGTTCTTCCCGGTGCTGACCCGCTTCCGGACCTACTCCGTAGCGCTCCCCGCAGACCTCGAGCCCTACGCCGCGGCCCTCGAGGGGCTGCCCGGCGTGCGGGCCTTTCGCGCGCTGGCCCGCGTCGCGCCGCGCCTCGAGCACCTCGACGCCGCGGTGAAGGCGCGCGGCGGCGACCCGGACGCAGCGCTGCCCCTCGCCGACGAGTGGTCCGGCGACGGCCGCCCGTGATATCGTGTGGACGCGCGGCGCGCGCGGGCGGCGCCGGCTCCCGTCGATGCCCCTCGAGGTCGTCCAATCCCTGGTGACGGCGCTCTTCATCGGCGCCCTCGTCGGCACCGAGCGGAGCCACCATCAGCGCGATCGCTCCGAGGGGTTCGCCGGCCTCCGAACCTTCGTGCTGGTAGCCGAGCTCGGGGCCCTCTGCGCCTGGCTGTCCCGCACGCTGTCGGCGCCAGGCATCCTCGTGGCCGGCTTCGCCGGCGTCGCCCTCCTGAGTGGCCTCGCGTACCACGTGGAGAGCAAACGGATCGGCGGGGACGCCGGCACCACCACCGAGGTGGCAGCCCTGGTCGTCTACGTCCTCGGCGCAATCGCGGTCCTCGACGCGCCGCTGCTCGCGGTGGCGCTGGCGATCGTGACGGCGGCCCTCCTGGCGCTCAAGGGCAAGCTCCACTCCGCTGTGGAGCGGATCAGCGAGGTGGAGCTCCTGGCGACGCTGCGGCTGCTCTTCGCCTCCTTCGTCGTCCTGCCGCTCTTGCCGAACCGCCCGGTCGATCCCTGGGGGGCGCTCAACCCGTTCAAGTTGTGGCTGCTGGTGGTCCTGATCTCCGCGCTGTCGATGGTGGGGTACGTGGCGGTGCGGATCTACGGCGCTGCGCGGGGGACCCTCCTCACCGGCTTCTTCGGCGGCCTGGTTTCCTCGACGGCGGTCACCCTCACCTTCGCCAAGCAGAGCCGCGACCCCGCGGCGCCGATCGGTGCGCTCGCCGGAGCGACCCTGGTGGCGTGGACCGTGATGTTCCTGCGCGTGATCGTCATCGTGGGCGGGTTGGCGGCGAGCGCGCTGCCGAGCGCGGCGCTGGCGCTCGGCGGCATGGGGCTCTGCGCCGTCCTCGCGGGGATCGTCGCCCTGCGCAACGCCGGCGCGTGGCGCGCGGCCGGGGAGCGCGACCTGGGGCTCAAGAACCCCTTCCGCCTGCGCTCGGCGGCCAAGTTCGCGCTGCTCTTCGCCGCGGTGCTGGTCGTCTCGAAGCTCGCGCAGCAGCACGCCCCCGGCGCCGGCGTGTACTGGGTCAGCGCGCTCGCCGGCGCCACCGACGTGGACGCCGTGGCGCTCAGCCTGCTCGAGCTCTTCTCGCGCGGGGAGGCGCCCACGGAGGTGGTGGTGCGCGGGACGGTGATCGCGGCCGTGGCCAACACGTGGGTGAAGCTCGCGCTCACCCTGACGCTCGGCGACCGGCGGCTCTTCCTCCACCTGGTCGCCCCCGCGGTCGCCATCACGATCGGAGGCGCGGCCGCGGCCCTCCTCGGCACCTGAGGCCCCCCGCCGCGGACTGGTCGAGACGCCAGCGCCGGAGGCGGAACTGGAGCGGCCGCCGCGCCCTCGATGAGGGTCCCGAGGCTGCCGTCGCACCAGGCCGTGACCTCTTCGTCCGACGCGGGATCGCGACAGGCGCCTTCGAGGCGCCGCGCCACGTCGGCCGACGGCCAGACCGCGAGGATCCGCGGCCCTGACGGCCCGCCCGGCGTTGCGGCTGCGGCGCGGCCACGCCCCGGGGCTCGCGCGGGTCGGTGGTGCGGTGACAGGGGGACATCGCCGAACCGGAAGCGACCGTCGGCGGCGGGGGGGGCCGGCCCGCGCTTACCGGACGTGGATGCTCGGAGCGGGCGGCTCCGCCATACCGTCGCCGATGTGGAAGCTGGTGTGCGGCGGCTGGTTGTAGGTCGCGTTCTGGGAGCTGACGTTGGCCCGGTACTGCGGGTCGTGCATCAGGGTGCGGATGCGGCGGCGCGTGAGCTGAGTGGTGGTGTAGATCCGGAGCTCGCCGCCGCAGGAGAAGACAACCTCCTCGCGCCAGTCGCCGAACAGATCGGCGCTGAGGTTCGGCACCGACTTGGTGCCGTTGATGGACGAGCAGCCCGAAGCGGTGAAGCCCTGCCCCTCCCGGTCGTACTCGGAAACCGTGTTGCCGTTCAAGAGCTCGCGGCTCTCGTCGCCGTCCCACCAGATGAGGAAGTTGCAGACGCTGGGGTTGCCGCCCACGTTGCCGCCATCGGCGGCGCTGAAGAGACCGGCGCTGTTGACCCACACCTCGCCCCCGGGATTTTCCGGAGTGATGTCGTCGGCGGCGCCGCGACCCGGCCCCTCGTCGCTGCTGTTGCCGGACTGCCAGACGATCTCGCAGGTGAGCGCGTCGCGGACGAAGTACGACGGGACCCCGGTCCCCTCCGTCGGCTGGAACACCTCGAGCCCGGGGCGGGAGGGGATGAGATCGGCGACGTGAAGCGCGTCGCCGTGCCCGTAGAAGCCGACCGCGCACAGGCCACGACCGTCCGGGCCGATGGTCATCGGCCCCGGGATGAGCTCCTGCCGGAGATCGCCGTCCGCGTCCGCGGCCATCAGCGAGTGGTTGCCCTTGCCGGCGTACTGGCCGTTGCCGCTCGCGGACGAGTCGAAGGACCACTTCAGCGTCAGCCGGCCATCCCGGAAGTCGTAGGCCCCGAAGGTGGTGCGCTCGTAGTAGCCGCGCTGCATCACCACGCTGGGGCGCCCGGTGTCGTCGAGGAAGGCCAGCGTGGCGTTGTAGCGATCGGAGCGGTTGCCGTAGTCGTCGCCCCAGTAGCCGCTGTCGAAGGGCGCGTGATAGGCGAGGGTCGCGAGCTCGGCCCCATCGCGGCCGCTGAAGACCGTGAGGTACTCCGGTCCGCTCAGGATGCGCCCGGCGGAGTTGCGGTAGTCCGCCCCGTCGTCGTCGCTGGCGGCGGGTCCGTCCGAGAGGAAGGCCCCGGTGCCGTCGCGGGTGCCGGGGGCGGTCTTCACGGCGAGTTCCGCGCTGCCGTCGCCGTCGAGATCGTAGACGACGAACGGCGTCGTGTGCTCGCTCTCGCGGATGTTGACGCCGAGATCGATCCGCCAGAGGAAGGTCCCGTCGAGCTCGTAGGCGGCGAACTTCGGCTGCCCGGTGACGCCGTCCTGCGACGGATCGCGGGGGGTCTGCTCCTCCTTGACCACCAGCTCGTACTGCCCGTCGCCGTCGAGATCACCGACCGAGGTGTCGCCGGCGGTGTAACCGCTCGCGTTCGCGAGCGGAATGGCCGTGTAGTCGCGGCTCCAGGTGCTGGTCGCCGCAGCGCCCGTGCGATCGTTGGCCGAGTCGCCCTGCTCCACGCCATCGAGCACGGCCCGCACCGTATAGGTCGCCGTGCCGGGGGCGCCTTCGTCGAGGAAGTTGGTCGAGTCGGTGATGGGCGCCGCGTTGACCAGGACGCCGTCGCGGTACACGTTGAACGCGATCCCGTCCGGTTCGTACCCCAGGAAGCGCCAGCTCACGAAGTTGCCGCCGCCGCTACGGACGGCCACGACGCCGCGACAGAGATCCTCCATCTGCACCTGCCCGGTGGCGAGCGTAGGGTCGACGCCGCAGACCGTCGCCGCGGTGCCGCCCGTCTGGCCCGTCGTGCCGCCGGTCGCCAGCACCCCGCCGGTGTCGCTCCCGCCGCCCGTTCCCCCCGTGGTGCCGCCGGTAGCCGACACGCCACCCGTCGCCGGCACCCCTCCGATCGCTGGTACGCCGCCGGTGGCCGGCACCCCTCCGGTCGCTGGTACGCCGCCGGTCGCCGGCACCCCTCCGGTCGGCGGGACCCCGCCGGGGCCCGGCGCGCCGCCGGTCAACGCGACGCCCCCCGCCGCTGCACCGCTCACGCCGCCGGTCACCGGCGCGCCGCCCGTCGCTGGTACGCCACCCGTGACCCCGACGCCACCCGTCGCCGCGCCCCCGGTGCCGCCGCTCGTCGGCCCGCCGCCGACGGCGCCCGCCACAGCCCCGCCGGTGCCTTCGGCCCCGGTCGCGTCGTCCTCGGACCCGCAGCCCCAGCACACCGAGAGTAGCCCGCACCCCAAGAGCCGCGTGAGTCGAGAGGCAGTCATCGTGCTGTTCGCTCCCCTGGTCCGAGGCCTGCCCGGCGCCCCGTGCCCGACCGGGGACTCCACGGCGCGCCAGCGCTCGATGAATAATGCGCGCGTCGCACCGAACGATCAGCCCTTCCGCTGACACCCGAGGATGGGAGCCACAACGAACCGCCCGCGAGGTCGACCACCGGCGAGGTCGACGAGAAGGATGGCCGCGCTGGGATAGAAGGCGCTCGCGGCGCCTAGCCTTCTGGGTTGGTTGAGAGGTCGAGGAGGCGCGCAGCCGGAGCACCGCGCGGAGCGCCCGGAGCGCCGCGCGGCGTGGTTTTTGCCGGTTCCCGGGCAGCCGGGCGCTCAGCCAGGGCTCGCGGCGGCCGCGGGACCGGCCGCGGCCGGACCGATCGCCGCGACGGTATGCGGGACGCCCGGTTCGGGGGCGTCGTCCGCGGCAGCGGCGCGTTCCTCCTCCACCGGCTCCTCGGGCGCCGGCTCGGGCCGCGCTGCGAGGCGCGACGACGGCACCTCGGGCTCCGCGAGCAAGGCCTCGCGCGACGACCAGCGCGCGCCAGGCCGAGTCGCGCATCGCCGCCGAGACGCCCACCGCGGGGGGCTCTTCAGGTCGCCGGCGTTGCCGCCGCCCGTTCACCCGGCGGCGTCACGATGCGCAGGCCGAGCGAGGCCACCGAACCCAGGAGCGCCACGGCGAGCCCCAGCTCGAGGCCCGTGTAGGCGAGCCGGGTCACCGCGGTGAGCGCCTCGAGCTTGGCGAACATCAGGCCGCCCGAAACCGCTCCCCCGACGAGGCCCGTCCAGATCGCCGCGTTGAGCAGGCGCAGCGCTCTGCGGCGCCAGCCCGACGCCGCGAGCGGAAGCAGCGCGGTCGCCGCGCCGATGACGAGGCAGGCGAGCGAAACCCAGGCGTGGTTCGCGTCGAGCGTGAAGCGCCGGACGATGACGTAGCTCAGCCAGTCGGGATACGCCGCGAGGAGAAGCACGCCCAGGACCCCGACGCCGCCCCCGAGGCTCGCGAGCAGCACCGCGTGACGAGGAGGCACCCCGAGCCGGGCGACGAGAAGCCGCCTCGCGCCGAGGCCGGCGAGCAGTAGCAGCACGACAGCGCCGAGGCCGTAGACCGCTGGCTTGAGCCAGGCCTCGCGGAACGCGCCGAGCCTCACCCAGAAGGAAGACACGCCCAGGATCTGGTGGTTCGGGATCCAGCGCGGCCGCGCGTCGTCGTCAGCGAAGACCGCGCCCAGGACGGCACCCTGGAAGAACGGCGAGCCCGCGCGGTGGCAGTCCGTGCAGCCCCCGGCGCCGAGCGCGGCCTTGGCCGGCGAGACGTCATGGGAGAACTTGTAGACCGAGGCGTAGGCGGTCGCCTCCCACTCCTCGCGCGGCAAGTCCCTGGACTCGGTCGATGAGTAGTAGGCCTTGCCGTTCGCGACCCACACCAGCCGGCGTCCGTCGAGCGGGAAGCCGGTCGCCGCCAGGTGCGCGTGGCTGGACGATAGGAGCGCGTCGATCTCCTCGGCTCGATTGACCTCGACGATGCCGTCCCGGTTGTCGTCGGTGATCTTCGCCAGCTCCGGGTACTTGTGCTTCGGGTCGGCCCGGTGCTGCGTCCACATCTGGAAGAAGTCCTTCATGAAGAGCTGGTTCAAGCCCGGCTTGCCCTGCTCCTCGAAGCCCACCCAGGCGCTGTGGACGCGGTTCCCAGGGTAGACCTTGCCCCGGTATCGGATGAGCGTCGACCGCGTCACGTCGGTCGGCTGGTCCTTGACCGTGAAGAGATCCAGCTCCCCGTAGTGGTTCCAGAACGCCCGATCCTGATCGTAGAAGGTCCAGATGCGCTTGGGCGGAGGCGTGATGCGAGGCGCGGGGTTGAAGACGTCGCTCGCCTGCACCAGCGCGCTCTTCGTCGCGCGGGTCGGGATGTGGCAGGTCTGGCAGGCGAGCTGTTCCAGGTGGAGCGGCGGCAGCCAGGCGTGCGAGGCCCGCGGGGCGTTGCGCCAGCCCTCGAGGTGGCAGCTCTCACAGGAGCGCACGGTGTTGTCGAGATCGTTGCGTACCCAGCCGGAAGGGTCGTCGCCCTTGCCGAACTGGTGGACCTCGCGGCCACGGATGCGCGGATCGGCGGCGTCGCTACCGGCAGCGTGGCAGTCCACGCAGCGCAGCCCCGCGACCATGTGGACGTCCGTGCGTGGCGAGTAGGAGGCGCCGCGCTTCTTCCAGTCGGGCTTGGCGTGGCACGTGAGGCACGTCTCGTTCCGCGGCTCGGGCGCGATGTGGACGAGCACGTTGCCGTCCGCGTCGAACCGGCTCGGGTCGTAGGCGACGGTCGGCGGCTCGCCCGCGCTCACCTTGCCCGTGACGGTGCCGAAACCCGCGCCGGCGGTGGCGGCCCAGCGGAAGTTCAGGTTCGCGAGCTCGGCGTTGCGCCGCTTGAAGTCATACTCGGGCTGGTGACAGAGCAGGCAGTCGGCCTCCATGACGCCGGTTTCGGACCAGCGCGCCTGGAAATAGTCCCCGTCGAGGCCGTTCTCGCCGCCCGCGGTGAGGCCCGACGCGGGATCCCGCATCCAGGCGTCGTAGCGCCTGCCGTCCCGGTCCAGCTCCATGGGGCCGCCCCCCGGGTGACACGTCCCGCAGGTGGCGGTCACGAAGTCGAAGGAGGTCATGTCGATGGCGCGGGCGCTCGCGTTCTTCTTGGGCGCGAGCTGGCGGTAGAGCGGCGCGGGCGAGCACCAGTTGCCGCCGTAGTTGCCGGGCGAGGTCACCCAGGCGTACCGCTCCGCCATGGCCGCCGGCACCTGCTCACCCTTGCCTTGCGTGAAGTGGAAGCCCTCGGTGATCTTGCCGTAGTCGTGGCAGCCGCTGGCGCCGCAGGTCCGCCGCGGGGAGTACGGCACGGTGTCGTTCACGCCCTTCACCGGGTCGATGACGTGGCCGGCTTCGTCGCGAAGCGGGAACGGCGGGCAGACACCCATCGCCTTCTCCGTCGTCGCCGGTGGCGCCGCGACGGGTGTCGGGTCGAGCTCACCGCAGCTCGCACCGAGAAGGACGAGCACCAAGAGGCCCCACCCGGTGAGCGGCCCCCTAGCGCTGCCTCGTCGCCTGGTAGGTGTCGGTGTCGTCATGCGCGCTCCTCTTACCAGGAATAGGCGGTCTGGGCGAAGTACCAGTTGGCGGGCGCGGAGGCCCCCGTGGCCCTCACGAATCCGCCGGGGAAGAACCGGCCGTAGCCGACCATCAGCTCGAGGTGATTCCACAGGCTGAGGGCGACACGAGCGTCGAGCTCGTCGCCGAGCGTGGTTCCGGACGTGCCCGAGGTGTCGCGCCGAGCGACCCTGAGGCCCGTCGTGTACCAGGCATCCTCGGGCTGATCGAGGTTGAAGTGGTGGTACTCGCCGTAGAGGGTGAAACCGTGCCCCGGCTTGACGCTGAGATCTACCTCTTCGTCGCGCAGGTTCGCCCAGAAAAAGAGGTTGAGGTAGCCGTAGAAGAAGATGTCGCGGCCGCCGTAGACGCCGTCGAAGGTTTCGTGAACGCCGTCGGTCGGGTCCGAGTCACCCGAGCCCCAGGTGTACTGGAAACCCAGCCTCGGCCTCCACGACACCGGGGCGGTTGCGCCGAGCTTCGCGTTCGCGCCGAAGGCGCGAACGCGGTCACGCCCGTACCGACCCGCCTGCGCGATGAACGTCCCCGCGGCGTCGAGCGTGTCGGCGAAGACCGTGGCCTCGGCCTGCGATCCGACCGTGTGCGTGAGCAGATTGCCCGTGCCCGATTCCCCGGCCACCGTCCCGCTGCTGTCGTACTTGATGACGTGGAAGAGATCGAACCAAAAAGGCAGCTGCTTGCTGCTCGTGTAGCTCACGAAGGTGACGAAGTCTTCGACCGGGCGGTTGGGCCACACGTCCGTCTCGTAGGTCAGGTACTTGCCCACCCACACGTCCGACTCGAGCCAGGCCGTGTCGAGCTTCAGCATCGCCGCGTCCCAGGCGAAACGTCCGGTGTTCCCCCAGTTGCCAGGCCCGAAGACCCGCTGATCGCCGTAGGAGATCTGCTGCCTGCCGACGCGAAAGCCGAACGGGCTGTCCCCAATCTTCAGCCACTCGACATGGAGCTGGCGGATGTCGAGCGTGTCTTCGATCGGGTTGCTTCTCGGGAAGTCGGCCTGCCCGAGCCGGGTCAGGAATGCGTGGGCATCCTGCAACTGGAGGAAGACGCGCGGCCCGCCCCAGAGACGCGCCGAAGAGTCGAGACGCAAACGTTCCAGCAGGAGCTGGTCGTGCTCTCCGGGCTCGTAGCCCTTGATGGTGAAGCCGTCATCGTACTCGTAGCGAAGCCGCGCCTGGCCGCCGAGGTCGAAGGTCACGGGCCCGGCCTGCAGGTTCTTCCCGTGGGACCAGAGCGCGTCCTGAATGTTCGGCCTCGCAGGCTCCTCGTCCGCATGCGCCACCGAGCGCCCGGCTACCATGACGAGCCCCACCAGACAGGCGGCGAGCCCACTCCTGATGGGCGAGGCGTCACGGTAGCGCGGCGACATCACATCAGCCCCCACGCCATCTTCACGGCGATCCCGAGCAGCACCACGCCGATGAGCAGCTTGACCTGCCGACCCTTCAGCTTGTCGGTCATGAGCCACGAGCCCAGGGCGGCTCCTGCGGCGGACCCCGCTGCCGTCCAGCCGAGGAGGGCGTAGTCCATTCCGGCGAGCGACATGTGGCCAAGAAACCCGGCCACGGATGCGAAGATGACGACGAACGAGGTGCTAGCCGACGCCTTCTTCGGATCGAAGCCGTAGGCGACGAGCGCGGGGACGATGATGTTGCCGCCACCGACCCCGAGCAGCCCGCCCAGGAAGCCGGCTACGCCGCCAACTCCGAGACCGACGGCGAGTAGGGTTCCGCTCCCACTCGTCGTCTCCCGCGCCCGCGGAGTGTAGAGGAGCATCATCAGCGCCGCGAACACCAGGAAGCCCACGAACAGCCAGAGAAGCACCGCCCGATCCAATCCCTGGCTGACCCAGGCGCCAAGCGGGGATAGAGCGGACGCGACCACCACCATGGGCAGCGCCACCTTCCAGACCACCATTTTCTTGCAAACGAAGTTGACCGAGGCCACGGACATGGCGACCGCATTGAGGAGCAACGCGGTCGCCATCGCGGTGTGCACGTCGATGCCGAGCGCCAGGAACACCGGAATCAGCACGAAGGCAGCACCCACACCGGCGATGGTCAGGAGAGCGGTGAACCCGAACGTGACGAGCCCGGCGAAAACGGCGGTCATCGGCAGCTCCCACCCGGTCGCCCTATTCTTTGGCTCCGGTCAGTTTCGCCTGACACGGGATGCAGACCCTCTTGTCAGCCACGAGGCGCGCGTAGCCCTCGACCACCATCTCGCCGCAGCTGTCGCACACCAAACCAGCGAATGAGTGCGGCTTGTGCGGGATCTCGTAGGTGAACAGCCCGCCCACCGAAAGCAGCTTCTCGTCTGGGGCGCTCAGGACGCGATCCACGAGCGGCTGCACGACCTCGAGCGGCACCTTGGATGCCGGCACGCCTTTCTCGCGATACTCCTTGAAGAAGTCGGTCTGCTTGTTCGCGAGCATGGCCGCTGCCGTGGGCGTGACGCGCACCGCACGGCCGGTGGCCACCTCGACGAGCGTGACGCCCCACTTGCCGTAGTGGAGCTTCTTGATGTTGCCCTTGCCGAAGGTGCAGCCGGTGATCATCTGCACGCCGTCGGCGAAGCACGTCGCGCAGTGATCCTCGCCCAGCTCGACCAGCGCCAGGAGCTGGCCGTCCTTGGCGCGCTCGACGCCGAGCGCGTTCATGGCCGCCGCGCCGACGCGCAGCCCCATCGGCATTGCCGGGCATTTGTGGCCGTGGAGGGTAAGCCCTGCTTCGTAGAATTCCTTCGGGTCAATCATGATGCTTCTCCTTTCGATCCCGCCGCTTGCCCGTCGCCACCATGGACGGCGTCCGTGCGGTCGAGCCCCTGTCGTGGTTGCTCCACCGGCCGAGTAGGTCGGCGGACGCGCAGCCGACGATCTCCGGCTCCAGCGTGGCGTGGTTGATCTCCCAGCCCTCGTGCAGGAAGGACTTCATCCGCGCGAGGAACACCTCGATGGCGCGTCCGTCCATCTCCTGGCCAAGCGCCACATGGGCCGTGAGCAGTCGCTGACTGGGGCCGACCTCCCAGACGTGAACATGGTGCAGGCGCGCGGGCGCAAAGGCCCGGCCGACCCGCACCGCCAGCTCGGCGACGTCCACGTCGGCCGGCGCACCCTCGAGGATCGTGCTGCGCGTCCGCCACGCGAGCGAGAGCCCGCTGCGGAGCACCACGACGCCGACGAGGAGCGCCGCCGCCGAGTCCACGTACGGCCCGACGGCAGTGTGAGCGAGCGCGGCGGCCACGACCACCGCGAGTGACGCCAGGGCATCCTGGGCCAGGTGGAGGAACGCGCCGCGGACGTTCACGTCGTCCTCGTCGTGGTGCCGGAGCAGCAGCACCGAGCCCACGTTGGCCACCAGGGCAACCAGGCCGGCCACGAGCATGATCCCCTGCGCGACCGGCTCGGGGTGCAGGAGACGAAGGACCGCCTCCCGGCCGATGAGCACGGTCGCCCCGATGAGCAGCATGGCGTTGACCAGCGCCGCCACCACCTCGACCCGCTTGAAACCATAGGTGTGGCGAGCGGTCGGCGGGCGTCGTGCGAACCACCTCGCCCACAGCGCGAGCACGATCGCCACGACGTCGCTCAGGTTGTGCACGGCGTCCGAGAGGAGGGCCAGGCTGCCGGAGAGAAAACCGGCCCCTAATTCCGTCACCGTGATGGCACTGTTGAGCACCGCGGTCGCCCACAGCCGTCGATCCAGGACGCGGTCGACGACGACCGGGGCCGAGTGGTCGTGGTCCACGAGGTCGCTCCTCTGGCAGCAGTCGATGGACCTTGACGTGCCCGCTCCGAATCGCCACGAGCAGGCCGCTCGTTTCGCCCTCGCGCCAGAGCAACTCACCCCGCGCGAAGCGGCGTTCGTGGAACCAAGGTGCAAGCATCTCTCGCACCCGCTCGGCAAGGGCATCGACGGACATTCACTCCTCACTTCGCGGTTGGCGCCCGCGGACCCATCTTCTCTCTCCAACCTACCCCGTTGGGCCTGCGGTGGACAGGATGTGCCCCACGCTACGACTCCTCGTGCTCCGCCTCGGCTTGCGGAGCCCGTAATGACGGAAGGAGATAGTCGCCCGGCAGCAGCCGCTCCATCACGAAAGCGCTGCCGATGAACACCGGCAGCGTGATGAGCGTCCGCGAGAGCGAGAAGCTCCAGCCGAGGAACGCCACCTCGAAGGTCAGCATCGGGATCTTCATGGCCGAGAAGGCGCCGAGGTAGACGAAGACATTTCTCGGCGCGCAGCCCTTGCGCCAGAGGCCCACCGCCACGGGGAACGCACTGTAGAGAGGACCGGCCTGCACCGTCGCGAGCAGGACCATCCACGGGATCGCCGAGGCCCCCGAATGGCGGCCGACGTGCCTCTCGACCAGGGCTCGCGGAACCCAGACCTCGAACAGTCCGACCAGAATGAACATCGGCGGCAGCACGAGCGCCATCTCGACTACGAAGTCGCGCAAACTCTCGCCCGCGCGCAGCCCGAAGGACGGCTCGCCGACGAAGCGACCGTACGCCCACAGGATGACGACCGCCATGAGCGCGAGCCAGGGCCAGAGCTTGCCGACCACCGACAGGGCCTGGCGACGCTCGTTCATGGCAGCACCCAGGCCATGCCGGCGGCGACGAGAACCGCACCGATGAAGGCGAGCGCGTTGCGGAGCAGCGAGACTCTCCAGCCGAAGAACCTGGCCTCCAACGGCAGCGTCAACACGCCCACCATCATGAGCGAGGTGACGAAGGCGGCGAGCACCGGAGTGGAGGCGCCGCTCTGGCGAAGCAATCCGGCCAGAGGGTAGGCGACGAAGCCTGGCATCAGCGCGACGCTGCCGACCCCGAGGGCGATGAGGAACGGCAGCGGGCCAGCACCGGAGAGCACCGGCTGGAGCATCGCCGGGGTGACCGCCGCCAGCACCAGGCTCACCACGGCGAGGACACCGAGCAGCAGCGGCAGAACGGCCCCGAACATCCTCGCTCCCTTGAGCAGGGATGCTCGCGTCTTGCCTCGGTCGGCGACCAGGGAGGCCAGCAGGGCCACTCCCGTGATGGTCCAGAGCACGGTCACGGTCGAGCCACCTCAGGTGACCGCGCTCGAGCAGCGCGGGGGCTCGCGGCGGTGACGAACGGGGCAACCAGCGCCGGCGAGGGGTCGGTGCCGGAGGTACTGGTTGGCGCTGGCTACAAAGCTGTCGAACATCCACCTTCCTTCAGCCGCTCCGTCACGAGGGTGTGGGCCCTCGCGAGCTCCGCTTCGTCGGGGGGCGCCCCGTGCCTCTTCACGAAGCCATGCTCAATGAGGTTGAGGTAGACCTTCGGCGTCGCCCCTACGTGCTCGAAGGTCCTGAGCGCACAGCGGTGGTCGCAGCCGTCTAGGACGACCAGTCGCTCGCAGTCCTTCGCCGGCACGACGAAGCCCGAGATGTGCGCGCCCACGCCTGCGAGGCAGGACATGGTCCCGTGCCCCTCGCGGGCGAGCCGGAGGGCAACGCTGTTGGTGAGCTGCCCGACGTTCGACGAGCCCGAGCAGGCGAAGATGAGCGTCGGCACGTCCGTGCCACAGCAGCAATCTCGGCCGCCGCTCATAGCCCCCCCCTTCGCCGCCGCGGTCGTGAGCCAGGAGACGATCTCTGCGGCCGGGGCGATGCGGCCGCTCGCCTTGACCTCTTCGTCGATCACGAGCGCCGGCGTCATCATGACGCCGTACTTCATGATGTCGTCGATCTTCTCGACCTTCTCGAGTTCCGCGGCGACGCCCGAGGCGGCGATGGCCTTCTCGGCCTCGGCGTAGAGCTTCTTGCACTTCGGGCAGCCGGTGCCCAGGACCTTGATCTTCATCTCTCTCCTCCGTCGTCGGCCCCGCCTGCGGCGGCGCCGTCTTGGTTCTCTTCCGTCTTCCGGCTACGGCGGCTCGGGCCATCCGGCGCGGCAACGATGGCGCGCGAGAGCAGGGCGTGGCCGAGCCGCTGCTGGCCCTGGCAGGACGGTAGCGCCCGGTCTTGGCTCGTGGACTCCATCCCCGCGCCCTTCTCAGCTCGCGGGGTACCCGCGCGACAGCCGCCGAGCTGGTTCCTCAACGAGGCTCGGCATCCTGCAGCCGCCTTCCCCGAACTCGCAGTGCCCGCACGCGAGGCAGGCCAGCTCGCCCTTCACGCCGGGGCCCAGCGTGTCGAGGCCGGGGATCAGCCGGACGCCCGGGAGCGTGTCGCGAACGCACTTCAGGCCCGCGCCGCAGGAGAGCACGACCATCTGGAACTCGGGCTCCTGTCCGACGAGGGGGTGCAGCCGCTCGGGCACCGCCTTCGGATCGCACGGACCTTCCTCGACTGCATCGACGAGGGTCGTCTCGCGGAGCATCGGGCCGGATGCGCGCAGGCGGTCGCGCAGCTCGCGCACCTCCTGGTTGCCGCCGGACTTGCTGGTCTTGGGGCACCTGTCGCCGCCGAGGACGACGACCGGTGGATCACCGCGCTTCGTGAGCGAGCCGGGCAGTTCGTCGTAGCCCTTGCTGATGGTGATGACGGACATGAACCGCTCCTTGCTGGAAGAACGCCCCGTAGGCCATGCCGGCGAAGGTCGGGGACACGATCACCAGACCGACATGAGCCACGGTCTTCTGTGGTGCCCATCACGCTGCGGATGAGCAGCCTGTTGGGCAGCGACCATGCCGTTCCGACAAGCAAGAGCGCGAGCGTCGGACCCTGGCCCATGCCCGACTCGATCAGCCCCTCGGGGATCGGCACGTCGGTGAGCGTGGCGAAGTAGGTGCAGGCGCCGACGAACGTCATGGACGATGCCGTGCGCCCGCAGCACGGCGAGGTGCTTGGACACGGTGGAGTGGTCCGAACCGATCAGAGTCGTGAGCTCACCCACCGAGCACTCACCCCGCGACAGGCGGTCCACGAGCTTGAGGCGCGACTCGTTCGCCAGCGCCTTGAGCACCTGCGCCTGCCGCCGGAAGACCCCGTCCTTGCCCCGGGCGACCACTCGCACCTCCGAGAGAGCGGGCTGAGTATTTGGCAACATGGCCACGTTGTCAAACGAGATCCCGGTGCAGTGCAAGGGCGTGGTGAGCGGGCGCGGGCGGACGCACTTCGCGGACCACCCCTCCAGTCGGGCGGCGGATCGGCCGGGGCTCGGGGCGGCGGCGGCGGCGCTGTTCGGGACGGCCGGTTCGGGGACGCCGTGGTCAGCGGCGGTGTGCTCCTTCCCTCTGGCGCCTCGGGCAGCGCCACGAGCGCAGGGCGACGGCGCCTCCGGTTCCGCGAGCACGACCGCGCACGTCGCGCGCGGACTCGCTGGTCGCCGCCGAGTCGCCGGTGGTCGAGGTGGCCGGAGTCGAGCGAACGATCGCGCAGGGCGGCGTCACCCGCCGAGACGCCCACGACGGTCGGCGCGACCACGAGCAGTTCCGAGATGCGCTCGGACGGATTCGAGAAGTGCGACTAGAGAATCGCTGTCGGACACCGCGTTCGAGAGCGGATGCCGGATAGATGCGGAGTGTCGCGCCAGCGATCTCCGGTAGGCAGGAGGTGAGGGTAGGAAGGACATCGCCTCCGTGGCGGCGACGCGCCACCCCGTACGAAGCTCGGAGCCGTGCCCAGCGCCGCGATGGGGACGACTGCCTCACCTCTCCTGCGACGTCGCCGAGCAGCGCCACCTCGGGAGGAGCGAGATCGGTCCATCACGACAGGGGCGCGCGTTTCGGGCACCGCTCGTGGCCCCCGTGCGCCCGAGGAGATCCCCATGAGGACGCGACGGCGGATGCCCCATTTCGTGATCGACACCTCCCGCAAGGGACCGGGTCCGTGGGAGCTCGGCGAGCCCGGCACCACCGGCGACGGCGCCGCGGCGTTCGCCGCCCGCCACGGCTTCGAGACGACCGCCCCGCAGATCTGGTGCAACGCGCCGGGCCGCGGCCTCGGTCCTCCCCCGACGACGAGGACGGGGCACTCGCTGGTGGACGCCTTCCTGTAGAGCAAGGTGCCGGGGGAGTCGGACGGCGAGTGTAGCCGCAACCTGATCGCGCCTGATCCGAGCTGGCCGAGCGGCGACGACGTCGCCTGAAGTCGGGTCGATCCGCCCGCGGGGCAGTGGCTCGAGGTGCAGGCTCTGGAGCTGGCACGCCTCGCCGAGCCGCCGCTGGTGCGCTAGTTCCGGGCGGCGCAGTTCCGGAGGAACCAGGATGAGGAAGTACCTGTCCTGCCCCGTCCACCGCGGACTGCTTGCCATCGCCCAGCGGGAGGTGGCATGGTCCACCTGTCCACCGTCCGGGGGGAAGTTCACGGCACCGTCCGCCAGTACACGAAATTCCCTGACTCTCCTCCTCGGAATGCCCCGAGGCTTCACGCGTGATCAAGATCAACCAGCTGACGTCGGTCGCCCAAGCCAGTCGCCTGAAGGCGCACTTGGACGTCGCCGGGATCTGCATAGCGAAGCAGAAGGCCGTGGGCTCCCCTTACGTCGATGCGAAGGAAGCCCTCGAGTTGCGGAGGGCGCTGCCGGGAGTCCCGCTGTCCGTGTCGTTCCTGGCGACGGACGGATTCGAGATCCGAGAGATGGCGGAAGTCCTGGCTGAGGTCGGCGCCGACTACTTCGAGTTCACTCCGGTGGACTTTGCCAAGGTTTCCTGGTTCGACGAGCAACTCTGTCGGCTGAGCGAGATACGACTTCCCAAGATAGCCAACGGGTACTTCGTGCTCGCGGATGACACCAGTTTCGTCGGCGACGCGACTCCCTTCCAGCGACTTCAAGCCATCGGCGTGCGGGCCTTCCAGTTCGAAGTGCAATCCGCGGTCGACCCGAGCTTCAAGCTCAGCGCGCGGGACCTGCAGAAGACGAACGACTTTTTCGCCCAACTCAACGTCCTGGTCACGGACGTGTTTGACCAGATCCAGGACTACCCGCTGCGGGCAGTGGCGGGCTACTTCTTCAACCTTGCGTCGTCCCAGGAGTCACCGAGCTACGACGGCGCGCGCGAATGGCCGGCGTCGAGTGTGCTGCGCGTTCTCAGGGGCAGGGGCACGGCCGGATAGCGGCTCTGCGGTATCCGCCGTCGCGCGCATGTGGGAGAAGCGCAAGTGTGACTATGATTCCGACCGCGAGGGCAGCAAGCCGCACACCGACTTCCTCGTGCTGCCGGGTCAAATCCTGTCGCTGGCCGAGCTCAAGTCCATGCGGGATGACGAGTACGCCCGGTTCTACAATCTCGAAGTGGAGAACCAGATCCAGCGT
This sequence comes from uncultured Polyangiaceae bacterium, assembly GCA_964454025.1. Taxonomy (GTDB): domain Bacteria; phylum Myxococcota_A; class Polyangia; order Polyangiales; family Polyangiaceae; genus JAFGBI01. Next base: position 215 of record CAYVRP010000036.1, on the reverse strand, counting down.
GGCACGACTCCGATCCCGGGCCCGCTGCCTGGGCAAGACGAAGGCGTGGAGCGGACGCGCCGGCGAGTGGTCGTCATGGGAGACCTGATCGTGCGCGACGCCGATTGGTTCGACTTCAGCGGCACGGGCCACGCACCAGTGTACCTCGAACTAGAGGTGGACCTGAATCGTCCCCTCATTTTTCAGCCTCATAGGACGGCGAAGATCTCCTGAGT
>CAYVRP010000035.1:0-60347 GCA_964454025.1 uncultured Polyangiaceae bacterium | reverse complement strand
CCGCCCGATTCGTACCAGCGGAAGTACCAGCAGCCCCGTCGCCCGCTCGCCGAATGGCGTTTTTCCCGAGGTGAGGATGGGATTCGAACCCACGTATGACGGTTTTGCAAACCGTTGCCTAACCGCTTGGCTACCTCACCAGGCTCGAGCCCGGGCTCGAGGCCACCCACGACCTGGCCCCGCGATGAAGGGGCGCGGCCGCGCGCGGCCCGTCTCTCTAGCAGATCCCGAGCGGAACGGAAGCCCCCGCCCGCGCCTTCTGCGCCTGGATGCGGGCCCGGGGGGCAAGTGCCCTCGCGCGTCGCCCAGCTCACTCCTTCAGATCCTCGGCGAGGTAGCTCAAGATGACCTCGTCGAGGGACTTCTCGGTCATCGGCTCGCCGAAGATGGACGCGCCGGGCAGCGGCAGCTCGCCGAAGATCGTGGCCAGGCGGGAGTGGCCGTAACGAGCGTCCTCCTCGGGCGCTGGTGCGCGTCGGTTCGGGGCAGGCCCTGAGGACGGGCTCGGGGCGGCAGGGACCGGAGCCGCACGGTCGCCGGTTTCCACGGTGAGCTCCGGCAGGTCGAAGTCGAGGCCGCCGTTGGCCGGCGGCGGCAGGTGGGGCACCACCCGGCGCAGGCTCGGGTTGGACAGGCTCCGCGGCCGCGGCGCGGGCTCGGACGGGCGCTCGGGGGGGGCCTCCGGGTGCACGAACGGGGGCTGCTCGATGGACGGCGCGGGACGGGCCGGTTCGTCGCCGGCGACTTGCGACCTGGACCCCGGTGCGCCCGCGGGCGGGGCGAGCGGTCGCGCGCGGTCCGGCGCCGCCGCGGGCAGCGGCCCGCAGGCGACCTCGATCTGCTCGTCGAGCGCTCCTGCACGGAGCCGCACGAACATCGCCTTGTGCTGCTCCTTCATCATCTGGCGCACAACCTGCGCCATGTCCTCACGGCCCAGGTGCTCCCCGTAGTCGGTGCGCAGGCTCTGCACGATTCGCCCGCCGTCCGCGAAGAGGTGAGTCATGATGCGGGCGTGCTTCACCCCGGAGTCTTCCGTCTGGATGTGGAAGATTCGACCTCGATGCCTCACGTTGTTGTTGAAGCCGAGGAGCGGGGGCGGGGACTTCTCCACGAGCGTCATCGTGGGCAGCGGGGACGGGAGCGGGCCGGAGCCGGGGGTTTGGCGGCGCCGGCAGATCGGAACCTCTCAATACTACACCAAGAATGTTCCCGGGGGCGGCGCCCGCGCTTGCCCGCTGGCTCGGCTGGCCTGCCGGTCGCAGCCTCGCTGGCGGCGGAACGGGGTCAGCGACCTTCTTCGTCCAACCGGCGCATGCCCTCGAGCAGCAACGCCTCCGGGCTCGCCTGGACGACGGCCTGCGGCGCCTCGAAGTTCGGGTCGAGCACGAATTCGCCGTCCTCGAGCTTGAGCAGCGCGTAGAACGCCTCCTCGCCGCGCAGCGAGGCCCACATCGCGTTGAAGATCGCCCCGTTCACGAAGTGGATCTCGCCGCTGTCACCCCCGGCGCTGATCTTCAGGGCACCGGTCTTCCTCCCGTGCCAGAGCACCTGCACCATGTCGGGGAGGCTCATCTCCTTGAGCGAGCCGGAAACCCCCCGCCGCCCCGCGCGGGCGGCCTCGCGCTCGAGGATCTGCTTGACCTTCGCCACCAGGACATCGCTCGCCACCGGCTTGTTCATGTAGTCCGCGACCCCGAGCTCGAACGCCCGCTGGGCGTCGCCGCGGCCGGTCCTGCCGGTGACGACCACCCACGGCAGCTTCTTGCCCCAGGGGTGCTTGCGCGCCTCGGCGAGGAGCGCGAAGCCGTCCTGCGGGCGGAGGTCGAGCTCGGCGATGACGACGTCGAAGTCACCCCGCTCGAGCTGCCGGAAGGCGGTGTCGGAGGCGTGCGCCTGCGTCACCTCGAACCCCTGCTCGACCATGCGGAGCTCGAGCACGGTGCTCTCCTCGGGGTCGCCGTCCACGACCAGCGCCCGGTAGCGGTTGGCGAGCAGGCGCGCCTTGACGTCGTCGCCGGTGACCGTGATCCGGAACAGGTCGACCAGGTTAGGGTCGAAGATGGAGCTCCGGAAGCGCGTCAGCACCTCGCAGGCCTGGACCGGGCGGAGCTTCTGCCGGAAGGGGTTGCGCGGGTTCTGGGTGAGGTCGGCGTAGGTGTCGGCGATGGCCAGGAGCCGCGCGCCGAGCGGGATGTCCTTGCCGCCGATGCCCTCCGGGAAGCCCTTGCCGTCGAAGCGCTCGTACATGTGACCGACGGCCTCCTGCACTTCCAGGGGGAGCCCGATCGTCTCGAGGAGCCGCATCGGCGTGGCCACGGCCTTGACCGCCGCGGTCCGGTGGGCCTCGTACTCGGAGACGTTCAGCGCCGTGAGGTGGTAGGCGCCCATCTTGCCGAGGTCGTGCACGTAGCCGGCCAGTGTGACCAGGCCCGTCTGGATCTCGGACAGGCCGATGCGCTCGGCCAGCTTGCGGATGAAGCGCCCGACGTGCGCCGAGTGCCCGCGGAGATCCCCCCGGCTGTTCTCCAGCAGCGTCACCAGCACGTTGAGCGTCTCCAGGTACTCGTGGCCGGAGAAGCCGCCCGGACCCCGCGTGGACGCCGCGGGACCGCCCTGCTGGAGCTGCTCCGCGGAGAGCACGCGCTCGCGGCGCCCCTCGTCCGTGGCGAGCGAGCTGGTCAGGCTCTCGTCGGTGACCAGGTTTCGCTCGTAGACGTTGAGCATGGTCTGGAATTGTTCGTGCGCCTGCGTGTCGATGTTCGCGAAGGCGTGGATGTCGCCGCCGTAGTTCTTGGCGATGGCGGCCTTCACGGCGCGCGGGCGGCCGATGAAGGCCCGCACCTCCTTCACGCTCGACGCGAGCTGGATCTCGTGGATCATCGCCACGTCGTCCGGGTCCGGCGTCACCACGCTCAGGGCCCCGGACTTGCGGTCGTACAGCACCGGGAACACGACGTGGTGTTCCGCGAGCTTGCGCGGGATCTTGTCCAGCGTGAACCGGTCGATGTCCGCCTTGGCCAGCTTCTCGGTGGACACGAAGCGGGTCTTGTGCAGCGTCGCCAGGTACTTGAGCAGGGTCGCCTCGTCGGTGGCGTGGATCTCGATCAGCGCCTCCTCGAGCCGCTCTTCCATGGTCTGCACGACCTGGAGCGCCCGCTCGCGCTGCTCGGAGGAGATGATCCCGTCGGCCACCAGGCGATCGAGCACGCGCACGTTGCCGGTCGGATGCATGGGAGGATCCGACTTTACAGCCCCCGGCGGTCACGATGAAGCCGACCGAGTCGGGTCCCGGAACGGCCGCGCTCCCGACGCCCGCGGGCGGGGCCGGCCAGGGGACCGGGGGAGGAGGTCGCGGCCGTCGACGGGCGGCCGCGGGCGGGTTGACGGTGTTCGGGGACGGGGCTAAGAAAGCCGCCCTTTTCCTCCCGGGTCCCCGACCCGACCACGCGAGAGACGCCTGCGATGCGAACGTACATGGCCAAACCTGCGGAGGCGCTGCCGGAGCGCAAGTGGTGGGTCGTCGACGCGACGAACCAGCCGCTCGGGCGCCTGGCGAGCCGGATCGCGACGGTGCTGCGCGGGAAGCACAAGCCGGAGTACACGCCGCACGTCGATACCGGGGACTTCGTGATCGTCATCAACGCGGACAAGGTGAAGCTGACGGGCTCGAAGCCGACCGCGCACGTCTACTACCGGCACACGGGCCACCCGGGCGGCATCAAGGGCGAGCCCTTCGCCCGCCTGGTGCGGCGGCGCCCCGCCGTCCCCATCGAGCTCGCCGTGAAGGGGATGCTCCCGCGCACTCCGCTCGGCCGCAGGCTCCTCGCCAAGCTGAAGGTGTACGGCGCGGCGAAGCACCCGCACGCGGCCCAGAAGCCGAACCCGCTACCGATCTGACCCTCGCGGCCGCGCCGACGGCACGAGTCGCTCCGCGGCACGAACGAGAACCCGGTGAACCCAGCCATGACCGAACCGACCGCATCGTCCAGCCCGGCCCTGCCCGGGGGTACCATCTACGCGACCGGCAAGCGCAAGACCGCGGTCGCCCGCGTCTGGGTGGCGCCGGGGACCGGGTCCATCGTGGTCAACGACCGCCCGGTCGACGAGTACTTCGAGCGCGAAACCTCGCGGATGATCGTGCGCCAGTCGCTCGATCTGCTCGAGTCGGTGGACAAGTACGACGTCAGGGCCACGGTCGCCGGCGGCGGCCACAGCGCGCAGGCCGAGGCGATGCGGCACGGCATCGCGCGCGCCCTCGCGTCCGCCGACGCCGAGCGCCGCAAGACCCTGAAGCGAGCGGGCTTTCTGACGCGCGACGCGCGGCAGAAGGAGCGCAAGAAGTACGGGCGACCCGGCGCGCGCAAGCGCTTCCAGTTCTCGAAGCGCTAGCCTGCGGCGCCACGAATCACGGTCGCGCCGTCACCCGGTCGAGGCGCGGCCGCCGCCCGGGTTCGGGGCGGTCCCGTCGAGGTGTGGGTGCGCCCGCGGGGCTCCGCTTGCGCGAGGGAGGGCCGTCGACGATGCTGGCCCCATCCATGCGTTCGCCGTTCACCATCCGCAGCGACTTCCAGGCGAAGGGCGATCAGCCGCAGGCGATCGAACGTCTGGTTCGCGGCGTGGAGGCGAACCAGCGCCACCAGACCCTGCTCGGCATCACGGGGAGTGGCAAGACGTTCACCATCGCGAACGTCATCCAGCGCTACGGGCGCCCGACCCTGATCATCGCCCCCAACAAGACCCTGGCGGCGCAGCTCTACGCCGAGATGCGGGACCTCTTCCCGGACGCAGCGGTCCACTACTTCGTCAGCTACTACGACTACTACCAGCCCGAGGCGTACATCCCGACCACGGACACCTTCATCGAGAAGGACGCCATCATCAACGAGCAGATCGACCGGATGCGGCACGCGGCGACGCACGCGCTGCTCTCGCGCTCGGACGTGATCATCGTCGCCAGCGTGAGCTGCATCTACGGCATCGGGTCGGCGGAGACGTACCAGGGGCTGCTGATCGAGATCGTCCGCGGCGAGGAGCTGCGCCGGGACGAGCTGCTGCGGCGGCTGGTGGACATCCAGTACGAGCGCAACGACGTCGATTTCCACCGCGGGACGTTCCGGGTGCGCGGCGACGTCGTGGAGATCTTCCCCGCTTACGAGGAGACGACCGCGGTGCGCGTCGAGTTCTTCGGGGACGAGGTGGAGCAGATCAGCGCCGTGGATCCCGTCCGCGGGCGGGTGCTCGAGTCGCTCGAGCGGTACGCCGTCTACCCCGGCTCGCACTACGTTACCCCCCGGCAGCAGCTCCAGCGCGCCATCGAGTCCATCCGTGAGGAGCTCCGGGAGCGGCTCGACTACTTCGACCGCGAGGGGCGCTTCCTCGAGAAGCAGCGCCTCGCCCAGCGCACGTCGTACGACCTCGAGATGCTCGAGCAGATGGGGTTCGTGCAGGGGATCGAGAACTACTCCCGCCACCTGTCGCAGCGGGCTCCCGGCGAGCCCCCGCCGACGCTGGTCGACTACTTCCCGGAGGGGTTCCTGCTCGTCATCGACGAGTCGCACCAGACCATCCCGCAGCTCGGGGCGATGTATCGCGGCGATCGCGCCCGCAAGGAAACCCTGGTCGAGTTCGGCTTCCGACTGCCGAGCGCGCTCGACAACCGGCCGCTCCGCTTCGAGGAGTTCGAGCGGTACATGCAGCACGTCATCTTCGTCTCCGCCACCCCGGGCGAGTACGAGCTGAAGGCCTGTGGCGGCGAGGTGGTCGAGCAGGTGATCCGCCCCACCGGGCTCATCGATCCGGAGATCATCGTGCGCGGGGTCGACGGACAGGTGGACGATCTGCTCGGGGAGATCCGGGCGCGGGTGGCGCGGGACGAGCGGGTCCTCGTCACCACGCTGACCAAGCGCATGGCCGAGGATCTCACCGACTATTACGCGGAGCTCGGGGTTCGTGTCCGCTACCTGCACTCGGACGTGGAGACGCTCGAGCGCATGGATCTGCTGCGGGACCTGCGGGCGGGCGAGTACGACGTCCTGGTCGGGATCAACCTGCTGCGCGAGGGGCTCGACTTGCCGGAGGTGAGCCTGGTCGCGATCCTCGACGCCGACAAGGAGGGCTTCCTGCGCAGCGCGCGCTCCCTCATCCAGACCATCGGGCGCGCGGCGCGGAACGCGCGGGGTCAGGTGATCATGTACGCGGACCGGATGACGGCCGCGATGAGCGAGGCCATCGGCGAGACGAACCGACGGCGGGAGAAGCAGATCGCATACAACGCCGCCCACGGGATCACGCCCGAGACGATCCGCCGGGCCATCCTCGACATCAACCCGGCGAGCGGCAACACCGACTACTACGCGGTGCCGCGCACGAGCGGGGCGGAGCGCCCCCGGGCGTCGGCGTCGCGAGCCGCGCCGCGGCCCCTCGACCTCAACGACCAGATCGAGGCCCTGCGCCAGCAGATGTTCGTCGCGGCGGAGAACCTGAGGTTCGAGGACGCTGCCCGGTTGCGCGACGAGATCGGGCGGCTCACCGCGGGCGCCGGCAGGAGCGAGACCGGCGGGCCCGCCTCCGCCCGGGTCCCGGCGAGCGAGATCGGGGCGCCGGCGTCCGCGGGGCCGCGCAGCTCCTCGCGCCCGCCCGTCCGGCGCGGCGGTGCGGCGGCGACCCGGCGCCGCCGCTAGGCGCGCGGTGGGGTAGCGCCGCCATCCCGGTGCGAGCAGCGATCGCCGGCGACGGTGGCGAAGAGCCCCGCGCGGGGACCCCGGACCCGGCATGGGCTCCACCCGCGGCGGCGCTGCGCGAGCGCGAGCCCCCGCCGGGCCACGTCTCCCCGGGCGGCGTCGCTGTCGGCGACCGGGTCACTGCTCTACGATGGCGGGGCGTGGCGCGCGCCCTCAACGTGTTGCGGGTCGGTGCCGGGCTCCTCGGCGTCGGGGTGCTCTCCGTGCCCGCGCTCGCGGTGCTGCTCGTCCTCTTGCCGAGCCGGCTGGCGCGCGTCTACGCGGTCAGCGTTTGGGCGAAGACCGTCGGCTGGCTCTGCGTGCGGCTCAGCGGGGTTCGGGTCGAGATCGTGGGCCGGGAGCGGCTGCGCGCCGCGAAACCTGCGATCTTCGCCGGCAACCACGCCTCGCTGCTCGATGTCCTGCTCCTGATGTGGCTGCTGCCCTGCGGCACTACCGCGGTAGCGAAGAAGGAGATCCTCTGGGTACCCCTGGTGGGCCTCGTGTACACCCTCTCGGGGAGCCTGCGCATCGATCGTGGCGACCGGCCGCGCGCCGTCGCGGCGCTGGCGGCGCAGGCGAGGTTCCTCCGGCGCGGCGGGCTGTCCGTCGCCATCTGGCCCGAGGGCACGCGCTCGCGGACCGGTCGCCTCTTGCCCCTGAAGAAGGGCTTCGCGCACCTGGCGCTGCAGACGCGGCTGCCGGTGGTGCCCGTCGTCGTCTCCGGGGCGCACCGGGCCTGGCGCGTCGGCGGCCTCCGGATCCAGGAGGGCGCCCGGGTGAGGGTCGAGATCGGCGCCCCGATCCCGACCGACGGCTGGTCACGGGAACGGCTGAACGAACACGTCGAGGAGGTGGCCCGCGTCTTCCGCGCGCTGCTACCTCCCGACCAGCAGCCCCTGCCCCCGGCCGCACCCGGCGGCCAGCTCGGCCCGCGGTGAGCGCGGCGACCGGTCGTCCCTGGCGGCGGAGGATCAGCGCTTGCGGCGGACACTCACGGCGGGGCAGCAGCTCTAGCCGCCGCGCTGGTCGCGCGTTCCAGCCCTCGCGCCCGTCCCCGCCGCCGAGCAGCCCCCCCCCGGCCGCCACGGCGGCCGCCTCAACAGAGCTCCTCGTCGCCCTGCTCGCGCAGGCGCTCGACGGCGAGGCGCACGTCCTGCGCCCGGCTGCGCGGGATGACGAGGAGGGCGTCGTCGGTTTCGACGATGCAGAGATCGTCCACGCCGATCGCCACCAGCACCCGCCGCCCGCCGCCCGTGCGCAGGTCCTCGATCAGGTTGCGGTGCGCGTCGATGGCGATCGCCGAGGGGGCGAGGACGTTGCCGTCCGCGTCTTTGCCCCCGAGCTCCCAGGCGCTCTCCCAGCTCCCGAGGTCGCTCCACCCGAACTCCGCGGGGACGACGGCGAGCGGCGCCGCGTGCTCCATCACGCCGTGGTCGATGCTCACCGAGGGCAGCGCCGCGAAAACCTCGCGTGTCGCGGCCGCCTCCGCCTCGGGTCCCTCCGCGGTGGCGGCCTCGATGCGGGCGAGTCCCGCGGCGAGCGCCGGCAGGTGCGCCGCGATCGCCTCGAGCAGGGTCGCGGCCCGGAAGAAGAACATGCCCCCGTTCCAGAGGAAGCGGCCCGACGCGACGTACGCCTCCGCGCGCTCCCGATCGGGCTTCTCGACGAAGCGCACCACGCGGTGCACACCCGCCGCGATCGCCTCGCCGACCTCTAGGTAGCCGTAGCCCGTCTCCGGTCGCGTCGGGTAGAGCCCCACCGTGGTGATGGGCCCCCCGGCGGCGGACTCGAGGGCCAGGGCGGCGACGCGACGGAACTCGGGCTCGTCGCTCACGTGGTGGTCGCTCGGCAGCACCATCACGAGGGCGTCGGGGTCGCGCCGCCGGATGAGGGCGGTCGCCCACCCGATGCAGGCGGCCGTGTTGCGCGCGGCCGGCTCTCCGAGCAAGGTCGCGTCCGCGAGCTCGGGCAGGGCGGCGCGCGTCGCCGGCACCAGGTGCTCGCCGGTGGCGAGCACGATCCGCTCCGGGGGACAGAGCGGTGCGATGCGCCGCACCGTGGCCGCGATGAGGCTCGTCTCCGGATCGGGGCCGATGCACAGGAGCTGCTTCGGGCGGAGGCGGCGCGAGGCCGGCCAGAAGCGCGTGCCGCTGCCCCCGGCCAGGATGATCGCGTGTACGTGCCGCATGGCGCCCCGATACCACGGCCCCGGGCCGACGGGACCCCCGGGCGCGTGGCGCTCCTCGCCGTCGCGCCGCCGCCCGCCGGGGGGCGGCGTTCGCCGCTTCAGCCCCCGCCGGGCCAGGCGCGCGCCAGGGCCAGGGTCGCGACCGCGAGCGGCAGCGTCCACAGCCCGAAGAGCGGGAAATGCCCCCGGACCACGGTGCCGCGCAGGAGCCAGAGCGCGAGCAGGCCCACGGCGAGGGCGGTGCCCGCGCCGGCGGCCCCGAGCGCCGGGTCGAAGCCGGCGCGGAGCAGGGCCGGGACCTCCAGCAGCACCGCGCCGGCGATCGCGGGGAGCGAGATCAACATGGAGAGCTCGAAGGCGCGCGCGGGGCGCACGCCGGCCCAGAGCGCCACGGCGATGGTGAGCCCGCTGCGCGACACCCCGGGGAGCACGGCGAGCCCCTGGGCGACGCCGAGCAGCAGCGCGACGCCCGCGGAGGGCCCCTCGTCGTCGCCGGGGTCCACCCAGCGGGTCGACGCCAGCGCGACCGTCGTGAGCAGGAACCCCAGCCCGACCGCGAGCGGCGACGAGGTCCACCGCTCGACGGGATCGCGGAGCAGCAGGCCGATGACGGCCGTGGGCACCGTCGCCACGGCGACCGCCAGGGCGTCCCGCCCCGCCCCGGTGTCGAGGAGCCGCCTCGGCCGGCTCCCCCCGCGCCCGCCGGCGCGCAGGGACTGGCCGACGCGCGCACGGAGCACGAGGACGGTCGCCAGCAGCGTGCCCGCGTGCAAGAGCACGTTGAGCGGCAGGCCGCCGTCCTCGACGTCGAAGAGGAGCTGGGCGAGGGCCAGGTGACCGTCGCTCGACACGGGCAGAAACTCCGTCAGCCCCTGCAGCGCTCCGAGGGACAGGGCTTCGACGATCGTGAGCTGCATCAGGGGGCCTCTGGCGCCGGGCGCCCCGGATCTAGCCGGAGAGCGCCGCGGCGATCAATCGCTCCACCCGTCGGCGGGGAACCACCCCTGGCACGACCGCCGCGACTCTCCCTGCCGGGTTCACCACCACCAGCGTCGGCAGGTCGTCCGCGCCGTAGGCCGGGGCGACCGTCCCGTCGACGTCGTGGACCGCGATCCCGTCGGGGGCGGTTTCGGCGGCGAACCGCGCCGCGGCGTCGGCGTCGTCCGCCGTGGCCACGCCGACGACCATGACCGAGCCCGGGGGCTGGGCACTGACCGCGGACCGCAGCGCCGTGGCCGCCTCCCGACAGGGGACACACCAGCTCGCGTAGAACTCGAGGACGACCACCCGTCCGCGGAGCTCCGAGAGCCGGACGCGGTTGCCCGCGGGGCCGCCGTGGATGACCGGCAGGGCGAAGTCGGGCGCCGGCTGGCCGACGAGGGGCGAGGCGGGGGGCCACGCCGGCGGGTCGACGGTGGCCAGGCACAGGAGCGCGCCGCCCAGCAGGGCCACGCCGAGCGCCCAGGCGACGCGCCGACTACGCATCGGGCTCGAGGGGGCGTTCATGGTACGGGCGCGACGGCGGCGGCGGCCGCCACTCGCTCGCGGCCACGGCGGCGGCCGTCCCCGCGGCGGGGAGGCGGAGGCGGACGCGCGCGCCCCCGGCGGGGCTGGTCAGGATCACGATCGTGCCGCCGTGCTCGATCACGACCTTCTTCACGATGGCCAGCCCCAGCCCGGTCCCCGCCGCCTTGGTGGTCACGTAGGGATCGAAGACGGTGTCCCGGAGATCGTCGGGGATGCCGGGACCGTCGTCGTCCACGTCGAGGACCAGATACTCGAGGTCGCGCTGCAGGGTGAGCGTGATCCGGCCGCGCGCCTGCCCTGCGAGCTCCATCGCCTGCCGCGCGTTGAGCACCAGGTTGAGCAGCGCGCGACCGAGCATCTCCGCGTCGAAGCTCGCCCGCGCCGGGGCCCCGGGGACCTCGACCTCGAGCGTGACCCGGGTCGCGGCGGACGCCTCGTCGCCGCCCGCCGCGACCCACTGCAGCCGCTCCTGCTGCTCGCGGAGGAAGGCCGCGAGATCCCCCTCCTTGAGCGCCGGGTGGGGCAGGCGGGCGAAGTCCGAGAACTCCGTGACCAGGCGGTGCAGGGTACGCACCTCGGCCTCCACCATCTCCAGCGTCTCCCGCAGCAGGCCGCGGTACGTCGCGTCGTCGCCGCGGTACCGGCGGTGGACCTCCTGCACGGCGAGCTGGATCGGGGTCAGCGGGTTCTTGATCTCGTGGGCCAGGCGCCGTGCCAGCTCCTGCCAGGCCGCGATCCGCTGCAGGTACTCGATCCGCGCCCGGCTCGCCTCCACCTCGTCGAGCATGCGGTTGAAGGCCCGGGCGAGCCCGGCGAGCTCCTCGGGCCCCGACTCGGGCACCCGCACGGCGAGGTCACCAGCGGCGACCCGCCGCGTCGCCGCGTCGAGGCGCCGTACGTGCACCACGATGCCCCGCGCCACCGCACCGCCGACCCCGATCGCGGCGGCGACCGTCAGGCAGAGCAGCAGCGCGAAGACGAGCACGTAGGTCTGCTCGTCGGCGGCGCGGCGGCGCTCGATGTGGCGGTAGGTGTCCAGGAACCCGCTCATCCGGTCTCGCTCGTCGAAGCGAGACCGGTCCGCCGCGAAGATGGCGACCAGGGTGGGGCCGGCCGCCGCCTCCGCGTCGGCTCCGGCTGCCGGGTCGCCCGCGCCGCTCGGGGGCGCGCGATCGGCCGCCAGCGCGGCCAGGGGGTCCCCGGCCAGGGGCCGGACCACGGTGAGCGCGTTCTCGCGTGCCGCGTCGAGGGGGTGGCCCCGATCGACGCGCGCGAGCTCCTCGCCGTCGTCCAGCACGACCGCGAGCGACACCAGCCCATCGGCGCGCGGGAGCAGCGCCGCCAGCTCGCGGCGCGCCGCGCCGGCGTCGCGGGCGGCGGCGGCGCGGCGCAGCGGCTCGTGGGCCGCGAGCACCGTCGCCTGGTGCCGCAGCGCCGCCTTCATGGCGTGGGCGAGGTCCTGGTAGAGGCCGAGCGCCTGGTCCAGGTGCGCGCCGATCTCGGGCAGGAAGAACCGCCCGGCGGTGTGCTCCACCATGCTCTTGGCGAGCAGCACTGCGACGACCAGGGGGAGCACCGTCGTCAGACCGACGACCAGGCGCAGGCGCCACCAGATGCTCCTCCGGCGGGACACCGGGCGATTCTCGCTCCCGCGGTCGAGCGGGTAAAGCCATCCTGCTCCGGATGTTCCGGGCACCGGCGAGGCGCTATGGTCCCGCCATGGCAGCGCCGGGCTACGCCCTCGACCCGATCCGCGATCTGATGGCCTTTCTCGACGCGAGCCCGACGCCGTATCACGCGGTCGCCGAGGCCGCGCGGCGGCTGCGCGAGGCGGGCTTCCGCGAGCTCGACGAGCGCGAGGCGTGGCGGCTCGCGCCGGGCGCCACCCACTTCGTCATCCGCGGGGGTGGGACGCTGGCCGCGTTCCGCGTCGGCGCGCGACCTCTGGCGGACGCGGGCGCGCTGCTGCTCGGCGCCCACACCGACTCGCCCACCCTGCGGCTCCGCCCGCGGCCGGAGCTCGTCCAGGCGGGCTACGATCAGCTCGCGGTCGAGCTCTACGGGTCGGTTCTGCTCCACACCTGGCTCGACCGCGAGCTCTCGATCGCCGGTCGGATCGTGCTCGCCGACGGCTCCGTCGAGCTGGTGCGGCTCCCGGGGGCACCCTGCCGGATCCCATCGCTCGCCATCCACCTCGACCGGGAGGTGAACGTCGAGGGGCTCCGCCTGGCCCTCGACGCCCACCTTCGCCCGCTGGGCGGCGCGGCGCGCCCCGGCGAGCCGCTCGTGGTGGCCGAGCGGGTCGCCACCGAGCTCCGGCGCCAAGGGGTCGCCGCGGCCGGCGCGGCGGCGATCGCCGCCGCGGACCTCGCGCTGTTCGACACGCAGCCGGCCGCCCTCGGCGGCGGGCACGGCGAGCTGCTGTGCTCGGCGCGGCTCGACAACCTCGTCTCCTGTCACGCGATCGTCGCCGCGCTCGTCGCGGCGCCGCCGCGCGACGCTACCCAGATCGCCTTGCTGTACGACCACGAGGAGGTGGGCAGCGAGTCCGCCCAGGGGGCGAGATCCCGCTTCGCCCTCGGACTCCTCGGGCGCCTGGCGGCGGGGAGCGGGCCCGGGGAGCCGCTCGAGTCCGCGCTCGACCGCGCGCTCGCGCGCTCCCTGGCGGTCAGCGTGGACATGGCCCACGCGATCCATCCGAACCACACCGAGCGCAGCGACGAGCGGCACGGGCCGGTGCTCGGCCAAGGTCCCGTGATCAAGTCGAACGCCGCCCAGAACTACGCCACCGACGCGCCCGCGGAGGCGGTGTTCGTCGCCGCCTGCCGCGCCGCCGGATGCGCGCCGCAGCGTTTCGTCTCGCGCAACGACGTCCGCTGCGGCTCGACGATCGGGCCGCTCCTGGCCGCTCAGCTCGGTGTCCGCGCGGTGGACGTCGGGCTGCCGATGCTCGGGATGCACTCCTGCCGGGAGACGTGCGACGCGCGCGACGTGGGGCCGATGATCCGGACGCTCACCGCCGTGCTCGAGCGCGGCGCGGCCCCGGCGCCCCGCGACTGACCCGCGGCGGGGTGCCCGGGGCGCTCGGGGGTGGTCGCCCCGCCCGGGTGGGCTAGACTGCGCCCCCAACCGCCGGAGGAGGCCGAGTGTCGAGCGACGCGCGAGGACGGACGATCCTGGTCACCGGAGCCGGGGGCTTCATCGGCTCCCACCTCGTCGAGCTGCTCCTCGAGCGGGGCTACCGTGTCCGCGCGCTCGTGCGCTACACGAGCCACGCCGGGACCGGGAACCTCGCCGCGCTCGTGGCCCGCCTCGCGGCCGCGTACCCCGCGGCGCCGCTCCCCGCGCTCGGCCCGAGCGCGATCGCCCACGGGCCGCTCGAGGTGGCGTGGGGCGACGTCACCGATCCCGCGCAGATGACGCGGCTCTGCGCCGGGGTCGACGGGATCTGCCACCTCGCGGCGCTGATCGGGATCCCCTACTCGTACGTCGCTCCGGCCGCCTACGTCGACGTGAACGTCCGCGGCACGCTGCACCTGCTCGAGGGGGCGCGCGCCCACGGCGTGCGGCGCTTCGTGCACACCTCCACCAGCGAGGTCTACGGGACGGCCCGCTACACGCCCATCGACCTCGCCCACCCCTTGCAGGCGCAGTCGCCCTACTCGGCGACCAAGATCGGCGCCGACAAGCTGGTCGAGTCCTACGCCCGCTCCTTCGACCTCGACGCGGTGGTGCTGCGGCCGTTCAACACCTTCGGGCCGCGGCAGTCCTTCCGCGCGGTGATCCCCACCATCATCGGCCAGGCCCTGCAGGGGGACGCGATCACGCTCGGAAACCTCGACGCCGTGCGCGACTTCACCTTCGTGCTCGACACCTGCCACGGATTCGTCCGCGCCCTGGAGGCGGAGCTGCCCCGGCCGACCACGGTGCACCTCGGCACCGGCGTCGCCGTCACCGTCCGCGAGCTGGTAGGGACCATCGGCCGCCTGCTCGGGCGCGAGCTCGAGGTTCGCACCGACGCGGGGCGGATCCGCCCGCCGGCGAGCGAGGTGGACGTGCTCCTCTCCGATCCCTCGTGCGCCAGCGAGCTGCTCGGGTGGCGGCCGGAGGTGACGCTCGAGGAGGGACTGCGGCGCACCATCGAGCACATGCGGGCGAGCGGGCTCGCGGGGGGGGAGCGGTACCATGTCTGACGGCCACGCCATCGTGCTCGCCGGCGGGCTCGGGCGGCGCCTGGTGCCGTTCACCAACGTGTTGCCGAAGCCCCTGCTCCCCATCGGGCACGTGCCCATCCTGGAGGTGGTGCTGCGGCAGCTTCTGGCCGGCGGCGTCGGCACCGTCCACCTCGCCGTCGGCTACCTCGCCGAGCTCATCCAGAGCTACTTCGGCGACGGGTCCAAGCTCGGGCTCCGGATCCACTACTACCGCGAGCCGGCCCCGCTCGGCACCGCGGCACCCGTACGCTTCGTCCTCGACCACTGGGCGAGTGAGGCGCCGGTCCCCGAGCGCTTCGTGGTGATGAACGGGGACCTGTTGCTGGACGTCCGCTACGCCGACTTCCTCGCCGCCCACGAGCCCGGCGCGCTCACGGTGCTGGTGGCGGAGAAGCGGGTCAAGATCGATCTCGGCGTGCTCGCGGTGAGCGACGGCGCTGCGGTGACGGACTACATCGAGAAGCCGGAGTACCAGTACCTGGTGTCCACCGGCGTCTACGTGTTCAGCCGCGAGCTGGTCGAGCTCATCCCCGCCGGCGAGCGGCTCGACCTGCCGGACCTGGTCAAGCGGCTGCTCGCGCTCGGGCGACCCGTGAACGCCGTGCACCTCTCGCGCGTCGGCTCGCTCTGGCTCGACCTCGGCCGCCTCGAGGACTACGAGGAGGGGCGGGCCCTCTTCGAGGCGGACCCGGGGAGGTTCGCTTGCCCGCCGCCGTGACCGTCCACCTGCTCGGCGCCCGCGGCACCGTGGGCGCGGTGCTCGCGGGCGCGCTCGCGGGTGCGCCGGGGGTCGCGCTCCGCGGCTACTCGGGCGCGCCCGGTCCCTGGAGCTACGCGGCCTTCCTCGCCGACTGGCGCGGGGCACCGGACGACGTCGTCGTCGTCGCCGGCGGATCATCCCGCGGCGCGCTGGCCGAGCTGGTCGAGGCCCACGTGACCCGCCTGGCGCGGGCGCTCGATCGCTTCGAGGCGGCGGGCTGGCCCGGGCGGCTGCTGCTCCTGGGGAGCGCCGCGGAGCTGGTCCCCGAGAGCACCTACGGTGCGGTCAAGGCGGCCCAGCACCGCCTGGCGGCGGCAGCGGCGGCGACGCGCGGGGTGCCGCTCGTCTGCCTGCGGCTGCACAGCCTGGTCCCCGAGTCCAGACCGGCACGGGGCCTCTTCGCGGAGCTGTTGACCCAGTACGAGGCCGGCGGCGCCGTCCGCGTGCACCACCTCGGCGGGGCACGCGACTACGTCTCCGGGGCGCAGCTCGGCCTGGCCTGCGCCACCCTCGCGGCCCACCCCGAGGCCTGGGCGGCGCCCGCGCCGCGGGTCGTGGACGTGGGCAACGGAGCGCCGATCACCGTGACCGACTGGCTCGCGGCCTTCCGCGGCGAATTCGGGCCCGAGCCCGCGCTCGAGGAGCAGCGGCCCGGTCACCCCGACCGCTCGATCGTGGCCGACCCGGCGCCGCTCCGGGAGCTCCTCGCCCGTTGCGATCCGGGGGCGGTCGCGCGATACGAGGCGCTCCGCCCCGATCTCGGTCGCCTGATCCGGGGTTGGCGCGCGGGCCCCCCATGAAGCTCGACGTCGTCCTCCCCATCTACAACGAGGCCCGAGCCCTCGGCCCCTTCCTCGAGCGGCTCACGGCTGAGCTCGAGCGCCTCGGCCACGACTGGCGGATCCACCTCGTCGTCGATCGCTCGACGGACGGCACCGAGGCCCTGGTCGCAGAGCGCTGCGCCGCCGAGCCGCGCCTCGGCGCGCTCCTCCTGAGCGCGCGCTTCGGCCACCAGGAGGCGCTCCTGGCGGGGCTCGCCGCCGCGCGCGAGGAGGCCGCGGTGCTGATGATGGACGCGGACGGCCAGCACCCGCCGGCCCTGATCGAGCGGCTGGTCGCCGAGCTCCGGGGCGAGGTGGACGTGGTGCTCACCCGCCGGGTGAGCAACCGCACCCAGCCGCTCGTCACGCGGCTGCTGTCGCGCTCGTTCTACGCCGTGATGTCGAGCGTGAGCGGCGTGCCGCTCGAGCCGGGCATGGCCGACTTCCGCCTCCTGTCGCCCGGCGTGGTGGCGGTACTCCGCGAGGCCCTGCCCGAGCACGCGCCCTTCCTGCGCGGCCTCCTGTCGTGGCTCGGGTTCCAGCAGGCGGTGGTCGAGTACCACGCCGAGGCCCGCCTGGAGGGGCGCACGAAGTACTCGCTCCGGCGACGCTTGCGCATGGCGCGGCTCGCCATCCTCGCCTTCAGCGTGGGGCCGCTCCGGCTCGCCATGCCGCTCGGGCTGGTGGTGGCGTTCGCCTCCATCCTGTACGCCGGCTACCTGGCGCTCGACTGGCTCCTCGGCACCCGGTCGCTGCCCCCCGGCTGGACCACGATCGTCATCATGGTCGCCTTCTTCGGGGGCATCCAGCTCGCGTTCATCGGCGTGCTCGGCGAGTACCTCGCCAACGTGTACGCCGAGGTGAAGCGCCGGCCGCGCTTCGTGGTGCGCCGCGCCATCAACTACGGCGACGCGGACTACCGGCGCTTCGGCTGAGGCCCCCGCGCCGCGGGCGACGCGGTCGAGCGCCGCGGGCGTCGCTGCGCGTGGCACCGGTCGTGCATCGCCGCGCGTGAACCCTGCAGCGAAGGAGGTCCTCGTGCGTGTACTCTCCTGGTTCTTGACCCGCGGCCGCGTCGGGCTGCTGCTCGGGCTCGGCGGTTGCGCCGGCGGCGGGGGTGGCGAGGGTGGCGAGGGTGGCGAGCTGGCGGTCGCTGGCGCGCCGCGCGGGGAGGGCGGGCGCGAGCCGCGCGGAGGGGCGGCGGCGGTCGGGGAGGAGGGTCCTGCGGGCGCGGTCGCGGCGGGTGCGCGCTCGCCGGGCGGCGCAGAGGCCGCGGCGGGCGCGGACCGGTCGGCGCCCGCCAGCGACGGTGGCGAGAGCACCGGCGGCGTCGGCGGGGCGCCGGCGGCGTCCGGCGGAGGCGGCGGGTTCGCTGGAGGCCGCGGCGGGGACGACGCGCCGCTCGCGACCGGCGCGCGAGCGGGCGGCCTCACGGGAGGGAGCGGCGCCGACGCCGGGGCGCGCGGCAGCGCGGCGGGCGCCGGCGTCACGGCCGCCGGGGGCAGCGCCGGAACCACCCCGGGCGGCGGCGCGGGGCTCGCTGGCGCGGCGCCGACGACGGGCGGCTCCGCGCCTTCGCCGGGGGCGGCCCGCGGCGGCGTCAGCGGTGGTGGGGCCGGCGGGCTCGCGGGTGGCGCGCCTCCGGCCGGGCTCCCCGGCGCCGCCGGGGCCGGCAATGGCGCGCAGGCGGGGGCCGCGGGCGGCCCCGCCACCGCGGGCGCCGGCGGGGAGGGCGGCGCGGGCTCGCCGCTCACCGCCTGCGCGCCGCTCCTGCCGGCCTCGTCCGGAGTCGGGCGCTGCACGGTCGAGGTCGGCTCGACCGCCGCCCTGCTCCTCGTCGCGGATCTGGTCACGCCCGAGGAGGTGATCGAGCGAGGGCAGCTCCTGGTGGACGGGACGGGGCGGATCGCCTGCGTCGGTTGCGACTGCGCGCGCGTCGACCCCGGCGCGACCCGCGTGCTCTGCCCCGACGCGGTCGCCGCCCCCGGGCTCGTCAACGCGCACGACCACGCCGGCTGGATGAACGGCGAGCCCTTCGACGGCGACGACTTCGTCGACCTCACCGGGGCTCCGCTCGCGGCCGACCCGCGCACGCGCTTCGAGCACCGCAACGACTGGCGCGAGGCCGGCAACGAGCGCCTGCCCAAGATCGCCGCGCCCGGCGGCGGCGCGACCCTCGCCGAGAAGATCCACGGCGAGCTCCGCTTCGCCCTCGGGGGGGCGCCCACCAGCTTCGCCTCGGCGCGCCTGACCGGGATCCTCCGCGACGTCGACGACGCCTCGCTCACGGACGAGCGGACCCGCAACGTCGACGGCCACGCCTTCGCGACCTACGAGACGTTCCCGCTCGGGGCGAGCGTGCAGGCCGCGAGCGGCTGCGGCGGCTACGCCCTCCGGGGTCCGGTGGGGAGCTACCCCTGGGTGCCGCACGTCGCCGAGGGGATCGACGCGACCGCGCGCAACGAGCTATTGTGCCTCACCGGGCTCGTCCCCGGCGGCTTCGACGTCCTCGACGCACGGACCGCGATCATCCACGGCGTGGCGCTCCTCGCGCGCGACGTGGCCTACCTGGCGGCGGTGGGGACCAAGGTCATCTGGTCGCCGCGGTCGAACCTCGCGCTCTACGGGGACACGGCGCGCGTCACCGTGATGGATCGGCTCGGCGTCACCCTCGGGCTGGGCACCGACTGGCTGCCGACCGGATCGATGAACATGCTCCGGGAGCTGGGCTGCGCCGACGAGTTCAACCGCGCTCACCTCGACGGGTACTTCGACGACGCGGCGCTGGTCGCGATGGCCACCTCGGGCGCCGCCGCGGCGCTCGGCTACGACGACGCGCTCGGGCGGCTCGCGGTAGGGCGGGTGGGGGACGTCGCGGTCTTCGCGCGGCGGGGCCGTCCCCCGCACCGCGCCGTGCTCGAGGCGGACGAGGGCGACGTCGTGCTGGTGCTGCGTGGCGGGGCGCCCACCGTCGGCGACGCGGCGCTGGTGGCGGCCCTCGCCGAGGACTGCGACCCGATCGGGGACGTCTGCGGCGTCCCCAAGCGCGCCTGCCTCTTGCGCGACACCGGCGCGCGCTGGGACGCGGTCGTCGCGGCCGTGGGCCCCGACGCTTACCCGCTCTTCGGCTGCGGGGCGCCGCCGGGAGAGGTGACCTGCGTGCCGAGCCGCTCGCTACCGGAGGACGCCGTCGTCGGACCCTCCTCGCGCTACTCCGGGCAGTCCGTCGCCGACGACCTCGACGGCGACGGGATCGCCGCCACCGTGGATCTCTGCCCCACCGTCTTCGATCCGGTGCGCCCTCTCGACCAGGGCGCGCAGGCGGACGCGGACGGTGACGGCGTCGGCGACGCCTGCGATCCCTGCCCTCTCGCGCCCGACCGCGCCGTGTGCGCGGGCGATCTCGACGGCGACGGCGTCGGTGACGGCCGTGACCTCTGCCCCTTCGACGCCGCGTCGAGCCTGAGCGACCGGGACGGCGACGGCTGGGGCGACGCCTGCGACGCCTGCCCCGACGCCCCGAACCCCGGCACGGCGGCCTGCCCCGGGCCGCTGGCGACCATCGCCGAACTCTGGCGGCTCGGCGACGGCGTCACCGCCACGCTCGACGGTGTCTGCGTGGTCGCGGCCAAGCCCCCCCGGCGCCTCTGGATCCAGGATCCGCACCCGGCGTCGAGTGATCGGAGCCCGGGGCTCTTCGTCTACTCGGGCGGCGCCGGGCTCACGGGCACCGCCGGCGATCGGATCCGGGTGAGCGGCACCACCGCGACCTACGAGGGCGGCTTCGAGCTCACCGAGCCCACGGTCACCCTGCTCTCCGTCGCTGACCCCGAATGCGCCACCGAGGCGCTGGCGCTCGCCGTCACGCCGGAGGAAATCGCGCCCGGCGCCGCGACCGAGCTCGACTTTCGCTACCGGCTCGTCCGCCTCGATGACGTCGCGGTGACCCAGTCCGGGGGCGACGGCGCGCCGCTCGTCATCGCCGGCGTGCTCCCCGTCTCCAGCTACCTGGCGGGGTTCGACCCGGCCGCCTTCCCCGTGGGGACCCGGTTCGCTCGCCTCCTCGGCGTCGTCGACTACCACGGAGGGAGCCAGCTCGCGCCGCGGAGCGCGGCCGACATGATCGTGGAGTAGGCCGGCGCCGGTGAAGGGAGGATTGGGCGCGGTCACATTCCGCTCAGCCCGCGCGCCGTCCCCCAGGGAAAGTCGTCGCGCCGGCGTCGGAGCGGCCTCGTTCGCCTTGACGGCCTCGCCGCCGCCGCGCTCCGATCCCGGCTCATGCGCATCCTGTTCGTCGGCGGCACCGGCATCATCAGCTCCGCCTGCACCCCGCTCGCCCTCGCCCGCGGGATCGAAACCTACCTGCTCTGCCGGGGGCGGTCGCCCCGCCCGGTCCCCGCGGGCGCGAGGGTGCTCCGCGGCGACGTGCGGGACCGGGAGTCGGCGCGGCGCGCGCTCGGCGAGCTCACCTTCGACGCGGTGGTCGAGTGGGTGGCCTTCACCCCCGAGCACATCGAGACGGATCTCGAGCTGTTCCGGGGGCGGACGCGGCAGTACGTCTTCATCAGCTCGGCCTCGGCGTACCAGACGCCGCCGTCACGGCTGCCGGTGACCGAGTCCACGGTGCTCGCGAACCCCGTCTGGCGCTACTCGCGCGACAAGATCGCCTGCGAGGAGCGCCTGGTCCGCGCCTACCGCGAGGAGGGCTTCCCGATCACCATCGTGCGACCCTCGCACACCTACGACGCCACGCTCCTGCCTCCGCACGGCGGCTGGACCGTGATCGACCGGATGCGCCGCGGGCGGCCCGTGGTGGTGCACGGCGACGGCTCGAGCCTGTGGGTCCTGACCCACCACCGCGACTTCGCCGTGGGGCTGGTGGGGCTGCTCGGCCTCGACGCCGCCATCGGCGAGGCGTTCCACATCACCAGCGACGAGCTCCTGACCTGGGACGGGATCCACCGGATCCTGGCCCGGGCCGCCGGCGCCGAGGCGCGCCTCGTCCCCGTGCCCTCCGACGTCATCGCCCGGTACGACCGGGAGTGGGGCGACAGCCTCCTCGGCGACAAGACGCACTCGATGATCTTCGACAACACGAAGATCAAGCGCTTCGTCCCCGAGTTCGCCGCCACCACGCCCTTCGCGCGGGGGGCCGAGGAGATCATCGCCTGGTACGACGCCGATCCCGCGCGCCGTCAGCTCGATCCCGCGTTCGACGCCCTGATGGACCGCATCATCGCGGACCACGAGCGAGCGTGGGGCGGTTGAACCGCACCGCGCCGGGCAGCGCGAGGCGGCTCACCACCGCGGTCGCGACTTCGGCGCGCTCCAGGTCGTCGCAGTAGGCTGCGAGGGCGCGCGCCGTCGCGGCGTCGAGGTCGAGGAAGCGCAGGCCCGTGATCCCGCCGTGGTTCCGGACCACTTCGGCCTGCGTCTCGATGGCGTGCCAGGTCGGCAGCTCGAAGTAGATCTCCACGCGGGCGCCGAGGGGCAGGGGGTCGGTGAGCTCGACGCCGACACCGTCCAGCGAGACGTCGTGGCAGACCGCCTGCTCCCAGCGGCTCGTCAGATCCACCAGCACCGGGGCGCGCAGGGCGACGCGAGGCCGCTCGCGGCGGTCGCGCAGGAAGGTGCTGGACTGCTGTCCCACGGTACAAGCCTCCAGCATGGGTCGTGCCAGGCGTTCACCCGAGCGATGTCGAGGGGTTGTCGCGGGCGGGGGCGAGGGCGTGCCCCGCAGCCGTTGCGGGGTGGCACCGGTCCGTGTCTCACGGATCACGGTCCACGACGCGCCGCGGCGCCGCCCCGTCCTGGGCGCGGGGCCCGGGGACGGCCGTTCACGGAGGGGGAGGGGCGAACCGGGACTCGGGGAAGGGCTGGGGTGAAGGGACCCAGTGGACCGGCTCCGGGTCGGGGCGGACGCGGATCCCGCGGGCCTCGAGCCCGGCGAGATCGTCGTAGTAGAGGGTGAGCACCTGGCGCGGTCGGCTCCCCTCGGCCCGCTCGAAGGTGGTGGTCGAGACGGGGCTGTACCGGGACTCACCGTACTCGGTCCCGAGGTTGCCCGCGCCTTCCCGCGGGGCGGGGGCGTAGCCGGGGCGCGCGGAGCCGGACCGGGATTTCGCCTCGGGTGCGGCGCCGTCGGCGGAGCTCCCACCCCGGGCGCCACTCGGCGAGTGCCGCCGGGCCGAGCGGTCGTCGCGGTCGTAGTCCGGCGGGGAGTCGGGGACCACGGCGACCGGTCGCGGTCGCTCGACGAAACAGGCGACCCCGAGCACCCCGACGTTCTCCGGCGTGCCCATCCGCGACGAGTAGCTCTGCCCGGGGGTGGAGAAGCGGAAGCTGGCGACGGCGTCGAGGCTCTGTCGGAAGCCATCGACGGTGACCGAGCCCCAGGCCGGGAGCACGTAGCCGCGCTGGCGCCGGTAGTCGGCGACCCGGCCCGTGATGGCGTCGCGGCCGTCGACGGAGATCACCGCCTCGACGCGCCCTCCCGAGCGGTTGTCGACCCGGATCGCGTAGCGCGCGCCCCGCTCGCCGAGCAGGTAGGTGCGGCCGCCGTGGTAGTAGGTGGGCAGCGTGCGGCCGTTGCCGTCCTCGACGGTGACGCTGCAGGGAGACGGTGCCGGCGGCGGGGGGGGCGGGCGGTAGGACCAGCGCTCCTGGCCGGCCGCGAAGGGCGCGGCGAGGAAGGACCCGAGGGCAGCGAACAGGACCGCGGCGGTGGAGCCGGCGAGGAGCTTCATCGTGGACCTCGCCCCAGAGTGCCCGCGACCCGCGGGTTCGTGACCGAAGCACCGCCCCGCTCGCTGCGTGGTACCGTCGCCGCGTGGACTGGCCGGCTTGGTGGGAGTGGGACATGGAGCTCACCCCTCACGTCGATAAGCGGATGGATGACCGCGGTTTTTCGGAGCTCGACCTGCGGGAGATGCTCGACCGCGCGACGGGCCTTCGGCCCGGGGTCGTGGAGGGACGCTTCGTAGTCGAGACGCGGCTCCGCGGTCGGCCCTGGGAGGTCGTTGTCGAACCCGACGAATTGGAGCATCTTCTCGTCGTGGTCACGGCCTACGGTGTCGAGCCATGAAGCAGCGCTATCTCGAGGTCACGTTCCGGAAGGGCCGACCGCTCGTCGCGTACCTGTACCTGCCGCGAGCGCCGGGGGCGCGCGTCGCGCGAACGCTGGACGGAGGGCACGGCGGTCGCGTCGACTTCGACGAACGGGGCACGGTCCTGGGGATCGAGATCACGGCGCCCGGTGCGGTGACCGTCGAGGAGCTCAACGCCATCCTCGTCAGCCACGGCGTGACGGCCCTCGACGCCGAGGAGTGGGCTCCGCTCGCCGCGTGAAGCTGCCGGCGAGGCCACCGTCTTGGGCCCGCCGTCCCGGGGCGCGGGCGGTGATCCCCTGCGCAGGTGTTCCTCAGCGCACCGCCCACACCGTCAGCCGGCCCTCGCGGTCGGCGGCGGCGAGGGCGGTGCCGTCCTCGCTCAGGGCGACGTCCTCCACCGCGCCGCGGTCGTCGAGCACCACCCGCCGCGGGCCGGCGAGCTCGGCGAGCTCGAGGCCGTCCGAGCCGCCGCGCACCAGCCAGGCCCCGTCCGGTGTGAAGAGCAGCCGCTTCACCCAGGAGCCGTTGCGCAGGCGCGCCTTCACCGTGGGGGTGCCGGCGAGGTCGGCCCAGACGGTGGTGTAGAACGACTCCCCCTCCTCGGCGAGCAGGGCCCCGTCCCGGCTGAAGCAGAGCGTGTCGCTCTCGCGGTCGTGACGCACCAGATCGTGGGGCGCCGCGGGGGCGGCGGTGTCCCACCACCAGACCGACCCCTGCACCCAGGCCACCGCGAGCCGTGCCCCGTCCGCGGTCAGGGCGAGGCTCTTGACGTCGATGGGCGGCCCCGGCACCGGGATCTCGACCGGGGCGCCGCCGGCGAGGGGATAGAGGCGGACGACCCCGTCCCGGTGGGCGAGCGCGAGCCGGTCGCCCGCGAGCGCGGCGGCGGTGACCGGGGCGGCAGCGATGGCGAGATCGCGCGCCGGCGCCGCCGCGTCGCGGATCTTGACCGCCCCCTGGCAGACGACGACCAGCCGCTGGCCGCTGAAGGCGAGGCCGCCGCGGATGACCGGGGCGCAGGTGACGAGCCCGGCGTCGACCGGCTTGCCGCTGGCGAGCGAGAAGAGCGTCACGCCCTGTCCATTCGAGTAGGCGACGCGATCGAGCGCGCGGCTGATGGCGACGGCGCTGCCCGCGCCCCCGGGCGCGGCCTCCCAGCGAAGCTTCACTCGCTCGGCGGTGCGCGACGAGATGGCGAGCGGCGCGGGCGCGGCGCTCGTCCGGTGGGCGGCGGCGCTCGCCTCGGGGCGCGCGGCCGCGGGCGGCTGCCGCGCGGCGCAGGCAAACCCGATCCCCGCGAGGACGAGGAGCAGCCGCGGTCGTCGCGCGGGCGGTCGCGCGACGGGACGGAGCGGGGGGGCGAAATGCGTCACCCGGACGAGGCTATCGGCAGTCGCCGCCGCCGGCAACGTGGGGAGGCTTCGTTGCGCGACCCGCGGCGGCTCGGCTTGGGGCGCGCGGGCTCGGCGCCAGTCCGCCGCGGATGGCGTCCCCGAACCCAGTCAGAAGCAGGCCGCCTCGAGGGCTTCCCACTCGCCCGCGCAGGCCGTCCCGGTCAGCATCGGAAGCCCAGCCTCGTCGCAATCGAACGTCATGAGTCCACCGGTGCAGGCCACCATGAGCTCGACCCGATCGTGGCACGCCGTGGACAACGACTCCTGGCACCAGCAGGCGCACTCGTCGACTGGCATCGTGGTCGGGCAGTCCGGGGCGGCCAGGGCGCTGCACAGCATCAGGCACGACGGGTCGTCGAGGGCGCAGGTGGTCGCGCTTCCCTGGCTGTCCTCCAGGCACGTCACGAAGTCGCTGCGCTCGTACTCGCACCCGACGATGAT
The DNA here is from genome assembly GCA_964454025.1 of uncultured Polyangiaceae bacterium. Classification (GTDB taxonomy): domain Bacteria; phylum Myxococcota_A; class Polyangia; order Polyangiales; family Polyangiaceae; genus JAFGBI01. The sequence goes on along the minus strand of CAYVRP010000035.1, from coordinate 35,171 downwards.
CGCGACGTCGTACCCGGTGCAGAAGAGCTCGGGCTCGGCCCCGCCGCAGACGACGAGGTCGTCGAAGAGCACCGCGCAGGTCGGATCGGCGCGGAGCAAGTGCTCGCACTCGCACTCGCACGCCTCGAGATCGCCAACGTAGCCCGCGCAGGTGGGGGCGTCGATTCGCGCCATGCAGTACTGCTGGCATTGGCTCGTGATCGCACCGCAGACCGATCCGGGCGCTCCTGCGGCTCCCGCTCCACCGTCGCGTCCGGCCTCCCCCGCCGCGCCCGCTCCCCCTGGTCCAGCTCCCGCCATGCCTGTGCCGGCCTCGGGCCCGGTCCCCGCGGCGTCGGCGGAGTCGCCACCCTTCCCTGCTGCCGAAGGGTGCCCCCCCGCCGGCTCGCCCCCCTCGCCAGCGGAGGCCCCCGCCTCGCCGCCATTCACCGCGCCCCCCTTGGCCGCCACCGGCGCCGCTCGCGAGGGCTTGCACTCGGGCATGGCGAGGACGAGCAAGATCGGTGCGAGCCTGCCGAGCCGAAGCACCACGCCCATGAGACGGCTCGAGGCTACCACGGTCGGTCGCACCTCGGCGACCCCCTTCGCCAGGAACTGCGCACGCATCACGACCTTACCGACGCCACCGCGAGCGTGAAGTCGCCGGCAAAGGACGGATCGCAGCCCTCGACGATGACGTAGAGGGGCTCGCCCGCGACGGCGGGCACCGAGAACGTAACCTCGTCGGGTTGAGCGGCCCGGCTGCCGACGCCGCAGCCGAGTTCGCTCTCGGCTGCCGTGCAGTCCGTGCGCGCGGACACCACGAGGCACCCGAAGGTGGCGAGCCGCACCTCGAGCTCGCCGGATTGTATGGGGATCACCTCGTAAACGAGCTCGGGCCCACTCGCCTCGATGACGCACGACGGGTCCATCGTGTTCGGTTGGCTCACGGTGGTGCCGCCCACCGAGCCCGGATCGGCCAGCGGCGTGGACTCGGCGCAGGCATCGCCGCAGTCGTCAGCGCAGTCTTCGTCGACGCAGTCGACCCGACCGTCACCGTCGTTGTCGCGGCCGTCGTCGCACCGCTCCGTCCCGGTGCAGTCGCTGGTGTCCACCGTGCAGTCCTCCCGACAGGAGAGCGTTCCCGCCTCGAAGCCGTACTCGCCGCAGGAGTCGATGAAGAAGATATCCGTATCGCATTCCTCCCCGCAGTGCAGCACCGAGTCGCCGCAAGGCCCCTCGGGGAGCAGCCCACAGAGGCCCCAGTACGCTCCCCCGGTTCCACTCCCCTCGCCGCCCTCCCCAGCGGAGGACTCCCCGCCACGTGCGCCGGGACTCGGTGCGCCCCCTTCCCCCACTCCCGGTACCCCACCGGCGCCCGCGATCGCCGTTGGCGCTCCCGCTGCCGAGCCATTCTCGGTCGCGGCCTCTCCGCCGGCGGCCAGGCCCCCCGCTCCTCCGTCGACCGTCGCGTCACCGGCCGCTCCATCGTCCGCCAGCCGGTCAGCCCGCTCCCGGTGGCAGGCCGCGACGAGGAGCAGAAGCCCCGGGACGAATCGCGTCAGTAGCTGTCGGGGCATGAGTAGGTCACCTGCCAGTTGTTGAGCACCACTTCGCCTCCGCCTGGCGATTCTGAGGGAGTCACCACGATTTGGAGCTCCAGCCACCGGCTCCGCGCGTCCCGCTCGCCGAGCCGGTCGAAGAGCACCACCGGGCAGGGCGGCGGGCCCCCGAGACCGCAGGACTGCGTGTCGTCCGGGGTGGACTGGGCGACGGCGACGGACAGGAAGTCCTTGTCCGCGAGGGCCGCCTCGCTGCTGGCGGCCCGCACGAAGAACTCGACGGTCGATTCCCCCGGCGTGAAGGCGTCGTAGGCGAGCACGTCCCACTGCGGCTCGGCGCCCTCGCACTTCGCCTCGTACACCTCGGTGTACGTCTCCGGCGCCACCCAGGACTGCCGCTCCGGTGGCGGCACCGCCGGCGGATAGCAGCCGATCTCGATGGCGAGCTTCGCACGCCGGTCCACCTTGATTCGATCGCAGGTCGCCGGACAGACGGAGAGAGCCGTCGGTGACTCGTCGTCGTCGAAGTACCATTGCTGGTCGCTCCCGGCCTGGCAGCTCCCGACGAGCTGGGAGAGCGGGCCGCCCACGAGGGGCGCGGGGGGATCCGGCAGCGGCGGCTTCGGGCCGCGGCATAGGGCGCGGTAGCTCGCGCTGCAGCTCGTGTCTCGCCAGGTTCCGTCCGTGTGCAAGAGGGCGCAGTCGGAGGTTCCCCCACCGTCGTCGGGCTCCCCGGTGGACCAGTTCGCATACGCGCCGCCGATCGCGCCACCCGCGGGGGTCTTGGGGCCCTCGCAGACGGACACGGCGCTCGAGTCGCAGCCGTAGTCCTCCCATTTGCCGTCGGCGGCCCGCAGGCGCATGCAGTCGCCGCTTCCGCTTCCGCCCGTGTCGTTCGGCTCGCTCGACGCCCAGTTCGTGTACTGGCCAGCGATGGCGGAGCCGCCCGTCGTCGCGGGCCCCTCGCAAGCCGAGTCGTGGCTGTTGGCACAGTTCCTGTCGTACCAGGACCCGCCTACGTACATCGCGAGGCAATCCTCGTTCGAGAGATAGTCGTTCGGCTCCCCAGTGGCCCAGAAGGTGACGTAGCCATTGCGGGCGGAGCCGTTTCTCCAGAATAGGATCCCGTTCGGCCAGTACCAGCGGCCCTCATTGCTGAAGACGTTGTCGCTCCCACCGAGCCAGGTCGTGTCGACGATGCGGTCGCGCACGAAGGCCTGCTCGGCTGCATCCCTGATCTCCGCCAGGTCCCAGCCCGCCCCGAGGGCGCGACAGGTAGTCTGTGCGCTGGACCAGGCGCGCTTGGTGGTCGAGAAGGCGAAGCAGTTCCCGTTGCCGGGGTAGAGCACCTGCCCCGACGCGCAGCCGGTGCCGGGGGAGCCACCGCTCCAGAACTGCACTCCGTCAGGCCACCCCCAGGCACCCTCGCTGGCGCGATCGTTGCCCCCGCCCCACGCGTCAGCGGAGATCATCCCCCTCACGAAGGTGTTGGTCGTGCTCGAACGGAGCGCGGCGAGATCCCAGTTGGTGCCTCGTGCTCGACACGTCGCTTGCGCAGTTGGCCAGGTCCGCGCCGTGGATTCCAGGTAGAAGCAGTTGCCATTCGGGCCCTCCACCTCGCCGGCGCGGCAGCTCGGCGGCAGGACCTCCCAGAACTCGGTCCCATCGAGCCACTCCCAATATCCCTCCGAATCCTGGTCTTTCGCCCCGATCCAGCTCGCCTGACCCGCGGCGGCAACGGTCGCGACCGCCTGCTCGATGTTCGAGGCGATGTTCGCGAGATCCCAGCCGTCGCGATAGCCCTGGCAAACGGCGCGCGCGGCGTCGAAGCTCTGCACCGAGGTCCCGACGACGCCGAAGCAGTCGCCGTCGGGACCGAGCAGCTCGCCGACTCCGCACCGGTCGTCGTCGCCGGCCTTGGGCCCCTCGCAGACGTAGCGTCGATCGCTGGTGCAGCCAAGGGTGTCCCAGGCCCCCGTGCTCTCGTCGATGACGCCGCAGAGGTCGGAACCCGGCTGCCCCGTGTCCCAGTGGGTGAAGGTGACGGGCTCGCCGGTCGCCCAGAGCCAAGTGCTGCCGTAGGCCCGGGTGAGCCCGATCCAGGCGTCGTCGTTTCCCTCCCCCTGCACGAGCGCGACGATCCGCGTGTCTTCCGCGCTCGTCGTCAGTGCGGCGAGCCCCCAGCCGGCGCCCAGGGCCTGACAGTTGGCCTGCGCCTCGCTCCACTTCGCCGGCTCGGGCGACACGAAGTAGCAGTGGCCCTCGAACTCGATCTGGCCCGCGAGGCAGCTCGGTGACGGCTCGGGAACCGGCTCGCTGGCGATGTACTGGACGGTGGCTAGCGCGGGATCGAAGGCCCCCTGGTTGGGCAGATCGAAGTCGCACGACACCGCGTGGGCCGAGATCGATTGCAGCGCCGCCACCAGCTGGTCGGCGACCGAGGTGCCGCCGGAGTAGGTGATGAGGTAGGCTTGGTGCTCGCCGCCGCCCGCCGCCGCGATCCGCCGGATCGTGTCTTCGGCCACCCCCTCGATCCCGACGAAGTAGGTCCGGATGGCGAAATCGTCGAAGTAGTCGCCCGCGACGGCAGCGATGTTGGAGATGCTGGTATCGCACTGGGTCGGCTCGCCGTCGCTGACCATGACGGCGACGTACACTTCGTTCGGCCGTTGGCGCTGCCGCTCCCGCAGCCACTCCAGCGCTCCGGCCAGGGCCGGCATGGTGGGGGTCCAGCCGTTCGGCACCACGTTCAGCGCGTCGAGCAGCGACTGCTCCTGGGCATCGGTCGGGGCGTAGTCAGCGAGGAGCTTGCCGAGCGGTACCTCGGGCTCCTGGCAGTCTGCCGAGTCGCAGCTCCCACCGGCGTAGCAGGTGCTGCCGGGGAAGAAGTTCATCGCCACGTTGAGCCCGGCCGAGCCCGGATCGGAGAAGAACGACTTCATCGCGCTGGTGAGCGCGCCCCACCGGGTGGGCACCTCGTCGTTGAGCATCGACCCCGACAGATCGACGATGAAGTACATGTTGAGCGGGCGGAGCGTGGCAGCGCTGGCGTTGCCGGAGCAGACGGGGGTGCCGCACTCGCTGACGTTGAACACCCCCCAGTTGTCGAAGAAGTGACACTCGTCGGGGTTCTGGGAGCCGTCGCGGGGGTTCACCATGATCTCGCGGCCCTCGGGATCCCCGGAGAAGCAGCCGTAGACGTTGACACACCAGCCGCGCGGAACCGCCTCTGTGGTGACGCACGACTCCGCGCCCGTCGTCCCCGCGGTGTTGGGCGTCTCCGAGCCGAAGTCGCTGGCGCCGCTCGGCCAGTGCACGATCTTGATGCCCGGAGGTGCTGCGGACTGGCCGTGGTTGCAGACGGTCACGATGGCGGCGCCGGAGTCCTCGCACCCCACTCCGACAGCCAAGTCGAATTCGTCACAGGTGGGGTCCGTCTCGTCGGGGTACCAAGGGGTGCAGATCCCCTCGCTCGGCGGGGGGTCACCCTCCCCGCAGGAAACCCCGCACACGCTCTGCACCTGATCGACGCACTCCTGATCCCAGCCGGGGTTCGGCAGGGGCACGTTGCTCCCGATGACGACCGGGGGGCCCTCGCAGAGGGAGTCGAGATTGTCGGAGCAGCGCGCCGCGGACCAAGTCCCCGAGGTGCTGGTAGACGCACAGTCCCGGGCCGTGTAAGAGTCGCTCTGCGGCTGGCTGGAGCCCCAGCGGCTGAACTCGCCGCCGTAGGCGGTCCCCGTGGGGCCGCCATCCCAGAAGCGGGTGCCGTCCCGGGAGCCGGTGGCGGCGTCGACCCAGCGCCAGCGGCCCTCCGTGCTCTGATCATTGGCGCCCGTCCAGGTGTTGCCGAGGAGCAGCGAGGTGACGAAATCGTTCTCCGCCGAGGAACCGATGACGACCAGGTCCCAGTTTGCGCCTTTCGCGCGGCAGAAGCTGCGCGCGTCGGTCCAGTTCGCGCTATTGGTGTTGAGTGAGTAGCAGTGGCCGCCGGACGCAGCCTCGCCGCCGCTGCACTGGCACACACGGCTGATGGGTGGCGCTGCGCAGGAGGTGGCGATCTCAGCGATACAGGTGGAGTCCCAGACCGTAGTGCAGCATCCAGGGCGCGCGGCGCACACGGCGGTCACGCACGGGTCGCAGACGGACGCCAGCGGGGTTCCCGTCACGCAGGGATCATGGACGCAGGGGCCTGGCGGCACGGCGCAGCAGTCGGGGTCGACGGCGCAGATCGCGGCCACGCAGTCGCTGCAGGTCGCGCTGAGCGAGTTGCCGACCTCGCACACGTGGTGGTCGCAGGTGCCGCTCGACGGGTTGCGGCAGTGCGTGTTGAGCTGGCAGTCGGCTCCGGTGGTGCAGGGCTCCGAGAACATGAGGGCGGTGGCCTGCGGAGACAGTACGGTGTAGGTACCACCCACCCAGTCGTAGGGGACCGTGGGCCCCGTGTTGACGGCACCGGGGTCCTCCGGCGACGCGTCGAGGCGGGCGGTGAGCCCACCGTCGGGGACCTCGTCGAAGTGGCGGCAGAAGGGGTTGCAGACGTTGAAGGGGCAACCCTGCGGTGAGGACAGAGCCTTCGACGAGAGCCCGCTCCCGGGGGGCAGGGGACCGAGCTCGTCTCGCGACAGCTCGAAGGTCCGATCGCCCTCGCACTCCCCCCAGGTTCCGCCGAGGCACACCTGCGAGCCCTCGAGACAGCTCACGGTCCCCGCCGCCTCCCCGAGCGTCACGTAGCAAGTGCGCTTGGCGCCGTCGGCGCAGGGGGCAGCCGTACTGGTGGCGAGCGCGTCCGGCGGCGGCAGCCGTTCCTCCGCGCCCTCGGCGCAGCCGTGGGCAGCCGCAGCGAGCGCAAGCGCGCCGGCGACCCCCAGGCTGATGGCGAGACGCGAACGAGCAGTGGGGTGCGGTGAGGTCAACGGCGTCCTCCAATTCGCGTGGGCGACGACGTAGGTTCGACCCGGCGTCGCAGACTCCAGCACATCATAGCAGATCCAAGCGACTCACTCGCTCGGATCGCTGGTCGTGGCGGGGTCGTTGGCGTATGCGAAGGTGGCCGCCGCCGCCGCACGATCACCTACTTCTCCTCTTGCGCGCTTGCGCGACGGAGGTGTCGGAATCCGCCGCTGGCTGCGGCCGTGGCGGGCCTCCCGTTTCCCCACGGCGCGGTAGCGGAAGTCAGGGGAGCGCACCGTTCCGCTGTGAGCCAGGGGGTGCGGGCGGTGTGGTTTCGCGCTACGCTCGTCTGCGCGTGTCGAGCGCAGGGAGCGGGAACCGATGCGAATGCTCGAGCTAGTCGGTTTCGTGTGCCTGGTCGCCACGTTCGCCGTCGGGTCGGCTTGCGGCCCCGAGAGTGCGCCCGGCCTCTCAGACGGGGCGGCTGGCGCGGCCGGAGCGCTCGGCCCGGACGCCGCCGGGCTAGCAGCCGCCGGTGGGGAGGACGCCAGGGAAGCGGGCGGTGATGGAGGGGCTCCGCTGCCGCACGGTGGCGCCAGCGCCGGTAGGGACGGGACCTCCGGTGGCGAGCCGCCGGGTGGCGAGGGCACGGCTGGCGGGAGCGCGCCCGGTGGGGAGGGCGCCGGGGGTGGAGTCAGCGCCTGCGGCAATGGGCGCATCGACGGCGAGGAGGAGTGCGACGGGGAGGACCTCGGCGGAGCGACCTGCGAGTCCCTGGGCTTCACCGCCGGTGCGCTGGGTTGCGTCGATTGTCGTCTCGAGCGATCGGGCTGCGCTTGGACCGAGGACTGCTACGACGGTTTCGACAATGACGAGGACGGAGACGCTGACTGCGGCGACACGGACTGCGCCGAGCGCTGCGCGGATCCCTGTGCCGATCCCCCGGAGGTGCCCGACGCGGGCTGGGTCATCGGCGACACCACGGGGCGCCCCGACTTGATTCGGGCGTCGTGCGGGGAGAGGCCCGACCTCTCCGGCCCCGAGAGCACGTACCGGTACGTCGCGGCGACGGACGGGGTGCTCGACGTGCGGCTGGCGTCGAGCGCGGCCGATCTCAGGCTCTCGATCTGGAACGGTTGCGGTACCGGCGCCGTCGAGATCGTCTGTGCGGACGACGGCACGGCGTCGACGCCGGTCGGGGCGGACGACGAGCTCTTCCTGGTCGTGGACGGCGTGGAGCCCGGGGCGTTCGGCCCCTTCTACCTGGAGGTTTCCACGCGGCCGGTCGTCTGCGGGGACGCCCTCCTCGATGGAGCCGAGGAGTGCGATGACGGTGGCATCGAGCCCGGGGATGGCTGCGATGCGGGCTGCCTCGTCGAGTCCTCCGAGGGCGAGGAGAACGACACCGCGACTACCGCGGATCCGCTGAGCACGCCGTACTTCGGGCGCATCGCCCCGGGCAACGACGTGGACTGGATCGCAGTCGAGATCACCGAGGAGGGGAGCACGCTCGTCGCCGCGACGCGAGGCTTCGTCGCGAGCGCCTGCGCCGATGGCCAGCTCGACACCGTCGTCGAACTCTACGACGCCAGCGGCGCGGAGCTGCTTGCCCGGAACGACGACGCCGGCTCCCGCTGCTCGCGGGTGGAGGCGTCCGGGCTGGCCGCCGGCGCGTACCTCCTGCGGGTCCAGGGTGGCGCCGACGACGCGCCGGCTTTCTCGTACGCGCGCGACGTGACGCTGGAGTAGGACGGTACGTCCTGCGCTGCGTGCCAAGTCGGTCGGCCCCGTCGTTGCCGCTCCGCCGGCTTGGAGCCCGGCGGGGGCCGGCCTGAGGGTCGGGCGTTGAAAACAAAGCCGGCCCTCGGCGGGGACGGAGGGGGATCGGGGGGTCGGGGCCGGGGCCACCGCGCTCCGGGAGGCGGATTTCTGGCCTTCGAGGCGTGTGCAGGGGCTTGGTTGAGTCGATCCCACGCTCGAGGAGGTCGATACCGCCATCTGAAGAGTCGATGCCATACTTCTGGAGGTCGATTCCACTCAATTCCTAGCTTGCCATACCGTGCAACCGCACATTTCCACCATCAGGTCTGTCCATGCCATGCTAGACGAAGTCGGTATCGGTGTAAGGCAGCCAATTACGAGGTAGGAGCGCGCGTGAGAGCTCGGAATCGAGCTTATCGAGCATGGGGATGACGGATCGAAACGATGAAAGGAGCTGGAAATAGCGGAAGTCATCGATCAGAAGCCAAGCAGCGACCAAGCGAAGTCCTGGATCCAGCGATCCAATCGCGGAGTCATCGGGTTCTACTCGACGGGGCGTCCGAAGGGACCGCCGCTCAACCGCCCCGAGGCCCGAGGGGACCGCGGCACCGCGCCCAGAGCGCCTCCAGGCCGAGCCGGCGGACCCAGCCCTCGAGCCAGGCCTCATCGACGAGCTCCCCCGAGACGCGGAGGATGCCCTCGATGTCGCGCAGGTGCTTCTCGGAGCCACCCTCGCGGAAGAACTCGAGCTTGCGGACGATGACGTACTCGGGCGGCGCCACGACGAGGGGCCGGCCGCCGACCTCGAGCGACCGGCGGCGCTGGAGCCCCGCGAGCGCCAGCGGGTCCTCGTTCGCGAGGTAGACGTCCGCCTTGAGCCCGGTGGTGTGCTCGATCAGGTTGAAATGGCCGCGCTGGCGCCGCGCGGCCTCTTGCACGATCACCTCCAGCGGCGGGCAGTAGAAGGCGTCCTCGGGGAAGAGCTCGGGCAAGCGGTGGATCGCGGCGCGAGACGCCAGATCGACGACGACGTCCACGTCGTGGGTGAGGCGCGGCTCGCCGTAGAGCAGGGCGGCCACGCTCCCGGTGACCATGTACGGCACGCCGAGCTCGGCGATCTTGTCGACGAAGACGAGGAAGGGCTCAGGTTCGTGCATGGAGGAACGCTTGCCGGACGGCCTCGGCGATGGCCGCCTCGGACCAGTCCGGGTGCTGCGCGCGCAGGGCGGCGGCCTTCAGGCGGCGCGCGCTCCAGTAGAGATCCGCGGCGATGCGCGCGCGCTCGGCCGGGGTCAGGCGGCGGTAGATCGCATACTGCCGCTCGTCCGCCGCGTCGGGACCGTCGGGGGCGCCCATGCGCCCGGAGCGTACCGCCCCCGGCCGACCCTGGCGAGGCGCGGAGGCGCCTCGGCAGCCGCTCTCCGCGTGCGGTCCCCGCTCAGAACCCCCTCCACAGCACGAACAGGCCGAGCCCCGCGAAGCCGAAGGCGACGGCGAGGGCGGTGGTCCCGAACACGAGCAGGGTCCGGCCGCGCGAGGGCAGGATCGCGGCGGCCGCGTCCCCGGCGGCGCGGCGCCCTCGGGAGCCCGGGCCGGGCCGTGGCGGTTGCCCCGCGCCTCACCGCGGCTAGGCTGTTTGCGTGTCCACCTCGCTCACAGAGCCGGAGCGCGTGCGCCTCCACCGGGAGCGCAGCGCTGCCCTGCACGCCGTCATCGCCGACCGCGTGCTCCGCGAGCCGGAGCTGGTTGTTCGCGCGCGCCGGAAGCTCGGCGAGTGGATGGCCGCGGGCGGTCGCAGCAAGCCGCTGTGGGAGCGCTGGGAGCAGATCCTGGCGTGCTCGCCGGAGGTCGTCGCCCGGTTCCTGCGCGATCCGTCGGAGGAGGCCGAGTGGCTCCGCAAGGCCTCGCCCTTCGCCGGCGTGCTCGCGCCCCAGGAGCGGTGGCGTGTCCTGCGCGAGGTGCGCGCGCGGCTCGAAGGGGGGCCATGAACCGAGGCCAGCTCGAGCACATCATTCGCGCCGCCTGCACCATCGCGGACGACGACGAGCTGGTCGTGCTCGGGAGCCAGGCCGTGCTCGGCCAGTTCCCCGACGCACCGGCGGAGCTCCTGGTGTCGATGGAGGCCGACGTGTACCCCAAGCATTTCCCGGAGCGCGCGGAGCTGATCGAGGGCTCGATCGGCGAGCTCTCGATGTTTCACGAGACCTTCGGCTACTACGCCGATGGAGTGACCGAGCGCACCGCGACGCTGCCCGCAGGGTGGCAGGACCGCCTCATCGCGGTCCGCGGTCCCGGCACGCGGGGCAGCACCGGGTGGACGCTCGAGGTTCACGACCTCGTGCTCAGCAAGTACGTCGCGGGACGCGAAAAGGATCGGCGCTTCAACCGCGCCGCGCTCCGCACCGGTATCGTGCGCGCGGAGGAGCTGCGGCAGCGCCTCCCGGCCCTGCCCGTGGACGCGGACACCCGAGCTCGCATCCTGGATCAGATCACCCTGGATCAGGCGGGGTAGCTGCTTCGCGGGCCCCGCGGACAATCCCCGCTCAGAACCCCCTCCACAGCACGAACAGGCCGAGCCCCGCGAAGCCGAAGGCGACGGCGAGGGCGGTGGTCCCGAACGCGAGCAGGGCCCGGCCGCGCGAGGGCAGGATGGCGGCGGCGGCGTCCCCGGCGGCGCGGCGGAGGGCGCGGTCCCGCTCGCGCGCGCCTCGAACCGCGATGAGCCAGAGGAGCGCGAGCTCGAGGACGAGCGCGAGCGCGACCAGGAGCGCGGTGAGGTGTCGCGCCGCCGCCTGGCGGGTCGACTCGCGCGCCTGGGCGACGCGCACGCCGTCGAGCAGGAGCGCGTCGCGCACGGTGACGGACCGCGGTGCCGTCGCCTCGCCGGCGAGCCACGCTTCGGTGGCGTCGTCGAGCGGCCAACCCACGGCGCCGGGCGAGGCGAGATCGGGCTCGCCCGAGACGACCACCCAGCCGCGCGCCGGGAGCGGTCCCGGCAGGGCCGCGCGGCCCGTCGCGAGGCCGTCGGCGCCGGGCGCGAGCCGCACCGCGCCGCCGCCGTGGCGGCCGCGCTCGTCGACGACCGCGAAGTAGGCCACCGCGCGCGGCACCGGGGAGCGGAGCTCGAGCGCGGGGGAGGCCGCGTCGGGCCCGCGGCGGTCGCGGGCGCCGCCGACCCGCGCCGCGTCCAGGGCCCCAGGGACGATCGGCAGCGTCGCGGCCCCGCGCCCCTCCGCGCCCGCGGGGTCGCGCGCCACGAGCGCGAGCTCGGCGACGTGGGCGAGCGGGCGCAGCAGGAGGCGCGTGCGGCCACCGGCGTTGGTGGGCGGGGCCGGGGCGAGCAGCTCCGCTCCCTCGGCGCGGGCCTCGAGGGTGACGTCCGCGGCCGGCGCGCCGCCGCGCCGCACCTCGACCCGCAGGGGGCTCGCGAAGGGCCCCGCCAGCGCTCCCCGGGCCGGGATGACGGCGATCTCGAGCGCGCCGCGGCTCGGCGCGGGGAGGGGGCCGCCCCGCTCGCGGCGGGTCGCCCACCAGGCCTGGCGCCGGAGCGCCACGCCGCCGGCGGCCAGCGGGACGCGGCGCCCGGGGGCGGTCACGGTGAGGACGGCGGCCCCGCCCGGCGACCGGCTCCCGGGGATCTGGGCTTCGGCGAGGCCCTCCGGATCCAGGGCGCCGGACCAGCGCGCGAGGCGCCCGTCCGGGGCGCGGAGCTCGAGCGCCACGGGCCGCCCGCCCAGGGGGCGCTCGCTCGCACCCTGCTGCTCGACGACCTGGAGCCGGAAGGAGCCGGGCAGGCTGCCGTCCGTCGGGCCGCCATAGACGCGGGCTCCCAGGGCCGGGCGCCGCGGCAGGACGGAGAGCAGCGCAAACGCGACCAGGAGGACGGTCGCCGCGGGCAGAGCGACGAGGGCTCGGCGGACCACCGCGCCCGAGGATACCGGACGGGGCCGGATCGGGCCTCGCCATCGGGTACCCGGTGACAACGGCCGCGGAAAAGATAGGCTGCGCCGGCACCATGGCAGGCAAGAAGAAGCAGAAGGCGGCCGCGCCCGGGCTCGTCGAGCGCCGGTTCGTCCCCGGGCGGGCGCAGATGAGCACGGCGGCCTTCGTCGTCGGGGGGGTCGGAGCGGCGGCGCTGGGCGCTGGCGTGTGGGGGCGCTTCCTCTCCGATCCGCCCTTCGCGCAGGCGCTGTACCTGCTCGTCCCGGGGGCGGCGGCGCTCGCCGGGGCCGCGGTGTGGGGGAGCGAGATCGGGCCGGTCCGCGTCGGCGACGCCGGCGTCGTCCTGGAGGCGAACGCGGAGGCGGTGCGCCTGCCCTGGTGCGACGTGGAGCGCGTCCGCATCTCGGGCAGCACCCTCCTCGTCGTGGGGAAGCAGGTGACCATCGCCATCCCCATCAGCGCTCACCGCCAGGCCGCGGCCTGGGTGCTCGCGGAGGCCCAGCGTCGCCTGCCCCGCATCGTGGACGTCAAGGGGAGCGCGGCGGACGCGCTCCCCAAGCCCGCCGAGGACGCCGGCGAGCTCCGCAAGATCGAGGATCTGCAGGTCGCTGGGCGCCACTGCGCCGCGAGCGAGCAGCCCATCACCTTCGAGGGCGACGCTCGCGTCTGCCCGAACTGTGCCCAGATCTACCACCGGAGCCACGTGCCCGAGCGCTGTCGGACCTGCGAGCACAAGCTCGGCTCGCGCGCGCTCCCGGTGCCGGCGACGTAGCCGTCGAGTCCCGGCGCTCGGGGGACGCGTTGCCCGCGCCGGGATCGTGCGGCGCCCGGCGAGTCGCGATAAGGTACTCCGTCCGAGGGCTCTTGCTCCTCGGGGAGCGGACCGATGCGAGACGCGCGATCTTCCCTGGCCCTTCTCGGTGGAGCGTTGGCCCTCGGTTTCGTCGCCTGCGGTCCCGACCGGGCGCCGGGCGTGGAGCTCGGCGCGGCGGGGGCGGCGGGGGAGGCGGGCGCGGCAGCGCTCGGGGGCAACGTCACCGGCGGCGTGACGTCGCTCGGCGGCGGCGGGGCCGGGGGCGAAGCGGGCGCGGAGGCGGGCGGCGCGGCGGGCGTGCCGGTCGGTGCCGGCGGTGGCGCGGGCGCGCCGGCCGCGGGCGGCGTCGTCACCGGCGGCGCGGGCGCCGGGGGCGCGGCCGGGGCGGCGGGGGCGCCGGCCGTCTGCGGCGACGGGGTGGTCGAGGCGGGCGAGGACTGCGACGGCGCCGAGCTCGACGGCGCCGACTGCGTGACCGTGGGCTTCGAGGCGGGCGAGCTTGCCTGCGCGGGCTGCGCCTTCGACCCGAGCGGCTGCTCGGGGACCGAGCGCTGCTACGACGGGCGGGACAACGACGGCGACGGCGACGCGGACTGCGCCGCCGCGGCCTGCACCGACGCCTGCTCGAGCTCCTGCGATGCGCCCCCGGTGCTCGCCGATCCCGCCACGGTGACGGGTGACACGACGGGTCACGACAACGCCCTCGACGCCGGCTGCGGCGCGGGCGCGGGGCTCTCCGGGCCGGAGGTGGTCTACCGCTTCGTCGCCGGCGCCACGGGCGTGCTCGAGGCCCGGGCGAGCTCGAGCGCGGCGGAGCTGGTGGTGGCGCTGGTGGACGGCTGCGAGCCGGTGACGACCGAGCTTGGCTGCGCCTGGGGCAGCGTGGCCACCGCCCCGGTGACGGCGGGCGACGAGATCCACGTCCTCGTGGACGGCTTCGCCGCGGGGGACGCGGGGCCCTTCACGCTCGAGATCGCCACCCGCGTCACCGAGTGCGGCGATGGGGTGCTCGACGTCGGGGAGGAGTGCGACGACGCCGGGACCGAGGCGGGCGACGGGTGCGCCCCGGACTGCGCGGTGGAGTCCTCCGAGCAGCCCCGGAACGACGAGGCCAGCCAGCCCGACCCGCTCGCGACCCCATACTTCGGGCGGATCGAGCCGAGCGGCGACGAGGACTGGATCGCCGTCGAGGTGCCCGCCGGCGGCGGCACGCTGGTCGCGACGACGCGTGGCTTCCTACCCGGCGACTGCGCGAGCGGCGATCTCGATCCCTACCTCGAGCTCTACGACGAGGCGGGTGCCACGCTCGTCGCCGAGAACGACGACGCCGTCGACCTCTGCGCCGTGCTCGAGCCGCCCCCGCTCGACGAGGGGACGTACCTGCTCCGCGTGACGGCGGCGACCGAGAACACGCCCACCTTCCCCTACGTGCTCGAGGTCGTGGTGGAGTGAGCGGGCGCCGCCGCCCTCGAGGCGCGCGCGGCGGCGCGGGGTGGCGAACGTCGCCGCCCCATCGAGGAGAAGGCCACCGCGCACGGCGGGGGGCGCCCTCACCCCGCGTTGGAGGGGGGATCGGCCCGTGCTACGCTAGGAGCTCATGGCTCGCCCGTTCGCCGCCGCCGTCGCCGCGCTCGCCTCCCTGCTCGTCCCGATCGGGTGCGGGGCGGACCACTCGGCGGGCGTCGATCTCACCCCGCAGGACGAGCTGGGCGGCGCCGGAGGCGAGGGTGGGTCCCTGGAGCTGCCGCCTCCGCCCCCCGACTGCTCCACGGGTGACGTGGTGGAGTGCAGCGTCTATTACGAGATCGGCGGGGTCACCAACTGCTTCGTCGGAGTGCAGGTCTGCGTCGATGGCGTATGGGAAACCTGCACCGACCAGGAGGCCGTCGACGCGCGCCTGGAGGAGCTCGAGGCCGCCGGCGCGCTCGGCGCCGCCGGCGCGGGTAGCGGGTCGAACGGCGACTCGGCGGGCGGCGCCGGCGGCGCGCAGGGCTGATCCTCGGCGTCGCCGCGGCCCCGGTTCCGGCGGCGCGGCCCGAAGCGCCGCGTTGCGGCGCCCGGCCGATCCCCCTACGCTTCGGGGCGAGGCTTCGCGGCAGGTGTGACCAATCCGACGGCAGAGGAAGAAGACCCACTGCTCCAGGAGTGCCAGGCGCGCGTCGGGAGTGTGCTCGCGGGCAAGTGGACGCTGGAGGCGCTGATCGGGGGCGGCGGCATGGCGGCCGTGTACGCGGCCCGGCACCGCAACGGCGCCACCGCGGCCATCAAGATGCTGCACGGCGAGCTCGCCGGGCACACCGAGCTCCGCCAGCGCTTCCTGCGCGAGGCGTACATCGCCAACAAGGTCGAGCACATCGGCTCGGTCAAGGTGCTCGACGACGACACCACCGAGCGGGGCGAGCCGTACCTGGTCATGGAGCTGCTCAAGGGGGCGTCGGTGGAGGACCACGCGGCGCGCAACGGCGGCCGGCTCCCGCTCCCCCACATCCTCAACATCGTGGACCAGACGCTCGCGGTGCTGGAGGTCGCTCACCGCGTCGGGATCGTCCACCGCGATCTCAAGCCGGACAACCTGTTTCTCACCGAGGAGGGGGTGGTCAAGGTCCTCGACTTCGGCATCGCGCGCCTCCGGGACAGCGCCGAGACGAAGAAGACCGCGACCGGGATGCTGATGGGCACGCCCGCGTTCATGGCCCCCGAGCAGGCGCTCGGGCGCTGGCAGAGCGTGGACGGGCGGACCGACCTGTGGGCGGTGGGAGCGATCGTGTTCTCTCTGCTTTCCGGGCGCCCGGTGCACGAGGGGGAGACCGCCAACGAGATGCTGGTGCAGGCGGCGACGCGGCCGGTTCCCTCGCTCGCGCGCGTGGTGCAGGTGCCGCAGCCGCTGGTCGAGTTCGTGGACAAGGCGCTCTCCTTCGAGCAGGACCGGCGGTACGCGGACGCGCACGAGATGCGCGTCGCGCTGCGCGCGGCGGTGCAGGGGATCGCCGGCGCGCCGGGATCCTCGGCGGTAGCGGCCGTCCCCGGCGGGCCGGGCTCGTCCGCGGCCGGCGCCGCCGGGCTCGGCGCGGCGGCCACCGTGGCGGGCCTCGGGGGGCCGGCGGCGCCGGCCGCGGGCGCCCGCACGCGGCTGCGGACGCGCGGGGGGGGGCGCGCCGGCCGGGAGGCGGAGGAGCCGGGGCTCTCCGATGCGGAGGCGGTCGCCATCCTCGCGCGCGGCGACGCCTTCGCGGAGGCGTCGATCAGCGAGGAGGACGTCAAGACCCTCACCGAGCTCTTCGTGGCCGTCGAGCGCGCGCTGATCGCCCAGGTGCAGTACGGCAAGGAGCACCCGGAGACGCGCAAGCGCTTCGATCGCGTCTTCAGCCAGGTGGCCTCGGCGCTCCTGTCGCGGGACGACGCGCTCGCCTGGAACGTCACGCCCTACTCCTTCGTCGCCGGCGAGCACACGTTGTGGGAGCCGAAGTCGCCGTTCGACCGCATCCCCTACCAGCTCTTCTCCGACGGCATCCGCCTGCTGGGGCTGGACGCCGGGCTGACGGAGGGGGAGTTCCTCGAGTTCTTGCGCATCGTCACCCTCGACCGCGCGCGCGAGATGGCCCCCGAGGACGACTTCGTCACCCTGATCTGGGACGCCAACTTCCAGCACATCCTGCATCAGGCCATCGACACCTTCGCCGAGGGCAGCCAGGACGAGCGGGCCGCCTTCGAGCGCAACGTGGAGAAGGTGGTCAAGCTCGCCCACTACGAGACGCCGGAGCAGCTCGAGGAGTCCTGGAAGAAGGCCAAGGCGGTCCGCAGCAGCGCCCCCGCCGACGTGTCGCGCCGGCGGATGATCGCGCTGATCACGACCGCGGAGCGCGCGGACGCCGAGTCGCGCGCCAAGGCCGTGCAGGCGCAGATGGCGGATCCGCGGCTGGACGACCCCGTCGCCATCCAGCGGGCGCTCAACGTGGATCCGGCGATGCTCCAGATGCTCGGCGTCCGCCTGCAGCCGGACGTGAACCTCACCGGCGAGCGCTTCGCGGTGGCCGCGGCCCGTGCGTACCGCGAGGCGCGGCGCCGCGGCGCGGAGCGCGCGGTGGTCAGCCCCATTCGCTCGGCGATCGACGGGCTCGCCAAGGCCGCCCCCGTGGGCGCGATCTCCATGATCGGGGCGCTCGCGGCGGGGGTCGACGATGGCCGCACCCCGGCGGCGGAGGTGGCGGAGGTCCGGGCCGCCCTGACCGGGGCCATCGTCTCCAAGAAGACCATGGAGTACGTCCTCGATGGCGCGGTCGCCGAGGGCGCGAACCAGGCGCTCTTCCTCGAGGGGCTCAAGTCCATCCTCCAGTGCGTGGACAACACCCACGTGCCCGCGGCGCTGAAGGCGCTGGTCCAGGTCGCTGACGGTCCGCTCAAGGACGCGCTCATGGCGTACCTCGGGCGCGCGGCGCGCGGCTACGAGCTCGAGCTCGGCCAGCGCTTCGCGGAGGCGGACGTGGAGCTCGGCCTCGCGCTGGTGCGGGTGCTGGCGGCGCTCAACACCAAGGAGGCCCGGGACGCGATCTCGATGGCCGCCCGCTGCCCGCACGCGGTGGTCCGCATCGAGGCGCTCGGCCACGTCGAGGGGGCCTCGAGCGAGCGGCTGCGCTTGGAGCTGCGCGCGCTGCTCGAGGACAAGGAGCCGGGGGTGCGGGTCGCCGCGCTCCGGGCCATGCGCCAGTACGGGATCCGGGTCGCCGGACCGTTCCTGGTCCTGCGCATCCGCAGCGCGGAGTTCGATCGGCTGGCGTTCGAGGAGCGGGAGGAGGCCCTCCACACCGTGGTGGCGCTGGCCCCCAGCCGCGCCGAGGCGGTGTGCCTGGAGCTGCTCAAGGAGTCCCGGGTCGTGTCCTCGGAGGCCCACGAGCAGACGCGCGGCCTGGCCGCCGAGCTGCTCGGCGAGGTGGCGCAGAGCCCCGAGGCGGTGGAGGTGCTCAACGCGGCCGCCACCGCGCGGTGGAAGAACAGCGAGCGGGTCCGCGCCGCGGCCACCAAGGCGCTCGCTCGCATCGAGGAGCGCGCGGCGGCCAAGGCGGCCGGCGCCGCTCGACGGAAGCCAGATGGAAGAACTCAAGCCTGAGACCGGGTTCCTCGTTCATTGCGTCGCCGAGACGACCGGCAACCCGATGCTGGAGGAGATCCGCGATCGCAGCGCGGAGGCGGCGCTCGCCATCTTCCGCGTCGCCAAGAACGCGCTCGTGCACGCCATCGACAACGACGCGATGGTGCAGTGCGCGGAGCAGTCGGCCGGCGTGCTGGCCGCGTTCGCCGCCGAGATCGGGGCCGCGGCGACCATCACCTTCATCGAGGACACGGTCTTCGTCTGCGGGCAGCTCCTGCGCGCCTCGCGCAAGATCTACGAGGCGACCCAGGAGCTCGGCAAGCTCCTGCTCCGCGCCGGCGTGTCCGAGGTGAGCTTCGAGGCGGGGCTCACCACGCAGAACATGCTCGACTTCGCCGCCGCCTTCGCGGCGGCGCTCCGGGACCCGAACCGCCGCGGCGCCCTCGTCGACGCGACCATCCCGAACGTCGCCATCCGCAAGGTGGATCGGGTGCTGACCCAGCGCCAGGACGACGACGACCAGCCGCTCCACGAGCAGATCCTGCGCCTCTACGCGGTCGCGCTGATGGTGATGCGCGGCTACTACGACTCGGTGGCCCACGGGGTGAACGTCGTGCCCAGCCGGGTCAAGCGGCTGGCGCAGAAGCTCGTGGGGCTGGTGACGACGGGCAACCCCGCCATCCTCGGGATGAGCGCGATGGCGCACGCGCACCGCGACGACGCGGGGCGGGCGGTCCAGACGTCGATCCTGTCCCTGGTGCTGGCGCGCAACCTCACCACGGATCGGCTGCAGCTCGCCGGGCTCGCCATGTCGGCGCTCATGGCGGAGGGCGGCCGGGTGCGGGTCGCGGGCCCGGAGGGGCGGGACCGCCTGGTCGCCCTCGCGGAGGCGGACGAGGCGACGGTGCCGGCGATGACCGCCGCCACCACCATCGGCGCCGGCGGAGTCAACGTCGCCAACGCGCTCCGGACCGTGTCCGTCTTCGAGACGACCTGGCTCGAGCGGCAGGCGCTGCTCGG
Organism: uncultured Polyangiaceae bacterium; assembly: GCA_964454025.1. Lineage (GTDB taxonomy): Bacteria > Myxococcota_A > Polyangia > Polyangiales > Polyangiaceae > JAFGBI01. The sequence continues at coordinate 16,114 of CAYVRP010000035.1, read as the reverse complement.
CCCCGTGTACGGCGGCAAGGCGCCGCTCCCGCACGCCCAGATCCTGCTGGTCGTGCGCCGCCTGCTCGACTACCTCGCGCCGCGGGACGCGACCATCCGCCCCCTCGGCCCGGTGGACGCGCTCGCGGCGCTGGCCGCAGATACGAGCCTGGACCGCACCCTGGTCCGGGTCCTCGTGCGCGCGGTGGGCGTGGTGCCGGCGGGGGCGGTGGTGGAGTTCGAGACGGGCGAGTGGGCGGTGGTGGTGGGGCCGTCGGCGAACCAGCAGGCGCTCCACCTGCCGCGCGTGCGCGTGGTCACCGACGCCAACGGCCGCGCGCTGCCGACCCCACGCGAGATCGATCTCGGCGCCAGCAGCGAGGGCCGGATGCTGCCGCGCATCAAGAACGTGCTGGATCCGCAGCACACGCGCTTCAACGTCACCGCGGCGTTCGTTGCCGCGTGACGCTCGCGCGCCGGGCGAGCCGCTGCGCGCCCCGCCGCGCGAGCAGCCCGGCGATGACCAGGACGTGCCAGGGCCGTACGCCGCTCCGCTCGCCGGCGTAGACCGGCCGCACCGGGACCTCGGCGACGCGCAGCCCCGCCGCCGCGAGCTGGGCGAGTAGATCGTTCGGATACCCGTACCGGGGCCAGAGGTCGTCGAGGTCGAGCCGCCGCACCGCGTCGGCGGCGATCGCCGTGTACCCGCACTGGGGATCGGACACGCGCAGTCCGGTGGCGAGCCAGGTCAGCCGGGCGAGCGCGCGCCCCGCGAGTCGGCGCGCGAGGGGCATGCGGCGCCGCTCCGGGTGCGCGAAGCGGTCGCCCTTCACGTAGTCGGCCACGCCGCGCCGGACGGGCTCGACCAGCCGGTCGAGGTCGCGCGCGTCCATCTGCGCGTCGCCGGCCATCACGGCGATCACGTCGGCCCCGCCCGCGATCGCGGCGCGGTAGCCGGTGGCGATCGCCCGGCCGACGCCCTGGTTCACGGGGTGGCGCAGCACCGAGATCCGGGGGTCGGGGGCTGCAGCCGCGATGGCCGCGGTGTCGTCTCGACTCGCGTCGTCCACCACCCAGATCCGCGCGACCCAGCCCGGGACGCTCGCCAGCGTGGCCGCGATCCGCTCGGCTTCGTCGAAGGCTGGGACCACCACCGCCACCCGGATGTCGCCCTGCACCGCGCGGGTCATCGCGCGCCGCCGCCCGGGAGGCAAGGGGAGCGGCCGGGCACGACGGACGCTGGTATGATCGAAGGCGTGAAGGCGAGGTCCGAACCGCGCGCGCTCGGGGCGCCGCTGTTCCTCGCCCTGGCGATGGCGGCGTGTCAGAGCCGCGCGCTCCGCGACGGCCCGCGGGCGGACGTCGCGGACCGCCCCGCGACCTCCTCGGCGGCGCCCGCGGCGAGCGCGCGCCGGCCCGCGCTCGCGCCAGCCCCCTCCGCCTCCGCGGCGAGGGCGTCCGAGCTCGAGATCCCGAGCCTGCCGCCGCCCTGCGGCGCGAGCGACCGCGCGCAGACGCTGGCGCCGGGGGCGTCCGTGCTGGTCGCGCCGCTGCGCGCCAACTACCTCCCGGCGCGGGTCGAGGCCGTCGAGGTGGACGGCACGGTCCGCGTGAAGTCGTGGACCGGCAACAGCTTCACCGTCGAGCGTGATCGCGTCTATCCGCTCGACCGCCCGCACCCCACCGCCGAGGTCGCGGGGTGCTACGGCGGGTGCAAGACGGGGGATCTCTGGGTGGCCTGCCGCGTCCTCTCCGGCGACGAGCGGCGCGTCCGGATCGAGGACCACGCGGGCGCCGAGCACACGCTCCCGCGCGCGGATCTGGTCGTGTTCGAGCCCGCCTTGCAGCGGCAGGTGCGGACCTTCCTCGCCGAGAGTCGCTACCGGGAGGCCTTCCGGGCCGCCGTCGAGGCGGCGGGGAGTCCCGCGGTTCCGGCCGGCTACCGCCCCGCGGTGGGCGAGGTGGTGCTGGTCGCGTCCGGACTGCGCTATCTGACGGCGGAGGTGGTCGCGGTCACCGCGCGGGACTGCTCCGTCCGCTGGTTCGGCGACGTGCGCACGCCGTCCACGCGACCGCTGAGGGACGTGGTCCCGCTGCCGCGCTCGGAGCTCGACCGCGGGCCGGCGCCGGTGCCCGGCGACGTCGTGCTGGCGAAGGCCCGCGAGGAGCACGGCCTCGATCGGCTCGCGCTCACGGCCGAGGGTCGGCTGGCAGATCCGAGCCGGCCGCCACGGCAGAGCCTCGAGTGGCAGCCGTACCGCGTCCTCGCGCTGGGCGCGGCCGGCGAGCTCGTGCTCGGGGATCGCGACGGCCGTCGCCGGACGGAGCGCGCGGCGGAGACAATCCGCTACCGGCGCTGAGCGGGGGCGCGGCTCTCCGCCGGCGTCGCGCCGCGAGGGCCGGGCCGGCCCGCGCGCGGATCCCCGGGGACCGGAACCCGGAGGCTTCCGGCCTCCGGGACCCCGGCCATGGCAACGGGGGCGTGTGCCGGGGGCGGCGAGGTGTTAAGGCGTGGCCCGTGACGCGCCGTCGCGCTCTCTTCCTGGTCGCGCTGGGGGTGCTGCTGGTGCCGGTGGGGCGCTTCGCTTTCGACATCATCACCTACCCCAGCGACCGCACCCCCGAGGGGGCGTACTACCGGATCGTGAGCGCGGTGAACAACCGACGCGCCGCGCGGGTGTTCCCCTACACGGAGACGGCCGCGCAGCACGCCTGCTACACCATCCGGGACTACCGCCGCGCGGCGCGCGAGCGGATCCTCGCCGCGTACCCCGCGGAGGAGGGCGCCGCCTGGCTCGCCGCCCACGCGGAGGAGGCCCTGGCCCCGGACGGCTCCGACGTCTTCGCCATCTACGCCCGTCGCCTCGGCTGGCTCGACTCGCTTCGACGTGATCTCTCCGGGGTGGCGCAGATCACGGTGGAGGGCGACCGGGCTACCGTGCAGACCGTGCGCGGCACCCGGTACTCCTTCCGCCGTCGCGAGAACGGGATCTGGGGCCTGACTCAGTTCACCGCCCTGCTCGTCGCGGAGGCGGAGAAGGCCGCGCGCGACGCGGCCATGATCGAGCGCGCCGCTGCCGACTACGAGCGGGTCCGCGCGCGCTCCGCCGCGTCCGGCGCGGCGCCGGCCGCTCCGCGGTGACGACGGGGCGCCCCGCGTCCCGGGGCCCCGCCGCCCCCGCGCCTGGGTCGGGGCCGCGGGGGGCCGCCCCGCGCCGCGGATGGCGCCCGTCGCGGCGCCGTGATCCCCGGTGCAACGGGGCAGGGCGCGCGCTATGAGGACGACGGTGTCGTCCACCGGCGAGAGCTCGCGCGCGATCCGGCTGGTCCCGCTGGGCGGGCTGGGCGAGATCGGGATGAACTGCCTCGCCATCGAGCAGGACGAGCGCATCCTGGTCGTGGACTGCGGGGCGGCCTTCCCGCACGTGGATCTCGGAGTCGATCTTCTGCACCCCGACTTCCAGTGGCTGCTCGACCGGGCTGACGACGTCGCCGGGCTGGTCGTCACCCACGGCCACGAGGATCACGTCGGCGGGGTGCCCTTCCTGCTGCGCGAGCTCGACGTGCCTGTGCTCGGCCCCCCGCACGCGCTCGCCGTCGTCCGGCGCCGCCTCGAGGAGTACGCCATCGACCTGGACGCCGTGGAGCTCTCCCCCACGCGCGTCGGCGAGACGCGTCAGATCGGTCCCTTCCGCGTGGAGCCGATCCGCGTCTCGCACTCCGTCGTCGAGGCGACGGCTCTCGCCATCGAGACCGCGGCCGGGGTCGTGGTCCACACCGGAGACTTCAACCTCGACCTCGATCCACCGGACGGCGGGGCCACCGACGAAGCGCGCCTGGGTGAGCTCGGCGACGCCGGCGTGGCCCTCCTGCTCAGCGACAGCACCAACGTCGATCTGGCGGCGCGGCCGGGCTCGGAGCGGGGGGTGGGGCGGCGGCTCGAGCAGCTGGTGACGGCGGCCGAACAGCGCGTCATCGTCGTCATGTTCGCCAGCAACGTGCAGCGCCTGCGGATGGTGGGGGAGATCGCCCAGCGCACGGGGCGCAAGCTCTGCCTGCTCGGGCGGAGCCTGGTCCAGCAGGCGGAGATCGCCACTGCGGCGGGGCACCTGAGCTGGCCGAGCGATCTCAGGGTGTCCCCCGAGCAGGCCGCGGACGTCCCGCGCCCCGAGCTGCTCGTGCTCGCCGGCGGCAGCCAGGCGGAGCCGGCCTCCGCGGTGGCGCGGCTCGCGCGGGGCGCTCACCCGCACCTGGCGGTCGAGCGCGGCGACACCGTCGTGTTCTCGAGCCGCGTGCTCCCCGGCCACGAGCTCGCGGTGCACGAGCTCGTCTGCGATCTGTTGCGGCTGGGGGCGCGCGTGCACGACCGGCACACGGACCCCGACGTGCACACGAGCGGGCACGCGGGCCGTTCGGAGCAGCGGCGCATGATCGAGCTGGTGCGGCCCCGCTGCTTCGTCCCCATCCACGGGACGCTGCACCACCTGCTCCGCCACGCCGAGCTCGCGCGCGAGTGCGGCGTTCGCGAGGTCGCGGTGGTGGAGGACGGCACGGTGCTGCGGCTGGACGCGAATGGGCTCGCGCGGGAGGGCTCGGTGCCGCACGGCGAGGTGTACGTCGCGATCGGCGGCGAGGTGCTCGACGCCGCGACGCTGGCCCGCCGCGAGGAGCTCGCCCGGGGCGGCGTCGCCGTCGTGGCGCTGGCGGTGGACGCCGGTCGCCGCGTGCTGGCGGGGCCCGTGCTGCTCGCGCCCGGGGTCCCCGGCATCGACCCCGACGTCGAGCGCGCCGTGGCCCGGGAGGTCATCCGCGCCTTCGAGCGGCACCGCAAGCTCGGGCTCCGGGATCCGCTCCTGACCGAGGAGCTCCGGCGGGCCGCGCGGCGCGCGCTGCTCGCGGCGTGCGGCTACCGGCCGCCGGTGGAGATCTTGCTCCAGGTGGTGGAGGGATGAGGCGCCTCGACGTCGCGCCGTGGCGGACGCCCTTGCCACGGCCCTCGCGCCTCCTGCTCTGGCTCTTGCTCGGCGTCGCTGCGCTCGCCTGTCGCGGCCGCGCCGCGGCGCCGGCGGAGCCCGGCGCGGCCGCCGGCGGGACCCGGCCGGTCGCCTCCAGCCCGGCGCCGCCCGGCCTCGTCGCGGAGGACGCCCGGGCGCCGAGCTGGCGTCACCCCGCGGTCGCGCGCCTGGTGGCCATCGGGGATCTGCACGGCGATCTCGCGGCGGCGCGCGCGGCGCTGCGCCTGGCCGGCGCCATCGACGAGCGCGACCTCTGGATCGGCGGCCCGCTGGTGGTGGTGCAGACCGGGGACGTGCTCGATCGCGGCGACGACGAGCGGGCGCTGCTGGCCTGGCTCGACCGCGTCGCGGCCGCCGCCCGGGCCGCCGGGGGCGCGCTCCACAGGCTCGTCGGCAACCACGAGGTGCTGAACGTCCAGGGTGATCTCCGCTACGTCACCGCGGCCGGACTGGCCGCCTTCGCGGACCAGGGCGCCGACGGCGACGACGATCCCCGCCTGGCGCGCTTCGCCGTCGAGGCCCGGGGGCGCGCCCGCGCGTTCTTGCCCGGGGGTCCCTTCGCGCGCCGTCTCGCCGAACAGCCCGTGGTGCTCGTCGTCGGCGACAGCTTGTTCGTGCACGGGGGCCTCCGCGAGGCGCACCTTCGCTACGGGCTCACGCGCCTCGAGCGGGAGACTCGCGCGTTCATGACCGGGAACGGCGGCGAGCCGCCGGCGCTGGTGAGCGAGGAGTCGCCGGTGTGGTCGCGGCGCTACTCCGACGAGCCGCTGGCGCCGGGCGCCTGCGCCGAGGCGGCCCGCGTCACCGCCGCGCTCGGGGTCGCGCGGATGGTGGTGGGGCACACCGTGCAGAAGTCGGGGATCTCCCCCGCGTGCGACGGTAGGGTCTGGCGCATCGACGTCGGGCTTTCGGCGTACTACGGCGGCGGGCTCGGCGTCCTGGAGATCACCGCGACCGGGGCGCGCGCCCTCCTGCCCGGTCGCTGATCGCCGCGCGCCGTTGCCGCCCGGCGGCGGCGGCGCTATCCCGAGCGCGCGATGACCGATCCCATCCCCAACGTCCTCGCCGCGCGGTACGCGAGCGCCCCGATGCGCGCGCTGTGGTCGCCAGAGCACAAGGTGGTCCTCGAGCGGCGCCTCTGGATCGCGGTCATGCGGGCGCAGCGCGAGCTCGGGGTCGACATCCCGGAGGCCGCCATCGCGGCCTACGAGCGGGTCGCCGACACCGTCGATCTGGCGTCCATCCAGGCCAGGGAGCGCGTGACCCGGCATGACGTCAAGGCGCGGATCGAGGAGTTCTGCGCCCTCGCCGGCGCGGAGCACGTGCACCGAGGGATGACGTCGCGCGACCTGACCGAGAACGTGGAGCAGATGCAGCTGCGCGACGCGCTGGTGCTGATCCGCGAGCGCATGGTGGCCTCGCTCGCCCGACTCGGCCGGCGCGCGGCCGAGTACGAGGCGCTGGTGATCACGGGACGCTCCCACAACGTGCCCGCCCAGGCGACGACCATGGGCAAGCGCTGCGCCACTGCCGGCGAGGAGCTCTTCGTCGCGCTCGATCGCGGCGACGCGCTGCTCGAGCGCTACCCGCTCCGGGGCCTCAAGGGGCCGGTCGGCACCCAGCAGGACATGCTCGACCTGCTGGGCGGCGACGCCGCGCGCGTGGAGGCGCTGGAGGCGGCGGTGGCGCGGCACCTGGGCTTCTTCCGCACCCTCGGCAGCGTGGGGCAGGTGTACCCGCGCTCGCTCGACCTGGACGTCGTGAGCGCGCTGGTGCAGGCCGCGGGGGGGCCGTCGAGCTTCGCCAAGACGCTGCGCCTCATGGCCGGTCAGGAGCTCGCCACCGAGGGCTTCCGCCCCGGGCAGGTCGGCTCCTCGGCGATGCCCCACAAGATGAACGCGCGCACCTGCGAGCGTATCAACGGCTTCGTGCACGTGCTCGCCGGGCACCTGACGATGGTCGGGGCGCTGGTCGGCGACCAGTGGAACGAGGGCGACGTGAGCTGCTCCGTGGTCCGGCGCGTCGCGCTCCCGGACGCATGCTTCGCCGCCGACGGGCTCTTCCAGGCCTTCCTCCACGTCCTGGCCGATTTCGGGGTCTACCCGGCGATCGTGGAGCGGGAGCTCGAGCGGTACCTCCCGTTCCTCGCCACCACCAAGATCCTGCTCGCAGCCGTGCGCCGGGGGGTGGGGCGGGAGGTCGCGCACGAGGTCATCAAGGAGCACGCGGTGGCCGTGGCGCTCGCGATGCGAGAGGCCGGGCGGGCGGAGAACGATCTCATGGACCGCCTCGCGGCCGACCGCCGCCTCGGCCTCGACCGCGAGGCGCTCGTCGTCGCCGGGGGGGCGCCGCTGGAGTTCGTCGGGGCGGCGCCGCGGCAGACCCGCGCCTTCGTCGAGCGCGTCGAGCGCCTCGTCGCGCGGCACCCGGAGGCCGCCTGCTACGAGCCCGAGCCGCTCCTCTGACCCTCAGGGCGCCGGGGTGGCCGCGGGGCTCGGGGCGCGGTCGTCGGGGATCTCCGCCCCCGGATCGAAGCGGCAGGACATCGAGCGGTACTCGACGCCGCTGCCCTCCGTCCCCGCGGCGACGGGCCGGAAGAGCCAGGCGTGCTCGAGGTCGCTCAGGGGCAGGATGGCGCTCACCACGTCCAGCTCCGTGCGCATGGGCCCCCCGGGGACGGCGTGGAACGCCGCCACGCACGCTCGCTCCGGCGTACCGTGGAGCACGGCGTCGCCGGTGGTGAGGAGCCGCAGCGGCTCGCGCGCGTCGGCCACGATGACGGCATGACCCGTGCCGGGGACGGCGGACGCGACGCTGCGCGGGGTGCTCGCGCGCTCCTCGGCCGTGCAGGCGGGAGGGGGATCGGCGAGCGAGCCCTGCCCCGGGAGCGGGATCGGCGGGAGCCCCACCGCCCCCTGGGTGGCGATGGGGTAGAGCCAGGCCTGGACGTGGCCGGTTTCCTGGTCCCGGATCTGCACCGCGATGGCCGCGTTCGCGCCGTGGTAGGCGACCCTCGCCTCCACCGACAGGCCGAGCGCGTCGTGCGCGGCCGGGCCGATCGCGGCCGCGGCGAGCGCCCAGGAATTGCCCTCGCGGACCGCGCGGACGAGGATCGACCCGTCGCCCGTGAGCAGGAAGGGGACGTGCTGGTCGAGGTGCGCGATCTCGGTGCGGCCCCGGATCCTCGGCTCGGCGGGCCAGGCGAGCGGCGGGATCTCCTCGACCCGTCGCCCGTCGAGGAAATAGGTGGGCTGGTGGTCGCCTGCGGACCCGTGGGGGCGCAGGTAGATCCCGCCCGAGGCGATGCTGAGGAGCGCCGGGCTCGCGCGCTTCGCCCGCCCCCGCCCCGCCTGGAAGTCGCCGGGGCGGTAGGGGACGGGCTGGCCGAGGCTGGCGCGGACGACCCGGCGCTCGAAGAGGTTCTGCCACGCCACCTCGATCGCGCTCAGGCGCGGATCCTGCGGCGTCGGCAGCCGGAAGCGGAGCGCCGCAGCCCCCTCCACCTGGGGCGAGAGCTTCTGCGCGTACTCGCCCGTCGGCGGCAGGGCGCCGAGCAACGGGACGTACTCCACCCGCGCCTTGGCGCCGGTGGTCGCGTTCCAGACGCCCAACGCCCCGCGCTGCCGGTCCTCGACCGGGACGAACCAGGCGACGTCCCCGATCGCCGCGTCGCTCGCGTCGGGCAGGGTCGTCGCGTGGTCCAGGACGCGCCAGGCGTCGGTGCCGAGCGTGCAGCTGATGGGCGTACGGGCAGGGGGCGCCGCGCGCGCTGTCGTCAGCGCCGGGAGGGCCGGGATCTCGAGGTCCTGCGCCTCGGGGTCCGACCGCCAGCCGAGGCGGGTGAGCTCGTCCCCGAGCACGCATCCGGCCGGCGCACAGGCGATCACGGCGCTGCATTCCCCGTCACCGCTCTCGCTGGCGATCCGGCAGGCACGCGTGGGCCAGCTGCCGGCTGGTTGCCAGGAGACGCCACCGTCCAGGGTCTCCCAGGTCTTCCCGTCCCCGGTGGACTGCGCCAGACCACGCCGCCCGCAGGCGCCCAGCGCGTCGCTCTCCCCGGGGCTGGTCGAGGTCGCGATGGTGCGCCCCTCGGCGTCGAGCACCCAGTAGGGGAGCGAGCCCCACCGCCGGAGCACGAGCGCGACCGCGCCGTCGGCACCGACGGCGAAGCTCTCGACTGCCGGAGTGTCGTCGTCATCCTCGTCGTCATCTCTCCAGGAAGAGCCACCGTCTTCGGACGCGCCCTGCCCGCTCGCGCTCCGCTCGACCAGGTCGCGCGCGGAGAAGGAGCGGCCCCCGTCCTGGGAGACGAAGACCGCGAGGTCACCGCCCTTGGTGCGAAAGCCGAGCGCGTAGGCGATCCCCGTCGGACCGAAGGCGAGCGCGAGCGGAGCGCGGCGCAGGGACGGGGCCACCGCCGTCGCGAGGTGCTCGCGCGGGGCGTTCGCCGCCGCGCGCGCGGCGCTCTCCCGGCGCGTTCGGGCCGGCCGCTTCGCGTCCTCGGGCGGAGCCCCCGATTGGCGGTACAGGATCCCGAGCGGGTGGCAGCGCGTGACTGGATCCTGGCTCGAGCAGACGCCGCCGAGCAGGAGCTCCCCTTCGGGACCGACCGCCATCCGCAGCCGGTCGAGATCGCCGCGCGCCGCGAGGGACTCGTGCCGCCAGGACCTGCCGCCGTCGTCACTGCGCCAGAAGGACAGCAGGCCCGGGCCGACGACCTGGTCCAGGGTCGTCTCGGCGGCGTCCTGGCCCGAGCACGCGAGCTCCACGTGGGAGCCGTGAGCCGCGATCCGGGCTGACCGGCAGCTCTGCCCCGCTTCGATCGACCGCCGCCGCAGCGGACCCTCGAGCGGCCCCGCGAGCAGCGCGAGTCCCGGTCGCCGCCCGGTTTCCGCCACCAGCTCGAGGTATCGCCCACCGGTGACGACCGCCGTGCCTGCCGCGATGGCGTTCGCGCTCGGACCCCGCGCCGGCTTGATCCGGTACCTGTGCAGCGGGGGCGTCGCGGCGCGCGTCACCGGTGTCAGCGCCGGCGAAGGGGCGTCGGTCAGGGCGTAGGAGCCGAGCGCGCCCTCCACGATCAGCCGCGCCTGCCGGACCTCGACGGAGAGCGCGCCCACCGTCGGCTGGTCGAGCGGCGACCAGGATTTTCCGTGATCGGCGGGGAAGAAGAGGCGCTCGGGGATGGCGATCGCGAGCCCACGCCCCCCCGGCTCGAGCGCGGCGTCCGCAACCAGCAGGTCGGGGGGACCGACCGCCTCCCACGAGACGCCGAGATCCGCGCTGCGTGTCAGGTGACCCCCGGCGCGGCGCGCCAGGATGGCCCGGCTCGTGGCGGAGACGCCGTGCAGCAGCGTCGGCGGGGACGCCGCGCGGAGGAAGGGGCCGAGCGGCTCCTCCGCCTCGTAGGTCGTGCCCGAAGCGCCGAAGAAGACCCATCCCGCGCCGCCCGGCAGGACGCCGACCCGCGTCTCCGGGGCCCGCGCGGCCGCCGCCTCCGCGCGCGTCCCCAGGAGCCACCGCTCGCCGTGCTCGCCGACCAGGAGCGTCTGTTCGCCGACCGCCGCGCTGGCGTGGAACGCGGGCAGGGACGGCGGGTGGAACCGCCAGCGCGCCGGCGAAGCGGGGGCGCCCCCGTCCGCGACGGGTCCGATGAGCGACGGGCGCGGGCTCGGCAGCGACCTCGGCGCGCACGCCAGCGCGCAGAGCGCCAGCGCCCCCACCGCGCGCAGCCGGCTCGGCGGCGACCCCACCCCGGCCCTCGCCCCGGGCCGGCCTCGCAGGCCGTGCGCGAGGTTGCGCACGGAGGTCACAGATCGCAGAGCTCGGCGAGCCGCGCCTTGGTCGTCCTTCCCACCTGCTTCGCCGTGACCGCCCCGCCCTTGAAGACCAGGATCGTCGGCAGGCTCGCCACCCCATACTTGCCCGCGGTCATCGGGCATTCCTCGACGTCCACGGAGGCCACCTTCAGCTTGCCCTCGAGCTCGATCGCGAGCTGCTCGATGATGGGGGCGAGCGCCTTGCAGGGGCCGCACCACTCGGCGGAGAAGTCCACCAGCACGGGGAGGTCGGATCGTAGGACCTCCCGATCGAAGCTGTCATCGCTCAGGACGATAACCTTGGGGGATGTCATGGGGTTTCTCTTCGGGCGGGACCGTGCTGGGAAGATAGTCCGCCGCCGATCCCGGGGGAACCCCCGCCCGGGGGCGCGGCCACGGGCGGCCGGGCCCGCCGGCCCGGCCGCGGCCGCGCGGGCCCGGCGGGCAGCCAGATCACGCCTCACCACCCGGAGCGATGACACCGTCGCGCGCCTGTACTAGCTTCGGCGTCCGCGATCCGATGGCACCTCAACGACCCGAAATGAGCGTCCTGGGCCCGGGCACGCGCGTCACCGGGCGCGTCCAAGGTCGCGGCGGCCTGGCCGTCGCGGGGCGCGTGCAGGGGGACATCCGGGTGGCGGGGCCCTGTCAGGTCGCCGCCGGCGCCGTCGTCGAGGGGGACGTCGCGGCGGAGTCGCTGGACGTCGCGGGGGCCGTCACCGGCGACGCGACCGCCACCGGCGCGGCGACCATCCGGAGCACGGCGATCGTCCGGGGCGTGTGGCGCGCGGCGCGGATCGCCATCGAGCCCGGCGCCGACGTGTCGTTGACGCTCGACGCGGAGTTCGATCTGGACCTCTCACCGAAGCGACGCTCCCGCTAGGGAGCGACTCACCACGAGGCGACATGGCAGGCACGGTAATTGGCGAAGGGCTCACCATCGAGGGAGAGATCGTCACCGACGACGAGGTCGTCGTGCAGGGGACGTTGCGCGGCACCCTGACCAGCGGCGACGTCGTCTCGATCGCCCCCGGCGGCGTCGTCGAGGCGGACGTGCAGGCGGCCTCGCTCAGCGTCGGCGGGCAGGTGACCGGGAACGTCACCGCCACCGATCGCATCGACATCCAGGCCGGCGGGCGCCTGATCGGCGACGTGAAGGCGGCGCGGCTGACCATCGCGGACGGGGCCTCGTTCAAGGGCAACGTCGACATGGACGTGTGACGAGGGGCGCATGAGCGACGGATCGATCATCGGTCGGACCACCACCATCCGCGGGCGCGTGACGGGCACCGGCGCGATCCGGGTGGAGGGTCGCGTGGAGGGTGACGTCGTCACCGACGGCAACGTCGAGGTGACGCCGGAGGCGCAGATCCAGGGCGCGGTCCGCGGGGCTACCCTCCGCGTCGCCGGCGCCGTCGCCGGCGACCTCAGCGGGACCGACGCCGTGCTGCTCGAGCCTGGCGCGCGCGTGGTCGGCGATCTCTCCGCGCCGCGGATCGGCATCGCCGAGGGGGCGCTGGTGCGTGGCAAGGTAGAGACGGTCCGCGGGGCCGCGGTCGCGCCGGCTCCTCGCGCTGTGGCCACCGTCCGGCGGGAGCCGGAGGCGCCTCGCGTGGCGACCGCGCGCGCCGCGGCGGTCCCGCCCCCGGCGGCTGCTGGCCCCACCCCCGCTCAGTCCGGGCGACGGGCGCCGCCGCCACCCCCGCCACGGGCCGAAGCCGCCCGGGACGCGGAGCCGAAGCCGGCCCCTTCTGGCGCCCGCCCGGGTCCCGCCGGGGCCGCGCACCGCGAGCCACCCGCCCCGCCGCGGCCCCGCCCCGGCGCCGACGCGGGCCGGACGGGGCGAGCGGCGCCCCCGCCGCCGGTCGTCCCCTCGCTCGCCAAGGGCGCGCGGCTGAAGAAGAAGAAGGCGGGCCAGCGGTGATCGACGCCGTCCGTCGGGCGCGCCTGGTGGAGCTGCTCCGCGAACGGAGCTTCGAACGGCGCCGCGTGATCCTCGCCTCGGGGCGCGAGAGCGACTTCTTCATCGACTGCAAGCAGACGGCGCTCACGGCCGAGGGGCACGCGTTGATCGGTGAGCTCATGCTCGCCGCCCTCGACGACCTGCCGCCGTGCGACGCCGTCGGGGGCGTCGAGCTCGGCGGCTGCCCGCTGGCGAGCGCGGTTTCGCTCACGAGCTTCCAGCGCGGTCGCCCGCTGCCGGCCCTGTACGTCCGCAAGGCGCGCAAGGATCACGGCACGACCAAGCTGGTGGAGGGGGACAAGTCGATGTCCCCCGGCGTCCGCGTGGCCCTGCTCGAGGACGTCATCACCACGGGCGGCTCCAGCCTCAAGGCCGTGGAGACGCTGCGCGAGGCCGGCGCCACAGTGACGGGGATCGTCGCCCTCGTGGATCGCGAGGAGGGGGGCGCCGAGACGATCCGGGAGGCGGGCCTGCCGCTCGTGGCCCTCGCTCGCCGCTCCGACTTCATGTAGCACTTGCAGCGCCTCGCGACTCGAGGGGGGCGGCCGCGATCCACTCCGCCGGGGTCGCTCTTCCTGCGCTCCGCGGCGCAGGGACCCGGTTGCGCGCCGCTCCGGCGCATGTCGCGCCCCGCCAGCGAGGGGGCTCGCGGCCGGGCCGGCAGGAGTGTCGACCCATGCTTTCGCCGCGGCGCGAGGCGGCTGCGTCACGGAATGGCGAGCACGCGCCCGACCACGAACTTGAGGTAGCGGCCCTCGGGGTGCTGCGCGGCGACGGGGTGGGCGAGGGGCTGCCCGGCCTCGGGGACGAGCTGGAGCCGGCAGCGCGCGCGCGCGGCGCCCTCGGCCAGCGTCGCCTGGAAGTCGGCCGGGCTCACCTGCGCCGTGCAGCTGGCGGCGGCGTAGAGGCCCCCCGGCGCGACCACGGCGAGCGCGGCCGCGTGGAGCCGGACATAGGCGCGGAGCGCGGCCCGCTGCTGCGCCCGACTCCGGGCGAAGCTCGGGGGATCCGCGATCACGAGGTCGAAGCGCTGCCCCTCGGCGGCGGCGCGGGCGAGGAACGTGAAGGCGTCCTCCGTCACCGCCAGGTGGTGGTCTGACGGCAGCCCGTTGAGCGCGAAGTTGTCGCGCGTGGCCGCCATGGCCGGCGCGGCGGAGTCGACGCTCACCACCTCGCGCGCGCCCCCGCGCGCGGCGAAGAGGGAGAAGCCGCCGGTGTAGCAGAAGAGGTTTAGCACGCGGCGGCCGCGCGCGAGCCCGCCGACGAAGCGGCGGTTCTCGCGGTGATCCAGGAACAGCCCGGTCTTCTGCCCCCGCGCGAGATCGACGCGGAAGCGCACGCCGTGCTCGACCACCGTGAGATCGGCGGGCGGCGGGTCCCCGCGGTGCACCACGAGCCCCTGCGCGCGATCCGCGAGCGCCCGCGGCTTCTCCACGACGCCCCGGAGCCGCCCCAGGTCCCACAGCGCCTCCACCACCGGCGGCACGAGGGTGGCCACCGCGTCGGAGTAGGTGACCAGGACGGCGTGCTCGCCGTACAGGTCCACGACCACGCCGGGCAGCCCGTCACCCTCGCCGTGCAGCCACCGATACGCCGTGACCTCGGCGTCGCGCAGCGGCGCGCGGAGCTCCCAGGCGCGGCGCACGCGCTCGGCGAAGAACGCGGCGTCGGGGACCGCGTGCGCCGAGAAGATCCGGAGCGCGATCGGGGAGGTGGCGTCCCAGAGCGCGAACGCCGTCTGCCGGCCGGCGCGCACCCGCACCCAGGCGCCGTTCTCGGCGGAGAAGCGGGCCGGGACGTGGTCTCGGTACACCCACGGGTGCCCCGCCGCGAGGGCCGGCTCGAGGAAGGCGGGGAGCGCGACCGTCCGCGGCGCCGGGAGCATGATCGGGATTCTGCCACGGTTCTTGGCGGGACCCGGCGCCCCCGGCGTGCGGGGGCCGCCGGCGGGCGCCCGCTGGTGTATGGTGTCCCCGGCGCTCCCCGATGACCGCGCGTGCCGTGTCTGCCCCCGAAGTCCGCGTCCCGCCGCTCGCGGATCCCGCCGACGGCTGCCTCGGCGCCGTGGCTGACGCGCTCGCTCAGCCGGTGTTCGTCAAGGATCGAGAGCATCGCTTCGTGTACGTGAACGCCGCCTTCGCCGCCACCACGGGGCTCGCGCCGGAGGCGCTGGTCGGTCGCACCGACTTCGACGTCTTTCCCGCGGCCGAAGCCGAGCGTATCCGGAGCCGCGAGGAGGCGGCGATCGCGGCGGGCGTCGCGGTCGAGGTGCGTGAGGAGCTGCTGACGGACCGGGCAGGGAGAACGCGCGTCATCGACGCGCTCGTGGTCCCGCTGCAGGCGCCTGCCGGTGAGGTGACGCACCTGGTCGGGATCATCCACGACATCACGCACCTCAAGGAGCGGGAGCGCGCGCTCAGCCGGGGCAAGGAGGAGCTCGAGGCGCTGGTGAGCGCGCGGACCGAGGAGCTCCGCCAGGCCCAGCAGGAGCTCCTGAAGAAAGAGCGGCTCTCGGTCGTGGGGCAGCTCGCCGCCGGGCTCGCGCACCAGGTCCGCAACCCGCTCGCCTCCATCACCAACGCCGCATCCGTCATCGAGCGCCGCCTCGAGGCGGGGATGACGGAGGATGCCGCCCTCGCCCTCTCCATCATCAAGGAGGAGGTGCTGGCCGCCAATCGGATCATCAGCGATCTGCTGGAGTACGCCCGCGTGCGTCCGGCGCGCCCGATGCACGTCGCGCTCGCGGAGCTCGTCGAGTCGGCCTTCGACCCGCAGGCGCTCCCGCCGGGGGTCACCCTGGTCCGCGAGGTGCCCGAGGACCTGACGCTCCTGGTGGACGGCGACCAGCTGCGGACGGCGTTGCGCAACGTCGTGCGCAACGCCCTGGAGGCGATGTCGCAGGGAGGGACGTTGACCATCGCCGCGGAGCGCCGCGAAGGGATCGTCCAGATCCGGGTTCGCGACACCGGCGAGGGGGTGCCCGTCGCGCTCCGCGCGCAGATGTTCGATCCGCTGGTGAGCAGCAAGCCGTTCGGCCTCGGCCTCGGGCTGCCCACGGCGAAGGCGCTGATCGAGAACCAGGGCGGGTCGCTCCGCTGCACCTCGGCCGCGGCCGGCGGGACCGAGCTCGTGATGGAGCTGCCGGTCGCCCCGCCCACGGGCGATGACGCAGGGCGCCCGTGACGCTGTCTTCCTTATCGCCGAGCGCGCGGTCTGGTCGTCGTCCGCGAAGGGGCGCCGCGCGCGCGCGGCCGCGCGCGCGGCGCGCCCC
Source organism: uncultured Polyangiaceae bacterium (assembly GCA_964454025.1). Taxonomy (GTDB): domain Bacteria; phylum Myxococcota_A; class Polyangia; order Polyangiales; family Polyangiaceae; genus JAFGBI01. The sequence goes on along the minus strand of CAYVRP010000035.1, from coordinate 67 downwards.
GTGGGTCGCGCCCGCGGCGGCCCTGCTCGTGCTGGTGGCGGCGGGGTGCCGCCCGGTGGCGTCGCGG
>CAYVRP010000034.1:0-60775 GCA_964454025.1 uncultured Polyangiaceae bacterium | reverse complement strand
GGCCGAGCACCTATACCGCAAGGTCGGCTCCGACCTCGGACGCGCCAACTGCATGGGGGGCAAGGGACGCGTGGCCTTGGCCCACGGCGATGTAGCGAGCGGCCTGTCGCTCCTGACAGCGGCCACCACCGAGTCGAAACGCGTCGGCCACGCACACAACACGGACGTCTGGGGCGCTCGGACACTCGACGGGCTGGCCGAGGCCGCCCCGTCGCTCGCTCCTGCCATGCTCCGCGAGCGCCTGGCCCAAGTCGCCCCGGCAATCTCGGCCGCTGCCGACGGGGAATACACCCGAAATGCCCTGCTCCGACTGGCGCGTGCCCTGCTGGCTCACCTTGGCCCCCAGTCCTTGCTCGACGTACTACCGATCCTCGAAGCCGCGCTCCCTGCCCCACGCGCTGGTTTCCTGCGCCCCAGCCGCTTGGCCGTCGAGATCCTGGCCCAGCAACGACCGGCCGAGCTGCCCGACGAGCCGGAGGAGGTCCGGCGAACCGTGCGCGAGTTCCTCGCCTGGGCCGAGCGGGCGCCCCGCATGACCGGTCGCCGCAGCCGCATTTCTGCCTGAGGCAGCGCAGACTCGGGAACCAGGCCCCGAAGTCTAGCTCCGAAGGCTGGCTACCGGTGCCTCAGGGAAGGAGGAGAGTGGCTTGCGCCCCCGCAACCGCTCCACGGAAGGCTTGCCCGACAGCGGCAGCCGAACCGCCTCCACGCGCTGGGCAGCGCCACGTCGCCCGGGAGGAACCCGCGGCAGGTCTACTCTCTGGCTCTTCGACATGACCGTTCCTGGTACCCCTTCCCGGGCCTCTTCTCCGCCGAGGAGCGTCGACCGTCGGTGACGGGGACAGAGTACAGACCGCGGCGAGCAGGCCGAGGAGGGTCGAGGCGACGACCCGCCGGGCGCGCACCAGTGTCCCCTGCCATCGGGCGCCGCGCCGCCGCCGCGAAGCGCACCTCGGGCGCGGCCGGTGACGCGGGCGCGCGGAGGCCGGACCGGGAACTCGGGCCACGGACCCTTCGTCTCACGGCCACGAGCCTCGCGGGGGAGGTGCGCCCGCGAGGTCACCACGGGAGAGCAGAGCCATGGCATGTCGAGATCACCGGACCGTCCTGGGCGTGGTGGCGTTCTTCCTCGCTGCAGCGGGCCTCGGGAGCTGCAGCGGCGGGGACGCGGCGCCCGGCGGGGACGAGCCGCCCGCCTCGGGGGGTGAGGAGTCGGACGGAGGGTCGGACGGTCTGGGTGGCCCGGAGCCGGGTTCCGGAGCGGAGGGGGGCGACAGCGGCGACGACGAGGGCAGCGGCGGTGCCGGCGCGACCTCCCCCTCCTGCCTGGAGACGGGGGCCGCCTGCGAGGAGTCCGAGGCTTGCTGCACCGGGCGCTGCGACTTCGGGATCTGCCTCGGCACGACCGGACTCTGCTCGGCCAACGGCGAGGCCTGCGCCGCCTCCGCCGAGTGCTGCTCGGGACGGTGCGAGAGCCTCGCGGGCGGGGACGCCACCTGCGTGGCGTCGGGTTGCGGCGCCGTCGGGGACGACTGCGCCGCGGCCGTCGACTGCTGCTCACTCTCCTGCGTCGAGGGCGCCTGCTCGAACGAGGGGATCTGCGCGCTCGGCGGGGAGTCCTGCGAGGAGGCGACCGACTGCTGCAGCAACCAGTGCGACGGCGGCACCTGCCGCGGCGTCTCGTCGGAGTGCGGCGGGGTCGGCGAGCCCTGCCACGAGCCCGCCGACTGCTGCTCCGGCCTCTGCGCCGAGCTCGGCGAGGAGCAACGCTGCCTGGCCGGCGCCCCCTGCCGCACGGCGGGCGAGGTCTGCACCGCGGACGCCGACTGCTGCAGCGGGGTGTGCGGTGAAGACGGCCTCTGCCCGAGCATGACGGAGTGCCAGACCGCGGGCGAGCCCTGCACGGGGCACCACGAGTGCTGCTCGGGGACCTGCGCCGATCCGGGCACGGGTGTCGCCGTCTGCCAGTACGTCAGCGGTTGCCGCCCCATCGGCGAGGTCTGCGACGACGACGGCGACTGCTGCTCGGAGCTCTGCGAGCTCGACGACGCGTCGGGCGTACGGCGCTGCAGCAAGCCCCCGGGGTGCATGTGGCCGGGGGAGGTGTGCTGGACGGGGCAGGCGGCGAACTGCTGCCCGCAGGGCGCGGACGGGGGCAATCAGCTCTGCCTGCCCTCGGTGATCGGGGTCAGCCGCTGCTTCACGGCGGGGACGCCCGACGAGTGCCTCCCCGACGGCTCGCCCTGCGCGTTCGCGGACGAGTGCTGCGGCGGGCTCTGCCTCCCCGACGCCGAGGGCGACCTCGTCTGCGGCGCGGAGTGCGTCCCCATCGACGGCGACTGCACCGCCGACGCGGACTGCTGCGACGGGCTCTGCGTGCGCGGCAGCTGCGTCCCCAACGAGTACGGCTGCGTCCCGCTCGGCGCGGCGTGCGACGAGGACGAGGATTGCTGCGACGGGACGTGCACCGACGGCGTCTGCGAGATGTACCTCGGCTGAAGACCCGGGGACCGGGCGGGCCGGGCGCCCTGCCCCGGCGGCAGTAAACCCGGAGATCGCCCGGCGGCGTCCGGAGCGGGCCGTCCGACACGGGGACGCCCCTCGGTCACGCTGTGGTAGGGTCAGGCCGTGAAGACGACCCCGCTCGCGCGGCAGCCGCGGCTGAAGGTGCACACGCTGGGCCTCGAGGTGATCTCGGGGCCCGATCAGGGCCAGCGGGCACAGGCCCCGAGCGAGGTGATGACGATCGGAAGCGCGCCGGGCAACGACCTGGTGCTCACCGACAGGACCGTGTCGCGCTTCCACCTCGAGCTCACGCGGACCGACGCGGGGATCCTGGTCAAGGATCTCCAGTCGACCAACGGCACCCTCGTCGGGCCGGTCCGCATCGATCAGGGGGCGATCGAGCCGGGGACCGTGCTCCGGCTGGGCGGGACCGAGGTGCGCGTCGCCAACGGCACCGAGGCCCTGGTCGAGGTGCTCGAGGAGGACCACTTCCACGACCTGCGAGGCAACACGCCCCAGATGCGCCGGCTCATGGCGCAGATCGCCCGCGTCGCCCGGACCTCGGTGCCGGTGCTCGTCCTCGGGGAATCGGGCACCGGCAAGGAGCTGGTGGCGCGCGCCATCCACGACCACAGCGAGCGGAGCGCGGGGCCGTTCGTGGTGGTCGACTGCGGGGCGCTCGCGCCGACGCTCGTGGCCTCCGAGCTGTTCGGCCACGAGAAGGGCGCCTTCACCGGCGCCGACCGGACGCACATCGGCGCCTTCGAGCGCGCCCAGGGGGGCACGCTCTTCCTCGACGAGGTCGGGGAGCTGTCGGCCGAGCTCCAGCCGCAGCTGCTCGGGGCGCTTGAGCGCCGCCAGTTCCGGCGCGTCGGCGGCAAGACCGAGATCCCCCTCGACGTGCGGGTGGTCACGGCCACCAACCGGGATCTGCGGGCCGAGGTCAACGCGGGCAGCTTCCGGATGGACGTCTATTTCCGGATCGCGGTGGTGGTGCTCAGGATCCCCCCGCTGCGCGAGCGGAAGGCCGACTTGCCGCTCCTGGTCGAGCACTTCCTCCGCCAGGCCGGGCACGAGGGACCGCTCGCGGCGCTGCTGCCGCCGGGAGCCCTGGCCGAGCTCGAGCGGCACGCCTGGCCCGGCAACGTCCGCGAGCTCCGCAACTGGGTGGAGGCCACCCTCGCCCTGGGCGAGTCGCCCGAGCTGCTCGGGTCCGGCCCCGCCGCGGGCGCTCGAGCGGAATCCATCCACTGCGATCCGGCGTTGCTCGATCTGCCCTACAAGGACGCGCGGGAGCTCCTGCTCCGGCAGTTCGAGCAGCGGTACCTCGATCGGCTGCTCGAGCGCGCGGGGGACAACGTCACCCGCGCCGCGCGCCTGGCGCGCATGGATCGGTCGTACCTCATCCGTCTCTTGCAGCGGCACCGGAGGCGGGACGGCCGCGCCGATGAGCCCGGCGAGGCCGAGCTGGAGCAGTGAGGCACAGGCGCCCCGGCGCGCTCCGCGCCGGCGCCGCGCGCGGAGGTCGACCCCCTCGTCGGGCATGACGAGCGGCTGGTGCGCGTGGTCGCGGGTAGCGCCGCGCGCGCTCGAGGCCCCGGGGTTCGCGCGCCAGGCGCCGCGGCCGACCCCGACGCGTGGCCGCTCTGCGCTTGACGCGCGACCGAGCCGGCGCGATGAGCCAGACCACGGTGCGCGATACGGCGACGCGCGGTGCCCCTGAGCCCGTCCTCGAGGCCCGGGCCGTCACCAAGATCTACCGGATGGGGGAGGTGGACGTGCACGCCCTGCGCGGGGTCGACCTCGCCCTGCACGAGGGCGAGTTTCTGGTCTTGCTCGGCGTCTCGGGGAGCGGCAAGTCCACCCTGCTGAACCTGCTCGGCGGGCTCGACGTCCCCACCGGGGGCCAGCTCTTCTACCGCGGCCGGGAGCTCACGCGGCTCGGGGAGCGGGCGCTCACCACCTACCGCCGCGAGCACGTGGGGTTCGTCTTCCAGTTCTACAACCTCATCCCCAGCCTCACGGCCCTCGAGAACGTCGCCCTGGTCACCGAGATCGCGCGCGACCCGATGGAGCCGGCCGAGGCGCTGGAGCGGGTCGGCCTCGGCGCGCGCCGCGCCCACTTCCCCTCCCAGCTCTCGGGGGGCGAGCAGCAGCGAGTCGCCATCGCGCGCGCCATCGCCAAGCGCCCCGAGCTGCTGCTGTGCGACGAGCCCACCGGCGCGCTCGACTTCCACACCGGCGTCCTGGTGCTGGAGGTGCTCCAGCGGCTCAACGCGGAGCTCGGCACCACCACCGCCGTCATCACCCACAACGCCCCGGTGGCGCGGATCGCGGACCGCTCGGTGCTGCTCGCCGACGGCCTGATCGCGAGCGTCGAGGAGCACCCCCGCCGGACCCCGGCGCGCGAGCTCAGCTGGTAGGGGCCGGACCATGCTGATCGGCGCCCTGCACCGCAAGCTGCTCCGCGCCCTCGGCGAGCTCCGCGGGCAGCTTCTGAGCCTCGCTCTGGTGGTGGCCTGCGGGGTCGCTGCCTACGTCGCGCTCCGCAGCACCTGGGACTCGCGCCTGATGTCGCGCGCCACCTACTACGAGCGCTATCGGTTCGCGGACGTCTTCGCGCGCTGCAAGCGGGCACCGGAGGCGCTGCGGACCCGGCTCGAGGCGGTGCCGGGCGTGGCGCTGGCGGAGACCCGCGTGTCCGAGAGCGTGCTGGTCCCGCTGCCGGCGCTGCCCGAGCCGGCGAGCGGCCAGGTCGTCTCCATCCCGGCGGGCCGCCCGCCGGCCCTCAACGCGCTGACGCTCCGCTCCGGCCGGGTCGTGGAGCCGGGGCACGCCGACGAGGTCGTCATCCTCGAGACCTTCGCCCAGGCGCACCAGCTCGTCCCCGGCTCTCGCCTCCCGGTGGTCCTCAACGGCCGGCTGCGCCAGCTCCGCGTGGTCGGCACCGCGGCGTCGCCCGAGTACATCATGGCCATGGCGCCGGGGGAGCTCGCCCCGGACCCGGCGCGCTTCGCCGTGCTGTGGATGGATCGCGCGGCGCTCGCCCCCGCCTTCCAGATGGAGGGCGCGTTCAACGACGTGACGTTCCGGCTCCAGCCCGGCGCCTCGGAGGCGGCGGTGCTCGACGGCGTGAACACCCTGCTCGAGCCCTATGGCGGGCTCGGCGCCATCGGCCGCGCCAAGCAGCTCTCCCACTTCATGCTCTCCGGCGAGCTCGCGCAGCTCGAGAGCATGGCCACCGTGGTCCCGGCGATCTTCCTCGGCGTCGCCGCCTTCCTCCTGAACGTCGTCCTGTCGCGCCTGGTGTTCCTGCAGCGGGGCCAGATCGCCACCCTCAAGGCGGTCGGCTACCGGGACCTCGCGGTGGGGCTTCACTTCCTCGAGCTCGTGACCGCCATCGTGCTGGTCGGCGCCGCCCTGGGGCTGGCCCTCGGGGCCTGGCTTGGGCGGGCGATGACCGAGCTGTACGCCGGCTTCTTCCACTTCCCCGTGCTCGAGTACCGGCTCGGGCTCCCGGTCGCGCTGACGGCGGTCGGCATCAGCCTCCTGTCCGCCGTGGTCGGCGCGCTCGTCTCGGTCGCCGCGGTGGTGCGGCTGCCGCCCGCGGAGGCGATGCGACCGCCGGCGCCCGCCGGATACCGCCGCACGGCGCTGGAGCGGCTGGGACTGCTCGCGCTGCTCGGGCCGGCCGAGCGCATGATCGTCCGGGAGGTCGAGCGCCGGCCGCTCCGGCTCTTGCTCTCCTCCGTGGGCATCGCGATGGCGGTCGCCATCACCGTGGTCGGGCAGTTCTGGTCCGACGCCATGGACTACATGATGGACGTCCAGTTCGGCCAGGCGATGCGCGAGGATCTCACCGTCGTCTTCCGCTCGCCTCGCCCGGCGCGGGCCTTGCGCGAGCTCGCCCACCTGCCCGGCGTGCTCAGGGTGGAGGGCCTCCGCGAGGTGCCGGTGCGGGTGCGGAGCGGCGCCCGCTCCCGCGACACCGTCCTCATCGGCTACCCCGACGGCGCCGAGCTCCGCCGGGTGCTCGACCAGCACGGGGTCGAAGAGCCCCTCCCCGAGCGGGGGCTCGTGCTCACCGGCAAGCTCGCCGAGGTGCTCGGCGTGCAACCGGGCGACCCCGTCACCCTCGAGGTCCGCGAGGGCGAGCGGGCGCACCTCGTCGCGCCCCTCGTCAGCACGGTGAACGAGGCCTTCGGGCTCCAGGCCCACGCGCGGGCGACCACGGTCGCCGCGCTCCTCGGCGAGGAGCCGCGAGTGACCTCGGCGCTGCTGCTGCTCGACCCCGCGGCGGGCGACCGCGCCCGGGCCCGGCTGAAGGAGCTGCCAGAGGTCGCCTCCGTCACCCGGCGCGACAACCTCACCGAGCGCTTCGACGCGCAGAGCCGCAACATGATCCTGGTCTTCACGGTGATCCTGACCGCGTTCGCCTCTGTCATCGCCGTCGGCGTCGTCTACAACAACGCGCGGGTGGCGCTCTCCATGCGCAGCCGCGAGCTGGCGAGCCTGCGGGTGCTCGGCTTCACCCACGCCGAGGTGGCCACCATCCTGGTCGGTGAGCTCGCCCTCCAGGTCTGCCTCGCCATCCTGCCCGGGCTGGTCTTCGGGACCTGGCTCGCGACCGCGATGATGAGCCTGACGGACCCCGAAACCTACCGGTTCCCGGTGATCATCTCCGCCCGGAGCTACGCGTTCGCGGTGGTGGTGGCGCTCGCCGCCGGCGCCGCGAGCGCGCTGCTCGTGCTCGGCCGCCTGCGCGCCCTCGACCTCATCGCCGTGCTCAAGACCCGAGACTGACGAGCCTGGGACCGACCATGACCGACCCCTCGCCCCCCTCCGCACCCCTCCTCCCCGCGGCCGACCGAGCTCCCCAGCGTCCGCGGTCCCGAGCCGCCCGGCGCTGGCTCCGCCGCGGCGTCGGGGCGCTCGCCGCCGCCGGCCTGGTGGCGCTGATCGTCGTCGCCTCCCTGCCCTCGCCGGTGCCGGTGGACGTGGCCGCGGCGGTGCGCGGCCGGCTCGAGGTGACCGTGGACGAGGACGGGCGCAGCCGCGTGAAGGACCGCTACGTGGTCTCGGCTCCGCTCACCGGCAACCTCGCGCGCATCGAGCTCGAGCCGGGCGACGCCGTGGAGGCCGGCGCCGTGCTGGCCCGCCTGGTCCCGCTGGCGGCGCCGATGCTGGACGCGCGCGCGCGCAGCACCGGCGAGGCCCAGGTGGCGGCCGCCGCGGCGGCGCAGCGCCAGGCCGCGGCCCAGATCGAGCGCGCGCGGGCGGCGCTCGAGTTCGCCCGCCGCGAGGCCGCGCAGCAGCGCGCGCTGCGCGCCGGCGGGGCCGCGACCGACCGCGACGTGGAGCGCGCCGAGCTCGACGAGCGAACCGCCCAGGCAGAGCTGACGAGCGCGGAGTTCGGCGCGCGCGTCGCCGCCTACGAGCTGGCGACGGCCAACGCCGCGCTCGGCCGCCTCAAGGGGGGCAAGAGCAGCGGCGACGAGCAGGAGGTGCGGAGCCCGGTGAGCGGCCGGGTGCTGCGCGTGGTGACTCGGAACGAGGGCGTGGTGCAGGCGGGCAGCCCGCTGGTCGAGATCGGCGACCCGCGCGCCCTCGAGGTCACGGTGGACATCCTGACCAGCGACGCCGTCCTGGTCCGTCCGGGCTGCGCCGTGCGGCTAGAGCACTGGGGCGGCCCGCCGCTCGCCGGGCGCGTGCGCCTGGTGGAACCGAGCGCCTTCACGCGCGTCTCCTCCCTCGGGGTCGAGGAGCAGCGGGTCAACGTCGTGATCGAGCTCACCGACCCGTACCCCGTCTGGGAGAGCCTCGGCGACGGCTACCGCATCGAGGCGCGGATCGTCACCTGGTCCGCGGACGATGCCCTGACCGTACCCATGAGCGCCGTGTTCCGCCACGGCGACGGCTGGGCCGCCTACGAGGTGGAGGGCGATCGTGCCCGGCTCCGGCCGGTCGAGATCGGTCACCGCACCGACACCCGGGTCGAGATCACGGGCGGCCTCGCCGAGGGCGACCGCGTGATCACCCACCCGAGCGACCGCGTGGCCGATGGCGTCGCGGTGAAGGCGCGCTAGCTCCGCGCGGGGGGCGTCGACGGCGACGGGCGCCGCGCGGCCCCCCGCGCGACGCCCGCCCGGGCGCGGCGCGCGCGCGCGGCCGCGCTCATCGCCGGCGGCGGCTCACTTGCGCATCGCCTCCTCGACGGCGACGGCGACGGCGACGGAGGCCCCGACCATGGGGTTGTTCCCCATGCCGATGAGACCCATCATCTCGACGTGCGCCGGCACCGAGGAGGAGCCGGCGAACTGCGCGTCCGAGTGCATCCGCCCCATGGTGTCGGTCATGCCGTAGGACGCGGGACCCGCGGCCATGTTGTCGGGGTGGAGCGTACGACCGGTGCCGCCCCCGGAGGCCACCGAGAAGTAGCGCTTGCCCTGCTCGATGCACTCCTTCTTGTAGGTCCCCGCCACCGGGTGCTGAAACCGCGTGGGGTTGGTCGAGTTGCCCGTGATGGAGACGTCCACGCCCTCGTGGTGCAGGATCGCCACTCCCTCGCGGACATCGTCCGCGCCGTAGCAGCGGACCTTGGCGCGGTCACCCTGCGAGTAGGCCTTCTCCCACACCACGGCGAGCTTGCCGGTGGCGTAGTCGAAGCGCGTCTGCACGTGGGTGAACCCGTTGATACGCGCGATGATGTGGGCGGCGTCCTTGCCGAGCCCGTTCAGGATCACCCGCAGCGGCTCCTTGCGAGCCCGGTTGGCGCTCTTCGCCAGCCCGATGGCGCCCTCGGCCGCGGCGAAGGACTCGTGGCCGGCCAGGAACGCGAAGCACTTCGTCTCCTCGCGCAGCAGCATGCTGGCGAGGTTGCCGTGACCGAGCCCCACCTTCCGGTCGTCGGCGACCGAGCCCGGGATGCAGAAGGCCTGCAGGCCCTCGCCGAGCGACTGCGCGACGTCGGCCGCGCGGGCCTGCCCCTTCTTGATCGCGATCGCGGCACCGAGCGTGTAGGCCCAGCACGCGTTCTCGAAGCAGATGGGCTGCACGCCGCGGACGATGGCGTGGACATCGACGCCCTTGGACAGGCAGAGGTCACGGGCGGCCTCGATGGTGGGCAGGCCGTACTGCTGGAGCACCGGGGTGATCTGCGGCATGCGCCGCTCGTAGCTCTCGAAAAGCGGCATGGCGGCTACTCCTTCCTCGGGTTGATGACGCGCGCGGCCTCGGCGAACCGCCCGTAGGTGCCGGTGTACTTCTTGACGGCCTCGCCCGGATCCTTGCCCTCGACGATCGCCTCCAGCATCGGCCCCAGCTTGAGGAATTCGTAGCCGATGATCTCGTCGTTCTCGTCGAGCGCGAGGCGGGTGACGTACCCCTCGGCCATCTCGAGGTAGCGCGGGCCCTTGACGGAGGTGCCGAACATGGTGCCGGTCACGCTGCGCAGACCCTTGCCGAGGTCCTCCAGCGAGGCGCCGATGGGCAGCCCCCCTTCGGAGAAGGCCGTCTGGCTGCGCCCGTAGACGATCTGCAGGAACAGCTCGCGCATCGCGACGTTGATGGCGTCGCAGACCAGGTCGACGTTGAGCGCCTCCAGGATGGTCTTGCCGGGCAGGATCTCGGCCGCCATCGCCGCGGAGTGGGTCATCCCCGTGCAGCCGAGCGTCTCCACCAGCGCCTCCTCGATGACGCCCTCCTTGACGTTCAGCGTCAGCTTGCAAGCGCCCTGCTGCGGCGCGCACCAGCCGACGCCGTGGGTGAGCCCGGAGATGGCCTTCACCTCGCGGGCCTGCACCCAGCGTCCCTCCTCGGGGATCGGAGCGGGTCCGTTGTTCGGCCCGCGACGGACGCACACCATGTGCGCCACTTCGTGGGAGAATTCCATGGCCTATCCTTGGTGCCGGGAGCCACCGCGGCACCGCGCCGTCGGCCTCCGGACGCCGCGTGAATAGACGAGGGGGCGCGACGAGGCCAGCGGAAACGGCGTCCCGCCGGCCCCCGGGCGCGGGTCGGCGGCTAGCCCCGCGACGCTGCCCGCGGGCGCATCCGGGCGAGGATCGCGGCCGCGGTCGCCACCAGCTCCGAGCAGGGGCGGGCGGCGTAGTACTCGGGGCTCCGCGCCGAGGGCTCGGCCCCGACGGGGACGGCGGCCCGCGCGAGGAGCTCCGCGCAGACGGTGGTTCCGTGGCGGCGGGAGAATTCCTCGTCCATGGCCCGGATGCAGGCGTACAGGGCCTGCTTGGCCGCGAGGTCGCCGGGGGCGAAGGGGGCCGCCGAGAGCCCGGCGACGATCGCCATCGCGGTGACCGCGCCACAAGTCTCGCGCAGCCCGCCGCGCCCGCCACCCAGGCCCGCCGTCACCCGCAGCAGCAGCTCGAGCTCGACGCCGACGTCGTCGGCGAACGCGGCCGCGGTGGCCTGAGCGCAGCCGTACCCCTGCTCGAAGAAGGCGACCGCGCGCTCGGCGTGGCTGGGCATGGATCCCCTCGTTCGCGCCCCGCCGGCGCCGTCCGGTGGTGACGGCGTCGACGCGACGCGCGCCGACCCTACTTCTTGCCGAAGAGGCCGCCGAGGGCGCCGGTGACCGCCCCGACGTCGACGCCGCCGAGGACCGAAGCGCCCGAGGACAGGAGGCCCTCGACCTGCCCCGCGAGGGGCGCCGGGAGCCTCTCCCGGAGGAAGCCGACGACCGCCTGCACCGCCGAGCGCGCCTGATCCTCCGAGATGCCCGCCTTCGCACTGACGACCTTGATGAGCTCCTCCATCTCGTACTCCTCCGGGCACAGCGCCGGGGATCGGCCCCCGGGAGGGCCGACCATAGCGCCGGCGCGCCGCGCGAAGCAACGCGTGAAGCGGGGCTCGAAATGGGACACGAAGCGCGGCGCCCGCGGGCCGCGCGCGAGGTAGCGCGCGGCTCGCTCCACGAGCCGCGGACCGACGTCGGGCAGCAGGACCCGGCGCTTGACGGTGCCGGCGCCGCCGCGGGATCCTGGGCGCGCGGGAGCAGTGCCGACGATGGACGGGCGGACGCGGAGGAGCGCGGCGGGGACCGGCGCGCGCGCAGCGCTGCTGCTCGGGCTCCTGACGGGCTGTGGTCGCGGCGACGGCGGCGACGCCGGGGGCGCGGCGGCCAGGGGCGGCGCGGGCGGACGGGCGCCGGACGGCGGCGACGCGGGGAGCGCCGTGGCCCAGGGCGGAGCGCCGGGTGGCGGCCCGGGGGGAGAGGCGCCGGGCGGCGCGCTCGGCGCCGGGGGCACCGACGCCTCGCCGCCCCCGGCGGACGCCCTGTACGTGGATCCCGCGCTCACCGCCGACCACTGCGCGACCTACGATCCCGGCTCGCGCGCCTGCGGGGCGGGCGAGAGCCCCGCGTTTCGCACCCTGGCCGGCGCCGCGGCCGTGGCGTCGGCGGGTGACACCGTGGTCCTGCGCGAGGGGACCTACGAGGAGCCGCTCTCGCCCACGAGCTCGGGCGTCGAGGGCAGCCCGCTCACCTTCCGCGCCTACCCGGGGGAGACGCCGACGCTGACCGGCGACGCCGAGCCCGCGATGATCCAGCTCCTCGGGGTGAGCCACGTGGTCCTCGCAGGGATCGCGGTGCGGAACGCCCGCTGGCTCGAGGCCCAGGACGCGCACCACGTCACGGTCCGGTACTGCACCTTCGAGGCGAGCCCCGCCACGGGCACGACGGGCAACGTGCGGTTCGTCCGGAGCGACGACAATCTCCTGCTCGGGAACCGCATCCACGGCGGCAACGACGATCTGCTCCTCATCGACTCGGAGCGCAACGTCGTCGAGGGCAACACCGTCACCGAGGGCGGCCACAGCGTCTTCGGGATCCGCTGCGGCGACCGGAACGTGATCCGGCGCAACCGCTTCGCCAACACCCGGCAGAAGATCGGCGAGGTCTACGACTGCGGCGAGGACACGACCGCCGTCCCCAACGCCTTCGACTCGACGCGGCAGAACCTCATCGAGGCCAACGAGTTCACCGCCACCGACCGCCACTACAGCACCTCCGGCGGCAACGGGATCCAGTACGCGGGGCAGGACGGGATCGTGCGCCGCAACGTGTTCCGGAACGCCAACGTCGGCCTCGGCATGCAGACCTACGCGGACGAGGCGCTGCACAACCGCGGCAACCGCGTCTACGCCAACGTCTTCTTCGCCAACGAGTGCGCCGGGATCTCCCTGGGCGCGGACGAGCAGGACAACGCCTTCGTGAACAACGTCCTCGCCGAGAACCTGGGCTGGGACGGCGACTGCGAGGGCGATGGCCCCGCCCAGCTCCTGCACCGCGGCGACCTCGCGGGCGTCCGCTTCTGGCGCAACGATCTCTGGGCGGGTGCGCCCGGGCAGGCGGTGATCCTGGAGGAGTTCGCCGCGGGCGCCACGCTGGCGAGCCTCGAGGCGTCCGCCCCCGGGACCTTCTGGGACAACCTCGAGGTCGATCCGGGCTTCGTCGACGCCGCCGGCGCCGATTTCCGCCTGCGCGACGACAGTCCGCTCCGCGACGCCGGGGCGTTCCTCACCGTGACCGTGGGCGACGGGCGCGGCACGGTCCTCGCGGTGCAGGACGCGCGGTTCTTCTACGACGGCTTCGGGATCGCCGGCGAGGTCGGCGACACCATCCAGCTCGAGGGGCAGGCCGACACCGCGGTGCTGGTCGCGGCCGATCGGGAGGAGAACCGGCTGACCGTCGACCGGGAGCTCGCGTGGACGGACGGGCTGGGAGTCGCCCTCGCCTACAGGGGCTCCGCGCCCGACGTGGGCGCGTTCGAAACCCCGTAGCCACCGCGCCCGCGCCCGGGGTCGGCGCGCCGGGGGCGAGGATTGGGCCTTTACAGGCGGCGGGCGAGAGACCACATGAGGGTTTCGGTGCCCGTCCCGCCACGCCCCCTCACGCCCCGGCTCGCGCGCGCGCCGCGCGCGCGCCTCTCCCGCGGGGTCCACCGCGTGGCCCTGGCCGGCCTCGGGCTGCTCGCGCTCGCGGGGGCGCCCGGCTGCCGGGGCAAGGCGCAGGGGCGCGGCGCGCCGCCGCCGACCCCCGTGACGGTGGCGACGGTCGCCTCCCGTGACGTCGTCGTGCGCCTGCGCGCCGTCGGCACCGTGGAGCCCGTGAGCACGGTGCGGGTGGTGGCGCAGGTGACCGGGATGATCCAGCGCGTGCACTTCCGCGAGGGCGATCTCGTGGCGGCGGGCGATCTGCTCTTCTGCATCGACACCCGTCCCTACGCCAGCGGCCTCGCCGCCGCCCAGGCGCAGGTGGTGCGGGATCAGGCGCTCGCGCGCCAGGCCCGGGAGGAGGCGGACCGGGCCGCGCGCCTGGCGGCGAGCGAGCTCGCGAGCGCCCAGGACGTCCGCCGGGCCCAGGCCGCCGCCGCGGCCGCGCAGGCGGCGCTCGAGGCCTCGGAAGCGCGGGTCCGCGCGGCCGCGCTCGACGTCCAGTTCGCCCAGATCCGCGCCCCCATCGCCGGCCGCACCGGCAGCCTGCTGGTGGTCGCCGGCAACGTCGTCAAGGCGAACGACACTCAGCCGCTGGTGGTCATTCGGAGCCTGGTCCCCATTCACGTGCGCTTCGCGGTCCCCGAGGAGCACCTGCCCGAGCTCCGCCGCCGGATGCAGGCGGGCGTGGTGCCGGTGACGGCGCGCCCGCGCGGCGCGGGCGGGCAGGAGGCGCGCGGCGCCCTCGTGTTCCTCGAGAACACGGTCGATCCCGCCACCGGGACCATCGGGCTGAAGGCGGAGTTCACCAACGAGGACCACGCGCTCTGGCCGGGTCAGTTCGTCGACGTCACCGTGGAGCTCGGCGTGGAGCGCGGCGCCACCGTCGTCCCCGACACCGCGATCCAGATGGGCCAGGATGGGGCCTACGCCTTCGTGGGCGGCGAAGACGGGCGAGCGCGACTGCGCTCGGGGCAGGTGCGGCGCACGATCGACGCGGGGAGCGTCCTCGAGGCGGGGCGCCGGCTCGGCGAGCGCGTGGTCACCGACGGGCAGGTCAAGCTCCGCGACGGGAGCCCGGTGACGGCGTCCTCCGCGACGCCGGAGCGCGCGGACCCGCCCGCGGCGGCGAGCGGCGGGGCGAGCCCGCCCGCGGCGAGCGCGCCGGGCGCCGCCGCGCCGGCGGGGGCCGGCCGGTGAACGTCTCGGCGCCGTTCATCCGGCGGCCGGTCGCGACCACGCTCATCGTGGTCGCGGTGCCGCTGTTCGGGCTGCTCGCCTACCTGCGCCTGCCGGTGAGCGCGCTGCCCAACGTGGACTTCCCCACCGTCAACGTCATGGCGTCGCTGCCCGGCGCCCGCGCCGAGACGATGGCGGCCTCGGTCGCCACCCCGCTCGAGCGCGAGTTCTCGACCATCGACGGCGTGACGTCGATGACCAGCTCGAGCTCGCTCGGCTTCACCTCCATCACCCTCCAGTTCGATCTCCGCCGCGATCTCGACTCGGCCGCCCAGGACGTGCAGGCCGCGATCGCGCGGGCGACGCCGCGGCTGCCCCGCGACATGCCGTCGCCGCCGACCTACCGCAAGGTCAACCCCGCGGACCAGCCCATCCTCCGCCTCGCGCTCGCCTCGCGGACCCTGCCGCTGCATGTCCTCAACTCCTACGCCGAGACGCGGCTCGCCCCGGCCATCTCGACCATCCGCGGCGTGGCGCAGGTCCAGGTCTTCGGCTCCCAGAAGTACGCCGTGCGCATCCAGCTCGATCCGCGGCGGCTGGCCGCGCGCGGGGTCGGTCTGGACGAGGTCATCGGCGCCGTGCGCGGCGCCAACGTCAACCTGCCGACCGGGACCCTGTACGGCCCCGACAAGGCGTTCGCCATCCAGGCCAACGGCCAGCTCGAGACCGCGGCGGAGTACCGCCCCTTGATCGTCGCCTACCGCAACGGCGCGCCGGTTCGACTCGAGGACCTGGGGCGCGTGATCGACGGGGTCGAGAACGACAAGGTGGCGGCCTGGTTCGGGGACCAGCGCGCCATCGGGCTCGCGGTCCAGAAGCAGCCCGGCGCCAACACGGTCGAGGTGGCGGCCGCCGTGCGCGCCCTGCTCCCCCGCTTCCAGGAGGAGCTCCCAGGCGCCGTCGACCTCCAGCTCATGTTCGATCTCAGCGAGACGGTGCGGGAGTCCGTCCACGACGTCCAGGTGACGCTGCTGCTCACCCTGGCGCTGGTGGTGATGGTCATCTTCCTGTTCCTGCGCAAGGTCACCGCCACGCTGATCCCGAGCCTGGCCATGCCGCTCGCGCTGCTCGGGACCTTCGCGGTGATGTACCTGCTCGGCTACACGCTCGACAACCTGTCGCTGATGGCCCTCACGCTCAGCGTCGGGTTCGTCGTCGACGACGCGATCGTGATGCTGGAGAACATCGTCCGCCACGTGGAGCGCGGGGAGCCGCCGCTCCGGGCAGCGTTCACCGCGGCGGAGGAGATCGGCTTCACCATCGTCTCCATGACGCTCTCGCTGGTGGCCGTGTTCATCCCCTTCCTCTTCATGGGCGGCATCCTGGGCCGCCTCTTCGAGGAATTCGCGGTGACCATCGCGGTCGCCATCCTGCTGAGCGGCGCGGTTTCGCTCACCCTCACCCCGATGCTGGGGGCGCGGCTGGTGCGGCCCCAGGGGACCGAGCGGCACGGCGCCCTGTACCGCGCCATCGAGCGCGCCTTCGTCGGCGCGCTCGCGCTCTACTCGCGGGCGCTCCGCGCCGTGCTGCGGCACCAGGGGCTCACCCTGGCCGCGTCGGCCGCCATCCTGGTCGCCACGGCGGTCCTCTTCCAGCGCATTCCGAAGGGCTTCTTGCCCACGGAGGACGTCGACCAGATCATGGTCACCACCGAGGCGGTGGAGGGGATCTCGTTCGACGCGGCCAGGGAGCGCCAGCTCCAGGTGGCCGCGCTGATCGGCGCCGATCCCGACGTGGTCACCTACATGTCCACCGTCGGTGCGCGCGGGGTCACGGGTGCTAACCAGGGGATGATCTTCGTCCGCCTCAAGCCGCGCGACCAGCGCGCGGCCAGCGCCGAGCAGGTGATCGCGCGCCTCCAGGCCCGGGCCGCGGCCGTCCCCGGCATGCGGGTGTTCATGCAGGTCCCGCCCCCGATCCGCATCGGCGGGCGGCTGACCAAGAGCGAGTACCAGCTCACGCTCCAGGGCTCCGACACCGCCGAGCTCTACCGGGTCACCCCGCTCCTGATCGAGGAGCTCGAGCGCTCCGCGGCGCTCCGCGACGTCACCAGCGATCTGCAGATCAAGAACCCGGAGATCGCGGTGGAGATCGACCGCGACCGGGCGGCGTCCCTCGGGCTGACCGCGGAGCGGATCGAGGAGGCGCTCTACAGCGCCTACGGCACCCGCCAGATCTCCACCATCTTCGCGCCGGACGACGACTACCCGGTGATCCTCGAGCTCGACCCGCGAACGCAACGGGAGCCCGCGGCCCTCGACGACCTGTACGTGCGGGCGACGAGCGGCGAGCTGGTGCCCCTCCGGACGGTCGCCAGGATCCGCCCGAGCGTGGGTCCCCTCACGGTGACCCACTCGGGCCAGCTCCCCGCGGTCACGGTTTCCTTCGATCTGGCCGCGGGCCACTCCCTCGGCGAAGCGGTCACCGCCGTGGAGGCGGCGACCGAACGCGTGCTGCCCGCGGGCGTCAGCGCCCGCTTCCAGGGCGCCGCCGAGGCGTTCCAGGCCTCGCTCACTGGCCTCGGGGTGCTGCTCCTGGTGTCGATCTTCGTCATCTACGTGGTGCTGGGCATCCTCTACGAGAGCACGATCCACCCGCTCACCATCCTCTCCGCCCTGCCCTTCGCCGGGTTCGGCGCGGTCGTCACCCTGCTCGTCTTCGGCGTGGATCTGAACGTCTACGCCTTCGTCGGCGTCATCCTGCTGATCGGGCTGGTGAAGAAGAACGGCATCATGATGGTGGACTTCGCCCTCGACGCGCAACGCACCGCCGAGCTCGACGCCCAGGCCGCCATCGTGCAGGCGTGCGAGGTCCGCTTCCGCCCCATCATGATGACCACCATGGCCGCGCTCCTCGGCACCCTCCCCATCGCGCTCGGCCTCGGCGCGGGGGGCGAGTCTCGGCAGCCGCTCGGCCTCGCCGTGGTGGGCGGCCTCCTGTTCTCGCAGCTCTTGACGCTCTTCGTGACGCCCGTGCTCTACGTCCTGTTCGACCGCGCCGGCAGGCGAGCCGCGCGACGCCGCCGAACCTCGCCCGCGGCAGCCGCCCCCTGAGCCGGGAGCTCCGGGTCCGAACCGATTCCTGGATCTTGGCGCCCGCTGGCCCCGCCGGGGCCAGCGGGCGCTCTTGCCTTGCGCCCACCGCCCAAGCTAGCCTGGCGCGTCGCGAGCTGGGGATCACCCAAGAAACAGGAGGAGAGCCGTGGGACTTCTTTCTCGTCTAGCTGGGTTCGGACAGACCAAGGCGCCGACCGACGATGTGCTGCTGATTCACGCGATGTTCCTGATGGCGGGCGCCGCCGGGAACTTCGACGATGAGGAGATCCAGGTCATCATGGCGGCGGCCAACTCGTTGCCGGAGTTCAAGGCCACCACGCAGCAGGAGTGGCAGAACATGGTCGGCGAGGCGAAGAAGATCGCCCGCAAGTACGAGAACCCTCAGGCCGCGGTGGCCGCCCTCTCGCAGATCTCGTCGGCGGCCATCAAGCAGAAGGCGTTCCTGATGGCCGCGGAGATCGCGCTCTCCTCGGGGGACGTGGACGAGGACGAGGACGCGATGCTCGAGGCGATGCAGCGCGTGCTCGGCCTGGACGACGCCACGGCCAAGACGATCATCAACGTCCTGGCGATCAAGTACGCGACCTGAGCCCGCCCCCCGGCTGGCGGCGGTACCCGACCCGATGGTGAGCACCCCCATTGATCCAGAGGCGCTGCGCACGCGACGTGAGCGCGCCCTGACTGGCGAGCTGCTGGCCGAATCCGACGTCGTCTACGCCCTCGGCAAGCTCGAGGAGCGACACGGCGGCTACGGCTTCATGGGTCGGCGCGCGCTGCTCACAGGCGCGCTGCGCCTGACGCGCTCGATGGCGCCGACGATCGCGGACGCCTTCGGGGAGTGCCGGCGGATCCTCGGCTACGACCGGGCGGTAGAGGTCTACGTCCGCGCCGACTCCGAGTTCCACGCCTCCGCGATGCGCTGCGAGGGGAGCCCGGACGTCATCGCGGTGTCGTCGCGGCTGGTCGAGGCCTTCTCCCCGGACGAGCTGCGGTTCGTGCTCGGCCACGAGCTCGGCCATCTGGTCCTCTACCACCTGCGGCTGCCGATGCCGGCGCTCGCGCGCCTCGAGGATCGGGCCGGACCGCTCGTGAGCCGCCGCAACGCGCTGCGGCTGTACCTCTGGGCGCGCGCGGCCGAGCACTCGGCGGACCGCGCGGGGCTGGTCTGCGCGGGGGACTCCGCGGCCGCGGCGCGCGGGTTCTTCAAGCTGGCGAGCGGGTTGTCCTCGACCCACGTCGAGCCGGATCTCGCGGCGTACTCCGAGCAGATCGACTCGCTCGCGTCGGCGCCCGAGGCCCGCCAGAAGCCCCGCAACGACGACGACACGCTCGACTGCTTCAGCACCCATCCGTACAGCCCGCTCCGGGTGCGGGCCGTGGTGGCGTTCTCGCGCTCCAACCGGTTCCGGGAGCTCACCGGCCACGGCCCTGGGGACCTCGACCTCGACGCGGTCGAGGACATCATCGAGCGCGATCTCGACGTGATGGCCCCGAGCTACCTGGAGGAGAAGGACGAGGACTCGCTCTTCCTGCGCCGCCTGCTCTTCTGCGCGGCCGTCAGCGTGGCCGCGGCCGACGGGGAGGTGCACGAGACGGAGATCAAGGCGCTGCGCCGCCTGGTGGGGCCGGAGGGGCTGTGGGACGGCGTCGACGTCGCCGCCGCCCGCGCCGAGCTCGAGGAGAAGCTGCCGCTCGCCGAGAAGCAGCCGCTGCTGCGCCGCGCCCAGCTCGTGCAGCACCTGACCATCGTGGCCGCGGCCGACGGCCAGGTCACGCCCGAGGAGCTGGCGGAGATGGGCCGGATCTCGGTCAAGCTCGGCGTCGGCCCGTCCATCGTCGAGCAGACGCTGCAGGCTTCGGCGAGGCCCTTCGACTGAGGTCGCTCGCCGCGGAGCGCGCGCTCGCGGACCGGACGCCGGCCTGACACGCGCGGCGCGTGAACGCGACCCCGCGCCTCGCGGCTCGAGCCGGGCGACCGCATGATTCCGGGCCGCCGAGGTTACTCGGGCGCTGCGCCCGGCCGGTCCTTTCCGCTCACCGCCGCGCCGGCGGCCTGCCGAGCATGCGGGCGTCCTTGAGCAGCACCGCGGCGCGCGAGGCGACCTCCCGCACCCGGAGCAGCTTGTCCGCGGCCTGCAGCGCCACCGGATCGCCGGCGCTCCGCGCGAGCAGCGCCTCGGCGTGATCGATGGCCGCCGGCGGGATCGAGCCCTTCTCGAGGTAGCGCTCGAGCAGGCGCCGTCGCATGGGGAGCGCGGTTTCCTCCGGCAGCTCGGTGCGCTCGAGGACCGCCGCGCGGAGCTCGCACCCCAGCGCGGCCCGCCCCGTCGCGTGGCAGTGCTCGTCGAGCAGGTCGAGCAGGCGCGGGTGCAGGGGCACCAGGGGGAGCAGGCGCCGGCAGGTCTCGTCGAGCAGCGGCGTCTTGGCGGGGAGCGGCACGAGCATCAGGTCGGCGACGCGCGCCGCGAGCTGGGCAGGACTGACCACGGAGCGCCCCGCCACGAGGGCGTACAGGTGGATGAGGCCGCGCCGATCGTCGGCGGCCTTGCGCCGCCGCTCGAGGCGATCGAACGCCTCCAGGTGCTCGGGCACGACCTCGAGCACCCGCTCGAGGAAGCCCTCCGCGCTCACCACATCCCCGAGGATCCCCTGGAAGAAGTCGACCGCGTGCATCAGCACCACGCCCTGCTGCTCCGGCGTGAGCGCCCGCATGCGGTGAGGGGTCAGGGCCTTCCGGTAGGCGTCGCCGAGCGCGGCCGCCTGGTCGTCGCGCGCCGCCGCCACGTGGAGCGCCTCCCAGTCGTCCGCGCGTGGCTCGCCCCGGCCGAGCTCGTCGAGGAGCGTCTCCAGCGCGGCGGGCGCGTGAGTGAGCTTCTCGGCGAGCATCTTCGCCAGCCGCTCGAGGCGCAGGGCGCGAGCCTTGTCACGGGTGTCCACCATGGGCGCGGCGGAGCATACACCCTCCCCCGGCCGCGGCGCACGACCTGTCGGGAACCGACGGGCACGGTTCGATCTCCCTCCGCTCTCCCCGCGCGGCAGCCCGGCGTCGCCCGCAGCACCTCGAGCCGGAGCTCCGGCGCAGCGAACGGTTGGATCCGCGGCGGCGACGTCACCCGCCGGACCGCCGAGGCGTGACCAGTGACCGTCAACCACGGAGCCGGCCCCGATGACCGGCCCGTTGAACTCGACGAGCCCCCGTCAGGCCCGAGAGCGCCGTGTCCTGTGCGCCGACCTCGAGCCGCTGGTCGCGCGCCGGCCCGGCCTCGTCAACGCGGTCCGCGAATGGTCCCGACCGCACGGGGTGCGCATCCCGACCGGCACCATGGCCCGCTTCTGCCGTCCGAGCCCGTGCCGCAGGCCGGCATGGGATCCGGTCGGCGTCAGACATCGAAGTCCTCTGGTGCAGCGAGCCATTGGATGATCGGGGCCGGGCGCCATCCCGTTCCCCGACGTCGAGGCTCGCCTGCAGCCCTCCGACTCCCCCTTGCCCCTCGGCCTTGCCTTCGGTTTCCCTCGGCCGGTGGCCTGACTCGGCGCGGACACTGCTTCCGTGTTGAGCCACTCGCGTGGCGTCGGCGGGCCGCGCGCCGCCCCCAGCGCGCGGCGCGTCGGAGAATGGTCACCGGGGCCCCGTCGCACCGGTTGCCGCCGACGTGGTACGTGCGCCTCCCAGGTCTTCCGTCTCGCGCCTTCGCCCCCCCATCGTGACGAGCTCGTCCCGCTCTCTCTCGGGACCTCGCGGTGGATGGGACAGTGCCGGCCCCCGATGGCGCGCGGGACCGGGGGCTGCCCGGGCCGGCGCGCGCGCAGCCGTGCGCGAGCTTCGCTGGGGCGTTCGTCCACGACGACCCGTTCGCCCTGCGCCACCGGCACCCGGCGGCGAGGCGGCCGGCAGCGCAACCACCTCGGATCCGGACGCGGCGACGGCCACCCGCGCCGCGCGGCCCGTGGACCCGTCGTCCCGGTCGCACGGGCGCTCCCGGCCCACCCGCGGTCGTCCTTGACCTGATGCTAATAACCGGATATACGAATGCGCGCATATCGCACGGACCACCGCCATGAAGGACCTGGCCCAGTTCCTGAAGGTGCTCGCGGACGAGGCGCGCCTCGAGATCCTCTGGCTCTTGTGCAACCACGAGGAGCTCTGCGTCTGCGACATCATGGAGGCCCTGGAGACGACGCAGTCGAAGACCTCGCGTCATCTCGCGACCCTGCGCCACGCGGGATTGGTCGTGGACCGCAAGGAAGCGGCCTGGTCGTACTATTCGCTGCGTCCCCGCAAGTCCGAGATCGAGCGCAACCTGCTCGCCTCCCTGCGCGCCGAGCTGGCTCGCCACCCGGGGGCCGCTCGAGTCCTCGAGCGGCTCGAGGCGCGGATGGCCCGGAAGGGCCGGGACGGGCGCTGCGCCTCGACCCCTACCCGAGCCGTCTTCCGGCCGCGGACTCGCGACCGGGCGCGACTCCGAGGAGCCACACCATGACCCAGGACACCGCCACCATCGGCGCCCCCCCCGCGGGAAGCGAACTCAGCGTCTCCAGGCGGCTCTCGTTTCTCGATCGCTACCTCACCCTCTGGATCTTCCTGGCGATGGCGTTCGGGGTCGGGGCCGGGTATCTCGTGCCGGGCGTCGTGCCCTTCATCAACCAGTGGAGCGTCGGCACGACCAACGTCCCGATCGCGATCGGGCTCATCCTGATGATGTACCCGCCGCTGGCGAAGGTGCGCTACGAGGAGATGGGGCCGGTCTTCCGCAACACCCGGGTGTTGGGGCTCTCCCTGATTCAGAACTGGGTCATCGGTCCCATCCTGATGTTCACCCTCGCCGTGCTCTTTCTGCACGACAAGCCGGAGTACATGGTCGGCTTGATCCTGATCGGGCTCGCCCGTTGCATCGCGATGGTCATCGTCTGGAACGACCTGGCGAAGGGCGACACCGAGTACTGCGCGGGCCTGGTCGCCTTCAACTCGGTCTTCCAGGTCCTCTTCTTCTCGGTCTACGCCTATGTGTTCATCACGGTGGTGCCGACCTGGTTCGGCCTGCAAGGAGCGGCCGTCGACATCACGATCGGCGAGATCGCCAAGAGCGTCTTCATCTACCTCGGCATCCCCTTCCTCGCCGGGATCATCACGCGCTTCTCCCTGATCCAGCTCCAGGACAAGGACTGGTACCACACCCAGTTCATCCCGAGGATCAGCCCGCTCACGCTCGTCGCCCTGCTCTTCACCATCGTGGTGATGTTCTCCCTCAAGGGCGAGAAGATCGTGGAGCTGCCGATGGACGTGGTCCGGATCGCCATCCCGCTCCTCGTCTACTTCGTGGTGATGTTCTTCCTCTCCTTCTTCATGTCGAAGCGGATTGGCGCGACCTGCGGGCAGTCGACGACGCTGTCTTTCACCGCGGCGTCGAACAACTTCGAGCTGGCGATCGCCGTCGCAGTGGCGACCTTCGGCATCGACCATGGCGGCGCCCTGGCCGCGGTCATCGGTCCGCTCGTCGAGGTGCCGGTGATGATCGGCCTCGTCAACGTGGCGCTCTGGCTCGGGCGCCGGTACTTCCCCCCCGATCCGGCGCGGCTCCAGCCGGTGCCGATCGGTGTCGGAGAGAGCAAGGCATGAACCGTCCCGAAGACGTCCGCAGAGATGTGTCCACCTCCTACGCGCGCGCCGTGGAGCGGAGCCGGCCGGGCGGCTCCTGCTGCGCGGGGCCCGCGCCGACCACCGTCCTCACGACGCTCGCTGGCTACAGCCGTGAGGCGCTGGCGGCGCTGCCGCTCGACGCCGTCGCGAGCTCCTTCGGCTGTGGCGACCCGCTCGCGCTGGCGGAGATCCGCGAGGGCGACACCGTGCTCGCCCTCGGCTCCGGCGCTGGCCTCGACCTCTTGCTCGCCGCGAAGCTCGTCGGCCCGCGGGGAAAGGTGATCGGCGTCGACATGACCGACGCGATGATCCAGCGAGCTCGCGCCAACGCCGCGGCGGCAGGGCTGACGAACGTGAACGTGCTCGAGGGCATCATCGAGGACCTCCCGGTCGAGTCGGACACCATCGACTTCGTCGTCTCCAACTGCGTCATCAACCTCTCACCCGAGAAGCACCGGGTGTTCGCGGAGATCTACCGCGTGCTGAGGACGGATGGCCGCTTCTCGATCTCCGACATCGTCGCGGAGCCGATGCCCGAGTGGATCCAGGCCGAGGGCCTGCTGTACTCAGCCTGTATCGCCGGCGCGATCCCGGAGCCGGCGTACCTCGACGGGCTCCGCGCCGCGGGCCTGGTCGACATCGCCATCCGTGACCGCCTGACCTACGACGCCTCGCAGCTCGCGGGACTGCTCGACTCCGCGGGCGGCGGAGGCTGCGGTTGCGGCTCCGAGTCGTGGCCGAAGGAGCAGCTCGAACGCGTGTGCGCGGCCCTGGCGGGCAAGGTGGCGAGCATCCGCGTGGTGGGGCGCAAGCCTGGGGAGGTGATCCCGTGAAAGGAATCTTGTTCTTGTGCGTCGCGAATTCCGCGCGCAGTCAAATCGCCGAAGGCGTCGCCCGCGCGCTGGCGCCCGCGGGAACGACCGTTTGGTCGGCGGGGTCGCGTCCAACCAGCGTGAGGCCCGAAGCGGTCGCCGTCATGCGCGAGATCGGCCTCGACATCTCCAGTCACCGCTCGAAGGCCGTCGCGGAGATCCCCGCGACCGAGGTCGACACCGTCATCACGCTCTGCGGCGAAGAGGAGTGCCCGCTCTTCCTGGGCCAGGCGAGGCGGCTGCACTGGGGCTTGCCCGACCCGGCGGCGGTCACGGGCAGCGAAGAGGAGCGGCTGAATGCGTTCCGCCAGACCCGCGACGAGCTGCGCCGTCGGCTCGCGACGTTCTTCGCCAGCAACGACCAGGGGGAACCTGCATGAAGATCCAGGTGTTCGATCCGCCGATGTGCGGTTCCACCGGGGTCGGTGGTCCCGCGGTGGATCCCGAGCTCGTGCGCTTCGCTGCCGACCGGGACTGGCTCGCGCGGCAGGGCGTGACCGTCGACGGATACCACCTCGCGCCGCCGGCCGCCGCCTTCGCCAGCAATCCGGTCATCAGCGACGCGCCGGAGAAGGAGGGGAACGACTGTCTGCCGTTGACGCTGGTGGACGGCGCCGTCGCCGGCAAAGTAAGGTACCCCAGCCGTGCCGAGCTCGGCGCCTTCGCCCGCGCCGAGATCCAGCCGTTCGCCTGGGTCATCAACCAGGCGCATACCGCCGTCGAGACTGCCGATCCGGTGCTGCGAAGCCGCCCGTCGAGCGAGCGGGGGTACGTCGATGTGGTGCTCGAGAAGCACGCGCGGCGGGTCGCACCGATCCCCTGGCTGAGCGAGGCTCCCACCGGGTCCCGGGGGCTCCGCGCGGCCCTCGGCCAGGCTCGGGCCCCTGCACGTTGAGGGCGGGCAAGGACGAGGCGAAGCGTGCCGCCGAGGCTCCACGCGGTGAATGTCTCGGAAGGCGCGAGCAGAAGCCGTCTCCCGCGCCAGCTTGACAATTTGGCCATGTAACCACATACTCCGGGCGCACCACCTCCCAGAACCCCATGGCACCCAGGACCGACGACGTGTTTCGACAGCAGGCCCGCGTATTGAAGGCGCTGGCGAACGAGTCTCGTCTCAAGATCGTCGATCGCCTGTCGCGCGGCGAGTGCTCGGTGGGGGAGCTCACGGGCCTCATCGGATCCGACCCCTCGACCGTCTCCAAGCACCTGGCGGTGCTCCGCGCCCACGGCATCGTCAACGACCGGCGAGAGGGCAACGTCGTCTTCTACACGCTGCTGACCCCCTGCGTGATGAACTTCTTCTCGTGCGCCACGCAGGTGCTGAAGGAGCGAGCATGAGCGCCGCTGAAGCCCATTCTCGTTTGCGCGCATTTTGCCCACATGGCCATGTCGCCATGCTTCCTGGAGAAGCCTAGGATGAAGGAGCGCTACCAGCTCGCGCTGGTCGTGGCCGTGTTCGCGGCCTGCTGGTTCTTGCCCGTCGACAGCGAGCGCTTCTTCGCCGCCGTCCGCGAGAGCCTTGCGCTGGTGCGCTGGTACGCGCGGGAGCACGTCCTGCTCTGCCTCGTGCCAGCGTTCTTCATCGCCGGAGCGATCAGCGTCTTCGTCAGCCAGGGCGCGGTGATGAAGTACCTGGGGCCCAAGGCCAACAAGGCCCTGGCCTATGGTGTGGCTGCCGTGTCGGGGACCATCCTCGCCGTCTGCTCGTGCACCGTGCTCCCGCTCTTCGCCAGCATTCACAAGCGCGGCGCTGGCCTCGGACCCGCCACCGCGTTCCTCTATTCCGGCCCCGCGATCAACGTCCTGGCCATCATCCTCACCGCTCGAATCCTCGGCGCCGAGCTCGGCATCGCGAGAGCGGTGGGTGCCATCACCTTCGCCGTCGTCATCGGGCTCCTGATGCACCTCATCTTTCGCCGGGAGGAAGCGGCGCGGGAGGCAGAGGGATCCGTCGTCATGCCGGAGGAGCAGAAGGGTCGCGCGCTCTGGCAGGATGGCATCTACTTCGCCGCCATGATCGGCATCCTGGTCTTCGCCAACTGGGGGAGGCCCGCCGCAGGCGAAGGCGGCCTCTGGGCGGCCATCTTCTCGGCCAAGTGGGCCGTGTCGGGCCTGTTCCTCGTCGCCCTGGTCGGCAGCATCGTCGCCTGGTTCGAGAAGGACGAGCTCTCGCTGTGGGTCGACTCGAGCTGGACCTTCGCCAAGCAGATCCTCCCCTTGCTCCTCGGCGGCGTCCTGGTGGCGGGTTTTCTGCTGGGCGGCCCCGGCGGCTCCGAGCGCGGGATCATTCCCAACGAGTGGATCGCGCAGGCCGTGGGAGGCAACTCCGTCCTCGCCAACTTCGCCGCCTCGTTCGTGGGCGCCTTCATGTACTTCGCCACGCTGACCGAGGTACCGATCCTCGAGGGCCTCATCAGGTCCGGGATGGGCAAGGGTCCGGCGCTCGCCCTCCTGCTCGCGGGGCCGGCACTCTCGCTTCCCAACATGCTGGTCATCCGCAGCGTCATGGGGACCAAGAAGACGCTCGTGTTCGTCACCCTGGTGATCGTCCTCTCCACCTTGGCTGGAATGGTCTACGGAGCGCTGTTCTGATCTCGAAAGGAGCGTCTGGAAGATGTCCGTCATCACCGCGAGCAAGAGCTACGACGATGTGCATCGTGCCCTCTCGACCCGGGGCGACCTCTCGGTGGTCGTCCTGGGCTGCGACAAGTGCGCCAAGACGAGCAAGACGGGCGGCACCGTCGAGGTGCAGGAGCTTCGCGAGCGGCTGCGAACCTCGGGCTTCATGCTCCGCGAAACCGCCGGGCTCGTCGACGCCGTCGAGGAAGGGCTGTGCGATCCGAAGGCCGTTCCCGAGCGCCTCCAGCCCCTGGCAGGCGAAGAACGCGACTACCAGATCCTCGTGCTGTCCTGCGGCGCCGGGCTCAAGTGCGTGCGCGACACGCTCCCGGGCGTCCGCATCGTGCCCGGCCTCGACACGCTCGGCCCCGGCGTTAAGGCCGAACTGGCCTGCCTGGCCTGCGGCCGCTGCGAGTTCGCCGAGGGGGGCTGCAAGATGCTACGCCTGGTCGAGGAGCAGGGACGACGACTGTCGCGGGCCTATCCGCAGGAAGAGCGGAGCAACGCGCACGTGAGCTCGGGCTCGAACTCTTCACCGGCAGGTGCCTGAAGGGGCAGCACCAGCGTCTCGCGGGGGAAACGGGCCATTGCGGGACCAGCACACTGGTGAGCCCCGCCACGGACCAGCGTTCGAAGCGCGACCTCCCCGCCGAACGGAAACCACGGAAGACGGAGAAAGACCATGAAGATCCAGGTTCTAGGTACGGGCTGCGCCAAGTGCAAGAAGCTCTACGCGGAGGCCGAGAAGGCCGTCGCCGCCTCGGGGCTCCCCGCGCAGCTTGAGAAGGTCGAGAAGATCGACGAGATCATGGCGTTCGGCGTCATGATGACGCCCGCCCTGGTCGTCGACGGCGAGGTGAAGTCGAGCGGAAGGATCCCGGCGGTTTCAGAGATCGTCTCCTGGCTCACGACGGCCGCGGCGAAGGAGAGCACATGACCTCCACGATCCACGCCCCCCGCCTGGCCGGGATCGCGCAGGGACGCTGCCCGACGTCGACAGGATCCCTCCGCGCCCGGGCAAAGATCCCCTTGTTCGCCACGCTCCTCGTGCTCGCGAGCGCGCTGGTCGTCGTCGGCTGCAAGAAGACGGCGCGCGAGACGACGGGGGCCGCCGCGGCGGCATCCTCCGCGGCCAGCACGACCTCCGCCGTCAACCCGGCGAACCTGACCCCGGACAGCGTCGTCGTCTACTACTTCCACGGCAACCGTCGCTGTCGCACCTGCGTGGGCATTCAGCGAGCGATCCAGACCACCGTCGCCGATCGGTTCGCCGCCGAAACCGCCTCCGGGACCCTGGTGTTCCGCGAGGTGAACATCGACGAGCCCGCCAACGCCCACTTCATCAGCGAGTACGACCTCAGCTCGAGCTCCATGGTCGTCGTGGCCAAGAGCGGAGAAACGACGGTCAAGTGGGAGAACTGCAGCCAGGTCTGGCCCCTGGCCCACGACGAAGCCGCGCTCTCCAGCTACGCCGAGAATCGGATCCGGAGCTACCTCGAGCTGGTCCGGAGGACCTGATGGGGTCGCTCCTGACCGTGTCGGGGGCACTCTGGCTCGGCCTCCTCACGGCGATCAGTCCGTGCCCGCTGGCGACCAACATCGCGGCCGTCTCCTACGTCGGCAAGCGTGTGGATAGGCCGGCGCTCGCCTTGGCCGGAGGGCTCATCTACACGCTCGGGCGGACCCTGAGCTACATCCTCGTCGCGCTGCTCGTCGTCCAGGGGCTGCTGTCCCTGTCCGCCGTGTCGATGTTCCTGCAGCGGAACCTCAACCTGGCGCTAGGCCCGGTGCTGGTGCTGGTGGGCCTCCTCCTGCTCGACCTCGTCCCGTGGCCCTGGGCGGGAAGCGGCTCGCGCTGCTTCGAGAAGCTCCAGAAGCGAGCCGACAGCCTCGGGCTCTGGGGCGCGGGCCTGCTCGGGCTCACCTTCGCCCTCGCGTTCTGTCCGGTCTCGGCGGCGCTCTTCTTCGGGAGCCTGGTGCCCCTGGCGATCGAGCATCAATCGCCGCTGCTCCTGCCTTCCGCGTACGGGATCGGGACGGCGGTGCCGGTCGTCGCGTTCTCCTTCATCCTCGCGTTCTCCGCCCATCGGATCTCGCGCGCCTTCAACGCCCTGACCGTCATCGAACGCTGGATGCGTCGCGTCACCGCGATCGTGTTCATCCTCGTGGGTGGCTACTACGGCCTCGTCTACCTCCTGGGAGTCCTCTAGGCGCCCCCCAGCGCGGGTAGCGGGAGGCTTCTGGAACCCTGACGTCAGAAGATGATCCTCTCCCCGCCTGGTGGACACCCCAACAGGCGCGACCATTGGCCAGGAGTGTCCGCTGTGGCCGGCGCAGTCGCCAGAGAAGAACCGTCGCCCCCGGCGCACTCCGCCCCGGAGCTCGAGGCCGGGGTGGTCCGCCCCTACCCCACGCTCGGCAGCCCCGCCGGGAGCAGGTGCGTGAGATAGACGAGCGCCGTGGCGAGGCCGAAATAGGTCAGCGCCGCCAGCCGGCGCTGACCGCGCGTGACCACCTGCTCCTCGACGCCGCGAGCGCGCGCTTCGGCCGCGGCCAACCGCTCGAGCGCGCTCGTCGCCGGCGCCGCGCCGCGGGCCCGGAGCGCCGCGCGCACCGCCATCACGACGACCACGAGGACCAGGATGGAGGGCATCGCCTGGAGCTCACCGCTCATCCCCGCCGCGTGCACGGTCGAGAGCAGGAGCAGCCCCGCCCCGATCCCCCATCCCGCGGGCGTGACGGGCGCCGTCATGCGGCCGCCGTCGAGCTGGCCGATCGGCAGGAGGTTGAAGAGGTTGATGACCAGGGTGAAATAGCCCACCACGTAGAGCAGCGCCCCGGTGCCGGGGTCGGTGAGCCTGCCGAGCAGGATCGTCACGACACCGCCGGCCGTGCCGGCCAGAGGACCGCCGGCGCCGATGACGAAATCCTGGAAGGTGGTGCGCACCCGATCGCGCAGAGCGATGAAGGCGCCGAAGAACGGCACGAACACGGGCGCGCCCACGCGGAACCCGAGCCACCGGGCCGCCGCCCCGTGCCCGAGCTCGTGCACCAGGATGAGCACGACGAGCCCGAGCGCGAACCCATACCCGAAGAACCAGGAGTAGGTCCACACCATCAGGCCCATGGTGAGGAAGGTGGTCAAGAACTTCCCGAGGCTCAACAGCTTGAGGCCGACCAGGAGCCACTTGAGCTGCGAGAGGAGCAGCAGCAGTGCCCCCTTGAGCTTCCAGAGCAGCAGCGCGGCGCCTACCACCGCGCTGCCCAGCGCCCCGCCCCAGGCGCTCCTCGCCCGGCCCGCCTCGGGCGCCACGACGGGCGCGCGCGGCGCGCTCCCCCGCGCGTCGTCGCTCCGACGGGGCGGCACGCCAGCGGCGCGGGCTCGATCGAGCTCGCGGAGGCGCTCGAGCGCGGAGCGGGGCCGGGCGTCGGTCATCGTCCGAAGCGCACGCGCGACGCGGCCGGCATCCGCCAGGCGGCGCTGACCGCGAAGAGGACCCAGAGCAGATCGAACGGGCTCACCATCCGCACCAGCATCGACGGGAAGAGGACGAGCGAGGCGATCAGGAGCGGGAGGACCCCGGTCCCCGGCTGCCCGCGCGTGGCGTCAGCGAGGAGGTAGACGAAGACGAAATACTTGGCGAGCAACAACCCGAGCAGAGCGATCCCCACCGCGAGGTGCGGGAGCCAGCCGCCGCGCCTGCGGCGCGCGCCGAGCTTCACGCCGAGCCCGGCGAGCAGCCCGACGCCGCCCGCGGCGTAGCCGATCTCGAGCCCCGTCGCGGCCGTGAGCGCGGCCCAGGCGGCCGCCCCGACGACCGCGCCCGCGAGGCCCGCGAGCCCGGCGAGCGGCAGAGAGCGCAAGTCCGCCTCCGTGGCCGCGAGCTCCGCGAGCACCTGCGCCGCGCAGGCCGGGCAGACGAGGTGCTCGTTGACCCGACGCGCCGCGGCGGGCGGCACGGCCGCGCCACAGAGCGCGCAGGCGGGGTCGCTCCGCACCTCGACGGGGGGGGCGGACCCGTCTTCCCCGGGGGCTCCTTCCTCGCCCGGGACCACCCGCGCGCTGACCGGCGCCCCCGAAACCGGGGGCGACGAGCGCGCGTCGGGGGCCGCCGCCGCCCGTTGGTTCTCGTCGATCATGGCGGCCCGGGTCGGCAAGGCCTTCCCTTACACGCCCGGCCGGCGCCCGGCCAACCCCGGACAGAGAAGATCCGCCCCTCCGCCGGAGATACTGGACATCGGAGCAGTACCGGCGTAGGTAGGGAGGGTGCTGAAGCACGCGGACCGGGCCGGTGGCCGGTGGCGGCCAGGGGGCAGCGCATGTTGAGCTATCTGCGCGTCCGCGGCCTCGCCCTGCTCGACGACGTCACCATCGAGCTCGGCCCCGGCCTCGTGGTGCTGACGGGTGAGACCGGCGCCGGAAAGTCGATCGTGGTCGACGCGCTGGCGCTGCTCCGCGGCGGGCGCGCGCGCGCCGAGCTCGTGCGCAGCGGCGCCGAGGCCTGCACGGTCGACGGGCAGTTCGAGCTCGAGGGGGCACTGGCGCGGCGCGTAGCCACCATCCTCGCCGAGGCCGAGTCGAGCCGCGCCGCGGGGGACGCGTCGCCTCCCGGCGCGGGTCCCGGGGCGCTCCGGAGCCAGGACGACCAGGACGACTGCGGCGCGGGGAGGACCCTGGTGCTGAAGCGCACGGTCCCGCGCTCCGGGCGCGGCCGGATCCTGATCGACGGCGAGCTCGGCACCCTGCCCCAGCTCACCGCGCTCGGCGAGCAGCTCATCGACGTCTGCAGCCAGCACGAGCACCAGTCGCTCACCCGCCCCGGGCGCCAGCTCGCGCTGCTCGACGAGTTCGCCGGCGCCGGCCCGCTGCTCGCCCGCTACGAGGCGGCGTACGCGGCCCACACGGCGGCGCGCCGCGCGCAGGAGGCGCTCGCGCGCGCGGGCGGCGAGCCGGCGGGGCGCGCGGACTACCTCCGCTTCCAGCTCGACGAGCTCGGGGCCTGCGCGCCGCTCCCGGGGGAGATCGCGGCGCGCCGCGCCCGCGTCGCCCTGCTCCGCGAGGCGAGCGCCTGGGCCGGGCTCGCCGCCGCCACCGAGGAGGCGCTCTACCAGGGCGACGACGCGATCTGCGGCCAGCTCGCGCGCCTGCTGGCCCGCCTCCGCGAGCTGGCCCGCCGCTCCGGCCTCGACCTGAACGGGGCTGGCGCCGACGGGTCCCCGGGCGAGGCCCGGGCGACGGCCGCGCTCGCGCTGGGCGCCGAGCGCGGTGGCGGAGGCCCCGCGCTGTCCGCCCGCGTCGAGGCCCTCCGCGCCGAGCTCGAGGCGGCGCTCGCCGCCTGCGCGGAGGCGGCGCAGCTCGCCGCCCGCCTCGGCGGAGAGATCGACGTCGAGCCCGGCGAGCTCGAGGCCGACGAGGAGCGCCTGCACCGGCTCCTCGCGCTCGAGCGCAAGCACGGATCCCTCGACGACGTGCCCGCGCTCGTCGCCGCGCTCGAGCAGGAGCTCGACGAGCTCGGCCGCCGTGACGAGCGGCTCGCGGAGGCGACCGAGCGCGCCGAGCGGACCCGGGAGGCGGCCCTGGCCGTCGCCGTCGAGCTGTCCCGGACCCGCGAGGCCGCCGCCGCCCGGCTCGGCGCCGCGCTCACCGCGGAGCTCGCGCTCCTGCACCTCGCCGCGGCCCGCGTTCAGGTGGTGGTGACCCGGGCGCCCGCGACCGAGCTCGGTCCCCGCGGCCTCGACCGGGTCGAGATCCTCTTCTGCGCCAACGCGGGCGAGCCGCTCGCCCCGCTCTCTCGCGTCGCCTCGGGCGGGGAGCTCTCGCGGGTGCTGCTGGCGCTCAAGAACGTCGCAGCGGGTGGCGGACCCGGGGTCGGCAGCGGCGCCCCCGCGCGCGCCACCAGCGGCGTGGCGACCTACGTCTTCGACGAGGTGGACGCCGGGGTCGGCGGCGCGGTCGCCGTCGCGATCGGGCAGCGCCTGCGCCAGGCCGCGGCCGGCAGCCAGGTCCTGTGCATCACCCACCTGCCCCAGCTCGCGGCCTTCGCGGACGCTCACCTCCTGGTGGAGAAGTGCACGCGCGGCGGGCGCACCACGGCGCAGGTCCGGCGCCTCGACGAGGAGGAACGGGTGGAGGAGCTGGCGCGGATGCGCGGAGGCAGCGAGATCACCACCAGCGCACGCGCCCACGCCCGCCAGCTCCTCGCGGACGCGCGCCGGGCCGCGCGGACACCCGCCGCCGCGAGCCCCCGCGAAGCGCGCTCGCTAGCCGCGAATCGGTCCGGAGTGAGCCCGGTGGGAGCGAGCCGCGCCAGCGCGCGGCTCCGCGGGGCGCGCCCCCTCCGCGCGGCTACTCGAGCCGCACGATGACGTGGAAGCCGCGCTCCGTCTCGACGACATAGGATAGCTCGTTCACGTCGAGCGCGAACGCGGCCGCCGCGAAGGTCGGATCGAGGTCGTCCTTCGACACGCTGCCGAGGTTGCCCTCGGTGGCGCTCTTCTCGTCGCTGTACTCGGCGTAGACGGCCTCCCACTCCTGGCCCGCCTTCAGCGCGTCCAGCGCCGCGAGCGCGCGGAGACACGCTGCCCCCTTGGTGCGGGTCGCGCCCTCGGGCCGCGCGAGATCCGCGTGGCGCACGAGGATGTGCGCGACCTCGATCCGCGGGGGCGCGTCCGCCTTCGGCTCCCGCGGCGCCGCGGCGTCGGCCAGACACTGGGCCTCCGCGGAGCTCGGCGGCCCCTCCTTGGGCGCGTTCGCCCGGGATGGATCCGTGGACCCGCGACCGCACCCCCCGACCAGCACGACGGCGAAAAACGACGCGACGACGCCCCTCATGGAGCGGGAGGATACACGAGCCGCCGGCCGCCCGTCACTCGAGGTCGACCGTCGCCCGCAGGCGGACGTCGCGAGACGACTCCCCCACGCGGATCTCGAAGGCCCCGGGCTCGCGGACCCAGGCGTCCGCCCCGGGATCGAAGAAGGCGAACGACCGCGGGGCGATGGCGAGCTCGACCCGCCGCGACTCGCCCGGCCCGAGCTTCACCCGCGCGAAGGCGCCGAGCTCCTGCTCGGGCCGCGGCAGCGAGGCCGCCAGGTCGTGGACATAGGCCTGCGGGACGGCCACGCCGGCGCGATCGCCGACGTTGGTGATGGTCACCGCCACCGTGAGGCCTCCGGCCGCGTCGGGCTCGCCGAGCTCGAGCCCGCCGTACTCGAACGCGGTGTAGCCGAGCCCGTGCCCGAAGGGGAACTCCGGCTCGATCCCGCGGGTGTCGAAGCCCCGATACCCGACCAGGATCCCCTCGGCGTACTCGACGACGCCGCCCTCGCCGGGGAAGCTCCCGTAGGCGGGGCAGTCCTCCCACCGCCGCGGGAACGTCACCGGCAGGCGCCCGCTCGGGCCGACGTCCCCGAACAGCACGTCCACCAGCGCGTCGCCGAGCTCCTGCCCTCCGAACCAGGTCACGAGGATCGCCGCCACCTCGTCGACGAACTCGCCGAGGAGCACCGGCGCCCCGGTGCCCAGGAGCACGATGGTGCGCGGGGACGCGGCGGCGACCTGCCGGACCAGCGCGACCTGCTCCGCGGGCAGCTCGAGCGTGGCGCGATCCGCCCCCTCCGTCTCGATGCTCGCCGTGTGCCCGACGAAGACGAGCGCGGCGTCCGCCGCCGCGGCCGCGCTTGGCTCCCGGTCGATGACGAGCGCGGGGAAGCGCGCGCGGAGCGCCGCGAGCAGCGTGATCTCGCGGGTCGGGACCACCAGCGAGCTGCCGCCACCGGCCGGCACCACGTCGGCCAGGGGCCCCACGACCAGGAGGCGCCCGAGCGCTCCCGCGTCCAGGGGCAGCGCCCCCGCCTCGTTCCGGAGGAGCACGAAGCTCGAGCGCGCCGCCTCCCGGTTCAGCGCGCGGTGCTCGGGCGTGTCGAGCGCGCCGGCGTCGAGCGGCGCGTCGAGGTAGCCCATGCGCGCGATGACCCCGAGGATCCGGCGCACCATGCCGTCCACGTCGCCGACGCCGAGCTCCCCGGCCTCGAGCGCCGCCGCGAGGGCCTCGACGGAGAGGTGCTCCGGGGTCGGCATCTCGAGGTCGAGCCCGGCGCGCACGGCCGGCACCACGCTGTGGGTCGCCCCCCAGTCCGACATCACGAGCCCCTCGAACCCCCAGCGGCCCCGGAGCGTGTCCGCGAGCAGGTAGGGGTGCTCGCAGGCGTAGACGCCGTTGACGCGATTGTAGGCGCACATCACCGCCTGGACTCCGGCCTCGGTCACCGCGGCCTCGAAGGCGGGGAAGTAGATCTCGTGCAGCACGCGCGGCTCGACCTCGGCGCTGATGGTGAACCGCTCGGTCTCCTGGTTGTTGGCGGCGAAATGCTTGACCGTCGCCACCACCCCCTCCGACTGGACGCCGCGGATCACGCCGCCCGCCAGGCGCGCGGCGAGGTGAGGGTCCTCGCCGAAGCCCTCGAAGCTCCGCCCGCCCTGCGGCACGCGCTGGATGTGCACGCAGGGGCCGAGCAGCACGTTCTTACCGTACGCCTTGGCCTCCCGCCCGAGCGCGGCGCCCCAGCGCTCCGCGAGCTCGGGAGCGAAGGTGGCGGCCATCGCTAGCGCCGCCGGCCAGGCCGTGGCCGGCCCGCCCCGGATCCCCACCGGCCCGTCCGTCATGGCGAGCGCGGGGATCCCGAGGCGCGGGACGGGGTGGGTGTCGAAGCCCGTGCCGCCCACCAGCCGGAGCTTCTCCTCCAGGGTGAGCGCGCCGAGGAGCTGCTCCACGCGCTCGGCCACTCCCTGCGCTGCCGCGCCGCCGTCGCCGCGCGTCACGGCGCCACCCGGCAGGAGCCCGCCGTGACCGCCGACCCCGCCGCCACCCGGCCCGGACTCGCCGCGGCCCCCGCCGCCGCCGCTGCCGCCGGCGGCGTCAGCGCAGGGCAGGAGCTCGTCCTGCCCCGCGCAGCCGCCGCCCGCGGCGATCGCCGCGACGAGCGCCACCATGGCCACGCCGCCCCTCACTCCCCTCCTCCCCTCGGCCCGGGCGCCTCGGAGGCGGGGCGCGGCGGGGGCGGCTCCCGCGCCGGTCCGAGCAGCACGGCGACCCAGGCGAGGTCCTCGGTGCTCGCGCAGTAGATCTTGACGGACACCGTCAGCGGGACGGAGAGCAGCGCCCCGACGGGCCCGAGCACCCAGCCCCAGACGGCGACCGACATCAGCACGACGAGCGGCGAGAGCCCGAGCGCGGAGCCCATGATGCGGGGCTCGAGGGCGTTCGCGACCACCATGTTGATGACGAGGATCCCGACGCCGATCCCCGCCGCCGGCCCCACGCCGAGCTCGATCGCGGCCAGGACGACCGCCGGCACCCCGGCGACGAAGGCCCCGAGCTGCGGCACGAACCGGAGCAGGAACATCAGCAGGCCCCAAAGGGCGGGCGCGGTGAGCCCGAACGCGGCCGTCCACAGCCCCACGGCGACGCCGCTGATCGCGCAGGCCAGGCTCTTGAGCAGGATGTAGCGCTCGATCCCCTCGAAGGGCCGCAGCGGCTGCGCGACCGCGGCGCTCCCCCGCGTGCTCTGCACGTGGTCGAGCTTCAGCTCCAGGTTGCCGAGCTCGAGCAGCATGAAGATGGTGACGAAGATGATGAGGACCGCGGCGGTGAAGATCCGTGTGATGCCGACGAAACCGTGGGTGAGCGCCTCCTCGCCGGCCCGGCGGAGGTCGAGGCCGCTGAAGGCCTGGGAGGCCTGCCGGAAGCCGAGCGCCTGCAGCGACGCCACGATCTCGGCCTTGACGGCCGTGAGCCGCGGTCCATAGCTGGGCCAGGCCTCCCGGAGCTCCCCGGTGGCGTAGACCACCAGGGCCGCGAAGCCGGAAACCGCCGCCGCCGCCGCCAGGATCGCGACGAGGATCGCCAGCCAGGAGGGCAGCCCCCGCCGGCGCAGCGCGTCCAGGACGGGCTTCATCCCGGCGGCGATGAAGGCGGAGAGCAGCAGGGGCACCACGATCGGCGCCGCCAGCTTCAGGCAGCCGAGCAGCAGGCACGCGGCGGTGACGACGAACAGCGTCCGCGCTCCCTGCCCGCGATCGCGCGACTCCTCGGCCATCACCCGGGGCGCATACCAGGGCGTCCTCGCCCCGCAAAGCCCGGCTCTCCGCGCCCGCCGGCCGCCGTGACGCCGAAGACGACGTCGGCCGCGATCCGGTCCGCCGAGGTCCCTCCTCCGCCTACCTCGACGGCAAGGCTTGGTGCCGCCGCGGATCCTTGATATTCATGCGCGGGGCGGGCCGGGCCGACGAGCGCCCGCCGCGCCCGATGGGGAGAGACGATGCAGCCAGTCCAGCAACCAGCAGCCCCTCCGAACCTGGTCCCCGCGGGGAACCAGGTGCCCGGGCTCCGTCACGAGATCACCCACGGCCCTTCGTTCGCCATGCTCCGGCTGGATCTCGAGCCCGGGCAGACGGTGATCGCCGAGGCGGGGATCATGGTCGCCCGCAACCAGTCCGTCGGCATGGAGGCCAGGCTCAACGCCCCGCGCTCCGGCGGCTTCTTCGCCGTGCTCAAGGCCCTCCTCGTCGCCCTCATCCGCAAGTTCGTGGGCGGCGAGACGTTCGTGGTCAACCACTTCACCGCGAACCAGCAGCGCGGCAGCGTATGGGTCGCCCCGCCGATGTCCGGGCACATCGTGCACCGCCGCATGAACGGCGAGAAGCTCACCCTCTCGACGGGCGCCTACCTCGCGCACGCCGGCGACGTGGAGCTCGGCCTCCGGTTCGGCGGGCTCTCGAGCCTGCTCGCCAAGGAGGGCGCGTTCTTCCTCGAGGTGCGCGGCGTCGGCGATCTCTGGTTCACGAGCTACGGTGGGATCGAGGCCGTGGACGTGAACGGCGACTTCGTCGTCGATAACGGCCACCTCGTGGGCTACGAGGGCAACCTGGGCTTCACCATCGGCACCGCCGGGGGGGGACTGATGGGCGCGGTCGCGTCGGGCGAGGGCCTGGTGTGCCGCTTCAGCGGGCAGGGGCGGATCTACTTGCAGAGCCGCAACACGTCATCGCTGGTCAGCTGGCTCACCCCCATCATCGGCTGACGCGCCGTCCAAGAGGGAGACACGACGATGCAGCTCGAGATCCTGTACCGGCCCGCGCACACGCTGGCCCGTGTTCACCTCGCCCCCGGCGAGGCCGTGCTCGCCGAGGCGGGCGCCATGGTCGGCATGTCGACCAACGTCCAGATGCAGACCCAGTCGGGGGGGCTCGGCAAGGGGCTGATGCGCATGTTCGGCGGGGAGTCCTTCTTCCGCAACACCTTCATCGCGCAGGGAGCGCCCGGCGAGGTGCTGCTCGCGCCGCCCCTCTGCGGCGACATGCTCGCCCTCGAGATGTCGCAGCACGGCTTCTTCATCACCAGCGCGTCGTTCGTCGCGTCGACGCCCAACGTCGAGATCAACACCAAGGTCAGCGGGCTGCGCGGGTTCTTCTCCGGCGAGGGGATGTTCGTGCTCCAGGCGACCGCGCCGAGCCCGGGCCAGGTGCTGCTGGGCGCGTTCGGCGGCATTCAGGAGATCTACTGCGACAACAATCTGGTGATCGACACCGGGCACCTCGTCGCCTGGGACGCGACGCTCCAGTACAAGGTGGGCAAGAGCGCCTCGGGCTGGATCGGCTCCTTCCTGTCCGGTGAGGGGCTCGTCTGCCACTTCAGCGGGCAGGGGCGGATCTGGATCCAGTCCCGGAACCCGGCGGAGTACGGCCACAACGTGGGGGCGATGCTCCCGCCGAGGAAGTGAGAGGAGGCGATCCGTGCAATTCGACTACCTGCAGAAGCCGGACTTCACGATGCTCCGGGTGACCTTCCAGCAGCCGGGCGAGCAGCTCCTGGTGGAGGCCTCGGCGATGGTGGCCAAGGACGGCGGGGTGGAGATGAAGACCCAGATCCAGGGGGGGATCCTGGCCGCTGCCAAGCGCAAGATGCTCGGGGGCGAGAGCCTGTTCCAGAACACCTTCACCGCCACCGCGGCGGGTCAGCGCCTCTTCGTCGCCCCGGCGCCCGAGGGCGACGTGGAGGCGATCCAGTGCGACGGCGTGACGCCGGTATTCCTGAGCTCGGGCGCCTTCGTCGCCAGCACCCCGACGGTCACGCTCGACACCAAGTGGGGCGGGGCCAAGGGCTTCTTCAGCGGCGCCGGCCTGGTGCTCCTGAAGGCGCAGGGCCAGGGGCCGCTGTTCTTCTCCGCCTACGGGGGCATCCACGCCATCGACGTCGGCCCCGGCGGCTACATCTGCGACACCGGCCACATCGTGGGTTTCACCGGCGGCCTGACGTACACGGTGCAGAAGGTCGGCGGGCTCAAGAGCCTTTTGATGAGCGGGGAGGGCCTGGTCTGCAACTTCCAGGGCCAGGGGCGCCTGTTCTTGTCCACGCGCAACCCCGGCTCGCTGGCGAGCTTCCTCCAGCCGTTCCGCAAGACCGGCTCGTCCTAATCCGGCGGGGCCCGCGCCGCGGGGCCGAGGCGTCCGGAGCGACCGCGGCCGACGCGGCGCCCGCCCGGGGCGCGGCGCGGGCGCGGCGCGCACGGAACCCCTCGAAACCACACCCCGAGTGTGGAACGATCGGGGCATCCTTGGCGCGCCCCGCGCGCCCGACCACGGGAGAGAGCCCCCATGCGCACTCGCCTGCCCTCGCTGGGCCAATTCTTCCCCTGCCTCGCAGGCCTCGCGCTGGTCGCGGCCTGCTCCGCCAGCGGCGACAACGCCCCGCCCGGAGGGGCCGCGGCGCCCCAGGAGGGCGACGGCTCGGGCGGCAGCGGCACCCTCCCGGGCGACACCGGCGGCACCCAGCTCGTCGACCTGACCCCGGATCTTCCCCCCACCCCGGGCTGCGGCGACGGCACCCTGACGGAGGACGAGGCCTGCGACGACTACAACCGTGACGACGGCGACGGCTGCGCCGGCAACTGCCGGGTCCTCGAGCGCGGCTGGTCCTGCCCCACCCCCGGCGCGCCATGCATACGCGTCGCGCGCTGCGGCGACGGCTTCGCCGCCTTCCCGGAGCTCTGCGACGACGGCAACGTGGTCGCGGGAGACGGCTGCTCCGCGACCTGCAAGGTGGAGGTCGGGTTCAAATGCGACGGCAGCCCCAGCCTCTGCTCGCCCACGGTCTGCGGGGACGGCGTGCAGGAGGGGACGGAGAGCTGCGAGGACGACGACACCGCGCCGTTCGACGGCTGC
Source organism: uncultured Polyangiaceae bacterium (assembly GCA_964454025.1). GTDB lineage: Bacteria > Myxococcota_A > Polyangia > Polyangiales > Polyangiaceae > JAFGBI01. The sequence goes on along the minus strand of CAYVRP010000034.1, from coordinate 20,676 downwards.
TCGATGCACTGCCAGGTCGAGCCGGACTGCTCGGCGGGACCCTGCACCTCGAGCTGCGGCGACGGCCTGGTGCTCGGCGAGGCGTGTGACGACGGCAACCAGAACGACGGCGACGGCTGCTCCGCCGCCTGCACCGAGGAGCCCGGCTACGCGTGCGCGGTGCCGCAGCCCGGCGCCACCATGGTCGTCCCCGCCATCTTCCGCGATTTTCGCGATAGCCACGCCGATTTCGGCCTGAGCTCGCCCCCGGACGTCCACGTGGTGGGCATGGTCGGGGCCGCGCTCGGACCGGATCGCAAGCCCACCTACGTCGCGGCGACGGGGAGCAACGTGGCGAGCGCCCAGTCCTTCGCCGAGTGGTACACGGACGTGGCGGGGGTCAACCAGGCGTTCCCCCGCGAGCTCGTGCTCTGGGACAACGGCCAGGGCGGCTACGTGAACCGCTGGGGCGCCAGCGGGGAGCGGTACCAGAACTTCGCCGAGCTCTCGAGCTGCTGGTGCGGCACCGCCGACCAGCCCGACCACGACGCCGACGGGAACGCGATCCCCTGCACCTACTGCCCCTACGACGCGACCCCGGAGACGCCGGAGTGCGAGGAGCCGCAGGCGACGGCCTGCTCGCCGGGGGGCGCCTGCGCCGACTTCGTCGAGTGCGTGCTCGAGGGGAGCACGTACTACGGGCGGGTCCTCGAGGCGGAGTACGACGGCAACCCCTTCTTCTTCCCCATCGACGACAGCACCTTCACGCCGACCGGCGAGCGCACCGCCGCGAGCCTGCCGCCGAGCTACGGCGGCTGGGCGGACGAGCCCGGCCAGCCCGCGCACAACTTCCTGTTCACGAGCGAGGTTCGCTACTGGTTCCAGTACGTCGCCGGCGAGAGCCTCTCGCTCGACTTCGTCGGCGACGATGACGTGTGGGTGTTCATCAACGGCCGGCTCGCGGTCGACCTGGGCGGCGTGCACACGCCGGTCCACGGCCGCCTCGTCATCGACGCCGCGGGCGTGGGGACGGTCGCCTACGACGCCCAGGAGGCCACGCTCGGCGCGACCTCGGGGAGCGTGGATCTCATGCTGGAGGACGGGCAGGTCTACGAGATCGCGGTGTTCCACGCCGAGCGCAACCCCACCCTCTCGTCCTTCCAGCTCACCCTCGAGGGCTTCGCCACGGCGCGGAGCGAGTGCGCGCCGATCTGCGGCGACGGCATCGTCAGCCTGGGAGAGGAGTGCGACGACGGCGCGAACGACGGCGGCTACGGCGAGTGCGGACCCGACTGCCGTCTCGGTGAGTTCTGCGGCGACGGCGTCGTCCAGGGGGACGAGCAGTGCGACGACGGGAACAACCTCGACGGCGACACCTGCGGCAGCGGCTGCCGCAACATCCTCATCCGCTGACACCGGCCGCTCCCGTCTCGCGTCGGGACCCGCACGTTCCGCGCCGCGGCGCGGGACGCGCGCGACGCCGCCGAAGGCGCGACCGGGTGGCGGTGCGGGTCGGCCGCGGCCCACCTGCGCGTCGCCACCGCGAGCGCGCGTGCTACCCTGGTAGGTCTACGACCTCATAGCTCGGCCCCGTGCCGCCAGGAGACACCCATGCACCCACGTCCCTTCCTCGCCGCGTCCTTCGTCCTCACCTGGTCCCTCTCGGCCTCGGCCCAGACCTGGTCGGGGACGGTGCGGGACATCCGCTCGCTCGAGCCGGTGGGCGCGGCGCGGGTCTGCGCGGGGATCCTGGGGCGCGTGGACTTGGCCTGCACCAGCTCGGCCGCCGACGGGACGTTCAGCGTCTCCTACCCCGAGGGGACCACCACGCTCGGCTCCGACGGTCTCTACCACCTGTTCGTCGAGTCGCCGGTCGCGGGCCTGTACTACCACCAGCGCCGGGCGCGGGTGGCGCCCGGCGTGGCCGACTGCCGGCTGGTTCCGCGCACCGCGTACGTGCGCGGACGCGTCGTGAACGCCGACACGGGCGAGCTCATCCCGGGCATGGGCGTCGCGCTGATCGTGCCGGGGGCCACCCGTGACTCCACGTTGACGGACGACCTCGGCGAGTTCGCCCTCGGCCCGTTCGAGGCCTTCGAGAACGCGGCCAACCAGTTCAACACCTACGGCGTCGAGCCCGAGGATCTCCCACCCGAGCACGACGGCGAGCTCGTCTATCGGCCCTGGGGGCTCAGCGCCCCGTACCACGCCGGCGGCTACGCCCTGGTCGAACCCACCCGCACCGCGGACGACCGGCTCGACCCGGAGCTGCCCCTCCTCTCCTCCTCCGACCCCGAGGTCTACACCTGGGTCGAGATCCGCTTGCCGCCGGTCGGCACCGTCATCGACGACGTGAACGAGTACATGATCTCCCAGCTCGGCGAGCCCGAGCCGACCGGGGGCACCGGCGGCACCGGCGTCTCCGGCGGCGCCGGCGCGGGGGCCAGCGCTTCCCAGGGCGACGCGGGCGCACCCTCCGTTGGCGGCACCGGCGCGGCTCCGAGTGAAGGCGGCACCGGCGCTGGGAGCACTGCTTCCCAGGGCGGCGCCGCGGGTGCCGCGGCCGCGACGGGAGGCAGTGACGCCACCGACGGGGGTACAATCGACGCGGGCGGCGCGGAGCCCGCGGGCGCCGGGGCCACCGAGGTCGGTGACGCCGGCGCGCCCGCTGCCGGCAACGACGGCGGCGACGCCGGCGCGGCCGCGCGCGACGTCAGCGAGGGCGGCGACGCGGGCGCCCGCAACGACGACGCGAGCGACGACGCGGACGACGACGATGACACCGAGGTCACCTGCGGCTGCCGCCTCGCGAGCGGCGGCCACGAGCGCCCGTGGAGCGCGGCCGCCCTCGGCCTCATCGCGACGCTCTGGCTCGTACGACGCCGCCCGTCCGCCCGCGCGCGGCGCGAGTAGCCGCCGCGGCGAGCCGCCGCGGGCAGCACGTCCACGCGTCGGCCAGCGCCGGTCCCCGGGGGCCGGTCACGGCGGCGGCGCGCAGCCGCCCTCGGCCTGCTGGCAGTACTCGGGCTGCCTGCAAGTCACGCCGCAGGCGCCGCAGTTGCGATCGTCCCACTGGTAGACGCACTCGAGGCCGCAGACGATCTGATCCGGCGCGCATGCGCAGACACCGTCCTGGCACCATTGCCCCATCACGGCGCAGTGAGCGGACTCCGGATCGCAAGGCTCGCCACCCGCCGTGCCGCCGCTCGCCTCCTCGCCCCCCGTCGCGCGCCCGCCGGTCTGCCACCCGCCGATCTGCCACCCCCCGGTTCCCTCGCCGCCCGTTTCGTCGCCGCCCGTTTCGTCGCCGCCCGTTTCGTCGCCGCCCGTCGCGGCGCCGCCCGTTTCGTCGCCGCCCTGAGGCGCGGCGCCGCCGGCGTCGCCGCCCGTCGCGTCGCCGCCCGTCGCGTCGCCGCCCGTCGCCCGACCGCCGCTGCTCGCGCCGCCGCCCCCGGGGATGGCAGCCCCCGTGGTGTCGAGCGCGCAGCCCACGAATCCCGGCGCGTGGGCGAGCGCCGTGAGCACGAGCGCCGACGAGAAATGGTTTGCGCGCACCGTCTTCCTCCCCACCTGCTCCTGGCCCCACCCTGGCCGCGCGCGCTTCCGGCGCGCCGGCGCGAGGTCGATCCCGAACGTCCTCTTCAGCCTCGCCCTCGAGCGGCCCCGCCTCCGTCACGCGGACGGATCCTCGCCACCGCTCGACGGCGGGGCCTATAGCACAGCGGTCGGGACTGGCGAGGGACCCGGCGACCGAAGCCCGCCGATCCGGGGCCGCCCGCCGCAAGGCCGGGCACATCGTCCCGATGACGGCGCGGAGTCACCGCCCCGCTCGCCGGTCTCCCCCCGCCAGGCGCTTTCGCGCGGGCGCGCTGGCCCGACCGGTCAGGCCGAGCTGGCAGCCCGCATCGACCGGCCCAAGGTCATGCCCTTCCCCCTGGAGTGATCCCTCGTTCGCCGCCTCTCCGTCCGCGCCGGGCGCACCGCCCTCCGGCAGAAGTCGACCAGCTCTTGCTGGGGTTGGCGACCTGCCCCCATCGCGCGACAGGGCGCGGCACGAGCCCCTTCGTGCTCCTGGGACGGCCGAGGAGCTGACGGGCGCGGGTCAGCGGACGGCGACGGTGACGCGCTCGAGCCTCGGGCGCGGCTGATCCCGCCGCACGGCTCGCGCGCTGCTGGCGACTCGTTCGAGGTTTCCGCAGCGCCCGAGCACGGTCACCTGTCCCGCCAGGTGGCTCATGTCGACGAGCCCGATGAAGAACTGGCTCCCGAGGACATGGCCGGGGGGCGGAGGGTGCGGGTCCGTGCGGTACGGCGGCGGCGTGTACCTGGCGAGCCCGAGGACTCCCGGCTGGCGCAGGCGCTCGGCGTCCTGGGCTCCCGCTTCGACCTCGATCCGGTAGCCCGGGTGGCCACTGCCGTCGCCGACGGGGCAGCCCGACTGCACGAGCACGCCGGGAATGGCGCGATGGAAGGTGAGGTTCCGATAGAGCGGCTCCTCACGGAGGGCGCCGGTTTCCGCCTCTTGCCAGCGGGCACGCCCGGTGGCAAGAGCGACGAAGAGGCTCACGCCGCGCGGCGCGCGGTCCCCGTCGAGCACGCACTCGATCGGACCGTGGTCCGTCTCCAGCACCACCGCGAGGTTTCTTCGCCCCCCGAGCTCCGCGAAGACGCGCTCCGGCGAGGGGGGACCGAGTGCCTCCGCGGCGCCCGCGGCGGTGCTCGCGAGCGGATCGACCGTGGTCCCCGCCCCGCGCGGCGCCGCGCCGTGCCGCGCCGCGAGGAGGCGGGCGGCCGCGACCAGGAGCACGAGGACGAGCCCGGCCAGGGCGGCCGACCTCCACGCCCTCGGCGCTGCTACGCTCCGCTCCGGCACTTGCCCGCTCGGCTCCGGGCGCTCAGCATAGCGGGGCGCGCGCGAGGGCGCGACGGGAGGAAGAGATGCCTGCTGCGACGACGCGTTTCCGGATGCTCATGACCGTGGTGGCGACGCTGGGCGCCATCGCCTGCGGCGAGGACGACGCGCCGAGCACCGGCGGCGGCGGCGCGAGCGCGTCCGGCGGCGCCAGCGGCAGCGGGGCGGCGAGCGCATCCGGCGGCAGGGCGAACCCGTCCGGCGGCGCGAGCACCACGGGCGGCGCGCCGAGCACCGGCGGCGCCGCGGTGGACTACTGCAGCCGGGCCAGCGACTGCGGCTGGGGCGAGATCGACCACGAGATCCTCGCGCCCGCCGACTGCATCTGCCTTCTCGGCTGCCCCTACCTCCCGCTCAACCGGGAAACCATCGCGCGGCGCCAGGACCAGTACGACGAGCTCTGCGATCCGATGGTGGATGGCAGCGGCAACCCCTGCCCCGTCGACGAATGCGTGATGCCACCGGAGCCCACCTGCGAGGACAACGCCTGCGGCCCGCTCGATCCCTGGGGCTGACCCCGGGCGCGCCCCCCGGCGCGCCCGCACGCCGGGGGCGGCGCCGCCCTCGCGTCCGGGAGCACGTCACTCGCCGGCGGGGGCCGCGATGTCGGTGTCGAGGGCGAGGGGCTCGCCAAAGTACGGCGTGCCGTCGGCGTTCCAGGTGAACCGTTGGACGCGCGTGGTGCGATCGGTCCAGCAGCTCCCGCTGGGATTGGTGGTCGCGTGGTACACGATCCAGTCCTCGCTGCCGTCGGGCGAGACGAAGAAGCCGTTGTGTCCCGGGCCGTAGGCCCCGTTGGCCGCCTGGAACACCGGACTCGCGCTCTTCACCCAGGCGCCCGCGGCGAGCGGGTTCGTCCCCGTGAGCTCGAGCAGGCCGAGCTTGTAGCCCGGATCGGCGCACTGACTCGCCGAGTACACGACGAAGGTGCGGCCCCCGTGGTAGAGCGCGACCGGCCCCTCGTTCACCGGATCGGAGCCCTCCTGCTCCCAGGCGTAGGTCGGCGCCGTGAGCAGCGTGCGTTCGCCCGTCACCGTCCAGGGGTTCGTCATGGCGATGATCCAGACGTTCTGGGTGGGGCCGCTCCAGGCGGAGAACAGCAGGTAGCGGCTCGATCCGACCACCAGCACGCTCCCGTCGATAGCCCAGTAGTCCATCAGCTGCCCCTGGTAATGGTACGGGCCCATCGGATCGGTGCCCTCGCTCTCGAGGACATGGAGCCGCTGGGTGCCGAGATCGTCGCCGTCACCGGCGGTGTAGTAGTGATACCAGCGCAGGCCGTGCGGCCCGTCGACGAGGTAGAGCTCCGGCGCCCACATGTTGCAGCAGCGCTGGGCGCTGGCGTCCTGCCAGATGGTCGTCGCCGTCGCGTCCTTCAGCTCCTGGATCGTGCGGCCACGCTTCATGGTGAGGGTGGTGCCCCAGGTGGTGGCGACCAGGTAGTAGTAGCCCTCGTAGCGGACCATGAAGGGGTCAGAGCCGTGGGATTGGTTCAACGGGTTTCGGAAGAAGGAGGAGGTGCCTCCCGTGGCGGCGCCGCCGGTGTCCGCACCGCCGCTGCTGGCGCCACCGATGTTGGTCCCGCCCGCGCCCTGCCCGCTCCCACCGCCCGGGGCACCATCACTCCCCGCGGTCCCCCCGCTGATGCCGCCCGTCGGCGGCTCGCCGCCGGTCCCGACACCGCCCGCCTCGAAGCCGCCCTGGCCGGCGCCACCGGTCGCGACGAGCCCGCCCGTACCCACGCCACCCGTGGCGCCACCGCCGCTGCCGGCGCCACCGGTCACCGCTCCCCCGCGCGCGCCGAGCCCTCCCGTGAACGCGCCGCCGGAGCTTGCACCCCCGACGGCGACGCCGCCGCTGGCAGCGCTGCCCGTCGCCGCACCGCCGCTCTCGGGCTCGCCCGTGCCCGCTCCGCCTGCGGTCCCACCGCCGGTCCCGAGCCCGCCCGGCCCCGCGTCCCCGCCGGTCCCCCCCGCGCCCCCCCCCGGCAGGCCGCCCGCCCCGCCGCCCCGGCCCAGCGCCCCCCCGCCCCCGGCGCCGCCGCGCCCGCCCCCCCGGGCCGGGGCCAACCCGGGCTCGTCGCCGCCCTCGCCGCAGCCGAACGAGGCGAGCAACACCGTCGCTCCCACCGCGAACGGCGCCCTTCCCCAGCTTCGCGTCGGCGCTCGTCGTCCAGCTTCCATCCAGTCCTCATCGGCCGCGCCGCCGGCGGTCATGGTCCGCCCGGCACGGGCCAGCCCTCGTCGTCGAACGGCAGCTCGACGATGCGAAGCTGCGCACCGCCGTCGGACTGCCGGTACGCATGGTAGAGGTGATAGATCTTGTCGCCGGTGACGAGGACGTCGCTGTGGCCGGCGGCGGCCCAGTCGACGTGGTCCCCCTGGACCAGCAGCGTGCCGCCGCCGTCGAGCATCGCCCGCCCGTCGCGATCCACGTACGGCCCCGCGATGCTGGTGGAGCGACCGACGGCGACCCGATAGGATAGCTCATTGACGCTGCGCCCCTCACCCGGACAGCAGAGCCCCCAGGTGACGAAGAGGTAGTGGTAGCCGCAGCGGCGGAAGAGCACCGGCGCCTCGATCTCGCTGGCCCGGGCGATGTTGGTCATCTCCGTGCCCGAACGGCTGCCGTCGGCGTTCAGCCGGATGAGCTGGATGCCATCCCAGAAGCTCCCGAACGCGAGGTACGGGTTCCCGTCCGCGTCGAGCCCCGCGTCGGCGTCGATCGCGTTGTAGCGCTCGCTGCCCTCGGTGCAGACGATCGGTCCGTGGTCGACCCAGTCGCCCGACGCGACGTCGCTCGTCGTAAGGTGCGTGATACAGGAGATGTTGTCGCCGAAGAACGCCGAGAAGCTCGAGTAGATGTGGTACTGCCCGCCGAAGTAGGAGACGTCGGGCGCCCAGGGGAAGTTGAAGGTGTTGCCGGGGTGCTCGGCCCGCCAGGTGGCGACCCAGGAGGGGTAGCTCCCGGCGTACACCGCCGGCGCGTTCGACCAGTCCCGGAGGTCCGGAGAGGAGGCGCTCGGGATGTAGTCGCCCGTCCAGAAGCGATAGTAGACGCCGTTGGCCTCGATCATGGTCGGGTCGTGGGCGAACGTGTTGCCCGAGAGGGCCAACGGCTGGGGCGCGCTGCCGTCCCAGACGCCGACGTCGCAGAGATCGTCGCTCGCGCCGCCCGCACCCCCCGTCTCGGCGCCGCCGCTCGCCGCACCTCCCGCGGGCTGCCCGCCGGTCCCACCACCGCCGTCGGCCCCGGTCGCCACACCGCCGGTCGCAGCGCCGCCGCTCGGCTCCCCGCCGGATCCCGCGCCGCCGCTCGGCACCCCTCCGGCCGCCGCGCCGCCGGTCCCGGCCCCTCCGCTCGTCGCGCCACCGGTCGCGGCTCCTCCGCTCGGCACCCCGCCCGTGATGGCGCCCCCGCTCCCGGCTCCCCCGGTCACGGCTCCTCCGCTCGGCACCCCGCCCGTGATGGCGCCCCCGCTCCCGGCTCCCCCGGTCCCGGCTCCTCCGCTCGGCACCCCACCCGTGACGGCGCCGCCGGTCACCGCTCCGCCGCTCGCGGCCCCGCCGGTCGCCGCACCTCCGGTCGTGGACCTGCCGGCCCCTCCCGTCGACCCGCCACCGGTTGCGGCGCCCCCGGCTCCAGCCGTGCCACCCGTGACGGACGCACCCGCGCTTCCCGCGCCATCCTCGTTCCCGTCCGCGGCGCCATCCTCACCGCAGCCGAGCGCCAGCCAAGCGCCGAACGCCGCGAGGACGATCACCCTCGTCGGTCGCCTCGGCCTCGGGTTCCTCGCTCGCCGACTCGTGCTCCTGCCGTCCATCACGCTGGTCATTGGCGCGGAGCCCGTCACTCGGGCGGGGAATTCTCGCCCGGGGCCGCACGCTCGCCCGCGCTCGCCGGGCGGCGCCTCCTCGCGGGCGTTCAAGCCCAGGCGCGGGCGCGCTACCGTGGGGCCGGTGGTGGGCGCCTCCTCGCGCGGTTCCGCTGGCGATGGGCGCGAGAGCCCTCGCGCCCGCCGGGACCTGCCACGCCGGTCCCGACGGAGACGGTCGCTCGCGGCGCGCCTCGCCGCGCTCCTCTCGACCTCGCTCGCCGCGGCCCGCCCGGTCATCGTCGTCGCCGCCGATCCGGCCGCGCCCGCGCGCCAGGCCGAGCTGCTGGACGCACTCGACGGTCAGCTCGCGGAGCTAGGGGTGGAGGTCGTGCTCTCCGCGAGCACGCCCGGCGGGGAGCACGCCGCGCCGGCGCCGCTGACGGAGGGACGAGAGCTGTTGGCCTTCGTGCTCGTCGAACAGACGCCGACGGCCCTGGTCGTGCACTTCTACGAGCCAGCGGGCACGAGCCTGCGCGAGCGCCGGATCCCGGTGACAGGCGCGGGCTCGACCAGCATCGAGGAGGTCGCGATCGTGGTCCGCTCGGCGGCGAGCGCCTTGCTCGAGCGCGCCCGGCCGAAGCCCGCACCCGAGCCGCCCCCCGCCGCGCCCCCACCGCCACCGCCGACCCCAGGCGCGCCGCTCGACCGCCCGGGCCCGGTGGAGCTCTCGTTGGCCTACAGCGGTCAACCCTACGCCCTCGACCTGCCCTGGCAGCACGGCGCGAGGGCCGCGCTCGCCTGGCGCTCGACCGGCTCCCCCCTGCGCCTGGGCGCCGACTACCTCTGGGTGCCACCGCTCGAGCTGCGCTCGAACGAGGTCACGGTCGCGCTCCAGCGCCGGCCGCTGGAGCTCTTCATCGGTTATGCCATCCCGGTCGGCGGGCCACGGCTCGAGCTCCAGCCCGAGGGTGCCGTGAACGCCGATCCGATCCGGCGCCGGACCGAGCGGGTGACCGGCTCGCTCGAAGGCACCCCGCCGACCGATCGCTGGTCGTGGTCCGTCTCGACGCGGCTCCGGCTGGCCTGGGAGCCGGCCCCGCCCTGGTCCGTCTTCCTCACGGGAGGCGCGGAATTCGTGCTCAATCGCGTGGAGCAGGTCACCGAGCAGGTGGTGCTCGTCTCACCCCTGCGGGCGCGACCCCGGCTCGATCTCGGCGTCGCGGCGACGCCGCGGCGAAGAAGACCGCCCGATTTTCCCCGCGGCAGCCACTGATCCATGCGACCAGTCAAGGCCATGGTGCCGGCGAAGAAACCCGCGCGCCCCGATGACCCCGAGCTCCTGTCGCTCGCGGCGGCAGGGGATCCGACCGCGCAGGAGCGGCTCGTCGTGCTCCTGCGCCGACGGGTGCGGACCATCGCGCTCGCGATCGTGGGCCACGCCGCGGACGCCGAGGATACCGTCCAGTGCGCGCTCATGGAGATCCTGGCCTCGGCCCGGACCTTCCGGGGCGAGAACCTCTACGCCTGGTCCGACCGCATCGCCGTGCGCACCGCGGTGCGCCACGCCCGGAAGCGACGGGTGCGGTCGGCGCAGGTGGACGCGACCGCGGATCCGTCGACCCACTGCGCCGCGCCGAGCAGCCCCTCGCCAGAGCACGCGATCCCGCGGCCGCTGCTCGACTACCTCGGCGAGCTGCCGGAGGCGCGGCGGACCGCGCTCGTGCTGCGGCACGTGATGGACTACTCGCTCGACGAGATCGCGGAGCTCACCTCCACGCCCGTGAACACGGTGAAAGACCGGCTGCTCCAGGCGCGCCGGCAGGTCCGACAGCGGATCCGCCGCGACCTGGCCTGCCGGCCCACGATCGACAGGAGCCCGCGATGAACGACGCCGCTTGCGAGCGCTGGATCACGCTGTCCGATCGCGCCGCGGTGGGCGAGCCGCTCGCGGCGGAGGAGTTGAGCTTCCTCCGTGAGCACGGCGCGAGCTGCGCGGACTGCGCCGGCGAGGCGCGGCTCTGGGGGTCGCTCGGGCGCCTGCTCGCGGAGGACTCGGAGCCGCCGCAGCTGGTGGACGTCGCCCCCGCCCCCGCGCCGCCACGCGCCGGGCGCCCGTGGCTCCGGCGGGGGCTCGTCGCGGGCGGCGTGGCCGCGCTGGCCGTGGCCGCGGCGGTGGCGCTCATCGCGCGCGGCCGCGCGCCGGTCGAGGCCGCGCCCGCGGTGGCGGTCGGCGACGCGTCGGTCAGCCTGGTGCTGGTGACCGGCGCCGTCGCGGTGCGCGGGGTGCAGGCGGCGGCGGGCGCCGCCCTGGGCACGAACGACGCGGTGCGGATCGGCGACGGGCGCGCGTGCCTGGCCTACTCGACGGGGATCTCCGCCTGCGCCGACGTCGGGAGCCGCCTCGTCCTGCTCGGCGCGGACGCGGGTCACGAGCGCTTGCGCCTCGACGCCGGGACGGTCGTCTGCCGGCTCGAGCCGCAGCCACCCGGGACTCGCTTCAGCGTCGTCACCGCCGCCGGGCGGATCACGGCCCGGGGCACGGTGTTCGCCGTGGAGCACCTCGACGGCGGCGAGGTCGCCGTGCGCCTGCACCACGGCGCGGTCGCGATCGAGGCCGCCGATGGCGCGCACCTCGAGCTCCGCGCCCCGGCGAGCGCCGTCGTCGGCGCCGGCGTCCGGCCGACACCGCCGACGGGCGAGGGCTGGACGCGGGACGCGCGCCTCGGCGCGCTCGCGGAGCTCTGGGCCGCGGCGGCGCCGGCGCCGCTCGACATCGCCCCCCGCCCGTCCGGCGCCCGGATCACGCTCGACGGGATCGATCTGGGCGACGCGCCGCTGTCCGCGCTGGTCGCACGCGGCGAGCACCGCGTGGCGGTGACCGCGCCGGGGTACGCGCGCTTCGAGGAGCGCTTCTCCGTGCTCGGCGCGGAGCGGGTGAGCCGCACGGTCGAGCTCTCGCCGGCGGCCTCGGCGGCGAGTCGAGCGCCGGCGCCCGCGGCGGACCCCGGCGCCGAGCCCGCGCCCGCGGAGCTCCTCTCCCGGGCGCGCGCCCAGCGCGGAGCCGGGCGGTACGCGGACGCCGCGGCGACCTACCAGCGGCTCGTCCGCGTCCACCCTCGCAGCGCGGAGGCCCGCGCCGCGCTGGTTTCGCTCGGGGAGCTGCAGCTCTCGCGGCTCGCCGAGCCCGCGGCGGCGCTCCGCTCGTTCGACGCCTACCTCGCCGCCGGTGGTTCCTTGACGCAGGAGGCACGCTACGGCCGGATCCGCGCGCTGCAGCAGCTCGGGCGCAGCGAGGCCGCGCGCGAAGCGACCGCGGCGTTCCTGCGGGACTACCCCGGGAGCGCCCAGGCCCGCTCGCTGCGCGACGCGGGCGCGGCCCGCTAGACCGGGAGGACCGGCGCCGCGATGAGTCCTCGCCCGCCGCCCCCGAGCGCGTCCGCCGCGTCGCGCCTCGCGCTCGCCGGCGCGGCGCTAGCCCTGTGGGGGGCTTGCACCTCACGGCCCGATCTGGTGGCGGTGACGCGAGGGCGACCCCTCGGCGCCGCTGGCGCGACGACCACCACCGGTGGCGCAGGGTTCGGCGGCGCGGGCGGCGCCGCGGCCCCCCCGCTCGCGGCGCTCGCGCTCGGGGGCGACCTCGAGACGCACGCCCCGTCGGTGATCGAGGCCGACGGGCGCTACTTCCTGTTTTTCACCGGCGAGGGCATCCCCTACAAGGTTTCCTCCGATCTTCGCACCTGGCAGGACGCGGGCACGGTCTTTTTCACCTCGCCGGCGTGGGTGAGCGAGCTCGTTCCCGACGCCACGGGGCTCTGGGCGCCGGACGTCGAGCGCTTCGGGGACCGGTACCACCTCTACTACGCCGCCTCGACCTTCGGGTCCGGGTGGTCTTGCATCGGACACGCCGTCAGCCCCGCGCTGGAGCCGCCGTCCTGGGAGGACCAGGGCACCATCGTCTGCTCGGACGCCGACGGGGTCGAGGTGGACTACGACGCCATCGACCCGAACGTGCTCGTCGCCCCCGACGGCTCGCGCTGGCTGGTCTTCGGCAGCTTCGGCAGCGGGATCCAGCTCCTCGAGCTCGACGCGAGCGGCGCGCGCGCCACCGACGAGCTCACGGCGCTGGCCGTGCGCCCCGAGGAGCCGCACGCGGTCCAGGCGCCGTTCCTCTGGTACCGGGCGCCCTACTACTACCTCTTCGTCACCTTCGACTGGTGCTGCCGCGGCGTCGACAGCAACAGCAACCTCCGCGTGGGGCGGGCGACCGCGGTGCACGGCCCCTACCTCGACCGCGACGGCGTGCCCCTGCTCGAGGGGGGCGGCACGCTCCTGCTCGAGGGCGACGCGCAGTGGCGCGGCGTCGGCTCCAACACGATCCTCACGACGCCCGAGGGAGACTTCAACGTCTACCACTCGTACGACGCCAACGCGGCGGGCCGCGCGACGCTCCGCATCGCCGAGCTCGGGTGGGACGCCGAGGGCTGGCCCCGATCGGGCGGGCCCTGAGCCCGCAGCCGCGGCCGGCGGCGCCGGCGGTGCCAGCACTGGGCACGGTCCGCCCGCGGGCGGCGTGAGCACACGGGCGGTACCCCGGGCGCCTGCCTCGGACCGGCCGAGCTGGTCCGGCAGGACGCCAGTCGCTACGATCCGGCCGATGGCCGGGCGGCGCCGGGACGGGGTCGGGCGGTTCCCGTCGCTGGCCGGGCTCGGCGCGCTCCTCCTCACGCCGGGCTGCGGATCCGACGAGCCGGTCGCGAGGCTCGCCGCCCGGGCCGGGCCGGCCTCGCTCGTGTTCGTCGGGGACGTGATGTTCGATGGCGCGGTGGCCCGCGACTTCGCCGCGCGCGGCCTCCACCCGGGGACGGCGCTCGACCCGCCGCGGGAGCACGTGTCGGCGGCGGACTTCGCGGCGTTCAACCTGGAGACGACCGTGAGCGACGACCGCGCGCCGCTCGAGAAGCTGCACACCTTCGACTCGGACGCGAGCCTGCTCACCGCGCTCGCCGACGCGGGCTTCGATCTGGCCAGTCTGGCCAACAACCATGTGCTCGATTTCGGCGCCGCGGGGCTCGCCGACACGATCGACCACCTGGCGGAGGCGGGGCTCGGCGCCTGCGGGATCGCCGTCATGGACACGCCCCAGATCCCGTTCGTCACCGAGCGCGCGGGCCTCACCCTCGGCCTGCTCGGCTACGCCGACCCCGAGACCCCCACCGCCTATGCGCCGGAATTCCTCCCCTTCGACACCCGCCCGGCGCGAGCCGACCTCGCCCTCGTCGCGCGCGCCCTCGCGGCGCTGCGGCCGCGCGTGGACGTCGTCGTCGTGCAGGTGCACTGGGGCGTCGAGCTCGAGCCGGTCACCGAGCGGCAGCGTTCGCTCGGGCGCTTCATGATCGACCACGGCGCCGACCTCGTGGTGGGCCACCACCCCCACGTGGTGCAGGCCGCGGAGTGGTACGGTCGGGGGCTCATCCTCTACAGCCTCGGTCACTTCCTCTGCGAGTTCCCCGCGGATCCGGCGCAGATGCGGAGCGATCTCGTGCGCATCACCGTCGACGAAGCGGGCGTGCGCGACGCCGAGCGGCTCGAGCTCGCCCTGCGCCCGGAGGAGTGGATCCCGCGGCCCGTCACCCGCACCTTCGCGAGGCTCCGGTAGCCATGCGCCTCGCTCGGACCACCGTGCTCGCGCTGACGCTGGCGGCGTGCAGCTCGGCGCCGGAGGTCGCGCGGCCCGAAGCGCTGCGCCCCGAGGTCGGCTTCATCGATCTCGACGCCAGCACCTCCACCCTCGATGACGCGGCGCTCCCGTCGCCCGCGACGCGGCTCTTCTACGCCCTGCGCCCCGCCCGCTCGGATCCCGAGCGCGCGCCCCTCGTGGTGCTGCACGCGGGGGGACCGACGGCGAGCGTGCTGTTCCTCGCCGTCAACGGCACCGGCGCCCGGCCCCTCGGCGCCCGTGGAGCGTCCGCGCGCGAACCTGCGCCGCTCGCCGGCGCGCACCTGCTCTACCTCGACGCCCGTCAGGCGGGGTACTCCTACGGCGAGCTCGACGACCCCTCGGACCCCGAGGCGCGGGCAGCCGCCTTCACCGCGGCGGCCTTCAATCCCTACCGCGACGCCGCCGATCTGTTGCTGGCGCTCTTCACGGTGCTCGATCGGCACCCGTCGCTCGCCGGTCACGACGTGTTCCTGATGGGGGAGAGCTACGGAGGGCTGCGCAGCACCGTCGTCTTCGATCTGCTGCTCGGCAGCGGCGCCGGCGCCGCCGGCGGCGGTCGCTTCCACGATCCGGCGCTGGCGGCGGCGCTCGAGGCCGGGTTCCCCTGGGTCCTCGGGACCCGCGCCCCGCTCCCCGACGAGGTCACGACCTGGTTTCGGGGGCAGATCCTGCTAGAGCCCTGGTTCGGCGGCGCCCGTCAGGAGCGGATCACCGGCGAGCTATTGGAGGCGGAGGGATCCCCGCTCGACGCGCTGGCGGACGAGACGGGGACCCCTTACGTGCGCTGCGAGGACCAGCCCGGCTGCGAGCCCTACGCCAACGCCCGCGCCTTCCTCGACGCGATCGACCGGAGCCCCTACGATTCCCGGGCCCCGTCCCGCTGGTCTCTCGACCGCGCCGCGGAGGTCACGGCGGTCGCGACCGAGCGCGACGCCCTGGCGGCCCTGCTCGACGTCACGCCCGCGGCGCTCGACGCGGTCTTCGCGGTGGACCGCGGACGGGCCTATCGCTTCGCCGACGTGGGGCGCAGGCTGACTCAGCCGCCGGGCGAGCTCGAGTCCGCGTGGGGCGTCGTGCCGCCCTGGGACGCCTATTTCGCCACCGTCAACGAGGACGCGCGGCGGGCCTTCCTGGGCCCGGAGGCGCAGGCGCTCGCCGTCGATCCGAACCAGGAGGGCTGGGGCGAGCGCTTCGTCGAGATCCTGCGCCACGTGCCGACGCTGATCACGCGTGCGGAGCAGGATCTGGCCATCTATGGCCCCGCGATCGCGGCCACCCTCGCCAGCTACCCGGGCGTGGCGGCGGTGACGGAGGCCTCCTCGGGGCAAGCGCTCGACGTCGCGTACTCGGACGGCGCGGTCGCCTCGATCCCGGCGCCGCGTTACGCGGACTGCTCGCACGCGGTGCTCCGGGATCAGCCGGGCCTGGTCCTCGCCGACGTCGCCCGCTTCATGGACGAGGTGGGCCGCTCGGAGTTCAGGGGACGATGAGGTCGTCCATCCAAGGGACGTCGGCGGGCGGGGGGTCGCTCATCACGATCTGGGCCCAGTCCGCGTCGGTCAGGCGCTCGAAGTTCGAAGTCACCTGTTCGTAGTACGACGACGCGAGCCCGACGTAGGCGCGGGGCCCCGCGCAGGTGTCGACCGTGACCACCAGGGGGCGCGCCATGCCCGTCCCGACGTGGAGGACGTAGCCGACCGTCGCGCCGTCGTCGGGCGGGACCAGCGTCGGCTGGGTGTGCCCGTCCGCGACGCTCGGATCGTAAGCCACGCGATCCGCCGCCAAGAGGAACAGATCCGCGTACCAGCCCTCCGCGTCGACCGCGTCGCCGGGGCTGCCGCAGCCCCCGCCCCCTGAGCGGGTGCGCACGGCGCGATTGATGAAGGCGATGTGCTCGGCGTCGTGGGGCGCCCCCGCGCGCTGGCGTTCGGCCATCTCACCGAGGGTCGTCGCGGCGCTCCGCAGCCGCTCGAAGTAGTCGGCCACGCTGCCGTCGAGGGGGAGGCCGAGCTCTGCCACCAGCGCCAGACCGCGCTCGGCGAACCGCACCAGCGCGGCGAAGAACTCCGGGTACGGATCGACGTAGGCGTCCGGGTACTCGCAGATCGTCCCGCCGGTGGTGTACGACTGCTTGGCGTACAGGAGCGTGTCGTGGCGAAGCTCCGCCCAGGACGCGAGCTGGGTGTTGAGGAGGCGCCGCCCCCAGGCCTCGGTGCCGGCGACGGCGGGCAGGCCCGCGGCCACCGGATCGGCGACCGTGCTCCCCGGGCTGAGCGCCCGCAGCGAGCCGAGCCAGAGGTTGTAGAGGCTCGACTCCCAGTACTCCGGCGGGTGCTCGTCGAGCAGCGTGCGCATCCGGGCGAGGTGGGGCGCGTACTCGAACTCGGCGAGCTCCGCGTCGAGCAGCGAGATGGCCTGATCGTTGCCGAGCGCGGCGTAGGCGACGTCGAGCGGATCGGGCAGGCCCCGCGCGGGCGCGGGCGGCGCGTAGGGGACGCGGTCGTAGACGACGTTCGAGAAGACGTGGCTGTCGGCGAGGTAGCGCTGGCCGAAGAGCAGGAAGCTCTGGTTGAGCTTCAGCGTGCCGGTGGCGCCGGCGTTGATCATGATGTGGCTGCAGATCTGCTGCTTGCCGTACCCGCCGTCGACGATCACCTGGGCGATCACCGGGTCCTCCAGCGCGGCGACGTCAGCGAGGCTGGCCGCGCCGAGGTCGGAGAGGAGCCGATCGACCTCGGGGAGGGAGAGGCCGTCCTGCACGCCCGTGAACGCCGTCACCGTGCGGTCGATGCGATCCCAGTGGGCGCGAGCGCCGGCGTCGAGCAGCTCGTGCAGCACGAGGGCCGCCTCGAGCTGGCGGCGATGGAACCGCTGGGTTCCGTCGCCCGCCGTCTCGATCAGGCGGAAATCGATCCGCCCGAGCCACATCATCGCCTGGAAGTACCGGCGCAACGCCGGCTCGTCGGTGTAGTGACCGCGCACCGTGAACTGGGAGAAGTCGAAGATGCGGTCGGTGCCGAAGAGGATCTCGGGAACCATCCCCTCCTCGGACGCGACGAGGTCGAGGTACTTCCTGACCTCGCGCGGGTCGGCGCCGGCGACCATCGGCTGCTGGGTCCCGGCGAGCAGGCTCGCGGCCACCGCGAGGTAGAAGTCGGCGTCCCAACGGGCCTGCTCGTCGAGCCCGCCGAGGTCGAGGCCGGGCAGCCGCGACCGCATGGACGCGAGCAGCGCCTCGAGGGAGGGGATCAGCAGATCCCGCTCGATGTTGAGCAGCAGCGAGTCGAAGGATTGGTGCACCGCGTGCAGGATCGAGTCGGCGGAGACGTAGAGCGGCAGGTCGGCGGCGTAGATGAGCTCGTAGCCGTACACGAAGTTCGGGAAGGGGTGGCGGTCGGAGATCACGAAGCCGTGCTCGCCGAGGACCGCGAGCTCCTCCGCGTCCAGGGACAGGTCCGACCCCTGGATGAGATCCATGAACTCCGCCTGGGTGGGGTCGTAGGTCGGCCCCGTCGAGAAGGGCAGGCTCGCGCGGGTGGCGAGCTCCTCCTTGGTGATCCCTTCGGCTTCTGCCAGCGCCGCGTCCACCTCGGCGCGCGTCTGCGCGCTGGCGTCGCTGAGCGCGAGCGTGACGAGCGTTCCGGGGGTGCGGGTGGCGACCGAGTGGCCCCCGCCCTCCAGGCCGACCGCGCCCGCGGCGCCGCCGGTGACAGCTCCCCCCGAGTCACCCACGCGACCACCGGTGCCGTCGGCGCCACCCCCGGTCGTCTCCAGAAGTCGAGTCCCGAGCTGCTCGTCCTCCCCGCCGCACCCGGCGAGCCCGAGCGCCGTCGCCACCACCGCGAGCACTGCCGATCCTCTCATGGCCCCTCCCTCCCCGGTGCCCCACCGGCGGCGCGCAGGTCGAGCGCCCGCTCTTCATACACCCCGGCAGGTCGGGGCGCCACGCGACGGGGCAGGGCCGCTGACAGGCTCCCCGTGGCGTCGGGCGGGGACGATCGTCCGCCTCGGATGAATGGGGGCAGCCCGTGGCTCTCTCCACGTCGTCGACCTCATCGCGCCAGTGACGCGCGGATGGGGCCGCGGACGCGTGGCGCTCCCGGGGGTCCCGTCGGCGGTGGGACGGGAGACGGCGGCGCCTGCGAACCCCGTCCCAGCTCCAGGCGCGAGGGCGGCCAGGGGCGCATGCCGGTGGTGGGGGCCACCTCATCGGGATCCGCGCCGACGCGATGCGCCTGCCGGACGCCCTCCGGTAAAGGCGTGAAACCGACCTGCGCCCACCGGCAGGCCCGAGCGGAGGACGGCCCTACCGGCGAGTCCGGGGCCGGGATTCGCCTCGGATCGCCCTCGCTCGGGGTCAGAAGAACTCGAGCTCGTCGAAGGCGAAGAAGCCGGGGTCCGTCGTGCCCTCCGGGAGCTGCCCGGTCAAGCCGCTCCGCCCCGCGCACTGCGGGTGGAACGCCAGCCCCGTCACGCTGGCGAGGATGGCCTGCGGATCGTCGCCGGGGTCGCGCCCCTGATCCACGGCCCAGGTGGGCACCGCCGCGTCCGCGAACCGGACCTCGATCTGGGTGGGCTCCGCGGTGATGGGGACGTCCCAGCCGAGCCGGATCCCCTCCTCTGCCGCCGACTCCTCGGGGCTGTCGAGATCGAAGCGCAGGACCCGCGGCTGATCGGCGCGCACCCACATCCGGATCCCGGTCAGCCCGCGAACGTCCACCTCTCCCTCCGCGAGCGCGGCGCGGTAATGGATCCACTGGTTCCACCCCTCGTCCTCGTTGCGATAGGTGAAGCTCATCAGGAGGTCCTGCGAACCGACCATCGGATCGGTCGTGTTGACCGCGATGGAGACGTCCGAATTGGGGTTGCAGAACAGCATCGGACCCATCACCAGACCGAAGTCGTCCTGGTCCTCGAAGCCGTTGACCTCGGTCGTGCTGAACGCCAGGCTCCGCCAGGTTTCGCCGGCGAGCAGGTGCTCGAAGCGGGCGACCAGCAGCGGGATCTGCCCCTTGAGGTAGGCGAGATCCCGTTCGAAGACCTCCGCGCCGGGACCGTTCGGATCGGCGGCGGCGTGCGCGCGAACGAACGCCGCGTGCTCATCGATGGCGGTGAGCAGCGCCGCCTCGCTGAACGGGCCGTCGAGGAGCGCCTGCCCCGCCGCGCGGTAGGCGGTCAGATCCGCGGCGAGCGCGCGGAAGACGCGATCGCAACCCGGGGCGATCACGAGGCCGTCGCCGGTCGTCCAGGCGCGGTACTGGCGGTTGCAGTCGTCGGGCACCTCGGTCCAACGCGGCACGTCGGCGAACCCCACGTTCGGGAGCATGGACGACTCGACGTCCCAGGGGATGATGGTGAACCGGTCCGGCGCCTCCTCGTAGAAGTAGAAGTTGTGGTTGCCGGCCCAGAGCGCGTCCTCGCTGCTGTAGTAGGCGGTCACGCCGTCGTAGTTGGCGATGGCGTCGTCCACCGCCATGTAGCGGGCGAAGTAGTCGAGATCGGTGAACCGGCCGAGTGTGTCGCGGAGGTCCGCCTCGTCAGCGGCCAGCATCGCCGCGGAGAAGGCGAGAAACGCCGAGACGTCCGCCACTTCCTCGTTGGTCTGCAGGCGCTCGACGACCCACGCCTCGTCGGTGTTGATGGGCCAGGCCTCCTTGTAGAGGTTCTGATCCCCGTTCTCTGGCCAGCGATCGGCCGTGAAGCGCCCGTCGACGGCCTCCACCATGCCGAACAGGCCCTGCGGCTCGCCGTTGACCCGCACCAGGGCCCAGGCCGCGCGCGGCGCCGCGATCCCCGTCGCCCGGAACAGATCATAGGCGAGCCGCTCCTTGATGTAGGTCGCGTCGTAGCGGTAGGCCTGGAAGTTGAGGCGCTTGAGCCCGAAGAAGCGCCGGTCGGGATCATACTCGCTGAACTTGAGCTTCATGCTGAGCTTGCGGCACTGGTTGACGCCGCTCTCGTCGAAGCAGTTGTAGAGCGATCCGTAGCTCCCCTTGAACCGGAGCCCCACGCGCCCGATGGCCCGCCCCTCGTAGCAGGCCTCGGCCTCCGTGAACTGCTCGTCGCGCGCGTTCGCCCGCAGCGAGTCCCAGGCGGCCGCGGGCAGGTACAGGTCGAAGGTCGGCACCGCCGGCGCCCCGAACAGCTCGTCCGCGTCACCCTCGGCGAGGGTCGGATCGACGGGCCCGCAGCCGTCGGCCGGCGTGGCCCCGCCGGCCGCGGCCGCCCCGCCCGCCGCCCCGCCCGCCG
>CAYVRP010000033.1:0-60911 GCA_964454025.1 uncultured Polyangiaceae bacterium | reverse complement strand
TCGCTGATTGCTAGTCTCCGCCGAGACGTCGAGAGTCTGCGGGCTATTGGCGAGCCCATCCCCGAGGAGGCGATCCGGCACTATGCGGCGCTCCTCGGCGTCCCGGCGCCCGAGCTCTCGGCGACGATCGGCGCCTGGCCGGCGTGCGCCGACGATTGACCCCCACCAAAAGGAGCCCCATGGCCCGCAAGCCCTTCTCCCTCCCAATCCCCGACACGACCCGCTCCCGGATCGACGCCCTCGCCGCCTACCTGGCGGCGCAGGCCGAGCCGCAGGGGCTCCCGGCGCCCTCGCTCGCCTTCGTCGCCCGTCAGGCTCTCGAGCTGGGCCTCGATGCTCTCGAGCGGCGCCACGCCGCGCCGAAGCGCAGCAAGTAACCCCCACCCCACACAGACTGAGGCCCGGCGACGCGGCTACGTCCCGGGCCATGTCTCGGTATTCGAGCCCCCGAGCGGGCGAGGTAGGATGACATGGGGATAACACGTCCGCGCAGCGCGCGCCAGCGGCGGCCCAAAGGCGAGGGCACCCTCTCGCTCCGTCATGGCACTTGGTCGGCGCGAATCTGGACCACGGTCGAGGGGGAGCGGGTCCGCAGGCGCGTCTCGCTCGGCACGTCCGTCCGTGCGGTGGCCGTCGCACGCCTGCGCCGGATGCTCGCGGAGGGAGCGCCACCGTCGGCGGCCATGGGCGCACCGAAGATCCGCGAGCTGGCGCCGGACGTGTTCCGCGCGCTTGGCCGCGCGTCGGGTCCCGGCTCGCTCCGCCGAGTGCTACAGCACGCTGACGAGATACTGGACCTCACCCCTGCCGAGGTGACCCCCGCGCACCTGCGCTCGATGCTCGACCGGCTCCGCGGGGTGACGAGTCAGCGCACCGGGCGACCGCTCGCGAGCCAGTCGATCCGCCACGTATGGCACGCCGTCCGGGCGATGTTCGCCTATTGGACGGGGCGGGATGAAGTGCCGTCGAACCCTTGCGACAAGCTCGATCCCAAGGTGGCCCTTCCACCGCGGAAGGGTATCTATGAGCGGCCTCGCTGTTCCCTGAGCAGCGAGGAGATCGATCGCATGTTGACCTGGGAACACCCGGTCGAGGGGCGCCGGTACGAGACGGCCCAATTGCAGACTCGCCTCGCCCTGGCCGCCATGACCGGACTGCGCGCGGCCGAGATCGGAGGGCTGCGTTGGGAACACTTCGCGCCGGACCTGCGCGCGGTGACCGTGGTGCGCCGCAAGAAGCGTACCCCCATCCCCGAGGTGCTGATCATCCCGCCGGAGGCTGCTCGCTACGTCGAGCAGTGGAGCTTGATCCAGGCGATGCACCACCCGCCGGAGGCGCGCCCGGCATGGGTGTTCCCGGCGACGCGATCCGGACGCACGGGCACGCGACCGGGTGCGGACCTACCCCACGGCTCCGCGCTCGCCGCTCCGTTGCGGCGACTGTACGCGCGCGCCATGGGCCTCGAGGAATGGGACGGCGAGGCGGGTAGATGGGTGCGCCGCCGCGCCCCGACGCCGCGCGAACGCGAAGTGTTGGAGGGGACGGAACACCATGAGCGCCTCGACTGGCACTCGCTCCGGCGCGGCTTCGCGCGGCAGCTCCGGGCGGCAGGGATGGCCGACGACGGGATCCGGGACCTGCTGGGCCACGCGGACGTGAGGACGACCGAGCACTATCTGGCCGAGCGGCGGGTCCAGTGCCACGCCATTCCGGATGCCGCGATCCCGAAGGCGATTAGGGACCAGGGGTGGTCCCTATCTCTCCTCCCGGCTCCACATTCTAGCGTCTCTTCTGCGCGCCCCGTCCGATTCGAACGGACGACCTACGGATTCGAAGTCCGTTGCTCTATCCAGCTGAGCTAGGGGCGCGAGCGGCGCCGGGCGGGCGCCGCCGAGGGCGCTCCTCCCGTAGAACGCGCCGGCGATCGGGTCAAGCTGGGGGCGAGTGGTGAGGGCTAAACGCCCTTTCAGCCGCGGCGGAGCCCTGGGGGGACAGCGGTGCTAGCCAGCCTGACCGGGCGCCGATAGCGTCGGGGGAGCATGCCGAGCGCCGAGTCGATCCCGCCGCCTTCGATGCCGCCCGCGACGGTCGACTCCGCGGAGGTGCTCGCGCACCAGCGCGTCAACGATCCCGATTTCTGGGTCGCGGTGGTCTGCTGGGCGCTCATCGTCTTCTCGTGCCTGCAGGTCCTGCTCTTCTCGTTCGGGCGCGACCAGTCGATCTACGCGATGGTCGGCGACGGGATCCTGCAGGGCCGGATGCCGTACCGGGACGTCTGGGACTTCAAGCCGCCGGGCGTCTTCCTCGCTTACGCGCTGGCGCAGGCGGTGTTCGGCAAGACGATGGTCGCCGTCCGGCTGCTCGAGGTGGCGGGCCTGCTCGGGGTCGCCTTCGCCTACCGACGCCTCGCGGAGCTCACGCTCGAGCAGCGGCGCGTAGGCGACGTCGCCGCGGCCATCGCGGTCTTCGGGCATGCCCAGCTCGAGTTCTGGCACACGGGGCAGCCGGAGGCCTTCGGCGGCTTCCTGGTCGTCTACGCCGTGCTGCTCACCTTCGGCGAGCACCCGGGCCGGCGGCGCTTCCTGCAGTGGGGCGGCGTGGGGGCGCTCTTCGGCGCCGCGTTCCTCTTCAAGCCCACCATCGCCGGTGGCGCCTTCGTGGCGGCGCTCGTGCTCGCCCGCGGGGAGCTCGTGCGCACCGGGCGCTGGCGTGCGGCGACGCTCCCGCTGCTGGTCGCGGGCGGGGCCAGCCTCCTGCCTATCGCTGCCTGCGCCGGCTGGTTCTGGCTCGCGGGCGCCTGGGCGGACCTGGCCTGGACGATGTTCGTGTTCACACCAGGGTACTCCGCGCTCTTCCCGTACTACTCGGCCGCGGAGGCCTTCTACTACGCCCTGCACGAGGCGCTCTTCCGCTTCACGCCCGTGGTCGCCGTCGGCTTCATCGCGGCCATCTCCATCCGTCCGCTCCACAGCCGCGAGCGCGAGCTCCTGCTCGTGCTGCTCGGGATCGTCGCCGTGAACCTCGCCGGCGTGGCGATGCAGAACAAGTTCTTCCAGTACCACTACTCGGCGACGCTCCTGCTCGTCTCGTTCATCAGCGGCGTGGGGATCTACAAGCTGTGGCGGCGCATGCTCGGGACCGGCGCCGGGGGCGTCACGGCCCTGGTCGCCTTCCTCCTGCTCGTGCTCGGCATGCGCCCCATCGTCCACGACCTCGGCGACTCGTTCTGGGCTCGCTCCGCGCGCCGCCTGCGCTACCTCGCGCACCCGCACTCGCCGGAGGCGCAGGAGGCCCTCGATCGGGACCTCTACCGCGTCGCCGACTTCGTGCTCGACGACGACCGCGCGGTCGCGCAGGAGCTCCAGGCCCGGGTGCCCGAGGGGGCTCCCGTCTTCGTCTGGGGTTTCGAGCCGGCGATCTACTGGCTCGCCGAGCGCCCCGCGGCGTCGCGCTTTATCTACGACGTGCCCCAGCGTACGGAGTGGCAGCGCGACCGATCGCGCGCGACGCTGCTCCGCGATCTGACGGCGCGCCCTCCGGCCGCGATCGTCGTGCAGTCGGGGGACCGGTTCCCGCGGGTGACCGGGGACTCCCTCGACTCGGCCGCGGCGCTCGCGACCTTCCCGGAGCTTCAGCGCCTGCTGCGGGAGGAGTTCACCTACGTGGGGGAGGTGCGGGGCTTCGGCCTCTACGTTCGCCGCACCGAGGTCGCGCCGTGAGCCCCGCGCCTACTCGCCGTCGCGCCGCGGTCGCCGCGCCCCGAGCCCGAGGCGGAGCCGCCACACCATCACCACCGCCTCGGCGAAGATCGCGGGCGACATCTTGCTCTGCCCCACGCGCCGGTCGACGAACCAGATCGGCACCTCCACTACTCGGAGCCCCGCGCGCAGGGCTCGGTAGGTGGTTTCGATCTGGAAGGAGTAGCCGTTCGAGCGGAGGGTGCCGAGGTCGATGCGCTCGAGCGCGCGGCGCGTGTAGCCCTTGTAGCCCGTGGTCAGGTCCCGCACGTTCACGCCGAGGATCGCGCGGGCGTAGAGCGAGCCGCCGCGGCTGACGAAGCGCCGGAGCGGCCCCCAGCCCTCGACCCCGCCGCCCGGCACCGCGCGGGCCCCGACCACGACGTCCGCGCCGGACTCGAGCGCCGCCAGCATCGCGGGCAGGTGCCCGGGATCGTGCGACAGGTCGGCGTCCATCTCGAAGAAGTGGCGGTACCCGGCGTGGAGGTGGGCGAGGAAGGCGTCGACGTAGGCCGTGCCGAGGCCGAGCTTGCCCCGCCGGCGCAGCACGCGGACGCGCGGGTCGCGGGCGGCGATGGACTCCGCGAGCTCGCCGGTGCCGTCGGGAGAGGCGTCGTCGACCACGCACACGTGGGCGCGGGGCAGCACGCCGAAGACCGCCTCCAGCAACCGGGGCAGCGTCTCGCGCTCGTTGTAGGTGGGGGTGACGACGAGGACGCCCGCCCCGAGGGGCTCTGGCCCCGGCTCCATGGGGCTACGGCTCCTGCTGCCGGGCGCGCCAGGCGTCGTTGAACTCCTTGATGGTCGACTCGGTGCGCGGGTTGTAGAGCATCTTGCGCAGGATCGCGGGCGGCACCGTCACCACGTGCGCCCCGTGCTGGAGCGCGTCCACCACGTCCGCGGGCTGCCGGATGGACCCGACGATGATCTTGGACGGCAGGGCCTCGCGGTCGAGGATGGCGCGCGTCTCGGCGATGATCGGCCCCACGTCGTAGCCCATGTCCCGCACGCGACCGGCGAACAGGCTCACGTAGGTCGCGCCGGCGAGCGCCGCCAGATACAGCTGGCTGAAGTTCATCATGCAGGTCGCGTTGGTGGCGATCTCGCGTCCCACGAGCTGGTGCAGCACCTGGAGCCCCACCTCGCTGAAAGGCACCTTGATGCAGATCCGATCTGGCGCCCAGGCGTGGTACGAGAGCGCCTCGTCGAGCATGTCGTGCGCCGTCTCGGTGGTCAGCTCGACCGACACGGGGCCGATGGAGCGGGCCACGATCTCACGGATGCACGTCTCGAGATCCACGCGGCCGAGCTCGCGGGTGATGATGAGGGGGTTGGTGGTGACCCCGGAGACGACGCCGAGATCGAAGAAGGTGGTGACCTCGTCGGGGGTCGAGCTGTCGAGGAAGAGCACGGTGATCTCCGCTGGGGCGCGCCGCCCGGGCGCGCGGCCCTCTCAGCATGAGGGGAGCCTAGCGCCGGCGCAATAGGCGTCACGGGCACGCACGCCGTCGTGATCCGCCGCTCACCCGCGCGACGCGGCCACGATGGCGGCGGCGACCTCATCCAGGTGGGCGCCGAGGAAGTCGGGGCGCTCGGTGGGGCCGTCGCGCTGGGGGCAGAGCTCGCAACGCCGGGGCGAGAAGACCAGGCCTGCGCGCAGGCCCGCGGCGCGCGCGGCGCGCACGTCGGCCGGGGAGTCGCCGACCATGTAGCTCCGGGCGGGGTCGAGCCCCAGCCGCCGCACCAGGGCGAGGAGCATCCCGGGGCGCGGCTTGCGGCAGTCGCAGGGGCCGACGAGCTCCGGCAGGCCGCCGGGGCCCCCCGTGGGGTGGTGCATGCAGACCTCGACGGCGGCGATGACGATCCCCCGCCGCGCGAGCTCGTCCACCAGCGCCTGGTTGGTCCGCTCCACGGCGGCGACGGAGATTTGCCCCTTGGCAGGCCCGGGCTGGTTGGTGGCGATGCCGAGCACGAAGCCGGCGCCGGCGAGCCGCTCGAGGCCCTCGACCACCCCCGGCAGGAGCCGGAGCTGCGCGGGGTGGAAGGCCACCGACACCACCCCCGTCTCCTCGTCCCGGACGACGTCGACGAGGGTCCCGTCCCGGTCGAGGATGACGCCGGGTCGGAGGTCGCTCATCGCTGCTCTCCCTCGAGCCGGTCCCAGATCTCGTAGGTGTCGCCCCGCCGCTCGCCGACGCCCAGGGTACGCGCCAGGCGAATGAAGGTCCACACGGTGCCCGTGAGCCGGCGGAGCTTGGAGAGCCCGATCCGCTCCTGATATTCGATCGGCACCTCGACCACCCGGTAGCCCGAGCGCGCGGGCCAGAGCAGGGTGTCGATGGGGATGGCGTCGCCCTCGCCGTCGAAGTCGAACCCTCGGATGGCGCTCGACCGGTAGCCGCGCATCCCGCTGTGCAGATCCGCCACCGGCACCCCCTCGAGCGCTCGCGCCGCGTAGACGAAGGTCTTGTTGGCGACGTAGTTGGCGAGCGGCATCGCGGCCGGGCGGGTCCGGGTTCGCGCGGCGTTCACCACGTCGGCGCCGGCCTCGAGGATCCGGCGCAGGGCGGGGATTGCCGCGGGCGGGTAGGTGAAGTCGCAGTCGAGGTAGACGAGGGCGTCGCTCTCGGCGGCGGCCTCGTACAGCAGGAGCTCCATGGCCGGGCCGTGCCCCCGGGGCGGGAGCTGCCGGAGCACGCGCGCCCCCTTCTCGGCCGCGATCTCCGGGGTGCGGTCCCGCACGGAGCTGTCCACGCAGAGGATCCGGGCGTCCGGCGCGGCGGCCCGGATCTCGTCGATCATGCGCGCGACGCTCGGCTCCTCGTCCATCGTCAGCATCCCCACCGTGAGCGAGAGGGGGCCCGGCTCCGGCGGCCGCCGCGCGACGACGACGTGCTGGTAGGCGAGGGCCCGCGGCGACAGCTTCGCGATCTCGACCTCCAGGGGGCGCACGGCCCGGAGGTAGAGTTCGTAGGCCGACAGGTCGCGGAACCCCGTCGCCGACTCCTCGCCCTCGCGCAGCGACAGGTCGAAGGCCTCGCCGACGAAGGCGCGCGCGGCCTTGAGGAGCAGCGGGTTCTGCGCGACCGTGAGCACCTCGAGCCCGGCGGCGCGGACCATTCCCTCGAGGTCCCGGCGGCGGAGCAGGCCGAGCCCGCCCTCCGGGAGCCCGAGCTCGGCCCCCCCGAGCCCCACCCGCAGCGGCCAGGCCTCACGGTTGCGCGCGGAGGCGACGAGCCGCCCCTCGGGCCCGACATAGCCCGCGAGGTTCGCCAACAGGGCCGCCGGATCCCGCGACCGCTCGAGGGCGTCCGGCAGCAGCACCAGATCGAAGCGGCGGTCCCCGAGCCGGGCCCGGAGCGCGTCCGGATCGTCGAAGTCGACCGCCTCCACGCGACCGACGAGCCGCCGCGCCCGCTCGAGCAGGGCAGGATCGCGCTCCACGGCCGTGACCTCCGCCCCCCGCTCGGCGGCCGCGAGGGCCGCGAGGCCCGCGCCGCACCCGACGTCGAGCACGCTCCGGGGGCGCCCGATGGCGGCGACCAGGGCCGGGTTCACGTCGTCGGTCGGCTGCCTGCGGGGCATCGCGCGGCGCAAGCTAGCAGGGCCGGGCGGTGACGGGCAGGGGGCGGGCCGCTGGTCTGCGGGGCCTCAGTCCCCGAGCCAGGTGACCGGCAGCGGCGCCCGCGCCGGCAGCCGCTGGTAGCTCACGGCCGGGTGTCCCAGCGTGAACACCACCTGCGGCTCGCGATCGGCCGGGATCCCGGCGGCGTCGCGGGCCGCGCGGCGGCCGCGCAGGCCCACCTCCGCGTAGCCGATCCAGCAAGACCCGAGCCCGCGGGCGGCGGCGTAGAGCTTCTGCTGATCGCCGGCGATGGTGGCGTTGACGCGCCCGAACCGCCGGTGCCGGCGCGGCGTGGTCAGGATCACCACCGCCGGGGCGTCGAAGAAGAGCCAGTCGCGCCCCCTGGCGAAGCTGGCGACGTCCTCGCGCATCCGCGCGATCTTCTTCGGGCTCCGGAGGTAGGCGCGGGCGGGCGTGAGCCAGAGCGCCAGGCGCACCACCGGGCAGTCGAGCAGGCGCAGCAGGCCCGCGTAGTAGGCGTTGATCTCGGCCGCCACCGCCCGCACGCGGTCGCCGCGCAGCACGATCGCCGCCACGTCGCGCGCGTTGGAGGCGGTCGCCGCGTGGTCGGCCACGGCGAGGATCTCGGCGAGCAGCTCCGGCTCGACCGGCTCGGGGCGGAAGCGGCGGATCGACCGCTGCCCCACGATCAGGGCCCGCACGGCCTCGGGGTCGAGCTCGGGGCGCGTCCAGGGGACGAAGGCGCCGGCCTCCGTGCGCACCGCGCCGTAGTTGCAGACGATCCCGCAGTGCCCGCAGGCGACGCAGCAGCCCGGCTCGATGGTGGCGTGGCCCTCTCCGCGTCGCGCCGCGCCCGTGGGACACTCCTCCACGCAGCGGAAGCAGGCCGTGCAGGCGCTCGGCTCGACGTGGGGCGCGGGCTCTCGGGACACCGGGCGGGCGTCATAGCGCACCCCGGCGCCCCGCCGCACCCCCTGGCACGGCGGCCGGAAGTCCCCGCCCCAGACCCCCAAAAAAGAACGCGCCCCCCGTCACACTTTGCGTCCCCTCCCCGACGCCCCGAGGATGCTACCGATGCCCATGGATCCGTCCCCGGTCGTCCCCCGCCGGGATCTCATCGCCGACGCGGCTCTGCGCGCGCGAGTCGTCCGTCTGGTTCGCAGGAAGGTGCCGCCGGGCGAGGTGGACGACGTGGTCCAGGCGCCCCTGACCGAGGCCCTGGCCGCGGAGGAGGCGCCCGAGGATCCCGAGCTGCTCGGGCGCTGGGTGCTCGGCATCGCGCGGCACAAGTGCGTGGACTTCTACCGGCGCCGCCACCGGGAGGTGCCAGTGGAGGGGGCGGGCGAGAACGAGATCGCCGGCGAGGCTGCGCCGCCGAGCGCGCGCGACCTGCTGCGCTGGGCCGAGGAGGAGCTCCCCGAGGGCGAGCCCGCCGAGCGCACCCTGGAGTGGATGCTCCGCGAGGCCGACGGCGACAAGCTCGAGCACATCGCCGAGGAGGAGCGGGTGCCGGCACCTCGCGTGCGCCAGCGGGTCACCCGGCTCCGCCGGCATTTCCGCGACCGCTGGGCCGCGCAGGTGGCCGCGCTGGTGGCGGCGGTCACGCTCCTGGTCGCCGGCTTCGCCCTGTTCCGGCTGTATCGGCGCGTCGCGCCTGGGCCGGCGCCCATCGCCAAGGAGCCGCCGCGGCCCGAGCTCGAGCGCGCGCGCGAGCTCCGCGAGGAGGGGCTGCGCCGCTGCGACGAGGGCCAGTGGCGACCCTGCCTCGAGCGCCTGGACGAGGCCGCGCGGCTCGACCCGGCCGGCAACGTCGGCGCCGACCTCGAGCGGGCCCGCGCCCGCGCCCGGGAAGCGCTCGAGCGCCTGGCGCCTCCCGCGCCGTCATTGCCCCCGGACTCGCTGTCCCCCGAGTCGGCGCCCAGCGCGCCCCAGCTCGAGGCCCCGAAGCAGAAGCCGGGACCGAAGGCGCCCGACAAGGGCGGGCCGCAGTGGGATTCGTCCGCCTCGAAGCAGATGGCGCCCACGAGCGAGTGGGATCTCTTCCCAGAGCCCGCCCCGGCGCCGCGAAAGGCGAGCCCGAAGGGCGAGGACGGGAACCTCGGCAACCCCTCGAGCGACCTCCCCGACCCGCGACCGCGCCACCGCAAGAAGGTCGACTCGTCCGACGGCAAGTGAGGCAGCGGCCTTGCTGCCCCCCGGCGGGAGGCGGCGGGCACGGCGCGCGCGCGCTGGCGCTGCACGCGCGGCCCGCGGCCACCCGTGCTACCGAGCGATCGATGCCGCGCCCCGCCGCCTCCCACCCGCTCGATCTCGCCGCCGGGGGCTACGCGTACCTCGAGCGCCCGAACGCGACGCTGCTCGCGCTCGCGGGGCGCCACGTCCTCACCGGCCGCCCGCGGCCGCGGCTGCTCGACGTCGGCTGCGGCGCGGGCGCCAACGCGCGGGCGCTGCGGGAGCGGGCGCCGGGCGCGTTCCTCGCCGGGATCGAGCCGGACCCGGGCGCGGCCGCGCTCGCCGGCGAGGTGTGCGACGAGGTCTTCGCCGGGCGCGTCGAGGACTGGCTCGCGGCCGCGGGCGGGAGCGCGCCGCCCTTCGACGGCGTGCTCCTGAGCGACGTCCTCGAGCACGTCGTCGACCCGCTCGCGCTGCTGCGGTCGCTCGTCGCCGCGCCGGCGCTCGCGCGGGCGACGCTGCTCGTCTCGGTGCCGAACTACGCGGTCTGGTATAACCGCCTCCGCACCCTCGCCGGGCGCTTCGACTACGCGCCGAGCGGCCTCTACGACCGCACGCACCTGCGCTTCTTCACCCGCGCGAGCCTGCGGGGCCTCGTCGCCGCGGCCGGGCTCGCGATCCTCGAGGAGGCGGCGACGCCGTCGCTGGTGCAGGCGGCCGCGCCCTGGCTCCGCCGCGTCTTCGGCGCCGAGCTCGCCCGCGGCGACCACCTCGCGCTCGAGTCCTCCGCGCTCTACCGTGCTTACCGAGTCGCCCTGGAGCCCGCCGAGACGGCCCTCTGCAGCCGCTGGCCGACGCTGCTCGGCTTCCAGCTCGTGCTGGCGGCGCGGCGGGCGGGGTGACGGGAGGCGACCGCGACGTCCCCGCGTCGCTCCCCCGCGATTGACGCCCGCACCCGCGCGGCGTCTCATCGGGGTCCATGAAGGCGGGCTGGTGCTGGTTCCTGGTCCTCGCGGGCGCGATGGTTGCTGCGGGCTGCGGTGGTGACGACGACGAGGGCGAGGGGGGCGGCAGCGCGACCGGGGGCGCGGGGCAGGGGGGTGACGAGCCCGGCGGCGCGGCGGGTGCCGCCGCGATCGCGACGGGCGGCGCGAGCCTCGGGGGCGCGGGCGGGGCAGGCGCCGACCCCTGCGAGGCGGGCTGCGTGGAGACGCTGGCGGCCGACTGCGACAACGGGCCCGCGTCCGCGGCCGAGTGCGAGCGCGACTGCCGGTCGCTGCTGGACGGGGCCTGCGGCGCCGAGTACCGGACGCTCCAGGCCTGCGCCGCGGGGGAGGCCATCACCTGCGACGCGCAGGGGATCCCCATGATCGAGGCCTGCGCCGCCGAGCAGTCCGCGTTCGTGGCCTGTCTCGGCTAGACCGACGCCGGGCGCATCGGCCCTCGGCCGGTGGCGGCAGTCCTCGCACCGGGCAAGGTATCGGTGCGCCTCGGCGCCGAGCGGCCTCACGGCGAGCTTGCCGTGCGAGGTGAGGCAGGCGCTTGCCCGGGCCGGGGGAGTGATGGCGACCCGCAGCGCCGCGGCGGCGACCCGACGCGCTCCTCACCCGACTTCCCGATCGGCCTCGCCGCGGTGATCCTCGGGTTGCAGGCCCCGCGGCAGGCGATCGCGCGCGGCGAAGGGAGCGGGAAGAGCGCAACCCTCGCGCTCGTCGCCATGGTGAGGGAGCGGGAAGAGCGCCACCCTCGCGCTCGTCGCCATGGTGATCGGGCTCGCGACCGGCTCCGCCTGGCTGTTCCTCTGGGTGTACCTGCTCACGGGTGGTCCGAGGGGGTGACCGGCGCCGGGTGAGCGACGAGATCGCTGCGCCTGCCAACCATCGCCCGCTCGTGTAGACTCGCGCCTCGTCACTGCCGGGGAAGAAGGGGACGCTCTCCACGAGTCGCCGAAAGGGATCTTCTTCGACGACGGCGAGCCGACGCTGAGCCACTCGGAGCGAGAACCAACCTGGGCCGAGGGCCTGTACGAGGAGGCGGGCTGGGGGACCCGCGGGCCGTGCTACCGCTTCCTCGAGCTGCGGGTGGTCCTGGAGATGTCGCCTCGCGAACCTCCAGTTCGACCGACGGTCCCCGGTCCACGCACGCTGGCGTCGCTGCGGCCCCCTCGGGCCGCTCGCGATGCTCCCGAACGGCCATGGCGGACCTCCGCAACCTCGCGGCCACGGGGCGGCCGCTGCCCTACACTACGCGCCGGATCCGAGCGATGCCCCCTCCCGGTCGACGCCCCGCCGCCCCCGGTCGATACTGCCGCCGACCGGAGCCCCGCGACCATGACCGACGCACTCTCGCCGTCCTGCCCGCCTTCGCCCGCGTCCGCGCGCGCAACCTGCCGCCGAGCGCGCCTCTCCCGTCCGTGTCTCCACGCGGGGCTCCTCGCCGCGGGGGGGGCGCGCGGGCGCGGCGCCTGCACCGCCGGGGCGGCCGCGCCGCGCGCGGCCGCGGGCGGGGGCGCGCGCGGGGGCGGCGCCGGCGGCGCGGGCGGGGCCGCGGGCGCGGGCGGGGCCGCGGGGGGGGGCGGCGCCGCGGCGGGCGCGACGAGCGCTGGCGCGGGCGGTCGGGCCGCCGGCGAAGAGGCGGGGCGCGGGGGGGCGGGGGGGGCTGGCCCCCTGCCGACGCTCGAGGAGCTCGAGGACGGGTGGAACGAGCTCCGCCCGGGCGGCGACACGGTCTGCGGTCGCGGCACACAGTTCTCGTTCTTCGTCGCGCGGGGGACGGTCGAAAAGGTCGTGATCGACTTCATGGGCGGTGGCGCCTGCTGGGACGCCGTCACCTGCGGGGAGGCGAACCCGCTCTTCATCGACGCGGTCGACCCCTTCCGCGAGGTGCTGCACGGCGGCACCCTCTGGGGCATCGGCAGCTTCGGCGGCATCTACGATCGCGAGCGCAGCGACAACCCGCTGCGCGACTGGCACCACGTCGTCATCCCGTACTGCACGGGCGACATCCACTGGGGCGACGCCAGCCAGGACTACGACGGCGTCGCCATCGAGCACCGCGGCGCGGTGAACGCCCGGGCCGTCCTCGCCTGGGTCTACGCCAATTTCCCCGCGCCCGAAGCGATCCTCGTCACCGGGTGCAGCGCGGGCGCGCTCGGCTCGATCCTCTGGTCCGCCGACGTCATGCGGCACTACCCGGACACGCAGGTCATCCAGTTCGGCGACTCGGAGGCGGGCGTCATCACCGACGAGTTCTACCGCGACAGCTTCCCGCGCTGGAACGCCGAGCCCGCGTACCCGACCTTCATCCCGGCGCTCGCCGAGCCGAGCGGGGAGCTCCGGATCGAGGACTTCTACGTCGCGATCGGCGCGCATTTCCCCACCAACTTCGTGTCGCAGTTCAATTCCGCGTTCGACAACACCCAGCCCCTCTTCTTCGCGGTGATGGGCGGGGGGGACGCGCAGGCGTGGTCCACCGAGATGCAGGCGTCGCTCGACGCCATCGCGGCGGCCACCGACAACTTCGCGGCCTTCGTCCCGGCCGGGACGCTCCACTGCATCCTGCCCCGCGACGAGCTCTACACGATCACCGCCGACGGCCGGCCCTTCCTCGACTGGTTCGACGAGCTCCTCACCACCGGCTCGGTCGAGAGCGCCCGCTGCACCACCGACTGCGAAGCGGCGGCGCCGTAGGTGAGTTCTTGCGGTGGGCGGCGCCCCGGCCGAGGACGAAACCGGGGCGAGAGACACCCCTCCGGTGCGGTGCGCGCGGACCCCGCACGCGGCTGAACCGAGAGGGGTGTCTCTCGCGGCGGGCGCTACCTCCGGCTCGCCGGGGTGCTGGTTCCCTTCGCGGTCAAACGACGATGACCGAGCTGCCCGCGTACACCCATACGTACTTCCACTGGCCGCCTTCCAGGTAGCCATAGGCCATGTACGGGCGGAAGTCGGTCGTGGAGAACACCGTCCAGTAGGTGCTCCCCCGGTCCGTCAGGTCAGCGGTTTCGGTCATCCACGTCCGGGGCTTCCCATCGGTTTCGTAGTAGTGACGGCAGCGCGGTGCCAGCGAAATCTGCCGCCAATTGTAGTCGGGACCATCGTGGTCGTAGTACCAGCAGCTCTCGCTGGCGGGCCACGCATCGCCCACGACCATGCGCATCTGGATTTCGTTCACCCGAGGGGAAGCGAAGGTATTCCTGGGTCGGTAGGCCGTGCAGTGGGTGCCGCAGCTCGTAGGGGCGGTGAACTCGGTTTCGGTCGCGAGATAGAGCGCGCGACCGGAGGCGGAGTCCCAGAGGAACATCTTGAGCAGCTCGGGTCTCACGGTCTGCGCGTTAGCGCTCCCCGCGAGGGCAATCGACGCCGCGGTGATGCCGCCAGCTACCAGGGTCTTGAACATGGCTATTCCTTTCTGTTGCTGTGGGGTTCACGTCATACGAGGCGCGACCATGTGGAGGCGCCTCCTGCGTTGACTCAGCCCGCACGAGGAGCGCTGCTGGTTCCGAGCGCCTCGCTTACCGCGGCTTCGGTCACCTCGAAGACGCGGGCCCGGAGCTCCGAGAACTGAGGGGCACCCTCGTCGGTGGAGAAGTAGATCGACGACTCGAACGTGGTGCTGGAGCTTCGATCGGGGCCTCCTTGAAGATGCCGCGACCAGGGGCCTTGCGAGGTGAACTCCGAGCGCCAGAAGGTCTTCTCGGCTTCGACGTCTCGATGCACAAGCTGCAGCCGGCACAGGGTTTCACGGCAATCCACCGCGCCAACCTGGGTGCCTTCGAGCTCCGCTGTCTGCAGGAGCTGTTGCGCAAGGGTCCGGACCTCGTTGGTCCAGTCCGGATCGGGGGCCTGGCGGTCGAGCGCTGCGCCGAAGTGCACGCGGGCGATGGTGGGGTAGACCTCGGCGACGACCTGCTGCGCGAGCAGCTCTTCTCCGGAAACCTCCTCCGCGGGGTCACCGTTCGATGAGCCCACCTCGTCGGGCGCCGCGGGGTCGCCCTCGTCTGGCCCGGCGGAGCTCGGTCGAGCTGGGGGTGCGGGCGCTGCGGCTGCGCGCTCGTGACCCTCGCGCGCTTGCGCTACGGCGAGGCGCAGCAGCGCGGGGCCGAGGGAAGGCTCGGACGTGTCCCGCTGCGGCGCCGAGGCCAGAGGGGGGGGCGAGGGCACGGGCCGCGGCCCTGCGAACCACGCCGCCACGGCAGCGACGGCGAACGTGAACGCCCCGGTGGCAGTGAAGGTCTGGAGTCTCATGGTTCACCTGTCGACGAAGAGGGCAGCTGGGTAGGAGCCGCGTGTTCGTCGAATACGCGGCTCCGCGTTCGAACGCGGCTTCGGGGACGAGCGCCGAATCGACGGTGAGCTGTGCACGGAGCGTGCCCACGGTTGCCGCGACCCCAAGCGCTCGATATCTCGGCCAGCGCGGTCACGGGCGGCGGCCAGCGCACATGTGCTGCGGCGTGCGCGCGCATGTGCGTCGCCGGGTGTTCATCTTCACGACGCCGGGACCCGGGCGGCCTGGTGCTCTCGCGAGCATTCCCTCCGCGGGGCGCGCGCACCGGCCGCCGGCTGACTCGGGGTCCTCCGATCTCGGGTGCGGTCCCGAGGGCGTGAACCCACCCGCGCTGCCCCCACCGGCCGCCCGCGGCGCCCCTGCTCCCCCAGCGAGAGCGGAACCGGCCCCCACCGGCCCGCGGTCCTCACCGGGCAGATCCGGCAGAACACGCCAGGAACGCGGGGGCTCCCGAGATCCTTCGCCGCCCGTCTGGCGCGGGAACGGCAAAAAGGACCTCGCCCGACCCGCTCTTTCGCGCTAGAGACTCCCCGCCCTGGTTCCCAGATCTGTCGCCTGTTCGGTTCGTTCCGCTCGGTACCGCTTCTGTGACCCGGATGGCCCCCTCGATCCCGTGGGGGTGTCGGAGTGAGCACGAGCGCCGGCGTTCGTCCGACCGAGATCCTCAGGCGCAATAGTTCAGGAATCCAAGACGACATGACGACCAAGCTCTTCGTGGGCAACCTCTCCTACTCGACCATGGACCAGCAGCTCCGTGACGCCTTCTCGGCGTTCGGCACCGTGTCCAGCGCGTCGGTCGTGCTCGATCGCATGACCGGGCAGTCTCGTGGCTTCGGCTTCGTGGAGTTCGAAAACGACGAGGACGCGCGCCGCGCGATCAAGGAGCTCGACGGCACCGCGCTCGACGGCCGCAACATCAACGTCAACGAGGCGCGCGAGCGCAGCGGCGGCGGCGGGCGCGGCTTCGGCGGCGGCGGCGGTGGCCGTGGCTTCGGCGGCGGTGGCGGCGGCGGTGGCCGGGGCGGCCACGGCGGCGGGCGCGGCGGTCGGGACGGCGGTGGGCGTGAGCGCTGGTGAACAGCGTCGGGGGCTCCGCGCGGCGGGCGCGGGGTCCCCACCCTCCGCCCCGCGCTTCCCGACCGAGCCCCGTGACGCTGGGCTCCCGACGGTGACCTTCGACGACCTCGACCTCGTCGCGCCGTTGCGCGCGGCGGTGGCGGCCGCGGGCTACCGGATCCCGACGCCCATCCAGGCCCAGGCGATCCCACCGGCTCTGGACGGTCGCGACGTGCTCGGCTGCGCGCAGACGGGTACCGGCAAGACCGCGGCCTTCGCGCTGCCTATCCTCCAGCACGTCGATCGCGTCGCCGGACGGTCGCCGCGTCTGCTCGCGCTCGTCCTCACGCCGACGCGGGAGCTCGCTGCCCAGATCGCGGAGAGCTTCGGCGTCTACGGGCGGCAGCTCAAGGTGTGGCACACGGTGATCTTCGGCGGCGTCAACGACAAGCCGCAGATCGCGGAGCTCGAGCGCGGGGTGGACGTGCTGGTCGCGACCCCGGGCCGCCTGCTCGATCTGATGCAGCGCGGGGCCGTCCGCCTCGACGACGTCGAGATCTTCGTGCTGGACGAGGCCGATCGCATGCTCGACATGGGCTTCATCCACGACGTGCGGCGCATCACGCGGGCTCTGCCCCGCGAGCGGCAGACCCTCTTCTTCTCGGCCACCATGCCGCGGGAGATCCGCGAGCTCGCCGACGGCCTGCTCCACGATCCCGTGTACGTGGCGGTCGCGCCGCCGGCGACGGCCGCCGACCGCATCGAGCAGCGGATCTACTTCACCGAGAAGTCGAGCAAGCCCGGGCTGCTCGCGGAGCTGCTCCGGGCCACCCGGGCCGAGCGCGCGTTGGTCTTCAGCCGCACCAAGCACGGGGCCAACCGCGTGGTGAAGCAGCTCGAGCGGGATGGGATCCGGGCGAGCGCCATCCACGGCAACAAGTCGCAGGCCGCCCGCATGCGGGCCCTGGAGGGCTTCCGGCAGGGGGACTTTCCCGTCCTGGTCGCCACCGACCTCGCGGCGCGTGGCCTCGACGTCAGCGGGATCACGCACGTCATCAACTACGATCTGCCGAACGAGCCCGAGACGTACGTGCACCGGATCGGACGGACCGCGCGCGCCGGCGCCGCAGGCGTGGCGCTCTCGCTGTGCGATCCGGAGGAGCGCGAGCACCTCGCCGGGATCGAGCGGCTGCGCGGGCGGCGGCTGGCGCGCGGGGGCGGCGAGCCCACCTCCTTCGCCAGTCCCTCCCCCCCCCGCGGCGCGGCCGCGCAGCCGCGGGGGCCGTCCGGGTCCGGCGCGGGAAGGCCGCGGCGGTACCGGCGAAACTCGGCGCGTCCGAGCTGACGCGACGGGCGTGAGGGGCGGCGTTGCGGCGCCGCCCCGCCCGCCCCTGTTCGCCGGAGGTTCAGGGCAGCGAGGTCGTGTCGATCTCGAGGTAGGTCAGCGCCGGCGGATTCCCGCCGGAGAGCACCGCGGTGACGATCAGGGTGTCTCCGCGCGCCGCCACCGCGACCGGTTGCGTGAGGTGGAGCAGTCCCCCGTCGAGGTCGAAGGAGAACCGCCTCACGACCGGATCGGCGTCCCCCAGGCGAGCCACGATGACCTCCGCCGTGCCGCTGCCGGTCGTCTCGGTGGGGAGGCAGGCGAATTGGGGCATCTCGCCGCGGTCGGTGACGACATTGTCCAGGATCGAGTCCGCCCGGGACTCGTAGGCGACCCAGACCGCGAAGGTCCCTCGCGTCTCGGTGCGCGCGAGATCGAAGGGCCAGCCGGCGCCGGCGAGCTCGGTCGCGCAGCTCGCGGGCTGGCCCGCGCAGGGATCGGGGTCGACGCTGTCGACCCGCGACGGGCAGTCGCTGGTGCCCACGCCGGGTGCGGAGCCGGGGAGCCCTCGCGCCGTCCACCCGAGCTCGGGGTCGCGCCGCAGGATTTCGATCCCCGCCGCCGAGCGCAGCGCCAGGGTGGGGAAGGTGTCGGCGCCGTCGAGGCCGCCGGGGAGCAACTTCACGTGGGAGCCGCCGGCGTAGGGCCCCACGGGCGCGGCGGGCACCGAGTCCAGCGCGCCCGCGGGATCGCGGAGCGTGACCGCCTCCAACCCCTCGGCGTTGCCCGCGACCAGGACCGTCCAGGGGAGCCCCCGGTCATCCACCCCCAGCGAGAGATCGACGGCCGGCTCCGAGCTCAGGGCCTCGTCCGTCCAGCAGGCGCCGTCCCAGGTGACGAGGTGTGGCGCCGCGCCGGGCCACATCTTGTATAGGACGTAGCCTCGGGCCTCGTCCGCCATCCGGGCGTCGTCCAGATCGACCCACGTCTCCTCGGGGTCGAGCACCACGTCGGACCTCCGCCAGGTGTCCCCGCGCTCGGTGAGGGCGACGATCCCCGGGTAGTCCATCGAGAAGTACCAGGTGGTCCCGGCGGCAAGGCCGCTCATCCGGTCCTCGACGCCGCGGAGCCCCTCGACCGCGGTGACCGTGACGTCGGTTTCGGTCACCACCACGAGGCGGTTCGTCAGCAGGACCCGTGACCGATCCTCGCCTACGGAGAGC
Source organism: uncultured Polyangiaceae bacterium (assembly GCA_964454025.1). Taxonomy (GTDB): domain Bacteria; phylum Myxococcota_A; class Polyangia; order Polyangiales; family Polyangiaceae; genus JAFGBI01. Next base: position 42,530 of record CAYVRP010000033.1, on the reverse strand, counting down.
GGGGGAGTGCCGCCTTCGAACCCGCAGTCGAGCTCGAAGGCGCGGGTGATGGGGCAGGGGGACTCGCCGCCGCAGTTGCGCTCGGGATCGATCGCGCGGGGGCTGACACGGCAGTCGTCCGCCGCGTTCGGGGCCGGGACGGCTGCCGCCGTCGGGCAGAGGCGGATCGCCGCCGCCGCGCCCGCGGCCCCCGCCGAAACGGCGCCGCCAGTCCACGCGTCCTCGCCCGCACCGGCGGCGGCAGCGCCCCCCGTGCTGGCCGTGCCGCTCGGTGCGACCGGGAAGCCCGGTGCCGGTCGCTTGCCCTTGCACCCCGCGCCGGCGACGAGCGTGAGGAACAGCACCAGCGCGCGACGCCACGAGCCACGGAGCCTCGACATCGGTTCGACCACCAGCGACCTGCTCGCAGGATACCCCGCGCGCCCGGTGCCGCCGCTCCGACGAACCCTTCGGTTGCGGACGACGTGGTCCGGGACAGCTCGGCCCCCTCTCGCCCGCGCCGTCAGGTATGTGATCGCGTATCCCACCCTCGCCTACGAGCGCCTCCACGTTTCCCTGGCACCACTCAGGCGCTGGGCGCCGCGACTCGGGTCCGAACCTGGAACATGGACCGACGCGAGCCAGAGCAAGCACCGGATCCGCACATGACACGACGGGCTCGGTCGACTGGGAGCGGATCATTACAATCGAGCCCTCACCGATCACCACTCACCGACGACCTGGGGGGAGAAGCGCCTCCCCCCAGGCGCGGAATAGTGCAGGTGTCGGGGGAGAAACACGTCTCCTGCCGCGCCGAGATCGCGCGCCCCAGAATCCTGGAGCCGCCGCGTACTGGCGCACCTGGTGGCAGGGTCGTGCGCCGGTCGCGACTGCGGCCCTCACCCTCCAGGAGAGCAGCAGGCTCATGACCATCCGCAGCCGCCTCGCGACGCGACCCTTCGCGACCCTCACGCCCACCCTGGGTTGGCTCTCGATCCCGCTGCTCCTGCTGGCGGTCCTGCCGAGTTGCGCCGGCGATCCCGAAGAGGCGTCACCGCTCGAGGCAGCAGGCGGATCGGAAACCACGCCCGGAACGGGCGGGCTCACCGCGACCGGTGCCGTTTCCGGGAGCGGCGGCGCGGCGACTGGCGGTGCGACGGTGGGTGGTGCGGTGACCGGAGGTGCCAGCACGGGTGGGGTCGCGCCCACGGGCGGGGTCGCGCCGACGGGCGGGGTCGCGCCGACGGGTGGGGTCGCGCCGACGGGCGGGGTCGCGCCGATGGGCGGCTCCACGCCGACCGGTGGCGCTGCGCCGACGGGCGGCTTCGCGCCGACGGGAGGGGTCGCACCGACAGGTGGGGTGGCGCCTACCGGCGGGGTCGCGCCGATGGGTGGCTTCGCGCCGACGGGCGGCTTCGCGCCGACGGGCGGCATCGCGCCCACCGGGGGCAGCGACCCGACGGGCGGCAGTGAGCCGACGGGTGGCAGCGACCCGTCCGGTGGGGCGGCGACCGGCGGCGGCGCGCCCCTCGGCAGGTACGTGGGCAACATCACCACCGGCTGGAACGCGGCTCTCGACACCGCCGGCCTGACCTTCTCGGACTACTGGGATCAGGTCAGCCCCGAGAACGCCGGCAAGTGGGGCTCGGTGCAGTCGTCGCCGACGAGCAACTTCAGGTGGGACACGCTCGACGCGATCTACGACTACACGAAAGAGAAGGGCATCGTCTTCAAGGAGCACTGCTTCCTCTGGGGATCGCAGCAGCCGGAGCCGCAGTCGAGCATCACCGAGACGCACGTGAAGACCTGGATGAAGGAGTTCTGCAACCGGTACCCGGACGTGGGGATCATCGACGTCGTCAACGAGCCGCCGCCGCACACCAACCCGGGCTATGCGAACTCGATCGGCGGCGGGACCAACGGCGACTGGAAATGGATCGCGAACGCCTTCACCTGGGCCCGTGAGGCCTGTCCGAACGCGGTCCTGGTCCTCAACGACTACAACACGATCGAGTGGTCCGGTGACAACCAGCGCTTCATCGGCATCGTCAAGGCCATCCAGGCGGCGGGGGCGCCGATCGACGCCGTCGGGGCCCAGGCCCACGATCTCGACCACGGGTCGGTCACCTTCAACACCGTGAAGAGCCTCCTGACCAAGCTCCACGAAGACACCGGGCTCCCCGTCTACATCACGGAGATGGACCTCAGCTACACCGACGACGCGACCCAGCTGGCCAAGTACCAGGAGTACTTCCCGCTGTTCTGGGAGGCAGACTACGTCCGGGGCATCACGATCTGGGGGTGGATCTACGGGCAGACCTGGAGCATGGCGCCGAACAGCGGGCTCGTTCGCGACGGTCGCTCGCGCCCGGCGATGACCTGGCTCATGGACTACCTTGGCCGACCGGCGCCCTGACGCGCGTTCGTCGCAGCGGGGTCACGGTCGGGGGGGGCCGGGGTCCTCGATGCGTTACGGCCGCGCGCTCGGCGTGGAGTGAGCAGGCCGAGCCACCCTGAGATGGCGTTCGAGTCGGCGGTGTCCGCGCCGGGCTCGAAGCCCGGGTCGAGGTAGCCGAGGCTGGTCCCGTCGCATTCCTCGGTTTGATCGGCGCCCGCGCGGATGATCTCACCGTGGCTGATGTCGCGGGCCCGCGGGGTCCCGCCGAAGAGCCCGCTTCGCTCACCCGCGAAGGGCGAACGCCCACCCTCGGGCCACGCGTGCCAGTGCCCCTTCAGGCGGTTCGCCTTCCATGACCGGGCTCGCCGCGTGCGGGGGCCGCAGGCCCCCGGCGTCGCAGCGCCGACGGCGAGGGTCAGCGCGGCTCGTAGGGCGGCGGACTCGCGCGACTGGCCCCTGGGCGCGCTCGCTACTCGACCCAGGTGATGCGCGCGGGGCTTCGCTGCGGGGGGCCCTCCGGTCGCACGTCGGGGTGGCCGACGATCGCGCCGGCCACCATCCGGAAGCCCTCCGGGATCCGGAGCAGCGCCTGCGCCTCGGGGACGTCCGCGGAGAACAGCAAGAACCCCATGTAGCAGGCGCCGAGGCCCTTCGCGTGCGCCGCGAGGAGCAAGTTCGCGGCAGCGAGCTGGCAATCGACCGGCGACCCCGGTACGGCCTGGTCGGCCGCGATGACGATCAGCGCCGGCGCTCCGTAGAAGATGTCGTAGCCGGGGGCGTTCACGATCTCCCTCATCCGCTCCTTCATGTGCCCCTGGACTTCGGGCCTGCGCAGGATCCCGACCACGATGGCGTTGACCTTGACCATCACCTCCCGGCTCGTGATCACGCTGAACGCCCAGGGCTGCTGGTTCATCCCGTTGGGGGCCAGGATGGCGGTGTCCACCAGTTCTTGGAGGTCCTGGCGGGTGACGGGCTCGGCCCGGTAGGAACGCACGGTGCGGCGGGTGCGGAGCACTTCGAGGAATTCGGGCAACGGTCCTCTCCCTTTGGTTTCGGAACCGACCGCGTCTCTACCAGAAGCGGCGGTGCCGCGAAACGATACCGGACCGCGGATGCCGCCATCGCTGCGCTCTCGGGCGGCGCGATCTTGGTCCGCACTCGAGGTGCGCCGACGGCGCGGGGTCTGGCTCGTGGTCCGTGGGATGAGCGGAGCGGACGACGAAGGCCTCCCCGTCGACGGCGAAGAGGAAGGGATCTCGGAAGGACTCTTCGTAGTCGGTGCTCCCCCACCCGTCGAGCCTCGCGTCTTCCCTGTCCAGTCGTCGCCCGCCCAGCCACCAGACCGCTGTCAATTGGGCTGGTCACCGTCGGTGCGGCGCGGCTTCCCTCCACACGGTCGAACCGAGATCGTTCCGAGCGCGGATCGCCGGGCCTGCGCCGCGGCGCCGGTGCGGTCGTTCAGGAGTGCCAGCGCACCCGTGACTGTCCGGCGCCGCTGCCCTGCGGGGGCGTGGTGGCGCCCGACGCTCTCCTGAGCGGGGCCTGCCGCCTGGGGTCGCGCAGCCTCGAGGGTGACAACGAGCTCTGCCTCACCGACGACGCTTTCTGCCCGGCGGCTTCCGGGCCTGCGCTGCAGGGTTGCGTCGGAGCCCAGCTGGTGAGCGGGACTCGGGGGCAAACCGGGATTGATGGCGGGCCACGAGCTGCCGCCAGAACCGCGCGTCTGCGGCTGTGGGGAGCTTCGTTGATCCTCGCGCGAGATGACGAGGGGCCGCTCACTCGGCCCCCGGCGAGGGGCGCGCCCCGGCGCCATTGAGGTAGGCCGCGAGGCCAAAGAGAGCCTGCTGGTTGGGAACGGTGATCGGCGCTCTTGCGGCGGGCTGCGCGGCGGCCGAGCGGCGACCCGTCGCCGCCACGGCGCCGCCGGGCGTGAAGGTGGCGATCGACCCGGGCGACGCGGCCGACGTCGAAGATCCGCTCGCCGAGGCGCAGGTCCTCCAGCGCCGGCAGGTCTGGGTCGCGTCTCTCGGCCCGCTCGAGCGCTGCGCGCAGATCGACCGCGGACAGGCGGACGGCCGAGTCTCCGCTCGGCCGGGCACGGGAGGCGAGCGAGGACCCGCAGGACGCGCTCGACGCTTCCTTCGCCGCCATCCGCGCGCGACCGATGGCGGCGGCGTTCTGCGGCCCACCGGCCGAGCTCGGCTGCGTCTACGAGCTGCACGACGCGGCGGTCGCGCTCTTCCAGGCCGGCCTCGCCCGGGTGCCGGAGACGCCAGAGACGGCGGACGCGCGGTACGAGCTCGAGCTGGTGCGAGCCAAGCTGGCCGCCGCGCGAGGTGACGGCGCGATCCCGCTCCTCGCCCTCGAGCGCACTCACGCCACCCGCCACGACCCGGGGGCGGCCAGGGCGTTTCCCCTCGGCGCTGCCGACCTGACGGCGAGTCCGCCGCGCGTCACGGAGGGGCGCGCCCTGCTGCGGGGGTTTCTCTCGACGACCTGCCACGGGCCCGACGCGTCGCGGTTACGGGACTCGTGCGAGGTCGCGGCGACGCTCCTGGAGCGCTTCCCGGCGGACGTCGCCTCGTCGAGCCCGCCGATCGCGCCGGCGCCGCGGGTAGCACCCTACTGCTCCCGTCGCGCCACCGCCCCCAGCTGCTCCCCGCCCCCCGGCAGGTTCAGGTAGAAGAGCGGGTCGAGGAGCCGCGCCGCGGCGCCGTAGGCCGCGGCGAGCCGCGGCCCGATCTCGGTCGCTGCGTCCGCGGTGACGGCGTCCGTCGTCGCGGGCCAGGTCGCCCCGTCCACTTCGCGCACGCCGCTCGGTCGGTCCCCAGGGGTTTCATCGGGCGAGGCGTCGGCGTCGTGCGCGTCGCCCGTTCGGTCCGCGCCGGGCGCTGACCGGAGCCGCCACGCCGAGGCGAGGCGCACGGCGGCACGGTAGGCGCTGTGGAAGGGGAAGCCCCAGGCGACGATGGACTCCGGGCGAAACCCCTCCGCCGCGAGCAGCGTCCCGATCTCGCGGACCCCATAGTGGCGGCGATGCCCGATGCGGAGGTCGAAGCGTGTCGGCTTGCCGCCCGGCACCGTCACCACCAGCGTTCCGCCCGGCGCGAGCAGCGCGCGCAGCTGGCGCACGGCGGCGCGGTCGTCGCCGAGGTGCTCGAGCACCTCCGAGCAGACCACCACGTCGAACGGGCCGAGGCGTGCGGCCTGCTCCCCGGCGAGCCCGGGGGATTCGAGGTCGAGCGGGAACAGCTCCGCGGGGACGCCGGCGCGGCGCGCGAGCTCGAGGCTCCGCGGCGACAGGTCTGTCCCCACGAGCTCGAGCGTGGGCAGCGCCTTGGCCAGGGCGCAGAGCAGGTGCCCGGGCCCCGCCCCCACGTCGAGCAGCCGGGGCCGTGCGGCGCCGAGGGGCCGCGCGCGCAGCGCGGCCGCGACCCGGTCGACGACCAGCCGGCGGCGGTGCCGCGCGGCGGGGCTCCGCGCGTCGAGGGCGGCGAAGCGCGACCAGACCTCGTCGTAGAAAGACGCGGAGCCGTAGTCGCGCGCGTCGGTCGGCACGGCGGCTACCGTACCGCGTCCGGTTGCCGCGCGGTACGCCGACCCCTACGATGCCGGCACCGTGGCGTCGCCGTCCGCCTCGTCGAGCGCCGCGCCGGCCCGTCCCCGGCCGCGCGTGGGGGTCGCGGCGCTCTCCCGGAGCCCCCGCGCCTGGACCGGGGTCGCCGCCGTGGCCACGCTCCTGTGGGGCGAGCTGCGGATGCTCGGGCCGATGCTCGCCCGCTGGGACACCTACGGCTTCCACGACTGGGACGCGGCCACCGCCTACCGGCACGTCACCACCGTCGCTCTCCTCGAGTACGGGGAGCTCCCCTGGTGGAACCCCTGGCTTTGCGGCGGCTTCCCCGCGTTCGGCTACATCGAGGGCGCGACCAACCTCGTCTCGCCGTACCTGCCGTTCTACCTGCTCCTCGACGTGCGGGCCGCGCTCCGGATCGAGGTGCTGGGGGCGACCGCGACCGCCCTGGCCGGCGCCTACCTGCTCGCGTCGCGGTTCACGCGCAGCGTCGCCCTCGCCGCGCTGGTCGCGGCGCTCTTCGCGCTCAACGGGCGCTGGGCGTTTCAGCTCGCCACCGGGCACACCTGGCACCTGCAGTTCTGCTGGCTGCCCTGGGCGCTCTGGGCGTTCGACCGCGCTCAGGATCCGGGCCGGGGCCGGGGCCTGATCCTCGCCGGCGCCTTCGTCGCCCTCACCGCCTACCTCGGCGGGATCTACCCGCTCCCGTACACGGCGCTCTTCCTCACCGGCTACGCGCTGCTGCTCGCCGTCGGGCGCGCCTCGCTCCGCCCGCTCGGCGGGCTCGCCGTCACCGGCGCGGTGGCCGCGGGGCTCGCCGCCCCCAAGCTCTGGCCGGTAGCCGACACCATGGCGAGCGCCCCGCGCTTCATCGAGTCGCGGGAGGTGATCGGGCTCGGGGAGCTCCTGGTGATGCTCACCGCGCGCGGGCAGCGCTACGGGGCCTTCCCGGTTCGCGTCCCCGCCTACAACTGGCACGAGTGGGCCCTGTACGTCGGCGCCGTGCCGCTCGCCGCCCTGCTGCTCGGCGCGCTCTTCGCCCGCGGCCCTCGGGCGCAGGCGATCCGCCTGCTGGGCCTGCTCGCCCTCCTGCTCGGCCTCGGGGCGTTCCACCCCCAATCGCCCTGGGCGCTGCTGCACCGCGCGCCGATCTTCTCCTCGCTCCACGTCCCCTCGCGGTTCCATCTGGTGATGGTGCTGTTGCTCGCCGTCTCCTTCGCGGCCTGGGCAGGGGAGCGGCTCGCTCGAGCGCTCCGGCGCGCTCCCTGGCTCGACCTGGTGCTGCTCCTGCCCGTCGCGGCGATCGTCGCCGACGTCGCCCGCGAGTCGCGCGGCGGCGTGGCCCACGCGTTCTGGATGCAGGCCCCGGACGCGATCGAGCGGGCACCCGCCTTCGAACACCAGCGGCTGCCGGCGGTGGAGTACGTGCGCCGTGACTGGGCCAAGCCCGTGCTGCTGCCGATGCTGGCGAACCGGGGCGTGGTGGATTGCTACGGTGTCCCCGAGGGCTTCCCCGTCGGCGCGATCCCGGCCGAGGACCCCCGCTACCGCGGGATGGCCGAGGTGGTGGACGGCCCCGGGCAGGCGACCGTCGTCGAGTGGTCTCCGAGCCGCGCCGTGGTGGAGGTCCGCGGCGCCCAGCCGGGCGCCCTCGTCGTGTACGACATGAACTACGAGCGGAGCTGGCGCGCCGACGGTGCCCCCGCGCTCGACCACGAGCACCGCGTCGCGGCGCGCCTCCGGCCCGGGGCGACGACCATCGAGTTCCGCTACCGCCCGCGGCGGCTTGGCGCTGGCCTGCTGGTCTGCCTCGCGACGCTGGCCGTCCTGGGGGCACATGGCTGGCGCTGCCGGCGGGCGCGAGCCCTCGCCCGCGCCGCCCGGACCCCCCGCGCCTCGCCGGAGGCTTGACGCGCGCCGGACCATCGGGAACCCTTCCCGAGTCGGTCGAGAGGAAGAGGGGCATGGAACACGCGTGCATGCGACGGATCGTGCTGGCGGCCTTGACGCTCGGGCTGTCCGTGGCCTGCGGCGACGGTGACCTCCGGGGGGGTGACCAGGGCCTCATCCCGGACCCACCACCGAACGATACGGCGAGCGGAGGTCCCATCGAACGTATCGAGGGCGTCATGCGGCGCATCTGCGACGCCGCGTACGACTGCGTCGGCGCGGATTTCTTCGAGGAGTACGCGGGGGTCGAGGACTGCGTCGACCAGACGATGGGCGAGCTGGACGTCGACCCCTCGCGGCTCGAGGCCGCCGACGACGCCTGCCTCGACGCCGGCCTGCGCTACCTCGAGTGCCTCGCGGGGTCGTTCCGCTGCGTGGTGGAGGAGGGCTACCCATCCCTCGTGGAGTCGGAGGGGGACTGCAGCGACCTCGAGAGCGACCTCGAGATCTACTGCCCGGAATACGAGTAGCCGCCGGCCGCGGCCGTTCGGGCTATCTCGTCGCGCGGTGCAGGTTGGCGACGATGCGCGCCCCATCGAGGTCGAAGCGGAACCGCAACGTCCGGAGCCCCCGGGCCTCCATGGTTTCGATCAGGCGGCGGCGGTCGGCGGGTCGGACGTAGAAGAGGAAGAAGCCACCGCCGCCCGCCCCCATCAGCTTGCCGCCGAGCGCCCCGGCGGCGCGCGCGGCCGCGTAGTCTTCGTCGATCACGGGGTCGGTCATCCGGCTCGCCAGGCTGCGCTTGTGGGTCCAGTGGTCGTGCAACAGCTCGCCGTACAGATCGAGCTCACCGCTCACCAGCAGCCGGTAAACCTCGTGGCCGATCTCCTTGATGCGGTGCATGCCGGCGATCGTGGCCGGGTCGTGCGCGCGGACCCGGGACCCCTGCTCGGTGAGCACGGCGCTCGCCGGGCGCTCGATGCCCGAGTAGAGGGCCACGAGGTTGTTCTCGAGCTCCCCCATCACCTCGTCGCGGATCGGCACCGGCTCGGCGTGCACCTCGCCGCTGGTGTCGATGGTGAGCGCGGTCACGTTGCCGAAGGCGGCGATGTACTGGTCCTGCTTGCCCACCGGATCGCCGAGCCGGATCATCTCGAGCTCGCACGCCTCCTCGGCGAGCTGCGTGGTGGAGACGAACTCCCGCTTGTACGCATGCAGGGCGTTCAGGAGCGCCACCGTGAAGGTCCCCGACGAGCCGAGGCCGCTGTTGGCTGGGACGTCGGCTACGCTCGCGAGCTCGATCGCCCGCTCGATCCCCACCATCTCCAGAGCCGCGCGAAAGATGCGGTGCCGGATCGAGCGGACGTCGGGCACGATCTCCGTCTCCGAGTAGGCGAGCCGGATGTCGTCGTAGAAACGGCGGTTGGCGAGCACGTAGACGTAGCGATCGATGGCGGCGGTCACCACGTACCCGCCGTACTGGCGATAGTAGCTCGGCAGATCCGTGCCGCCTCCGCCGAGGGAGAAGCGCACCGGGGCACGGGAGATGATCACGAGGTCGATAGTACCACGGCTCCGAGCCCGCTCGCCGCGCTCGCGTCCGCCGCCCCCCGAGCGATCCTGGCGTGGCGGCGTGGCGCCGGTCTGGCGCGGATCGGGTGAGAGCCGCCCGAGCGAGCGCCTTCGGCTCGCCTGCCAGCCCGGGCACGGTACAATGCCCCCCACGGGAGGAAGCTACGATGAGCACGATCGGGACGCGCTGGGCATTGCTCGCCCTCTTGGCGATCGCACCGACGTTGGCCTGTGGCAACGAGGACGACAAGGAAGAGCGGGGCGGCGGCGCGGCCGCCAGCGGGGGGACGAGCAGCGGCGGCAGCGGTCCCGGGGGCACGACGAGCGGCGGCGACAACGGGGGGGGCACGAGGAGCGGCGGCGGCGGCCCCGGCGGGACGAGTGGCGGCGGCGTGGAGCAAGGGGGGGACGCCCCCGACGATCCCGGCGCCAGCGGCGCCGCTGGCGGCGCGGGCGACTCCACCGCCACCACCGGGGGCGTCGAGGACGGTGGCTACGGCCCCGGGGGCACGAGCACGGGTGGCGCCGATGAAGGCGGTGAGGGACCGGGGGGCACCGCCACTGGTGGCGCGGGGGAGGGTGGCACGGGCGCGACCGACACGGGTGGCGCCGCTGGGAGCAACGCTCTGGAGGGCGGCGCCGCCGGGAGCACGGCCTCCCAGGGCGGTACCGAGACGGGGGGCGCCGAAACCGGCGGGTCGGGCACCGGTGGGACCGTGCCGGAGTCGGGCCCCGGAGCGGGCAACCCCGACGGCACCTGCGACATCCCGGCCGAGGCGGGGCTCGAGGACGTGTCGAGCCCTGACGTGACCGTCGGCGATGGCACTCCGGAGAGCTGCACCTCGGCCCGGGTCGTCGCGGCCGTGGCCGCGGGCGGGGTCATCACCTTCAATTGCGGCCCCGAGCCGGTGACCATCGTTATGGAAGAGACGGCGGTGGTTCCCAACGACGCTGAGCGCGTCGTCATCGACGGCGGCGGGCTGGTCACCCTGAGCGGCGGCGGCGTCCGCCGCATCCTCTACCAGAACACCTGCGATCGCGTGGTCGGCTGGACCACGCCGCGGTGCGACAACCAGCCGACGCCCGAGCTGACGGTGCAGAACCTCACCTTCATCGACGGCAACGCGAAGTGGTCGCCCGATCCGAGCCCTGCCGGGACCCCCGCCGGCAACGGCGTCCACGCCGGGACCGACGGGGACGTGGACATCTACGCCGAGGAGGGCGGCGGGGCCATCTACGCGCAGGGCGGCCGGATCAAGATCGTCAACTCGCGCTTCTTCAACAACGTGTGCGCCGATGAGGGGCCCGACATCGGCGGCGCCGCGGTCCGCGTCCTGCAGCAGTACGAGGGCCTGCCCGTGTACGTGGTGAACAGCACCTTCGGCGGCGCGGCCGGCTACGGCAACACCGGCTCGAACGGCGGCGCCGTCTCCAGCATCGGCGTCTCCTGGACCATCCTCAACAGCGTGATGAGCTACAACGCCGCCATCGGCTACCGGGGCAACCCCGCCGACGAGGGGACGCCCGGCGGCGGCAGCGGCGGGGCCATCTACAACGACGGCAACACCATGACGCTGTCGATCTGCGGCACGCTCATCGAGCAGAACACCGCTCGCGCCTACGGGAGCGCGATCTTCTTCGTGAGCAACGATCACTCCGGAAACATCGTCATCGATCGCTCCGTGATCACGAACAACACCGGCGGCGGTTGGGAACCCACCTACCCCCAGATCTCGAACCACGCGGACACACCCATCGAGGTCACCGACTCGATCATCGAGCAGACTACCGCGGGGTGAGCGGTGGCCGCGCTCAGCGGCCCCCGCCCAGCGCCCGCTCGGCCTCGGCGAGCCCCGACTCCGAGCCAATCTCGTAGAAGCGCTCCGGCGCGACGAGCGCGCGGAGCTGGCCGCGCGCGGCAAGATCGGCCTGGATGGCGTCGAGGCCCCAGGGCTCGTCCGGCGGGAGCGCCTCGATCACGCTGCGGCGGAGCGCGGTGGCGCCGTAGTCGATGTGGTCGAGCGTGGGGTCGGCGGACCCCTTGGCGTAGCGGACCACGCGGTCGCCCGCGATCGCCGCGTTGCTCGCCTCCCAGCGCCCGGCGTTCGGGAACACGCTCATGGTGCCGAGCGCCGCCGGGTGCGCCGCCAGATCGCGCAGGGGGGCGGCGTAGTCGAAGGGCAGGTAGCTGTCACCGTAGGTGACGAGGAAGCTCGGCGCGAGCCGCGGCAGGGCACGGCGGAGGGCGCCCGCGGTGCCGAGCAGCCGCGGCCCGTCGTCGCTGTAGCGGACGGTGAGGCCCACCGCCGCGTCGCCTACGTGGGCCCGGATCGCGTCTCCCAGGTGACCGACGCAGAGCAGGACCTCCGTGAACTCGCAGGCGGCGAGGCGCGCGAGCTGCCAGTCGACGAACGGCCGCCCCGCGACGGGGATCAAGCTCTTGGGCAGGTTGGCCGTGCGGGCGCCGAGGCGCGTCCCGAGTCCGCCGGCGAGGATCACGGCTTGCATCGGCTAGCCCCCGCGCTGGACCCACGTCGGCGGCGCGGCGTCGCCGGCGAAGACCTCCCGGGCCAGCGCCGCCACCGCCGCCGCGACGGCCTCGTCGCTGGTGTGGGTGAGCCGGAAGCCGAGCGCCGCCAGCCGGTCCCCGACCATGCGGGAGCGCGGGATGTCGCCGGGCCAGCCTCGATCGCCGCCGCGGAAGCGGATGGCCGCGGCGGGGTTCGGCGAGGCCGCGACGCAGAGCTCGGCGATGCGCGCCACCGTGGTCACGTCGGGGGGCGCGACGTTGTAGACGTTGAGGCGCTCGTGGGCGTGGTCGAGCGCGAACAAGATCGCCTCCGCCACGTCCCCGACCCAGACGTAGGGCTTGGCCTGCCGGCCGTCGCCGAGCACTTCGAGCGAGTCCGGCGCAGTCTTGAGGCGGTGGAGGAAGTCGAGCGCGGCGCCGTGCGTGCCGCGCGGGCCGACGACGTTCCCGAAGCGGAAGATCCAGCCCTGAAGGCCGAAGCACTCGACGTAGGCGCTGACGAGCGCCTCGCCCGCGAGCTTGCTCGCGCCATAGAGCGAGATGGGGAGGCGGCCCAGATCGCCCTCGGCGCAGGGCTCGGGCGTGTCGCCGTACACGGTCCCCGACGACGCGAACACGAGCCGCCTCGCCCCCGTGCGGCGCATCGCCTCGAGGACGTTGTGGGTCACGATCGTGCCCTGCTCCAGATCGAGCCGTGGGTTCTCCAGGCCCCAGCGCGCCTCCGGGTTCGCGGCCAGGTGGAAGACCAGCTCATGTCCGGCCATGGCCCGCACGAGCCGCTCCAGGTCACCGAGATCGGCGACCTCGAGGGTCACCGCACCGCTCGCCAGGTGCCGCGCCAGGAACTCGCGCCGGCCCACGCTCAGGTTGTCGTAGACCGTGCCCGGTCCGCGCGCGACCAGCCGGTCGACGAGGTGGCTGCCGATGAACCCGGCCCCCCCGGCGACGAACCAGCGCCCGCCCATCCCCGTCAAGGACCCCTCCTCCCTAGCGGAGGGACTCCCACTTCATCTCGTGGCGCAGCAGGCGCGGGTGCGAGACGCACAGGTGCCACACGACGGCCTGGAACGCCTCCGTGTGCGGGGTCACCGTCGCCGGGTTCACGGTGGGGACGATCACGGCGGCCTGGGCGACCCGAGCGAGGTAGCCTCCATCGCGGCCCACGACGCCCGCGACCCGCGCGCCGACCGACCCCGCGAGCTTCAGCGCCTCGACCAGGTTCGGGCTGACGTTCCGCTCGAGATCGCCGCCGCCCACCGAGAAGACCAGGACCAGGTCCGCGGGCCCTAGTCGGCTGGTCACGCGCCAGCCGGAGAAGGTCGCGGCCCAGCCGTCGTCGTTGACGCGTGCCGTGAGCTCGGAGACGTTGTCCGTCGGCGCGTAGGCCTCGATCCCGCAGAGCTTGCGCAGATCGTTGACGGCGTGGCCCGCGTTGCCGGCGCCCCCCCCGACGCCGAGGACGAAGACGCGCCCCGCGCGCTCGCGGGCGGCCGCGAGCTCGTCGATCAGCCGCTCGATGGCGTCGCGGTCGAGCGCCGCCGCGACGCGCGCGACCTCGTCGAGGAAGGCCTCCGTGTACGTCATGCGCACCGAAACCTATCACGTCCCCGCCGCCTGTGGCACGCTCGGGCCCACGATGGCCCGCGCCGCGTGGCTGTGGCTCCTCGTGCCGCTCCTCGGCCTGGGCGAGCTCGCCGCGCACGCGTGGTTCGCACGACGGGCGCCCACGGTCGCCGAGTGGGAGGCGCTGCGCCCCACGCTCGCCGCGCTCCGGACCGGCGACGAGCTCGTGGTGGTCGCGCCCGAGTGGGTGGAGCCACTCGCGCGTCACGCCTTCGGGGACGCCCTGATGCCGCTCGCTCAGGTGGCGCGCCCCGATGCCGCGCCGTTTCCCGAGGCGATCGAGGTGAGCGCGCTCGGCGCGCGGGCCGAGGAGACGGACGGCTGGCGCGTCATCGAGGAGGTCACGCGCGGCCGCTTCCGCCTGCGGCGCCTCCAGAATCCTCAGCCCGCCATGGTGCGCTTCGACTTCACCGCGGGCTTCGGGCCCGAGCGGGTGCGGATCCTCGACGCGACTGGCCGTGACGCCTGCTCGTGGAACCCGGCGGGCCAGCCGCTGACAGGGGGACTGCACGGGCCGGTCGCGGTGCCCGCCGCTCGCTTCGACTGCCCGGGGGGGCCGTACCGTTTCGTCGGCGTCACCGTGATCGAGGACGAGCGGTTCCGGCCGCACCGCTGCGTGTCGGCGGAGCCGTTCGCGCGGCTGCCGCGGCGGATCCGCTACCGCGACGTGCCGCTCGGCGACGCCATCTGGGGTTACCTCGGCGCCTCCTGGTTCCTGGAGCGGGACGTGGTGGACGCGCGCGTGTCCCTCACGGTCACGGTTGCGGGCGAGCCGCTGCTCACCACCATCGCGACCGACGCCCGCTGGGGTCGCTTCGGGGTCCCCACGGGGCCGCACGCGGGCACCACCGCGGACGTCGAGTTCACCATCGTGAGCGAGTCCCCCGAAACCCGCCCGGTCTGCTTCCATGCCGACACCCGCTGAGCCCCGCGCCGCGCCTGCCGCGCCCGCCGCCCCCTCGCGCGAGAGGGCGCGGGTCGCGATCGACGTCGCCGTCGCGTTGGCCCTCGCCGGGGGCTACCTCGCCTGGCTCCTCGTCACCGTGTCGGATCTCGGCTACACCCGGGACGAGGGCTTCTACTACCAGGCCGCCGGCGCCTATCAGGCCTGGTTCGACCTGCTGCTCCAGGACCCCGCGCACGCCCTGTCGCGCGCGGAGGTGGATCGGCACTGGCAGGTCAACCACGAACATCCGGCGCTGATGAAGACGCTCTTCGCGTTCTCGCGCCGCCTGCTCTTCGAGCGCTGGGGCTGGTTCGACGAGCCGGGCACCGCCCACCGCTTCCCCGGGATGGTGATGGGCTCGCTCGCGGTGGCCCTGGTGTTCGTCTGGGGTCGCCTCGCCGTGAGCCGGCGCGCGGGCATCGTCGCGGCCCTGCTCTTCGCGCTGCTGCCGCGGGTCTTCTTCCACGCGCACCTCGCCTGCTTCGACATCGCGGCGGCGACGATGTGGACGGCCACCGCGCTCTCGCTGTGGCTCGCCGTCGAGCGGCAGAGCCTCGCCTGGGCGATCGGCACCGGCCTGGTGTACGGGCTCTTCCTCGACACCAAGCACAACGCCTGGTTCTTCCCTGCCGTGGTGGTCGCGGTGACCGCGCTCGACCTGTTCGACTGGCGTCGGGCCGATCTCCGGTCGCCGCGGCCGCCGGTGCCCTGGGCGCTCCTCGCGGTCCTCGTCCTCGGTCCCCTCGTGCTCTACGCCGCCTGGCCCTGGCTGTGGCCCGACCCGGTGGCTCGTCTCGCCGGGTGGGTGCGGTTTCACGCTCGACACGACTACTACAACATGGAGTTTCTCGGGGTCACCTACCACCGGCCCCCGATGCCGCGCCTCTACGCCTGGGTGATGACGGCGGCGACCGTTCCGGGGATCACGCTGCTGCTCTGTCTCTTGGGGTTGGGGGCGGGGACCATGCAGGACCTCGGCGCGCGGTGGCCCCGGCTGGCGGCGCGGCTCGGCGCGGCCCCGGGGGTCGGTCATGGCCCGGTTCGGGGGCGCACCACCGTCGCCGTCTGGCTGCTCTCGCTCACCGTTGCTTACGCCCCCTGGTGGTCCACGAGCACGCCCATCTTCGGCGGCACCAAGCACTGGCTGACCGCGTACCCTTTCCTGTGCCTCTTCGCCGGGCTCGGGTACGAGGGGGTGGTGAGCCGACTGGCGCGCTTCCCCGTGACCGCGGGCGTGGGCGGAATCATCGCCCGACTGCTCCCTGTGGCCATCGGGCTGGCCGTGGTCGCCGGCCCGCTCGCGATGACCGCCGGCTCGCACCCCTGGGGGCTTTCGGCCTACACGCCGCTCGTCGGAGGTGCGCCGGGGGCGGCCTCCCTCGGTCTGAACCGCACCTTCTGGGGCTACACGACGGGCGCCGTGCAGGCGTCCGTCAACGCGCTCACGCCGCCCGGGGGCCGCGTGTACGTGCACGACACGGCGCTGCAGAGCTTCGCCCTCCTGCGCGAGGACGGGCGCCTGCGCGCGGATCTGCGCGGCACCCTGGACATCGCCGGCTCCGAGGTCGCGCTCTACCACCACGAGCCGCACATGCGGCGGGTCGAGCATCAGATCTGGGTCAACTTCGGCACCGTCGCCCCCACGGTCGTCGGGGCCTACCAGGGCGTGCCCGTCGTGTGGCTCTACGCGAGGCCCGAGTGAGCCGCGGCGCTACTCGGCGCGGAGCTCGGCACGGCCGGACACGATCACGGTCGCCGCGATCCCATCCCTGGCGACCGTGACGGCGCTCACCCGCGGCCGGTCCAGATCCACTCCGAGCGTGACGCCGTCCGGCGGCTCGGGCAGGAGCTGCTCGAGCGTCTGGTCGAGCGCGCTTCCGAGCGCGGCCAGATCCAGCGGCAGGGGCAGGGAGAAGGACGCCTGGAGCTCCTCCGCGAGCGCGCGCCCGGCGCGCCCGCGGCGGGCGTTCCCCGACCAGGGCTCCGCCTCGCGTAGCCGGAGCCGCCGAGAGCTCTCGTCGAACCAGGGCTCGGCGGTGATCCAGGAACGCTCGGGGCAGCTCCCCTGCGAGTGCGTCGCGCCGACTACGATCCGGGGCTGTCCCTCCACCCGGGCGCCGCGCGCCTCGAGCTGGGTCGGTCCAGCCCCCAGCGCCTCGTCCAGCGCTGCGCCCACCTCGCGCCACGGGATCAGCACGACGGTGGCGAGCTCCACCCCCGGGTCGACGGCGTCGCGTCGGGTGAGGGGAGGCAGCGCGGGCGGCGGCTCCGTCGACGAGGGCGCGCAAGGCCGCTCGAAGCGAATCCGGCCCGTGACCGCGGCGCCGATCCGGAGCGTGCCGCTCGCCTCCGTGGGCCGGGCCTGAGCAATCGTCTCCGGGCTGATCCGGACGCAGCCGCCGGGGCCGACCGCCACGGCGCGATGCAGCGACGCCCAGCCCGCCTCGACCAGCGGGCGGATCCGCGGCACCTCGCGGTCGATCCGTCCTCGCGCTACCGCCGCGGCCTCGCGGGCGGACCGCTGCACCTCGGGTGTAGCGTCGTAGCCGGCGACCACGCAGCCTTGGGCGACCCTCACCGTGACCGACGGCTCTCCGGCCTCGTAGTCGGAGCCCAGCAGCAACGGCATCTCTGCCCTGGCCTCGACCGTGGGGTTGCAGCGCCCGTAGACGACGCTGAGCGGACCGAGTCGCTTCGACACCTGTACGGCGACCGCCACCCGGGTCGTGACCTGCAGCCGGTCGTCCGCGAGCGCTACGGCAAGCGGACCACGCCGAACGACGTAGCCTACGACACCGGGCGCGCCGACGTCCTGCTGCCCGCTCGCGAGCAGCTCCGGCACCGCGGCGGCGAGCTCGCGCTCGAGGCGAGCACGCGTCACCGCCGCGGTGAGGGCGACGCGTGACTGCGGCGCCTCGACCGCGGGCAGGGCCTTGAGCGGCGGTTCGGACGTCTCCCCACCATCGCAGCGCGCCGAAGCACGGGGCGCGGGTCCGGAAGACCACGGATGGCAGCCCAGGAACCCGAGCGCGGCCGCGAGGCGATGGGCGTGACGACGCATCGGGCGGAGGATAGCGGAACCTCGGCTCCACCGTTCGACGCGGGCGACCGTGGCAACTCCACAGTGAACCCGAGTGCACGACCGCCGGCGGAGCCCGGCTTCCGCCAGGGGTCCGCCGCCGACCCGCGGCTGGCGCATCCGGCGCCGAGAATGCGCTACCGGGGCGGTTCGTTCCCGAGAATCCATCATTCGCGGGTCCGGTCCGTCGAACGGGTATGGCAGTTGCTAGGGCTGAGGGTGAGGACCAAGATGGCTAGCGTGTCTCGCGCGATGACTCGGTCGTTCCTGGTGCTGGTCCTCGCCTGCGGCGTGGTCGTGCCCCCCGCGGTCGCGCGGGCACAGGCCGCCGTGGTGGTGGATCACGATCCCACCGCTCTCGTCGTCTTTCGTGAGGAGCTTGCGCCCTACGGCACCTGGGTCCAGCACCCGCGGTACGGCACCGTCTGGGTGCCGAGCGCGGCGGTGGTCGGCGCCGCCTTCGCCCCCTACGTCACCAGCGGGCACTGGGCGCTCGCCGAGGACGGCGACTGGATGTGGGTGAGCGACTACCCCTTTGGGTGGGCGGTGTTCCACTATGGCCGCTGGGTCTGGTCGAGTGACTACGGCTGGGTCTGGGTCCCTGGGCGCCAGTACTCCCACGCCTGGGTCATCTGGCGGGTGCCCGCCCCCGGGTACGCCTACGTGGGCTGGGCGCCGGCGCCGCCTTCGTTCGTCTGGGTGGACGGATACGCGGTGAGCGTCTGGTACCGTCCCGTCGTCCCCTACGTCTTCTGTGACAGCCGCTGGGTGTTTCACACCCACGTGCACCGATACGTCGTTCACGACCACGCCCGCGTAGTCCACCTGGCGGCGGGGACGCGCCGCTACGTCTCTCCGATCGACGCGCGGCGTCGGGGCCCTACCCTCGCCGAGGCGCGCGTCTCCTCCCGCTACGCGCCCGCTTCGCGCACCGCCGCCGACCCGCGGGCGCTCGCTCTCCGCGAACGCCCGGGATCCACCGAGCGGATCCCCGCGCGCCCGCGCCCGGCAAGCTCCCTGGTCGATCGATCGAGCCCCGAGTCGATGGGGCGGAGCGCCCCCTCCTCCGTGGGGCGGAGTGCCCCGGACGCGGCTGTCCGCCGTTCGCCCGCGCGGCCCCCCGCGGGGGCGGCGGGTGTGCGGGATCCCGTCGACCGCGATTCGACGCGCGCTGCCGATACCGCCTCCCGCCCCTCGCCGAGCCCGCTCCTCGAGCGGGGCACCGCCGCACCGAGCCCCCGAGTCGCGGACGGCGCTGGCCCCACACGGTCAAGCGACGGCGCCCGACCCACTCACGACCGCGCCGCGTCTGCGCCGGCCTCCCGCTCGACCGGCGGGCCGTCGGTCCCTCGTTCCTCGCCGCCGACCTCCTCCACTGGGCGGTCCAGTCGCCCCAGCGCCCCGTCCCGCGGCGCGAGCGGCGGGGGGCGGAGCAGCGGGAGCCGCTCCGGCGCCACCCCTTCCGCCCGTCCTTCCCGTCGCTGAGCCCGCGACCCGAACCCGGATAGACCGATGCCCGCGATCCCTCGCCTCGCCGCCCTGCTGCTCCTCGCTACCCTCCCCGCCTGCTACGTCGGGACCGAAACCGTCTACGTCGAGCGCGAGCCGGAATACGGCTCGGACTACGCCCCTGACGACGACGTGCCGCTGCTCTGGATCGACAGCGACGCGGAGCTGGTCGACTTCGCGCCGGGTGAGGAGACGGGGCTCTTCATCGAGTACGCCTCGGGTGGCCTCTGGCGGCTGTACGCGACCTGCGGCGACCTCGACCTCGGGGACTGCCACTGGGACGTCGTTACCGCCGTGTACGGCGGCAGCTTCGTCGGGACCGAGCCCCACGACCTCGAGGCGGACGATCTGCTCTCGTCCGATGATCTCGGCGCCTGGATGGATGTGTTCACCGGCGCGGATTTCGACGGCATGTACGTACAGACGACGCCGGGCGCGAGCCTCGAGGTCGACGCGCTCCTCGCCGGCGAGCCGGCGTGGGACTACGTCTTCTGGGTCAGCGACGGAGACGTGGTCTACGGCGCGCCGAACAACCCCTTCGAACTCGTCCCCACCGATCCCTGAGGGTTCGAGGTCCCGGCGCGCCACCGCCGCGCGGGCGGCGCGGCGCGGATTCGGATCGCGGGCCGGCTCCGCCGGCGGAGAGCGCGGCACGTCGCGCGCAGATCGCCGCGGCTCCGCTTACTCCCCGCGGCCCGCCGTGACCGTGGTGTACGATGGGCGTATCGCCAGGGAGAACCGAGCCTCATGACCGACGTCTCGCAACCAGCCGACGCTGCCCGGCCGGGCCGCATGGTCGACCAGATCGCGGCGATGCAGGACTACGACCGCTACCGCGACCTGTCCTGGGAGGGGAGCTTCGAAGACTACCTCGCGCTCGTGCGCGAACGCCCGGAGGTGACCCGCAACGCCTTCCAGCGCGTGCACGACATGATCATCTCCTACGGCACCGAGGAGTACATCGACAACAAGAAGCGCCTCGTCCGCTACAACTTCTTCCGGGACGAGATCGACGCCGGCGCGGACGCGATCTTCGGCCTCGACATCCCGCTGATGCGCCTGGTCAACGTCTTCAAGGCCGCGGCCGAGGGCTACGGCCCCGAGCGGCGCGTGGTGCTCCTGCACGGTCCGGTCGGCTCGAGCAAGTCGACCATCGTGCGGCTCCTCAAGAAGGGGCTCGAGGCGTACTCGCGTTCGGCGGCGGGTGCGCTCTACACCTTCAAGTGGGTGAACCTGACCGACACCGGGCTCGCCGGCAAGGACGAGTCGGACTTCGACTCTGCGATGCACGAGGAGCCGCTCCGCCTCATCCCACCCGAGTGGCGCGCCACCGCCATCGAGCGCCTCGGGCTGTCCAGCGAGAACTTCCGCGTGCGTGTGGTCGGCGATCTCGACCCGGCGAGCCGGTTCATCTTCCAGGGGCTGATGAAGCGCTACCGTGGCGACTGGGCCAAGGTCGTCGACAACCACGTCCGCGTCAAGCGGCTGGTGCTGAGCGAGCAGGACCGGGTCGGGATCGGCACCTTCCAGCCGAAGGACGAGAAGAACCAGGACTCGACGGAGCTCACCGGCGACATCAACTATCGCAAGATCGCCGAGTATGGCTCCGACTCCGATCCCCGCGCGTTCAACTTCGACGGCGAGTTCAACATCGCCAACCGCGGGATCGTCGAGTTCGTCGAGGTCCTCAAGCTCGACGTCGCGTTTCTCTACGACCTGCTCGGCGCCTCTCAGGAGCACAAGATCAAGCCCAAGAAGTTCGCGCAGACCGACATCGATGAGGTCATCATCGGGCACACCAACGAGGCCGAGTACCGCCGCCTCCTGTCCAACGAGTTCATGGAGGCGCTGCGGGATCGCACCATCAAGATCGACGTACCGTACATCACGCGCCTCAGTGACGAGGTGAAGATCTACGCCAAGGACTTCAACCAGCAGCGGGTCCGCGGCCGGCACATCGCGCCCCACACTATCGAAGTCGCGAGCATGTGGGCGGTGCTCACGCGCCTGGAGGATCCGAAGAAGCCCAACCTCTCGCTCCTCCAGAAGATGAAGCTCTACGACGGGAAGGTGCTCCCCGGGTACACCCAGGACACGGTCAAGGAGCTGCGGAAGGAGAGCAAGCGCGAGGGGATGGACGGCATCAGCCCCCGCTATGTGCAGGACAAGGTGTCGAACGCTCTGGTCGCCGACATCGGCGAGGGCACCATCAACCCCTTCATGATCATGAACGAGCTGGAGAAGGGCCTCTCGCACCACTCGCTCATCACGAGCGAGGAGCAGCGCAAGCGCTTCCGTGAGCTCATCGGCGTCGTGAAGCAGGAGTACGAGGAGATCGTCAAGAACGAGGTCCAGCGGGCGATCAGCGCGGACGAGGAGGCGATCAGCAAGCTCGCCGCCAACTACATCGACAACATCAAGGCCTACACGCTGCGGGAGCGCGTGAGGAACCGCTATACCGGCCAGGACGAGGAGCCCGATGAACGGCTGATGCGATCCATCGAGGAGAAGATCGACATCCCGGAGAACCGCAAGGACGACTTCCGGCGCGAGATCATGAACTTCATCGGCGCCAAGGCGGTCGAGGGCAAGACCTTCGACTGGCAGACCAACGATCGTCTGCGGCGAGCGCTGGAGCTCAAGCTCTTCGAGGACCAGAAGGACAGCATCAAGCTGAAGACGCTGGTGAGCGCCGTGGTCGACAAGGAAACCCAGGAGAAGATCGACATCATCAAGGCGCGCATGATCCGCTACTACGGTTACAACGAGGTGAGCGCCACCGACGTGCTCAACTACGTCGCATCGATCTACGCGCGCGGCGACGCGAAGGGGTGAGGCCCCCGTCGAGGCGATCGGGCATGGCGTCTCCTCGCAGGCTCCGCGCCGCCACGGCGCTCGCGTGCGCGTGGGTGGCGGCCTTCCTCTCGGCTCCCGCTGCGGGGGAGGGGGACGGCGGGGCCTCCGCCGCGTTTCCGCCGGTCGAACCAGGGGTGCCCGCGCCCTCGTCGAGCACGACCGCGCCGGCGCTCGAGGACGCCCCGGCGGTGCGCTCACCGGTGGCCCCGCCCGGTGACGCGGGCGCGCCGGCGGCGCCACGCGGCCCGGACGTCACCGGCGAGGGGCGAACGCTGCGGCCCTACGTACGCCCGCCGAGGGAGCCCGAGGCGCCGCGAGCCCGCGCCGACGCCGGTGGCGTGCTGCCGCGAGATCTCCCCTTCCGTCACGACGGATTATACCTGCGTGCGGCGATGGGCCTGGGGATGCTCTACGACCGCCTCGAGACGAACTCCTACGGCTTCGCGTTCCGGCGCCGGGACGGTCGGCTGGGGAACCTCACCGCCTTCGCGGCCGGCAGCGAGCTCGCCGTGGGCGGGTGCCTCGCGGATGGATTCGTGCTCGGGATCGGTCTGTTCACGCTGCTCTCGCCGTTCCCCGCCATCGAGGCGAGCGGCGAGGGGGACTGGTACGAGCTCGACCTCGAGCAACTCGCACTGGTGGCGCCTCACGTCGACGTCTATCCCTGGCCGGGCCGCGGTTGGCACTTCCAGGGCGCGTTCGGGGTCGCGGCGCTCACCGTCGGGGACGCGGCGACTCCGGACGGCTCCTCCCGGCCGATTCAGGATCACGTGGCGCTCGGACCAGGGTTCATGCGCGCGGCGGGCCGCGAGTTCTGGATTGGCGAGCGCTGGAGCTTCGGGGGCACGGTCCGCTGGGAGCACGGGTGGGGTGCGGGCACCGGCTTCGACGGCATTCGCTTCACCCATCGCGCAGGTGGGCTCGTCGGTCTCGTGGGGTTCACGCTGAACTGAGGCCTGGGGTGACGAGCCGTGAGGGGGGCGCTCCGCGGCGCAGTGCGCTAGAAACGGGCGCGGAAGGAGGTGCCGTCGAAGGACAGCCACTGGCGCCGGCGGGTGCGTGCGGTGACCTCCGGCTCCGCGCGGACGAGCTGGCGACCTGCGCCCACGATGCCCGCGGTCAGGAGGATGGCGCCCGCCGCCTGCAAGGCGCCGTCGGAGACGATGAGCGTCTTGTTGACGGGGTTGCGGAAGTCGTTCAGCGCCATCCAGGGGCCTACGAGCGGGACGTACAGGTCGGCTGCGAACCGCGGCACGGCGACGGCGGTGGCGTAGGCAGAGCCGAACGCGACGCCGAGGAAGATCGCCCCGGCGAGCCGCACCGAGGCGGCTGCGTCGTGGCGACTGCGGACGACATCGTAGCCCCTCGGCACGGGGCTCCCTCGGCGATAGGGGCGCTCGGCGCAGGCTTCGCTCACACAGAGGCCGCTCGCGCAGTCGCCGGCGTTTCGGCATCGTCGCCCGAACCCGCAGTCACGGCAGTCACCGCCGCAGTCAACGTCGGACTCCGGCCCGTTCAGGGTCGCGTCACCGCAAGTTTCTCCGGCTCCGCGCAGGGGGCGATCGGGCTCAGCGCGCGCCGTCACGCCGACGGTGACGAGGGCCAAGGCGAGCCAGAGCGGGGCGGACCGCACGGGGCGCATGCTAGCGCGTCGCCGGGGGTTCGGTGTCGCCACGGCCCTGCCGCGTCCTTCCAGCCTACTCGCCCCCGGAGGCGCCGGTCGGGTCCGGCGCTGGCGGGGGCAGGGCAGGCGGCGGCTGGCTCGCGGCCAGCGCCGTGGGCGGGCTCATCGGTGGCGGTGGCCCCGATCGCAGCCGGTCGCCCAGCGACCCCCATCCCGCATCGAGCGCGGCCCTCACCTCCGGCCGCAAGGCCCCGGGGCTCGCCTCCTCCACCTGATATGCGTAGGCTAGCCAGCGCTCGGCGTTTCGTAGATCGCCGAGGCCGAGCAGGGTGAGCCCCCGGTAGGTTGCGTACTCGGCACGGTCCTTCGGGGGCGCGCCTTCGACGAGGTACTCGGTATGCTCGAAGACCTCGGCCGCCTCGATGTAGCGACCGTCGTCGTAGAGCGCGGTCCCGCGCCGGAGGTGGTTTGCGCAGGCGACGACGGCGATGGCCACTGCGGCCACCAAGCCGACCGTCGTCGTCCCGACACGCGACACGCTCCGAATCATAGCGACAACAGCGCGAGGGAGCCACGGCGCCCCTTTCCCGTGGGGTCGGCCCGACCGGTCGATCCCGCCATCGACCGAGTCGCGACGAACCATGGAACCCGTCGCCCCGCCGCTGGTTCTTCGCTCGTCGCCAGCACCGAAACCACGCGGAACTGCTGCACCTCGTGGTATGAAGTCCCCGTGAATTGCGCGCAGCTGATCCGCAGTCGAGTCTCCCGACTGGCCCTCGAACGACGAGTGGGCGCCCTGCTGCGCAGCCCGCGAACGACGCTGCTCTTCACCCGGCTCATCGCCACCACGGGCGCGCTGCACGAGCGCCGCGCCGGACCCACCGCCTGGCACGGCGGGGCGCGGGCCTCCGCCGGGGCTGCAGGTGAGCTGCTGCGCTCCGCCATCGTTCGCGCTCGTCACCTGACGCGGGCGCGCCGAGCCGGGCGTGCCCCCGCCGGTGGTGTTGCGGAGGGCTCAAGTCGGGGATCGGAAGGGAATACCGGGCAGTAGGTCGCCCGGCCGCCGGGGCTTCCCATGTGGCACAGTGCCATGGCACACTCCGGCGCGCACGGCACAAGCTCCAGGAACGGGGGATCCAATCCACCAAGGAGAGAGCGCATGGACACGCGATCAGCCATCGCCACCGCGAGCCTTCTCATCGCCGCGCTCGCGTTCGCCGCAGGCCCCGCCGCGGCGCAGTCGGAGGACGACGCCACGGCGTCGGACGAGGGAGAAGAGGCGAGCGACGAGGGGGACGAGCCGAGTGACGACGAGTCCACCGAGGGAGCGAGCGGCGGCCAGAGGGAGGCAGCGCGGTCCAACAGTGTGGAGATGTCCGATGAGGCGAGCGCCGGGAGCGCCACCACGGACGACTCGTCTCCGGTCGAGCTGATGGGCAAGAACTACTACTTCGTCGGCGCTCGCTACCGGGCGCTCCTGGTGCCCAAGTTCATCCCGAAGATGTTCGCGGACGGCGGGCTCACCGTCGCGGTCCACGCCTTCGGCCCCGAGTTCGCTGTCCGTAAGGACGGCTTCGAGATAGTGCTCAGCCCCTGGTTCGCGAACTACCGGATGAAGCCCACGCCGTTCAAGGCCAAGGACGATCCCGAGAACGCCTGGGAGATCGCCGAGAGCAAGCTGAAGGTGCTCTACCTGACGGGCGACTTCCTCTGGAGCCACGAGCTCAGCCCGGTGGTCGCGATCAACTTCGGCATCGGCGCCGGGTTCGGCGTCGTCTTCGGGAAGCTCTACCGCCAGCAGGCGTACCCGCCCGTGGGCGCCACCGACCCGGAGGACTACGAGCCCTGCCCCGCGAACGCGGCCGGGACCGGCCCCGCGCCGGGCGCCCACCCGTGGTGTGGCACCGACAACGACCACTACGGCGACTACGACGAGCCGAGCTGGGCGGGCGGGGGATCGAAGCCGAACCTCTATCCCTGGCTCGCCATCCCGCAGCTCGGCCTGCGCATCAAGCCGCACCGACATTTCGTCGCCCGTCTGGACGCCGGCTTCGGGACCAGCGGGTTCTTCTTCGGCCTGGGCGCTGACTACGGCCTTTGATCGCGCGCCGCGCCGCGCGGCGTGCCCGGGCAATTCGTGTCCCTCACCTTCCCACCCCGCTACGAACCACTCCGCCGCCTCGGTCGAGGCGGTGGTGGCGAGGTGTGGTCCGTGCGGGACCGCTACGTCGGCGCGAACTTCGCGCTGAAGGTCCTCGGCGACGACGCGAGCGAGCCCGAGATGGCCGCGCTCGTGCGCGAGGCCGTGGCGCTCTCGGGCCTCGAGGGGCGCGGGGTTCCCCGCGTGCAGCGCTTCGGGCGCCTGCCAGGGACCGGCAGGCCATTCATGGTGCGCGAGCTCGTGGAGGGTGAGAGCCTGCTCGACCTCATCGAGCGCGGTCGCGATCTACCGCGAGCGCTCGACGCCATCGCGCGCGCGGCCGATCAGCTCACCGAGGTGCACCGCGCGGGCCTTTTCCACGGGGACGTCAAGCCGGCCAACGTCATCGTCGCTGCCGACGGCGCGGCGACGCTGGTGGATCTCGGGCTCTCGGCGCCGTGGCAGGAGGGTGGTGCGACGCCGGAGGGGCTCACCCCGAAGTACGCCGCGCCAGAGCTCTTCGAGGGGCGCCCACTCACCGCGCGTGCCGAGGTGTACGCGCTGGGGGCGACGCTCGCGGAGGCGCTCGAGAAGGCTTCGGGCCCGCCGCTCGCACCGTCGGAGCGCCTCGCGCTCGAGGAGGTGTCCGCGCGCGCGACGGCGGCCGAGCCGGAACGGCGCTTCCCCTCCGTCGACGAGTTCGCAGTCGCGCTCCGGCTCGCGGCGGGTCTGCGGCAGCGCACCCTCGATCCCGACGACGCGCTGGGGTGGCCGGTGGTCGGCATCGACGCCACGGCCGGGCGGCTGCTCGACGCGACGTGCGCGCTCGCCCCGGGGGCGATCCTCCGCGTGCGGGGCCCCGTCGACTCGGGGCGTACCGTGCTCGTGCGCCGCCTGGCCTGGTCGCTCGGGATCGAGGGGCGGCCGCTCGTCTGGCTCGACGAGGCGGTCGCCCGCTCCCCCGAGGCGATCCGTGCCGAGCTCGAGGCGTTCGAGTCCCCGCGGGGGCTCGTCTTGCTGATCGACGACGCTGACGACCTCTCGAGCGAGGCGGAGGCCGAGGCTCGCCGCGCGCTCGCGGCGGGCGCGCGGCTGGTGGTGGTGGGTGGCTCTTCACTTGGCGCCGGGATCGATTTCGTGGTTCCGCCTCTCGAGCCTCGCGCCGCGGCGGACCTGATCCGCCGCGCGGTCCCCTCGCTCACGGAGAATCTGGTCGAACGCGCTCACCAGCTGGCCCAAGGTCGTCCTGGCACGCTGCGCCGCCTCGTGCGTCGGATCGCGCGCTCCCCGGTCGCCTCCGAGGCCGACATCGTCCGGGCACTGGCGGGGAGCGCGCACGACCTGTCCAACACCGTGAGCGGGGAGAGCCCCCTCGGGAGGGCGCGGACCCTGATCGATCGTGGCCGCTACACCGAGGCGCGCCCGCTGCTGGAGGGGCTGCAGGACCGGGGTCTGGCGGCCGAGATCGAGCGCGCCCGCCTCGACGTCGGGTTGGGGAACGCCGCGCAGGCCTGCGAGCGGCTGCGTGCAGTGGCGCCGCTCGCCGACGCGGCGCTGAAGAGCGATGACCCAGACGAGCGAGAGGCGGGCGTCCGTTGTCGCGTCTACCTGGCGCGGGCGCTGGTCGGCGGCGCCGAGTACCGGGAGGCGATCGACCTGCTGGCGGGGTTCATCGACGAGGTTACGCCGCTGGGCGTGGAGGCCCTCGCCTTCCACGGGCTGGCCGACTCCTACCTCGGCAACCACGACTCGGCGCGGCAGGCGCTCGAGCTCGCGGTGGAGCGCGCACGCGCGCTCGGGGTCGCGCGCACCGAGGCCGTCGCGCTCTCCTCCCTGGGCGTCGCGTTGCAGCGGGGTGACCGGGTCGATGAGGCCCGACAGGTCTACGAGCGCGCGATCGACGCGGCCGAGCGCGCCGGCGAGGCCGGGTTGCTCGGCACCGTCCAGCTCAACCTCGCCGGGGTGCTCAAGGTCGGCGGCGATCTGGCGCGAGCGATCGAGCTGTTCGAGGGGGCCGTCGACATGGGGCGCCGATCGGGTCGCCTCTCGACCGTTCGTAACGCCCTCCTCAACCTGGCGAACACCGACCTCTACCTGGGTCGCCTCGGGCGGGCGCGCGCGAGCATCGAGGCGCTCGACGAGCAATGCGACGACCTTGCCCCCTTCGTGCGGGCGCAGATCGTGGGCCAGAAGGCGGAGCTGTGTGCCCGCAACGGCGAGCTGGAGCGGGCGCTCCTGCTCTACCAGGAGTGCGCGGAACGGTACGCGGCGCTCGGGCGCGGGCTCGACGCCGCGGAGGCGCGGCTCGAGGGCGTCCTCGTCGGCTCACGCGCCGCCTGCCCCGACGTGGTGGAGCTGCGGCGCCAGCTCGATCTCGCCCGGGACACCCTCGGGGACTCCCCCGTACACCGTCCGCTCGCCCTGCTCGCCGCGGCGCGGGTAGCCTGGGTCGGGCACGACGCGGCGTCTGCCGCCCGAGAGCTCGAGGGCGCGCTCGCCGCGGCCCGCGCCGGGGGGCAGCGGGAGTGGATCTGGCGCGCCCTCGAAACCCGGGCCGAGCTCGCCGATGCCGCGGGGCAATCCGTGGCGGCTCGCCGGGACCGAGAGGAGGCGCTGGCGGTGCTCGAGGAGATCGGCGCGCGCCTGCCGCGTGACCTGCGCGAGGTCTACTGGAACGATGCCCGCCGCCGCGCCTTGCGCGCCTCCGTCCAGACGGTCATGGGACACGCAGCGACGGAGCGGCTCCACCCGGCCGTGTACTCGGCGAGCATGCCGGCGCCGGACCGGACCCCGGTCGATCGACTCCGGGCCACCGAGCTGGCGCCCACGCCCCCGGAGACTCGGCTCGCGCGGATCCTCGAGATCAACGGCGAGCTGGCCGGTGAGATCGACCTCGACCGGCTGACGGCGCGCATCACCGACTACGCGGTGGATCTCCTGCGTGCCGAGCGGGGTTTCGTCGTCCTGCTCGACGATGAAGGTGCGCTCACCGTGCACACCTCGCGCACTCGGGTCGGCGACGAGCCGCACGAGGAGTTCTCGCGCTCGGTCGCGCGGGCGGTCCTCGCCAAGGGAGAGCCGATCGTGAGCCTGAGCGCGCGCGCCGACCACCGCATGGCGGCGTTCGCCTCCGTGCACCAGCTCGCGCTCCGGTCAGTGGCCTGTGCGCCCATCCACGCCCCGTCGGGGCGGGCCATCGGCGCCCTGTACGTCGAAACCCGGCACCGCCCCGGGCTCGACTTCGAGCGCGAGCTGCCCACGCTGGTGGCGCTCGCCAACCAGGTCGCCATCGCCATCGAGAACGCCCGGCTCCTGCTCGAGAACCGCCGCCGGGCGGAGGAGCTCGCCCGGGCTAACGAGCGCTTGGAGGAGGCCCAGGCCCGCCTGCGCGAGCTGCTCGGGGGACGGCCCGAGCAGTTGAAGCGCGCCCGCCAGAAGCTGCGCGAGACGCGCGACACGCTCTACGGTCACTTCGGCTACCAGGGGCTAGTCGGGACCAGCGCGGCGATGCGGCGGGTGTACGCGCTGATCGATCGGGTCAAGGACACGGACGTCCCGGTGCTGATCACGGGGGAGAGCGGCACCGGGAAGGAGGTCGTGGCCCGGGCGATCCACGACGCCTCCTCGCGCGCGAAGGGGAAGTTCCTCGGCGTGAACTGCGGGGCGATCCCGGACAATCTCCTCGAGAGCGAGCTCTTCGGGCACGTACGCGGGGCGTTCACCGGCGCCGATCGCGAGCGCAAGGGCCTCTTCCGTGAGTGCCAGGGCGGGACCGTCCTGCTCGACGAGATCGGCGAGATGCCCACCAAGATGCAGGCCGGGATGCTCCGCGTGCTGCAGGAGCGCAAGGTGCGTCCGGTCGGGGGCACCACGGAGGAGGACGTCGACGCCCGAACCATCTTCGCGACCCACCGTGACCTGGAAGGGATGGTGAGCGCGGGGAAATTCCGCGAGGATCTCTACTATCGGATCCATGTGGTGGTAGTCCCGCTCCCGCCGCTGCGGGAACGCCCGGAAGACGTGCCGCAGCTGGTCGATCACTTCCTGGGCCGCTTCGCCGCGCGCTACAAGCGCGAGCGTGGGACCGTCTCCCGCGACGCGCTGCGCGTCCTGATGGCGTACGACTGGCCCGGCAACGTCCGCCAGCTCGAGCACGTCCTGCTCAACGCCTGGATCTTGGCCGACAGTCCCGAGCTCGACGTGGGCGACCTCGCGCTCCCCGGCGGCCCCCCGGCCGTCGCCGCCCTCGCGGCGCTCCCCGCCCCGGAGCCGGTCGCCGCCCCCGCCGCGGCCGCCGCCCCCGGCGGTACCGGCTCGGTGCGCCGCGCGGGGCGCATCATTTCGCAGCATCACGCGGTGGAGCGCGACCGGATCCTTCGCGCGCTCGAGGCCTGCAACTGGAACCGCGTCAAGGCGGCCGAGCTGAGCGGGATCCCCCGCCGGACCTTCTATCGCCGGCTGCGCGAGTACGGAATCCAATGAGCGCCGCCGGCGCCGCCGCGGTCCTCACCCGATGCCGAGCTGGCGCAGCTTCTTGTGCAGACCCTCGCGGGTGATCCCGAGTGCCTTGGCCGCGGCGGTCTTGTTGTTGCCGTGCTCGCGGAGCGACTGCAAGATGAAGAGCTTCTCCACGTGCTCGACCATCTCGCGCAGCGTTCCCTTCGGAGTGGTGCCGGGCGCGTGCACCTCCTTCACCTTGCGCACCCGCGCGCTCACCAGATCCGGCGTCACCAGCCCGTTCTCGTCCGCCTGAATCACCAGGCGCTGGATCTCGTTTTCGAGCTCCCGGACGTTCCCCGGCCAGTCGTAGGCGGTCAGCAGCTCTAGCGCCTCCTGGGTGAGCGCCGCCACGGGCTTGCCCATCTCGCGCGTGTAACGTTCGAGGAAGTACGCCGCCAGTCGCGGCACGTCCTCTCGCCGCTCGCGAAGCGGGGGCACGTGGAGCGGGAACACCTTCAGCCGGTAGTAGAGGTCCTCTCGGAAGCGTCCCGCCTCGACCTCCCGCTCGAGGCTGCGGTTGGTGGCAGCGACGATCCGCACGTCGACGTGTCTGGTCGAGGTCGCCCCGAGGGGTCGGATCTCGCCCTCCTGCAGCGCCCGCAGCAGCTTCGCCTGGAGCGCAAGCGGTAGCTCGGTGACCTCGTCGAGAAAGAGCGTGCCGCCGTCGGCGACATCGAAGAGCCCGCGCCGGTCCTCCACCGCACCCGTGAACGCCCCCCGGCGGTGCCCGAACAGGGCGCTCTCCAGTAGGTTCTCGGGCAACGCCGCGCAGTTCTGGGCGACGAAGAGCCGGTCGCGTCGCCGGGACCGGTAGTGCACCGCCGCCGCGACCAGCTCCTTCCCCACCCCCGTCTCACCCTCGATCAGCACCGTGACGCGGGTGTTCGCAACGCGGTCGACCTGGGCGGAGAGCGCGCGCATGGCGCGGCTCTCGCCGATGATCTCGACCTGTCCCCGACGCGCTCGCTCTCGTCCACGGAGGTACGAGTTCTCTCGCTCGAGGCGCTCCTCCGCCGCCATCAGGCGGCGGATGAGCCGCGCGTTGTCGACGGCGAGCGACGCATGGTGGGCCAGCACGCTTGCCACGTCGACGTCATTCGAGTCGAACATGGCGGGTGCGTCCCGGTTGTCTACCTGCAGGACTCCCACGATCTGTTCGCCCCGCCACAGCGGCACCCCGACCGTGCTCCGGATGCGGGCGCCGAGGATCGAGTCGGAGCTGAAGGACTCCGCGGGTGCATCTGCCGCCAGGATGGCCGCGCGTTCGGCCACCACCCGGCGGAACACGCTGCGCGGGATCGGCACCGGCACCGCGGGGGGCACGGCGGCCCCGTCGGCAGCACGGACCCGGGTGACCACCGGGGCGTAGGGCGCTGCCGCCTCGTCGCCGTTCGCGTCCCGCAGGACTACCGTCGCATGGGTCGCCCGCGGCAACAGCTGGAGGGCAGCTTCCGCGATCACGGCCACCACGCCTTCGAGGTCGGGCATGGACCCGATGCGCTGCTGAACCTCGGCGAGCGAGCGGAGCAGCTCTCCGTTGCGCTGCGGGTTCGCGAGCTCGGTCGGGAGCTCCCCCAGCGGTCGGGTGGCGATGACGCAGGCAGGCTCCGACTCCGCGGGGAGCCGGACCAGCAACAAGGTGCGCTCCTCACCGAGTCCCCCGAGCTCGATCCGATCCTCGTCCTCGACCCGCGCGCGCCAGGCGTTGTGCGCGCCCAGCTCGATCCGGGCCTCGCCGCGGATCACCGTTGTGCCGTTGGTGCTCCTGAGATCCTCCAACACGACCCCGTCCGCCGCGCAGTGCAGCCGGGCATGCTCGCTGGAGACGTGGGCGTCAGACACCACGAGGTCGACGCGCGGTCCGCGACCGATCGTCAAGTCACCGGCGTCCACCTCGAGCGCGGAACCGCGGGAAGCCCCGGAGACGACCTCGATGCGAACCGTGGCGGCCATGATGACGGGGTGAGAGGGAGCGCTGACACACGACGGGCCCCGGAGGGGATGCCCTCCGAGGCCCGCGTCGCTGGGGAGGAAGCCAGCTACTTCCCGGCTCGGGCGCGGATCCGGTACATCACCTGCTTCAGGCCTGCGTCGCCCTGGATCCGGTTCTGGTCAGCGGTCTTCACGTTCGCCTCGATGATCTTCTCGAGGGCGTCGGCGATCTCGGTGGATCCCTTCGGCAGGAGGTAGTCGATGGCGCTCGCTACCGCGTAGCGCACCGCCGCGTTCTCGATCGCGCCGAGCCGCTCCACGATCTGCGCGGGGGTCTTCTCGTCGCCGTAGATGGCGAGCATGTAGGCGCACTTGATGCCCTTGAACTGGGTATCCTTGGCCTGCGAATCGCTCTTCTCGATCATCGAGAGGTAGCACGGCACGCGATCGCCGCAGGCCTTGAGGACCTCGTCGGCCTGCTCGAACAGCGGCTCCTCGAAGTACTTGTACTTGCTCTTGGAGTCCGTCTGCTTGGTGCCCCAGTCGCTCATCAGCGCCTTCAGCGCCGGCATCTGGTTCGCCTTGGCGAGCTTGAACGCGGTGAGCAGGATGGTGGCCCGAAGATCCTTGAGGTCCTCGGCGTTCGACGCCTTCAGGCCCTTTCCGAAGTCGACCATCCAATCGATCATCGTCGGGTCGTAGAAGCGCGTCACGGAGTCCGATACCAGGACGGGCAGCGCCTTGCCACCGCCGGGGATCGAGACGTCGAGGTCGAGCAGCTTCATCCCCTCCTGGAACCCCGCCTTGGACTCGGCGGTGGCGGGGATCTTCGCCAGCTCGGAGAGGAGGACGGCGCGATTGCTCTTGATCTCGGTGGTCTTGATGGCGTTCAGCAGCGGAGCGATCGCGCTCTGGTTGCCCGACATCCCGAGCACGATGGCAGCCATCGGGACCCAGGGCTCGTCCTTCGGCGGCTCCTTGAGGTTGCCGATCTTGACCAGCCGCTGCAGGTGGAAGTCCTTGAGCTGGGTGTCCTTGCCCTCGAGCAGCTTGGTCGCGGCGTCGACCGATGGCTGACCGATCTTGACCAGCGCCAGGAGTGCGGTCTGTGCGACATCGCCCTTGGCCGGGTCGAGGATCACCTTCATCAGGAGCTCCACCGCCGACTTCTCGCGCAGCTCGCCGAGCACCTGAGCCGACACCGTCTGCCAGAAGAGCTGGTCCTTGTATGCGTCTACCGACTCGGGCTTCCTCTGGTCCGGCGGGACGACCTCCGCCTTGAGCATGGACTTCAGCGGCTCCGCCCAGGACGGGTCCGCCGTGGCGAGCATGGTGACGTTGAGGTCCTTGTAGGTGATGCCGCCCAGCATCGAGCTTGTGCGGAGCTTCTGGAAGACGTCGATGATCGACGAGGACAGCTCGGGCAGCTTCAAGTCGCCCTGGGCGCGGATGGCCCACTTGATGTCCTGCTCCTCTTGCTTGCCCGTCGGCTTCTTCGCGAACTCATCGAGCGCCTTCTTCAGAGCGGGCGCGGTGCGCTTGTCTCGAAAGGAGGCGACGAGCTTGATCAGTGACACCCGGGTCTTGGTGTCCATGTCCGCGTAGTGGTCCACGTAGGTCTTGGTCAGCGGCTCGACCATCTTGTCGAGCAACGCCTTCACGTCGGCGTTGGAGGCGTCGTTGCCCGCCTTCGTCAGGCCGTCCTGATAGAACTGATCCAGGCGCTTGATGGCCGGGGCTCGCCACTTGGCGTCGGCGAGCTTGTCGACCCAGTACTCCGGCTGGCTCTCGTCCTTGCAGCCAACGAGGGCCGTGGCCAGAGTCGCGGTGGCCACGACGACCGTGGTACCGAGCGTGAGGTGACGAATGAGCGAGGCGATGGTTCGCGTCGTTCGGAGCATCTGTGTCCTCCCAGAGCGGCAGTTGAGTGAACAGGCGGGCAGTGACGCCAAGAGCCCATAACCCCTGAGGATCCGGCGTTCCGCACGGTAGGCTGTTCGCTCCTCGGGTGTCAACGAACGGGCGCTCGCCCTGCCACGATGGCATCGTTGAGCGACAGCTTGTCCTCGGGCGGGCGACCGGAACGCTTGGGCGGCCGGAACCCCACCGCCAGCACCGCCAAAGAATCGATTAGGATCAATGGGTTCGGCGATCAGGCGCCCCTGCGCAGGGACGCAAGCCGATCCAGTAGCGCGTCATGTATTCGGCCGTTGCTGCCGAGCAGGCCCCGGTCGTTGACGAGTCCCGGTCCGCGGTAGGCCAGGGGAGCGCCGTCGGCGTCGGTGAAGCGTCCGCCCGCCCCGGTAATGAGAGCGTCGATGGCGCAGGCGTCCCAGCGCTTGCCTCCGAAGCGGGGCGTGACGTAGGCGTCCGCGGCGCCGGTGGCGACCGCGATCCCCTTCATGCCGGCGCTGCCCAGGGCCGTCAGGGCGCGGACCCCGAGGCGGAGCGCGAGGTGGCGCGAAACCGCAGCTGGGCGCTGGCGGGAGGCGACCACGCGCGCCGCGGCGAGCGAGGACGTCTCGCTCGTGCGCACGGGAGAGGAGACGTCTCGCTCGTCGAGCCGCGCCGCCGCGAGGCTCGGGCCCCCCCAGTACGCCACGTCCGTGGTCGGATCGCCCCCCACTCCCAGGACCGCCCGAGCGCCGTCGAGCAGGCCGATCATGCTGACGAATTCAGGGCGGTGTTCGATGAACTCCCGGGTCCCGTCCAGTGGATCGACGAAGAAGACGGTCGGGGCCTCGCGGAAGCCGGCGAAGCTCTCGTTCCCGCTTTCCTCCGCCACCACCGGGATCCCTGGGAACCGCCGGGCCAGAGCCTCGCAGATGACCTCGTTGGCGCGGCGGTCGGCGAGGGTCACGGGGTCGCCCGGGCCCTTGAATTCGACCGCGAACGGCCGCGCATAGACGTCGCGAATGAGCGCCGCCGCGCGGCGGAGGATGCCGACGAGCTCGCGGGCCAACGCCTCCGTCATGCGTCGATCCCGGCGTCGCGCAGGCGCGCCGCGAGGGCGCTGAGCTGCTTGCGGCCGAGGTAGGGCGGGCCGCGCCCGGCCTCGCGGACCAGCTGGTCGAGCTGCACCACGCTCCGCGGCCCCAGCACCACCGAGGTGACCCCAGGTTGAGCGAGGACCCACCGCACCGCCGCGCCGCGCAGGGTCGCAACTTCACCGCCCACGAGCGGGCGCAGGGCGTCGAGTTGCCGCAGCCGCAGGCGCAGCTCCTCTGGCGTCCAGCGCTCGGCTCGGTGGTCGCCGGGCGGAAACACGCGGTCGGCACCCCAGAGCCCGGCGAGCAGCCCGTACCCGAGCGGTGAGTGAGCGAGCAGTCCGGCGCGCGCGGCCGTCAGGTCCTCGGCCAGGGCCCGAGCCGTCGACGAGTGGAAGGCGTTGAGCGCGATCGACACCACGGAGGCCCCGCGGCCGAGCGCCGCCCGCGCGATCGGCGCCGAGCCTGCGCTCACGCCCCAGCAGCGGATGCGACCGGCCTCCTGGAGCGCGGCGAGCGCCTCCGTGGCCTCGCCGCGCTCCACCGCCGAGAGCGAAGGGTTGTGCAGCAGCACCACGTCGATGGTTTCGCGGCGCAAGCGCTCGGAGCTCCGCTCGAAGGCCTCCGTGAGGTAGGGTTGATCGAAGCGCTTGCGCGGCGGCGAGCCCTCGAGGTCGGTGCCGAGCTTGGTCACGATGCAGGCCTCCGGCACGTCGGCGAGGATCCGGCCCAGTCGCCGTTCCATCGCCCCGCGGGCGTAGCTCGTCGCCGTCTCGAAGCAGCGCACGCCGAGGTGTAGCGCTCGCTCGAGCACCCGGTCCTGCTCGGCCTCGGGGACCGCGCCGTAGCCGTCTCCGCAGAGCCCCCAGGTGCCCAGCGAGAGCTCCGTCAGTCGGATGTCGGTCCCGCCGAGGTTCCGCCGGCGCATGGGGCCGGATATAGCACCTGATCGCCCGTCCGCCCCCGTCACGGCCTCGACGATCGCCCCGGTCGACGCCCGCGGCGCTCCCTACTCGACCGCCCAGTAGTGCAGAGCCGCGAAGGTCGTGCTCCCGGTGGCGCGCACGGTCACGGTCAGCGCCCGGTCAGGAGCTTCGGCGGGGAGGGAGATCTCGCGCTCCTCCCAGGCTCCAGTACCCTCCAAGTCGAGCGCGGCCTGCACCCCCTCCGCCGCGATCTCGAGGTGCACCGGCTCGCTCGCGACCCAGCGCGCGACCCAGCGGATCCCGGGCCGCGACGTGAGGACGAAACGCTCCACGTTTCGTCCTGACCGCCCCCCGTCGACCCTGCCGTCCTCGGCCACGAACACCCGGTCGTCCGCCTGCGTCGCGCCGAACAGGGCGTACTCGTGCTCCGCCTCGCTCGCGAGGTCGGCGACGTCCACCTCGTCACGGATCACGCCCGCCGTGGCGGTGCGCGGGAGCGCGCCGGAGCCGAGCGCGTCCCAGCGCGCCAAGTAGGCGGTCATGGTGGCGTCCCCGAGGATGGTCGCGTTGCCGACGTAGCGGTGCGTCAGGTACGTTCCCAGGATGGGCTCCACCTCCAGCCAGCGGTCGTACACGATCAGGTGTGTGGGCAGTCGCTCGGCGCCGAGCCGCTCGTAACGCTCGAAGCGAGATCCGGGCCCGGCGGCCCAGTGCCGGGCCTCGCCCCGCGTCGTCAGACCCACCAGGTCAAAGGTGCGGCGGCCGGACAGGTAGGTCAGCGCCCCCGCGTCGTTGAGCCCGATCACGGCGTTTGCCGGCAGCTCGGCGGCCGCCCAACGTGCGAGCGATACCTGCTGGTCCTGGATCGCGCGCGCGCTGGTGCCGAGGTCGTCGAAGGTCCACGGCAGGTGGCCCGCGAACAGACCCACGAAGGCACCGCCGAGCAGCGCGCGAGCCGCGGGGATCGAGGCCCCCCAGCGGCCCGCGAGGTGTCCAGCCGCGTCCGCCACTGCCCCGAGCCCGACGAACCAGGCGGCGGCGAAAGGCCAGAGGTACCGCAGCCGATTCACCAGGAAGCTGTCGTAGGAGGTGGTCGCGAGCACACCGAGGGCAGTGGCGATCAGGGCCGCCCCGCGCCAAAGGCGCCCGGCGCGCACCGCCGACCATGCCAGCGCGGGCAAGGCGAGCCAGGCCAGCCATTTCCCCCCGCGCGGGATGAACACGCTGCTCCAGACCTCCCCGTTCAACAGCGTGTTGAAGAAGACGTCGAGGTGATAGCCGAGGGTCCCGGTGATCCTTGATGGATAGGGCGTCGCGAACAGCCACTTGGCCGCCACCGTGGTGGTGGAGAAATCGCCGGTCGCGAGCCAGTTGACGAGTCCGGGCACGAGCGGCCCGAGCAGAGGCAGCGCCGCGGTCGCCCGCCGCGCGCCGCGCTGATGGGCGGCCAGGGTGACGGCCACCAGCACCGAGGCGAGCGCGCCCTCCGGGCGCATCGCGGGCGCAAGGAACCCCAAGGCGAAAAGCTCGCGCCGCGCCACGCGGGGGGCTGCGCCGCCGTCCTCGGCGTACTCCGCCACTCGGCGGGCCGTGCGCATGAGCAGCCACGCGAACGGGACGACCTCCATCCCGCTCGCGGCGCACCAGACGTGCCCACCAAACGCGAGGACCATCGCGCCGGCGGCGGCCGCCGCCGGCGGGGAGAGCAGGCCCCGCGCGGCGTGCCAGGTGTCGTGCGCGAGCAGCGCGAGTGCGGTCCAGCCTCCCAGCCACGCCACCCAGATGAGCGAGGTCCCGCGCCATCCCAGCGCGTGGAACGGGGCCAAGAGCAGGGGCCAGAGCAGGCTCGTGGCGCCCGCGACCGGTGGCGCGCCGGGGCTGTACTCGAACGGACGGAGCTCGGCGAAGCACCGCGCGAACTGGAAGTGGATGAAGGTATCGTCCAGCGGAACCGCCGGCGCGCCGTCCGTCGCCGCGAGGATGCTGCGGGTCGTGATCCAGGCGAGGAGCGCCGTTGCCGTCGCTACGGGGCCCCACGGCCCGCGCGGGCGAAGGCTGGCGATCGGACGATGCGGTGACGTCGGCATCGGCGCGGAGCCCCGGACGTTACCACGCTCGCCCCGCCCGACTTGCCCGGTTCAGAGGACGGGTGTACGGCCCCTCTCGCGCCGCGCCATGCGTCACCTGCACCGCCGGCCGGCGCGCCGCACCCCCTGCGACCATGCCCGACGACCGCTACGCCCGCGCTCCCCGCCTCCCCGAGGGATTCGCCATCGATCCGGCGGCGCTCGTGCCGGCGGCGACGGGCCCCCTGGAGCTCGAAATCGGGCCGGGTCGGGGCTGGTTCCTCGTCGAGCGGCTCGCCGCCGTCGCGGACGCGGGGCTGATCGGCTTAGAAATTCGTCGCAAGTGGGCCACCATCGTCGATGACCGCCTCCGTGCGCGTGGGCTCGGCGGTCGCGGCCGGGTCTTCGCCGAGGACGCGAGGACAGCGCTGCCGCGGCTGCTTCCGGCGACGCTATCGACCGTGTTCGTTCACTTTCCCGATCCGTGGTGGAAGAAGCGGCACCAGAAGCGCCTGCTCATCACCGATGAGCTGGTCGAGCAACTGGCGCGCGTGCTCCGACCCGGCGGCGAGCTGTTCGTGCAGACCGACGTTGCGGAGCGCGCCGACGCCTACGAGGAGGCGATCGCGCGTTCCGGGGGGTTCGTGCCGGTGACGGCAGACGGGCCGCGCGTGGAGGACCACCCCTTCGTGGCCCGGAGTCCGCGCGAGCGCCGGGCTCTGGCCGACGGGGTCCCCATCGTGCGTCTCCGGGTTCGGCGGGTCGCCGACTCGGCGGTCGACGGCGCCGCGTCCTGAGGTCGCCCGCCGGGGCGCCAGAGGTCGGGGGGATCGTTGGCGGCGCCCCGCTGCGCTTGCTGGGGGCAGCGGCTTGCTGCTACCCTGCTGCGCGTGCGCCGTCGCTTCCTGCTCGCCGCCTGTCTCGCCGCCGCCGCGGGCTGCGCCACCTACCAGAACGCTCTGAATCGGGGGCAGCGCCTCTACGACGACAGCGAATACGAGCGTGCCCTCGCGATCTGGCGGTACCTGGAGCACGATCTCGACTCGCTCTCCTTCGCTGATCAGGCCCGCTACGCCTACCTCCGAGGCATGACAGACTACCGCCTCGGTGGCGGCAAGGGGGGCCAGGACGTCGAGTTTCGCGCCCACGCGCGTCATTGGCTCGCGATCGCCAAGGCGGTCGAGCAGGAGCACCCGGGCGCGCTAACCGAGCAATGGAAGCAGCTCCTCGAGGAGGCCCTCGCCGACCTGAACGCCGAAGTTTACGGCATCGAGGCCGTCGTCGCGAAGCCCGAGCCGGCGAGCCAGCCCGCCGCGCCCGCTGCGGCCGAGGAGACGGGGGCGCCTGCGGCGCCCCCCACGCCCGCCGCAGGCGTCCGCGGGGCGGCGCCGGAGGCGGCCAGCACCTGTGCCACCGACCAGGACTGCACCGGCGGGCAGGTCTGTCGAGCGCAGCACTGCGTGGCGCCCTGAACCCTAACGGGTACCTCGCGTGCGCGAGGCCGGGTCAGAGCTGCCGCCGCAAGGCCTGGATCTCGTCCTTGGCGCTGAGCTTCAGCTTCTTGAGGTCGGTGATCTGTCGCCGCTCGTCCGGACTGAGGAAGGCCCTGCGCTCGAGCCGTGCGACCTCGTTTTTCAGGTCACGGTGCCTCTGCTCCAAGAGGCTCAAGCGCTGGGCAATCGTTTCCTCGACCATGAGAACGAACCTCCCTTGTTTGCTGGGCGCCGCCCCGTGTCTCTCCGGTCAACGGTCCCCAAACCGTGTCCCGCCACGCGACGTGCGTAGATCCAGCCTGTCACCAAAGCCACAAGTTTGGGGTCCCTTCCAGGAAGGTCAACCCGATAGTCCTTCGTTCCGGCCCGGAGCCGCGTCCGGCAGGGCAGCCGAGGGAATTGCAGTGTCGACGTTCGATTCGCCCATCGACCCCATGTGCCTGGGGCCACGACCGGGTCCGCCTTACCCCCGCCGGCGCTCGTCTCGGTTCTTCGGCGCCGGGCGAGCCGCTGACCGGGGCTGGTCTTGCGGCTTCGGTCGAGCGATCACCGCGATCCTGGCGGGGGTCCCGCTCATCACCGGGTGTTCCCCGCCGCCGGTGAGGTCGGCTGCGCCGGCGGCGGGCGAGCCCCACTTCGGGCCTACGCAGGTGCTGGCCCGGACCATCGTCACCCCGGAGGAGGCCCTCACCGTCGACGAGCTCTTCGCCCGGGCGCAGGCCGCGCTGCGTCGTGGCGACCTCGGGACGGCCCTCGTGGACCTCGACCGCGTCCTACGAGCCGAGCCTGACGGCCCCCTTGCACCACGCGCGAGACTGATCGCCGCGGAAACCCTCGAGGCACGAGGAGATCACGCCGGCGCGGCGGAGCGACTCGAGCAAGCAGCGCTGCGCCACCCTGCCTCGCCCGAGGCGCGCGTGGCCCTGGTGCGTGTGGTTCGGCTGCGTACCTTCCTCGAGCAGTGGGAGCGCGCTGGAATCGCGGCGGACGCGCTGATCACCCGGTACCCAGACCTGAGCCCGATCGAGCAGATCGTCGCCCGGAGCGGCCGTGCCTTGCGGTGGGTGGCGGCCGGCGACGTCGAGGCGGCGAGCCTGGAGGTCGAGCGGGGTCGGAGTGTCGTCGAGGAGTCCGGGTTCGATCAGGCCGGACGCATCTCGATCGACCTGGCACGGCTCTACTTCGCGCTCGGCGAGGTGCGTCGGGCGCGCGCGGAGGCGACGACGCTCGCCGCGAGGCCGGCCGACTTCGCCGCCGCTCTCGAGCGGCGCTGCGAGCTGCTGCTCGGCGCCCAGAGCGCCTACTCCGCCACCCTGCGCGCCTATGACGCGCACTGGTCGGCCATGGCTGGATACCGCATCGGGGAGCTCTACCAGTCATTGCACGAAGCTCTGCTGGCGATGCCGCCCCCCGCGTCCGCAGACACCCCCGCTCGGCGGGACCTGTTCGAGGGCGCGATGCGCCTGCGCTACTCGATCCTGCTCGAGAAAGCGCTCGCCATGATGGACCAGACGTTGGCGATGGCGGCCCGGACCGGCGAGCGGTCGGTCTGGGTGGAGCGGGCGGCGGCAGCGCGTGCCGAGCTCCACGCGGCGATGGATCGCGAGCAGGCGGCTCTCGAGCGGCTGCCGTATACACGTGAAGAGCTGAAGCGAGCCATGGACGCGCTGTCTGTCGGGAGGACGCCCTGAGCGGGCTGGGTGGCCACAGGGCCCGTCACGCCAAGGCAGTCGCGGTCCGCGCGCGATTTCGGGAGCGGCCGACTTCGCTACCGGTGGCCACGTCGGACTCGGGGCCGACAGCGGTGACCCGCGGGTGACGCCGCGGCGGTTCGACGCGGCGTTCGCGGCGGAGGATTGCCAGCGGGCTTGCGGGCGCGGCCGGGACCCGCGTTTCCTGCCGCAATGACGCGCCGTGTGTGCTGCGGTACGGAACGTGCTTGACAAGCTCCGGGACCGAAGCTAACACCGCCCGGCCGTCGTTTCGGGCCCCGCCAGCTAGTCCTCGATTGCTCGCTCGGGCGGCGAGCCAGCGGGGGCGAGGGTGGGGTGTCCTCATTTCGCGTCGCCCCTCGCGGCGACCGGCCGCTCCCCGCGGCACCTGAGGGCAACCGTCGATCTGTCCTATGTGAAAGGAGCGCGACCCGACCACCTCGCACCATCGCGCGGCCGTCTGCCGCGCCGCGCTGACCGGCGGGACCGCCCCGGGGTTCGTTCG
Source organism: uncultured Polyangiaceae bacterium (assembly GCA_964454025.1). Taxonomy (GTDB): domain Bacteria; phylum Myxococcota_A; class Polyangia; order Polyangiales; family Polyangiaceae; genus JAFGBI01. Next base: position 686 of record CAYVRP010000033.1, on the reverse strand, counting down.
CTGGCGTAGCTCAACCCGGCAGAGCACCGGTTTTGTAAACCGGCGGTTGGGGGTTCGATTCCTCTCGCCAGCTCCCTTGGCCACCCCGTCGTGCTCCGGTTCGCGGCTTCTCGTCGGGTCCCCCCGGACCCGCTCCGCCCGAAGACAGGGAGAACAGTCGTTCAGTCCAGCAAGATTGCTTCGTGATACTGGTGGGTTGCCCGAGTGGCCAAAGGGAGCAGGCTGTAAACCTGCCGGCATTAGCCTACGTTGGTTCGAATCCAACACCCACCACTGGCGCCGGGAGCGCCGAGAAAGGACCGCTCACGCCATTTCGGCACATTCGGTCGAGGATCCATTTTTCTGTGGCCGAGGCGGTGGACCAGGGGTAAGCACGGCCCCCCTGCCGCGGGAGTAGCTCAGTTGGCAGAGCGTCAGCCTTCCAAGCTGAACGTCGCGAGTTCGAACCTCGTCTCCCGCTCCGAGAGCCGACCCGACCCTGCTTGCCACCCCGCCCACCTAGCTCAGTCGGCAGAGCGCGTCCTTGGTAAGGACGAGGTCACCAGTTCGATTCTGGTGGTGGGCTCCAAGGCCCGGTCGGACCGCGACAGCGCAGCCTCCAACGAATCGTTGCAGCACAGAGAGAGCAGAGAGCGATGGCCAAGGAGAAATTCGTACGCACCAAGCCCCACCTGAACGTCGGCACG
>CAYVRP010000032.1:0-64600 GCA_964454025.1 uncultured Polyangiaceae bacterium | reverse complement strand
ATCGTCTGGGGGCCTGGGGGCGGAGGCAACGACGGCGGGGGCAGCGCGCCCGGGGGCCCGGGCCGCCTCAGCCCACTGGCTGGGGGAGGAGGGGGCGCGAGCCCCGGTCCAGGCGGCGCGGGGGGAGCGAGGGGAAGCGGCGCCGGTGGGGGCGCGTGCGCGGGCGGCGGCAACGGCGGCAGGCTGGGGCCCGCGGGTGGCGGCGGCGCCAGCGGGCGGCCGGGTTGTGGCGGCGGCGGCGGCGCCGAAGGGCGCTTGCCCCCGCCGGGCGCCGTGGGCGGGAGAGCGCCCGTTGGAATCGGCGAAGCCGCAGAGGTGCTCGTGTAGCCGCGCTGTCGCGCGTACTGCTTCATCGCGTCGTTGATGAGGTAGTCCACCGAGCACTCGAGCTCGCGCGCCATCTGCTCGAACTTGAGCCAGAGCGTGTCGCGGCACTGGAACGTGCGCGGCGTCTTCTTGTTCGGGTCGGCGGTCATGCGACGGTTCCTGACGAGGCGCGGGCGCCGCCCCCGATGCGGGCCGGACGGGATCGGTTCATCGTTTCTCCTCGGGCTGACTCGGCGCGGCGGCGCCGCGCGTTGCCAAGGCGGGCTCGACGCAGAATTTCACGAACTGGCCGAGAGTGGCGACTTCCTTGACGATGCGTGTCCCCCCCTCGACCACCTCGCACTCCCAGGCGCAACCTTGATCGTTGCCCTCGCAGTCCGGCGTCTTGGGCAACTTGGTCGAGTCGGCCTCGAGCCCGGTCAAGAGCGGGAGGTCGCGCTGGGTGCCGTAGTGGAAGTAGTAGCCGAGCGCGGTCACCCGCGAAGTGATGGGCTGGTCAGCGGCGACGTACCTCGCGGCCAGGGTACCCGGCGGGGTCCTTCCCTTCAGGGCGCCGAGCCGGTAACCGTACTGGAGCGGCTCCGCTACGGCCAGCTCCTTCGTCGAGGCGTGGAGGTTCCCAAGCACCTCGCCGACCTGCTCCGTGTCGCTCATGCTCAGCACGAGATCGGCCGCCATCCAGCGGATCTTCCACTTCTTCTCGCCGAAGAGCGAGTAGAGCCGGTCCACCACGAGCCTACGGGGCATCTCGCCGACGCGACGGAGCGCCTGATCCCGCACCGAGTCCGGCGCGTCGCTCGTGCGCGCGATGGCCAGCAAGGCATCGACCTGCTCCAGGGTTCGCTGGTCGCAGTCGATGCCCGCGCACTTGACGATGTTTCCTTCCAGCGCGGCGAGCGCTGCTGCGCGCCGCTTTTCGGGCTGGCTGCGATCGCTCGCGAACGCGAGCAGGTACTCGACGGTCGGCGCCCCAGCGACACGCTTCATCGAGCTGAAGACGCGCAGGAGCTCCTCCTCCTGGTACTGCTCGAGCTGCGCCTCGAATTGCTCGCGGGTGGGCCTCAGCCGCGAGGCCTCGTTGATGGACTTGACCAGTGGGCGCTTGCGCTCCTTCCAGCCCGGGGCCGCGATGTCGGCGGCCACCCGCACCAGCCGCCGGCTCGCTTCCAGCTTGGTCTTCGCGTCGCCCAGGTCGGCGATGAGGGACGCGACCAGGTCGAGCTTCTTCCCGTCCGGCACCAACAAGGGCGGGAGCCGTCGGGCACCCTCCGCCTTGAGGAATTTCAGCACCTGCTCCACGCCGAACAGCTGCGAGGGATCGTCGACACGGCGGGCGAAATCGGTCGCGCACCACTCGGCGAGCCCCTGCTCCAGCGCGGCGCGGTGCGCCGGATCCTCGACCAGCTGTTCCCCCTCGTGGGTCAACAGCGCGAAGGCCGTGTCTTTGTAGGGGATGGACGGGTCGGGTGGCGCCGGTTGTCCTGGTAGGCCTGGCGCCACGGGTCGCCTGAGCTCGGCGACGATCGATGGGACGAGCCGCGCGATGATCGCCGCGCGCTCCGGGCTCGAGAGGCTCGCGAGGGCGTCGATGAGGCCCCGGTTCTCGGGGTCTCCCTCCTCGCCCACGATTCCCACCCGCTTGCCGTTTCGCGGCTTCATCTCGATGAGGGTCCTGGCGGCCTCGACCCGCAAATCGAGCAGGTACTTGTCGTGGGTGAGCACCGCCACGAGCTTGCGGGGGCCCTGCTTGGTCGTCCCCCAGCGCTGAACGTCGCGCGGTGAGGTGCGGCAGCCGGTCCCCAGCATGACCGTGACGAGGGCAGCACCGAGCCCAGGGAGGCAGCGGCGCCGTGCCAACCATCGCATCAGGATCCCTTCCGTCACCTGCCCGGCGCAGGCCCGCTCCCTGGACCGAGCGGCCCGAGTCTACAGGCCCACCACTTCGGTACTCAAGCCGGCCAGTGCCGCCGCGGAGCGCAAAAAACCGAGAAGAGACGCGGAACGGCGGCGGCTGAAGGAACGTGGACTTGGCCGCTTCGGGTAGGATAATGTAGTCCAAGGTACAACCATGGGAACCCGTCCGTTCGCCCCACGCGCCGCTGCCAGTAACGATGCGGCTGACGGGCCGGTTCTCCCGAACGAGAACCCGCTCGCCTCCGCCTTCGGCGGCCGGCGTGGCCGAGAGGCGGGCGCGCTGCTCTGCTATGCCCTGGCGGCATTTCTCGGGCTGGCCCTCGCGACCTATCAGGGTTCGCCCCACGACCCCGGCGTCGAAGGCGCCGACTGGGTCGGGCCCGTTGGCGCGGCGATCGCCCGCGTTCTCGTGCAGGGTTTCGGTCTGGTCGCCTGGCTCGCTGTCGTCGAGCTCGTCGCGCTCGGTTTCCCGCTCCTCCGTGGCGGGGATCTGCCCGCTCTCGGTTTTCGGGTGGCCGGAGACCTCGTGATCGCGGTCGTGGTCGCGGCGCTGGCCCAGGTAGCGGCCCCCGACGGCCGCGTCTTCGGGGAGTACCCCTGCGGCGGCAACGTGGGGCTGCTGTTCGGCGAGCTGATGAGGGGGCTCTTCTCCACGGTTGGCTCCTTCCTGGTCGGGATCACCACGATCGGCCTCATCCTGATCGCGCGGAGCAGCTTCTCTTTCATTGCCTGGTGCGTCCGACTCGTCGCGCTCCTGCGCGCGGCCACGCGGTGGCTGCACCACGTGGGGCTGCGCATCGCGGGCGCGTGGGCGGAGGCCTGGCGGATTCGCCGCGCGGAGCGCCCGCGGGACGAGGCGCCCCCGGTCAGCATCCACCGTGAGGTTTCGGACGAGGCGATCCTCGCGCACCTCGGCGGCGGCGACGAGGAGAGCGAGTGGCTGGCGCCCCTAGAGGTGACCGGACCGGGACCGGTCGCCGTGTCCGACGGGCTCCGGCACGGCACCGTGGACTTCGGCGCCGAGGCGGGCGAGAGCTCCGGTTCCGACGCGTCGTTGCCAGTAGTGAGCGCATCGACGGGCGCGGCGCCGGTCGCCGGCGTCGCGCCCGAACCCGTGACACCCGGCGCCCTGGAGGTGCTCCTCGACGTTGTCGAGCGAGAAGGGCACGGTTCGGGCCGCACCGCCGAGTCGGTCGGCGCGGCCGAGCCTGCGGCGGCACCGCCCCCGCCGCGGCCACGTGCACGGCATGCGTCCGGTCCCCGTATCATCGATACCAGTGCAGAACAGCAGGTGGAGCCCGTCCGATCTCGCGTGGAGCGGCGCGATGGCTTCCAGATGCCCTCACCGGCGCTCCTCGAGCGAGGCCCGGAGGTGGTCGAGCGCGACGACGAGGAGCGGCTCAAGGAGAACGCGCGACAGCTCGAGAAGACCCTCGCCGACTTCGGGGTGTCGGCCCGCGTCACCGACATCCGGCCGGGGCCGACCGTAACCACCTACGAGGTGAAGCCGGCGGCGGGGACCAAGGTGAGCAAGGTGGTCGGGCTCGCGGATGATCTCGCCCTCGGCTTGTCCCGCAAGGTCCGCATCAACCCGTTGCCCGAGAAGGGCTGCATCGGCTTCGAGCTCCCCAACGACCACCGTCCGCGCGTCTTCCTCCGCGACCTGGTGGAGCACCGCGGGTTCGCCGAGCTCGCGGCGACCGACCCGCTACCGATGGTGCTGGGGCGCGACCCGGTGGGCAAGCCGTTCTACGCGGACCTCACGGCGATGACCCACGTGATCGTGGCGGGGGCCACCGGCGCCGGCAAGAGCGTCGGCATCGCCGTGATGCTCGCGAGCCTGCTCTTCTCGCGGACGCCCGACGAGCTCAGGTTGCTGATGATCGACCCCAAGGTGGTGGAGCTGGCGCCCTTCGACGGGATCCCTCACATGCTGCTGCCGGTGGTCACCGACATGAAGCAGGCCGCGGCGGCGCTGCGCTGGGCGGTGGACGAGATGGAGCGGCGTTATCAGCTTTTCGCCGACGCTGGCACGAAGAACGTGAGAACGTACAACGCATGGGTAGACCGCGTGGTCCGGGGTGAGATCGCTGCCCCGGAGGCCGCGCGCCTCACCGCGCTCACGGCGGACGGGGCCGTGGTGAGCGTTCCGGCGGCGAAGGCGGGCGGCGACGGGACGCAGGTCCCCGGCCGGCTGCCGTACATCGTGGTCGTGGTGGACGAGTTTGCCGACCTGATGATGCAGCAGGGCAAGGACGTGGAGGCTTCGGTGGCGCGGCTCGCCCAGAAGGCGCGCGCGGCCGGCATCCACGTGATCCTCGCCACCCAGCGGCCGAGCGTCGACGTCATCACCGGGATGATCAAGGCCAATTTCCCCTCGCGCATCGCGTTCCGGGTCGCGCAGAAGGTGGACAGCCGGACCATCCTCGACGATCAGGGCGCCGAGCACCTGCTCGGCAAGGGGGACATGCTGGTCAAGATGAACGGCCGCTCCGACACGCTGCGGGTGCAGTGTCCGTTCATCAGCGAGGACGAGGTGGCCGCGCTGACCGATTTCCTCCGCACGCAGGGCTCTCCGCAGTATCACGACGCCATCTTGCGGGAGGCGTCCGAGGACGACGCCGAGGTGTCGCCCGGGGAGGAAATGGACGCGCGCTACGACGAGGCTGTCCGCATCGTCGCCGAAACCCAGCGCTGCTCCACCTCGTGGCTGCAGCGCAAGATGGGCATCGGTTACAATCGGGCCGCCAAGATTGTCGAGGCGATGGAACGTCAAGGGGTCGTCGGCCCGGCGAACGGCGTGCGGGACCGCGAAGTCCTGGTCGCGCCCCGGTGATGTCGGCCCGGGACCGGGGGCGGAGCCCCCGGGGGCGCTCCCCGCCGCGCAAGTGATCGCTCGGACGGCAGCCCCGCCGCGCCGAGGGCCTCGGCGCGGCGGATCTTTGTGGGGTGAGCGCGCCCACCTATGGTACTGACATGCCATTGGGGAGCCGGCGTCGATCCTGCTCCCCGCCCCACCGCCTGCGCGTCCCGTACGTTCGCGTCCGCGTCTGCGTTGGCCCGAACCCGCCCCCCCTCCTCGTAGGAACCCGCTGATGGCCGACCCCCGGCAAGTGGAAGGCATCCCAGAGCCGCTCGACGGGGACGACGATGACGTTGCGTGGGCGCTCCAGACGGCGGCCGTCGAGTGGCGTCGGGCCGCCTACGGCGACGCCATCACCTGGCTCCGGCGCGCTTCCAGCGCGGCGATGGAGGCGGGGCACGCGCCGCGCGCCGCCTTCCTGGAGGCCGCGGCCGCGCGCCTGGCGACCTCTTCGGGTCCCGCTCGGCCGGGCGAGGGGCGCCCGCAGGGGAGCGCGACCGAGGTCGTCGTCGAGGTAGACGACGACGACGGGCTCGAGACGATCGAAGGACTCGACGCGCTCGGCGAGGCAGGTGCCGAAGGTCGCGGTCGGGTCCCCGGTCTTCCCCCGTTGCCTCTTCCCCCGCCGCCCGTCCCCCCGGTGCCGGGTGTCGCCGGGCGGTTGCCTCCGCTCCCGCCCCCGCCGTCTCGACCGCTACCCCCCGTGGCGCCCCCGCCTCCTGGCCTCGGCCGCCGGGCGACTCCTGCGCCACACCGGGTGTCCTCCGCCGCCCCGGCCGGGCGGGGCTCCGTGCTTCGATCCATCGCCCACCCCGAGGAGCGCGAGCGGCAGCACGAAGTCCTGCCCCCGCAGCCGGGTGGGCACGACTCTGGCTCCGGTCTCCCGCCGTCCAACGAAACGGGCTCGTATCTCCCAGGAGTGCTTGGGGTGGGGGCGGCTCCCGGGGGGCGAGCCCTGCCCGCCCCCGCCGGCTCGCGTGATGCGCGCGGGCGCATGGAGCGGCCCCCGGCGGCCCGTCCGCCTTCGGAAGTACCGTCAGCGCGGCGGTCCCAACGACCCCCGGAGCGGCTCGGCTCTCAGCGCGGCCGGGGCGCTTCCGATGGAATCCGTTCGTCCGAGATCCCGGCCGTGGCCCCTGCCTCGGCTCGCCCGCGGCTGCCCGCCTCAGACCGACCGCAGCCCAAGCTCGAGGCACGGCACGGAGAGGATGCACAGGCAGGCCGCCCCGGCGCGGTCCACGAACGCGCCGCGTACCGCCGTTCCCCGGCTGACCGGCGTGTCCCGCCCCCTGACGCCGCTTCGGCTCGCCAGGAGCCCGTCCCGGCGGCCCCGGTCATCCCGTTGCCCGCGCTTCCCGCGCAGCACCCGGAGGCGGAGGCGCAATCCGAGCGCGCCGTCGACCCCGAGGTGGTCCTCCCGCTGGTGCACGAGGGAACGGACGCGGCAGCCGGGGACCGGCGTGGCGAGAGCGAGTCCGACCGGACCCTCCCCGAGCCCTCGGCGCCCGAGCCGTCGCCGGAGTCCTCGCTCGACGCTCGGGAGACCGCGGAGCAGGTCGAAGAGGATGGCGGCAGCGCCCCGGATCTGCCCGACATCGACGCCGAAGTGATCGCGAGCGCGACTGCGTCGCTCATCCCCGACGCACCGCGGTTCGATGACGAGGAGGAGAGCGAGGAGCTGCCCGACGCTTCGGCAGGAGCGACCGGGGAGGGCGCGCCGCCGGAGCCCGCCGATCCTTCCGTGCTCGGGGTGCACCTCTCCTCGGTCCGGGGGCTCCAGGATCTGTCCACCGAGTCGCAGCAGGTGCTGGCGCGCCGCGCCAAGCTCGAGGTGCTGCAGCCCGAGGAGGAGATCAGCTCCTTCGCGGTAGCTCTCGTGGTCAAGGGGGACGTGGGCATCGTGCCCGCCGTCTCCGACATCCCCTGCGGCTACGCCCAGAAGGGCGACGTCATCTTCACGCGCGGGAGCCTCGCCGGTGGCATCGCTCTGAGCGTGGTGGCCGGGCCTGACGGCGCTGCGGTCGCCACCTGGGATCAGGCCGCGCTCGACGTCGCCCTCAGCGACTCGCCGTGGGTCGGTGACGAACTGCTCGAGGTCGCCGATCGGTTCCAGGCGATGGCCGGTGCGACCATGGGGCCGCTGGGGCAGCGCCTCGACGAGTCGTTGATGGCGAGTGTGTTCGCGAAGGCGGAAGTGCGGCTGCTGTTCGCGGGCGATCTGCTCGTGGAGGCGGGACACCCCGTGCAGGGACTCTCCGTGGTCGGGGCGGGGCGCATCGAGATTGTCGGCGCCGACGGTAAGCTCCAGGAGCTTCACCCGGGCGACCTCGTCTTTCCGAGCGCGACACCGGCGTCGGACCCGGCGCCGGCCTCCGCCCGGGCTGGCGCCGGCGGCGCGCTCGTGCTGCAGGTCGGGCGCCACGAGACGCACGAGCTGCTGGTGAGCGTTCCGCCGCTGCTCGAGGTGCTCGCCACCGCCTGAGGCGGTGGATTCCGGAGCTGGTTCCGATCGCGCGCGCCGCGGCGCCGCGCCAAGCCGCCACGCGGCGGCGCTCAGTCGGTCGCCACGACCCAGGTGAGCTCGTCGTGGCCCTGCGCTCCAGCGAACCGCAGGCCGAACCACCGGGAGAGCGGCGAGATCGTCGGCTGCCCGTCGGGGCGTACGGTGCGGAAGCGGATCCGGAACACCCGGCGCCACGGCGTCGTGTAGGGGAAGTAGGTGAGCTCGATGGCGCCCGGCTTCTCGACGGGCTCGATCTTGGTGGGCGCCGTCTCGTTGCCGAGTTCGTCGATCAGGCGGACGATCCAGGCGGGGTCATCGGCGGTGAGATCCGACCACCGGGGGCGCTTGGCGTAGCGCGCCACGTAGAACTGATGAAACTCCCGCGTCTCGGCCAGCGACACCTCCAGCAGCTGCCGTCGCTGATCGACCGTGAGCCGGTAGTCCTCGGCGTAGCGCACCACGTAGGCCCAGCGGAAGTCCCAGGACTCGAAGGTGGCGGTCGCCGTGAGCACGTTGTCGAACTCGCGGACGCTGATCAGGCGCTTCTCGCGGGTCCAGGTCTTGAGGACCGACTCGTAGTCGTCGGCGACGTACTCGCGGGCACCTTCGCGGAGGCTGATCGTGGGCGCCGCGCACGCCGCGGCGGCGAGCGCCAGCACGACCGGCAGGGAGCGAATACGAACGCAGCTCCTCACGGGGAGGATTCTACCAGAGATCCGGGGCCGTTCCGCGCCCGGGGTCCCGCACGCGGCTCCGTCAGACGGGCGGCAACCGCTCGAGCAGCCCGAACGCCAGCCCTTGCGTGAGCGCGTGCCGGCTCACCGCATGGTCGGGGCGCCGCGCGACCACCCGACCGAGCGGGGGACCCCCGAAGCGGTACAGATCTGCGAGGAGTCGCAGCAGGGCGCCCCGCGCGTCCTCCCGTCCCCCCTGGCGCGTGCCCAGCAACGACGATGGCTCTCCCTCAGGCTCGGGGAGCGCGCTCCCGGCGAGAGCCCGAACCCCCTCCACCCCGCCGATCTGCAGCGGTCGGGCCGCCACCCGGGTGAGGAAGCTGGCGCGGGAGCCGTCCCACTCCGCCCGCTCCCGGGTCCCGTTCGGGCCGTCGACCTCCGCGACGACCTCGACCGTGGGTCGTGGCTCGAACGAGTAGCGGGCGCGAGCGGCGAGGATTTCGCCCGACTGGATCACGCGCAGCCGCGGTCGATCACGCGGTGCCGCGAGCGCTCGGAGGCCCAACGCGATCTCGAGCCCCCCGGCGTCGAGCACCGGCAGCTCGGGGCCGACCAGGTGCACCTCGACGCCGGAGTGCACGGACATTCCCGCGAGCGCCGCCAGGACCCGTTCGAGTCCGGTCAGGGGCTGCCCCCCCGCCGTCGCGCTCGATCCCCCCGGCCCCCCCGCGAGCTCGATCGCCTCCCGGTCGAGCTCCACCGCCCCGACGGAGAACACGACGGGACCGCGCACCCGGCTCAGGCGGATCGTCCCCAGCTCGCCGGTGCGGAGTCCTCGCGCCGTGAAGGTCACTCGCTCGACGCCCAATCGACCGACCTCCGTGCGTCGTGACGGTTTTTCACGCGCGCGTCGGGCGCGTCAAGGTGCGGCGCGTGACGGCGTCGGCGCCGCCCGATCCGGAGTGGACGCGGCGGCGCTCGGGCTGGGCGCGGCGTCGCCCGGCTCCGGGCTCCCCGTGACGATGCGACGGAAGTCCGACACCGTCACCACCGCGATCAGCGCGAGGAGGACGATGAGGCCGACGGCGTGGACGTGCGCCTCGACGCGGGCGTCGGGGCGACGGCGGGTCACGGCCTCGTAAACCAGGAAGATCAGGCGCCCCCCGTCGAGCCCCGGGAATGGGAAGAGGTTGAACGCCCCGAAGTAGGCGCTCAGGATGCCGAGCCAGAGGAAGAAGGTGTCCCAGCCCGCCTGGGCGGCGCGGCCCGTCGTCTGCGCGATCCCCACCGGGCCCATCAGTTCCGCCTTCTGCCGTCCCGTCACCAATTCCACCAGCGACACCACGGTCGCCTTGACCACCAGCGGCGGCTTGACGAGCGAGTAGGTCACGGCCTCGACGAGCGAGAGCGGGATCCGTTCCTCCCGCGCCGAGGAGACGCCGATCAGGCCTCCTCCTGTCTCCGCGTCGAAGCGCGGCGTCACCGTCAGGACGTGAGTTCGATCTCCGCGACGGACTGTCACCTCGATCGGTTCGTCGGGATGCGCGCGTACCACGTCACGCATGTGGTCCCAGTCACGCAGCGCCTGGCCCGAGACGGCGATGATGCGATCGCCGTCCTGCATTCCGGCGGCGGCGGCGGGACGGCCGGGCAGGACCTTGATCTCGAGCGAGGGCTCCAGCTTGCCGCCCGCTACCGTCACCGCCGCGAAGAACAGGACCGACGCGAACAGGTAGTTGGCCAGCGGCCCGGCGAAGATGGTGGAGATTCGCGCCAGCAGCGCGGCGTTCGCGTAGCTCGTGCGATCGTCCGGGTCGACTTCCTCGTAGGGGTTGAGCCCCGCGATCTGGACGTAGGCGAGGAACGGGATCAGCGCGACTTGGTAGATCGTCTCGCTGCCGCGGGGGCGGTGCTGCCAGAGCACGGGACCGATCCCGATGCTGAAGCGCACGACGCGCATCCCGAACGCCCGCGCGACCACCAGGTGCCCGGCCTCGTGCACGACGATGAGGAGCGCGAGGCCGAGGACGCCGAGGAGGACGTAGATCGCGGTCATGCTACGAAGTCGGAGCATTCCTATAGCCCGCGGGTTGCTCCACCGCCATCGGCCCCGGGGCTGAGTGCCCCTCGTCGGAGGCGGGCCCGCGGGGCCGGTGTCGCCGACGTCGGCCCGCCGGCGCCCGCGCTGCCCCGGTGTTCCAACGGGCACCGGTGACGGCGGTGTTGCCCCCCGTATTTCTGGCTGCTAGCTTGCCGGCCTTCCGTTCGTGTCGGCGCTGCGAACCGCTCGCGACCCGCGCGCCCGCGGAGTCTCGGAGAGACACGTCATGAGTCAACCCAAGCCCTTGCCTGCGAAGCCCAACGCTCCTCAGGGGACCAACCTCCAGCTCCAGGGGGGGGCTGCCATCGTGGCCCCCGTCAGCGCGTTCCCCGGCGGCGTCCCCGGCAACGCGCTGGTCGTGATCCCGATGGCCAAGCCCAGCGACGAACTGCTTGCGCAGCTCGCGAAGGGTCCGGTCGCGCTGGAGGTCGACCAGATGTGGAAGCTGCTCGGCTTCAACGGCCCTGCGGTGCAGGTCCAGGACGCCGAGGGGCGTCCGGTCGCGATTGGTCTCGAGGATCTGCTCGCGGGCCTCGAGAAGCACTGGCAGGAGAACAAGGACGACCTGAACCGCGGTCGCCTCTACGCGCAGGAGCTGATGAAGTACGGCCGGCACGAGAAGGCCGAGAAGGTGCTGGGCAAGGTCGTTGCCAACGGGGGAACCGGTGACGACTGGCTCGGGCTCGGTATTGCCCAGCTCAACCAGGAGAAGTGGGATGACGCCGAGGGCACCTTGCGCGGCGCCCAGAACTTGCTGCCGGAGAACCCGCTGCCGTCGCTGCATCTGGCCAAGGTGCTCAAGGCCAAGGACGACCTCGCCGGCGAGCGCACGATGATCGAGCGGGCCATCCACATCGATCCAAACAGCGTCGATGCCTGGGCATACCTGTACACGCAGGTGCGCGATCGCGACGGAGAGGCCGCGGCGATCGCCGCCGTCGAGGAGCTCGCCGCGGCCGAGCCCAACAAGAAGAGCGCGGCGCCCTTCGTGGCCCTCCAGGGCTTCTACTCCGGCTCCGAGGACACCCGGGACCGGGCGCTCGGTTTCGCCCAGCGGGCGGTCGATCGCAATCCTCGCGACCCGCTCGCGCTCGTCTGCCTCTCGGCGCTCTACGGCCAGAAGGGGGAGCTGCAGAAGGTGGTCGAGATATTGCGCCCGGCCGAGTCGCTGATGGCGCGCGACGTGCGGCTCGCGAACAACTACTTCCAGGCCCTGTTCGAGCTACGGGACATCGAACGGGTCACCAAGCTGCTCAATGCCCTGGCGGGCTCGCAGAACGCCCAGGTGAAGCAGTTCGCGATCGAGCGCTCCCGGATGGTGGCGCAGTTTCTCCAGCAGCAGCAGGCCCAGCTCACCGGCGCCGTCCGTCGCTCCTAGAGCGGCAGACAGCGTCAATTCCGTGTGAGATCGAGCACCTGAACCCCTCGCCGGGCGCGGCTTTCGGGCGCGGTGTCGCTCCCCATGCCACCTCCCGGGGGGGGTGGAGGCGCTCGGACCGACGTCGTTGACGTTGGCGACTGGGATCGGCGCGCGGGCAGAGGTGGCCGGGTTGCAAGGTTGGACGGCGCTGGGTCGCATGGCAGTGGGAACCCCGCGGGGCGCCGGCCGCCGGGCCGCTCCGCTTGCCCCACTTCCTTGGCCGAAGCCCGCGGTGTCGTGGACCATTCGCGCCGTGGAGCCCGGGGACGTCCTGTCCAAGAAATACCGACTCACGCGCCGCCTCGCCTCCGGCGGCATGGGGGAAGTCTGGGAGGCGGGCCACGAGCGCACGCGGTGCGAGGTCGCGGTCAAGATCCTCCTGCCGTCTCTCGCGCGCAACGCCGAGGCCCGCCTGCGGGTCGTGCGGGAGGCTCGCGCGACGGCCCGGGTCCAACACCCGGCCATCATCCGCGTGTTCGACGCCGGCGCGGTTTCCGACGGACGACCGTACCTGGTCATGGAGCTGCTCCGGGGCGAGCCCCTCTCCGAGCGCCTCGCCCGAGAAACCCGCCTCGCTCCGCTCGAAACCTGCGCGATCTTCGCGGAGGTGGCGCGGGGCCTCGCCGCGGCGCACGCGAGTGGGGTCTGCCACCGCGATCTGTCCAGCGCGAACGTCTTCCTGGTGCGGTCGGCGGACGGCTCGCTCCCGCGCCCGAAGATCCTGGACTTCGGTGTCAGCAAGATCGACGAACCGGAGAACGCCCTGCATCCGGTCACGCTGTCCGGAAGCCTGCTCGGCTCCCCCGCCTACATGAGCCCGGAGCAGGCCGCCGGTGCCGAGGCGGTGGACGCGCGCACGGATGTCTGGTCGCTCGGGGTGCTTCTCTACCAGTCCCTCACGGGCATGGTCCCGTTCCGGGCCCGCACCCAGCATGCAGTGCTGCTGGCCATCATCTCCCAGCCTCACTCGCCGCTGGTCGAGGCCCTGCCCGGGGTGGATCGAGCGCTCGCGGAGGCCGTCGAAGGGTGCCTCGTCAAGGACCCCGAGCAGCGGTTCCGCTCGACCCTCGAGGTGGCCGAGCGGCTGGAGAAGGTGGGGCGGCGTCTGGCGGTCGGTGGGTCACGGGCGCTTCTGGCGCCGCAGCGACGGGTCACCGACCGTCTCGGGCCTCGGGCCGAGGCGGTCCTTGCCAGCGCGGGAGTCCGGACCCGAGATCTCCTGCGACGTTCCGCGGCGCAACGCGGCGCTCCGATCCTGGCCTTCGCTACGGGCTGCGCCGGCTTGCTCGTGGGATTGGGGCTCGGCCTCGCCTGGTCACGCGGGGCGGCGGTGTCGCCCGGCCAGGACTTGATGGTCGCGTGCGCCGCGCGCCCGGCGGCTCCGCCGCCCGGCTCCGCACGCCCGGCCGCTCGCGTTCCCTTCAAGGAACCCTCCGGGGCGCTCGCCCAGGGCGAAGCGGTGGCGACTGGCCCGCGCTGACCTCTTGCTGCCGCGTCGTCGCCGATCTCTCGCGCCGGAGGCCCTGGTCCGAACGGGCCACAACGTCAGTCCAAAGGATTGACATCTGAACAGCCGCGCAGTATTACGCGGCAAGACGGCACGACTTGTGTCAACCTGCGGGCTCTCTCCAGGCCCTTGGTGCGAGGTATGCCCCAGCCTCGCGCCTGGCCGCCGTCACGCCCCCGAGCCCGCGCGACGCTACCCCTCGTCGGGCAGGAGCCAGACCGAATGGACCAGAAGGAGCGGAGCAAGGCCCTCGAGCTGGCGCTCGCCAGCGTGGAGAAGGAGTTCGGCCGCGGCGCGATCATGCGCCTGAAGGACGGCGAAACCATCGGCGGCGACGTCCCCGTCATTCCAACCGGATCGCTCGGCCTCGACATCGCGCTCGGGATCGGTGGCTATCCGCGCGGGCGAATCGTCGAGATCTACGGCCCCGAGTCGAGCGGCAAGACGACGCTCACCTTGCACGCGATCGCGGCCGTGCAGCGCCAGAGCGGAGTGGCGGCGTTCATCGACGCCGAGCACGCGCTCGACGTGACCTACGCCCGCAAGCTCGGGGTGAAGACCGACGAGCTGTTGATCAGCCAGCCCGACTTCGGCGAGCAGGCGCTGGAAATCGCCGACATGCTCGTGCGCTCGGGTGCGGTGGACCTGGTCGTCGTCGACTCCGTCGCGGCGCTGGTGCCCAAGGCCGAGATCGAGGGCGACATGGGCGATTCACACGTCGGGCTGCAAGCGCGGCTGATGAGCCAGGCGCTTCGCAAGCTCACCGGGACTGTCTCTCGATCGCAGTGCATGATCTTCTTCACCAACCAGATCCGCATGAAGATTGGGGTGATGTTCGGTAGCCCGGAGACGACGACGGGCGGTCAGGCTCTGAAGTTCTACTCGTCGGTTCGCCTCGACGTCCGCCGCGTCGGCGCCATCAAGGAGGCGGGCACGGGCGCCGCGGCCGCCAAGGGCGAGATGCAGGTCGTTGGCAATCGCACCCGCGTCAAGGTCGTGAAGAACAAGCTCGCGCCGCCGTTCCGCGAGGTGGAGTTCGACATCCTGTATGGCAAGGGGGTGAGCCGCTCCGGCGAGATCATCGACATGGCCAGCGACCTGAACCTGGGCCAGAAGAGCGGGGCCTGGTACTCGGTCGACGGCGAGCGGATCGGGCAGGGGCGGGACAACGCGCGACTCTACCTCGAGCAGAACCCCGAGATGATGGCGCGGCTCGAGCAGCGCATCCTCGAGCACCACGGCATCGTCCGCCGTGAGGCGGCGCTGGTCGGAGTCGCGGAGGAAGGAGGGAAGCCCCTGAAGAGCACCCATCCCGGTGGCGGCGGCGCAAACAGCGGGAGCGCCAAGCGCAGCGCTCCGCGCCCCTCCTGAGGACCGTCATCCCACCGCTACCTTCGGCTGGGCGAGCGGGACCTGTCTTTCCTCGAGTCCGCCGGCCTCTCCAGCCACCCGGTAGCCCCTGTGGACAAGCTCGGGAAAAGTGGTTGAGTCGGTCGGGACAAGCTTGGGGTCGGGCGCGGGGGTTCCGCCCCTCGCAGGGGGCCGTTTGTCCCCGCCGAGGGCGGTTAGCCGTGCCCGTTCGCGGGGTTAGGAAGGCTGCGGCAGAAGTTGCCGAAAGCTAACATAAGAGTGCGAAAAACAAGGTGAAAGTTCCCTTGCCTTGACGCCCATGACCCCGTCCCATAACCCCAGCGGCAGGTGATCCATGCCGTTCAGGACGAGCCGCAACTGGTTGCCGGCGTCGGGTCGGATCGGCCCCCGCCGGGCGCTCCGGGCCTCGTCGCTCGTCCCGCGCATGGCGCCGGCGGCGGTCCGCCTGCCCGACCCTCGCGTCGCCCAGCTCTCGCTCCCCTTCGCCAGCAAGGGCCCCCAGATCTTCGTACACGAGGGGGCACGCCAGGCGCTCGAGCGGCGCTTCGCCGCGGCGTTCTCCCGCCCGATCCAGCTCGCCATCACTGACAACCGCCGCCGAATGGTCACCTACGCCGAGGTCGGGGAAACCCTTCGGCTCCGGGTTCACATGATGTTCCTTGGCGCTCCGGACGACGTGCTGGACGCCCTCGTCCGCTATGTCCGGGAGGACGCTCGGGAGGCCTCTCAACGTGTCGGTGAGTTCATCCAGCAGAACAGCCACCGGATCCGGGCGTCCCGGAAGGTGCGCGGTCCGCTCCACACGCGCGGCCGCGCCCACGATCTGGTCGAGATCCTCGGTCGGGTCAACGACCAGTACTTCGGGTCGAGCGTCACGGACGTCCTGATCACCTGGGGAAGGCGCTCCCGGCCCCGGGGCGATCACCGGACGGCCATCAAGCTCGGGAGCTACAGCGCAGCCGAGCGCCTCATTCGGGTGCACCCCGCGCTCGACCAGGAGTGGGTGCCCCGCTACTTCGTCGCGTACATCGTGTTCCACGAGCTGTTACACCACCTCTTTCCGGGGGAGCTTCGCCGGGGGCGCCTGGTGCTGCACTCCGCGGAATTCCTCCGCCGTGAGGCGGAGTTCCGGCAGTACGAACGCGCCCTCGAGTGGGAGCGGAAGCATCTCCGCCGACTCCTCGGCGCCCGCTGACCACCGCCCACGCGGCGGGACCAAGCCGGCGACCCGCGCGGTGCTGCCGCGGTTTCAGAACTCGAGGACGATCCCGGCCATCCAGGTGGTGGCGCCGACGTTCAGCCGGTCGCTCCCGAAGCCATCGAGGCTGGTCGTCACGAACTCGCCGAAGGCGTAGACGCTGTTGATCCCGGTGGTCGCGTCCATCTCGAGCGCGGAGTTGCGGTCCAGGGAATCGAGCAGGAACATCCCGCCGACCGCCAAGTGATAGCCGTAGGAGGAGCCCTTGCCGACGACGCCGTCGGCCCGCTCGAGGTGCTGCTCGCCTCGCGCCCACCAGAGGGCATAGCCCAGCCCCCCCTTGGCATACGCAGCCAGGGGGACCTTGGTCCGCTGCGCCAGGACATCGACGCGCAGCACTGCCACGAGGTGCGCGGGCAGGACGCGGAGCCGGGTTTCTTCACCGGACGCGCCCGAACCGTCGGCGAGCGGCGCCTTGGCCTTCGCGGAGAAGGTGCCGATGCCCACCCCGGGGCCGAGGCTACCGACGGCCGGGATACGCAGGACCTGGTAGTCGAACTCGGCCCCGACGAGGAAGCGCTGCTTGTCCCCGAAGATGTCGGCGTACGGCGTCCCGGAGGTCGAGTCGTCGATCCGTGGGAAGTACGGCCCGACGCGGAGCTCGACGGCCATGTGCTGCGGTGACTGCAGCCTCGAGCTGTCCTCGAGCCCCCCGTAGGGCCCGAACTCGTCCACACCCTGGGCGGTGGCCGGCGTCGTCGTCCCCAGGACGACCGCTATTGCCGCCGCGTTGGCGGGCGCGATGCGTCGCCAGCTCATGCGCGCGATCGCCCCCGGCGCCGCGCGCCGAGCAAGGTCGCCGCGGCGAAGAGCGCTCCGAACGAAGCGGGCGTCCTTGCCCGCGAGAAGGCGCAGAAGCCGCCGCCCGCGGTGCCGCCGGCCTCGCGGTAGGCCTCGAAGAAGGTCGTCACGGGCTGGGGTGTCCCGCACACGACGTCCGAGAGGGGCCCAGGATTACCGAGCAGATCCACTCCGGAAACCCCCACCGCGAAGGTGGTTCCGTCCGCTAGCCCCGTGGCCAGCCCCTCGGTCGCCAGGATGGTTTCGCCTTCGCCGCACTGGTAGGCGTCGTCAGGGATGGTGCCGGGCACCAGCACGCCGAAGTCGCACGCGCCCTGCACGGTGCCCGTCGTCCCGCCCGCCGCTGCCGTCGGCGAGCCGCCCGCGCTCGTGGCCTCACCGCTCGCGCCGGCCGCGCCCACGACACCACCGTTGCTCGCCGTCGTGCCGGCCGCGCCGGGGATGCCGCCACCCGGCGCCGCGCCGGTCGCGCTGGGGGAACCGCCAGCGCCCGTCGACGCCCCGCCTGCGGCGGCCGCGTCGGCGGCGGAGGCGCAGTAGATGCGGTAGCCAGCCCAGTCGTCGCTGTCCGTGATCTCCCAGCTCACCTTGAGCTTGTCCTCCGCCACCTCGGTCGCGATCCCCGTGGGCGCCGCGGGGCCGGTGAGATCGATGCCGGTGTCGAAGGTGGCAGCCGTGCCGCCGAGCTCCGAACCGTTGACGAGGAGGAAGTAGAGCTTGAGCTTCATGCCCCCGGTCGCGAGGTCCCCGGGCTCGCAGTCTTCGGCGGTCCCCCGGCCCTCGACCTCGCGGCCGTTGCTCTCCAGGGTCGCGATGTCCTGCATGCGGACGCGGATCGTGTACGAGTCGTTCTTGGCGTCCTCGGCGAATACGCGCCAGCAGGTCGCGACCCCGTTGGCCCTCCGCTCGTTGTAGGTCGAGCAGTCCGAGCTCTGGGACGCCCAGACCTCGAGGTTATAGTTGCCGCCGTCCCGGATGGTGACTCTGAAGAGGAAGGCGTCGTCCGAGACGCAGTCGGCCCGGGTCACGTAGTACCGCTTCTCGATCGACTCGCTGTGGTTCTCGCCCAGCTCACGCTGAGGGTTCGGGTTGATCGTGATGGACGCGGCCAGAGCGGGGCCGGCGTGCGCGGCCACCAAGGCGGCGGCGCCGACGACGACCATCCAGCGGGTGGGTCGCGATCCCATCGGGAGGCTCCTTTCAGCACAGAGCGTGCCACGGCGCAATCACGGTCGCGACCGGCCCCGCTGGCGCCGGGTGACCGTCGGGCGAGGGCGCTCAGTCCGCCATCCTGTCGAACCCGGTCGCTCCGCTGCCAAAGTGACAGCTTGTTGCTAGGGTTCGGCGAGATGGCGACCCCCGAGCCGTCGCCCACCGGGCCGCCCAGCGCGGGCCAGCCGCCTGCACCCGAAGCGGGTTGCCGCGCGACCACCGCGATCGTCGCTTTCGAGCGAGCCGCCGGCGAGCTCGCAATCCGGGTCGATGGTCAGGACGTCGAACCCGCCGCGGTGGTTCGCCTGATCGAGGACCGCGACCGCTACGCGATCGGGGCGTCGGGCCTGGCGCGCCCGCGACTCGACCTCGGGGACGGCACGATTTCGCTGCGCTACGAGGTCGGCCCCCCACTCGTCGAGCCCGACGCCCCGCGCCCGCTCGATCCTGCCCGGTTGGGTGACAGCCTCGCGCGGGTCGCCGGCGCGCTGGCGCACCTGCACGCGCAGGGGATAGCCCACGGACACCTGCGGCTAGAGGTGCTCTGCCTCGGTGACCGCGCCTTGGCTGGCTTTGGCGTCGCGGCGCTCCTGGAGCGGGTCGCGCGGGGTCGGGCTACGACCGCGCTCCCGGTCGCGCTCCGCGCGCCCGAGCTCGCCACCGTGGCGCCCACCCCCGAGAGCGACGTCTTCGCGCTTGGAGCACTGGTGCACGGTCTGGCGGGGGCGAAGCGAGGAGCGCGCCCCGACCACGCCGCCGCGCTGTCCGCCCTCCAGCGCTGGGCGGAGTGCGCGATGGCTCAGGATCCCGCGGACCGCCCAGCCGTGCGCTCCCTTGTCGACCTCGCCCGCACTCTCGCCCGTGACGCCCACGCTGGCGTGGCGATGGACACGCCGGTTCCGACGCTGGCGAACGACGGAGGGCCTCCACCGCGCCGGTCCGCTCCCGAGCCGGCCCGCGCGGTGCGACGCAACGTCCGGTGGGCGCGGCCCCTCTCCGAGCCCAGCGACGTCGAGCCCGTCTCGCGCCGGGGTTCGCCGGCTGCCCGTCCCTGGGGAGTCCTCCTCGCGCTGGCGCTGGGCGTCGCCTTGATGGCAGGCACCGTGGTGCTGGTCTTCTACCTCGGCTGGCGCCGCGGCGGAGCGGCCTCGGTTCCTGCGCCACCACCCGGTGGGTCGGTCGTCACGCCCGCGGCGCCGGCGTCGACGGGCGCCGCCATCCCACCGGCACCGTCCGCGCTGCCGGTGCCCTCGATGCGCCTGCCGTCACCTGCCTACGGTGCGCCAGCGCTGCCGGCGGAGGCGCGGGCCGAACCCTCGGCGCCCACGGACGCGCCGCTCCCCGCCGCACACGCCACGGCAGTGATGCCGATCGATCCCGAGTCACCGAGCCTCGGGGATCCCCGGTCTCTGGTGACCGTCGTGATCTTCGGCGATCCAGCCTCCGCGCGGTCCCTCGCCGTGCTGAGCACGCTCGAGCGGGCGGCGACCTCGATCGGCGACGTGCGGCTCGTCTGGCGGCACGTGAGCCACGACCTGGCCGGCGCGCGCGCAGCTCGGGTGGCGACGGCCATCCGGCGCGGGCACGGGGCACCCGCCTTCTTCGCCTACCTCGCCGCCGTGGCGCGGGGTGGGGGAGCCCCCAGCGACGAGGCCTTGGTCCTCGCCTCGACGGCCGTGCACGTCGAGGCCCACGAGGTTCGCCGCTGGCTCGACGCCTCCGAGCCGATGGCGGAGATCGAGCGAGATCGGACCCTCGGTGTCCTCTTCGGGGTGCGCGAGACGCCGATGCTCTTCGTGAACGGCAGGCGCGTTGCAGGGGATCAACCGGCCGCGCGCCTCGAGGCGCTGATCCGTGAGGAGCGAAGGAAGGCGGCTGTCCGCCTGGCGGACGGGGTTTCCCCCGAGAACATCTACCCCGACCGGGCCGCCCGCAACCTCATCCGGCTCGGCGAGGAGGTCCGGCTCGCTCGTTGCCCGATCATTTCCCGGGCACCGTGGCGCGGCGCCGCGCGCCCCCTGGTGACGGTGGCCGAGTTCACCGATTTCGAGTGCGGGCTCTGTGCCGACCTCGCGCCCGCCATCGACCGGCTGGTTCGTCCCGGTGGGGACGTCCGGCACGTTCACCTCGACTTCCCGCTCCACCAGCACCCACACGCGCAACGGGCCGCGGTCTTCGCTCGGGAGGTGTACGCGGCGCACGGCGCCGAGGTGTTCTTTCGGCTGAGCGCCGCGCTGCGCCGCGCCACCGCACCGCTCGACGACGCGGGGCTCACGGCCGTCGCCTCCGCGCTCGGTCTCGACGGCGCCGCCCTGCTCGCCCGTGCCCGCCAGGGGGAGCACGCGCCCGACGTCGCTGCCAACGTGGAAGAAGCCCAGCGGCTCGGCGTCCGCGGGCTCCCCACGGTCTATGTCAATGCGCGGCGCCTGGACGGGGTGCGCAGTCCCGCCGACCTCGCCACCGTCGTCGCCCACGAGCGAGCGCGCGCCGCGCGACTCGTGGCGGCCGGCGTCGATCCGGGGCGCGTCTGGGAGCTGCTCTGTGGCGGGGAGTGACCGCGCCGGTGGCCGGCGCGGTGCGCGTTCACAGCCGGATCACCACGTGCGCCTGGCGCCGCAGCCCCTCCAGCCAACGTCGCCGCACCTGGTCCATCTTCCGCAGATAGACGCGGTTCTCCAGCTCGGAGCGGGCCTCCTCGAAGGTGGGCAGCTGGGACTGGTCGCGCTCGATGACCTTCACGATTACGAGCTGCTCCTCGAGCCGGATCGGCGCCGAAACCTCGCCCACCTCCAGGGCCAGCACCGCACGATCCACCGCGGGGGCCAGCATCCCCGGCTTCATCGGCGGGAGCAGACCCCCGCGGGAGCGCGTCCGCGCGTCGCTCGAGTAGGTCCGGGCGAGCTCCGCGAAGTCCGCTCCGGCGCGCGCCTCCCGCACGATGCGAGCGGCCAGATCGCGCTGAGCCGTCGCGCTGGCCCCGGGGGGGACGTGGAGCCAGGCGGCCCGGAACCCGAGGCGCTTGCGCTCTTCCGCGACCGCCTCGCGGTACTCCGCCTGCAGGTCGTCCTCGGTGACGCGGATGCGCCCCTGCAGGCGCAGGTTCATCAGCTTCGCGTCGAGCACCTGGCGGCGAATCTCCTTGCGGTACTCTTGCTCTGTCATCCCGCTCTGGATCGCCTCGTTGACCAGCTCCGTCACCGACAGTCCGTTCTGGCCGGCGATCCGCTGCAGGGCCGCGTCGATCTCCTGGCTGGTGACGACGATGCGGGCGCGCGTCGCTGCTCGCTCCTCGACCTGCTCGTCGATCATCCGATCCAGAACCTCGCGGTAGATTTGCGAGATGGCGGCGTTGCGCTCCGCGCCCGGCCGCGTTTCCTGGTAGATGCGCACCAGGAAGGGTCGCGCCCGGTCCCGGAGCTCACTGAGGAGGATGGCGTGATCGCCGACGATGGCCACGATGCGCTCGACGACGGCCGCGTGAACCGGGGCGGACCCGAGCCCCAGCGTCGCGGCGCTCGCCAGCAGGAGCGAGCCGATCCAGCGGCGGAGCTGGGCTGCGGGGGGGCGGGACATGCCGCGCGTCATGTAGCACCTCACGCCGGTCAGCCCAATCCTCCACCGCGGGTGCGGTTCGGTCACCGGGCCGCCGAGCCGACCCCTCGGTACCGCCCCCGCGAACCCAGCCGCACCACGACCTCCGCCACGAAGAGCAGCAGCACGGCCAGGGCGGCATGTCGCGACACGTCGACCCGGCCGCTCATGCCCGCCTCGTGCGCCGCCGTTCCCCGGTGCGTCAGGTGGCGGGGGCGTTGCGTGACCTCCTCCGCCGGGAGGATGACGATGCGGGTTTCCGTCTGCTCCCCGCGGACGACGCGGTAGCGTCCCCGCTCCGCTGGCGTGTACACCCCCCGCGAAGTCCCGTGAGTCGGGCCCCGTTCAGGCACGACGGTGACGGGTTCACCGGCCGCCGGCGTGATCCGGAGCACGTCGTCTCCCGGGAAGAGCCATGGAGTCCCCGCCGTCGTGACGCGCGGGCCATGACGCCGGCCCGCCTCCTCGATCACGTGGGCGAGCAGCGCGAGGAAGGCCGGGCGGAGCGCGAAGTCGCTCACTCGTGGCGACGCCGGGAGCGCCGCTGTCATCACCAGTCCCCGCCCGACGTCGCGCTCGCAGAGGAACGGTTCCTGGTCGGTCCATCGCGCGAGCACGCGCGCCCCGCTCGGGCAGAGCCCGGTGAGGGGGACGCGCCCGCGCGGCGCGAGCGATGCGAGCCCCGACGCCTCGGGTCCCAAGGCGGTGGCAGTGCCGGGGTCGACTCCGGGCGCCGTCGTCTCCGTCCAGCGCGGTGAGCCGGCCACGAACGGCTGCAGGCTCGCGCCGAGCTCGGCCCGGCCCGCGCTCGGGCCGAGCAGCGCGAGGGCGACTCCGCCCAGCCCGAGCCATTGCCCGAGCGCCTCGCGCGCCTCCGGGCCCATTCCCGTCGGATCGTCGAGCACCAGCGCCGACCACCCGGCGAGCGACGCCGCGTCGTCGGGCATGATCGTCAGCGGCCTCACGATCGCGCCGGAGTCGAGGGCGCGCAGCGCCTGCTCCACGATCGGGGGGCCGCCGGTCGACGCCGACGCCGAGCTCGCATCCGCGAGCACGGCGACGGTGGTCACGCCGAGCTCCGGCACGACGGGAGCGAGGTCATCGTGCGGCGAGGCATCGCGGCCAGTCAGACGTGCGTCGAGATCGCCCAGCGGGGGCAGGCGCTCGACGATCACGGTCTGCGAGCCCGACTGCTCGGCGATCGGCGCCGATCCGACCGTGGTGCCCCTCGCTGGCAGCGTCGGGGTCGCGCTCGACGCCGGGCCCCCGGTTCGGGGCGGGACGTCGGCGACGACCAGCTCCAACCGGCGCCCGGCCGCGGCGGCGTGCTCGTTGCAAGCGACCTCGGCCGTCACCCGCGAGCCGCGGCGATCGGCGCGGACGACGCCGCAGTTGGCCGCGGGTCGGGTCAGCTCGGGGAGGGGCGCCCAAAGTTGCGGGGACCCTGCCGGTAGCTCCTCGCCCGCCAGATCGCTCAGGACGACGACCCGCCGGTCCCCTTGCGGCAGATCCGCGAGCGCCGAGCGCGCGATCCTCACCGCGTTCGCGAGGTCGGTGGCGCGATCCGAGACGGTCAGCGTGTCGAGCGTGGCGCGTGCCGCCCCGAGCTCAGTGGTCGCCGCCAGCGTCAGCCGCGCGGGGCGCCCGGCGAGCACGATGGCCACCGCGTCCCCCTCACGGGCCGAGCGGAGCAGCGCCCGGGCTCCCGCGATCGCCCGCTCCCAGCGCCCCGCCTCGCCCGGAGGGGCGAGCCGCATGCTCGCTGAGTCGTCGAGCACGAGGGCGAGGGCCACCGACGCGCCCGCGTCCCGCGCCAGCGAGAGCCGCGAGCAACGCACGAGCGGCCCCGCACCGAGCGCGGCCAGCGCCACGACGAGCAGGCTCCGGACCGCGAGCAGACCGCGGTCCTCCAGGCGGCTGCGGCGCCGGGCCACGGGCGGGGCGGGAGGGACCAGCGCGGCCGGCGGGAACTCGTGCTCCCGCGCTCGCCCCCGGCGCAGCAGGTGCGCCGCCACTGGCACCGCGATCAGGAGCGCGACCGCCAGCGCGGCGCTGACGAGGAAGGTCACGGTCGGAGGCCTCCCGCCGCCGCCAGGACCGCGCGCACGACCTCGACGGGATCGTCGTCGGACGCCGCGCGCACCAGCGCGCCCCCGCGCGGCAGGAGGCGGTCCTGCCACCGCCGCGCGCTCTGCTCGAGCGCCTCGAGGTAGGCTCCGCGCACGGTCGAGGCATCGGTTTCCACCACGCGCGCGCCTTCGCTCGATCGGAGCCGCACCGGACCCGTGAACGGGAACGTCGCCTCCACCGGATCGAGCACGCGCACGACGACCACGGTGCGCCCCTCCGTCGCCAGCGCGGCGAACCGCTGTCCCGCGTCCTCCGGGAGGTCTATGAGGTCGCTCAGGAACACCACCACCGATCCGCGGCGCGCGTGGCGAGCGATGGGGTTGATCGCCTGGCCGAGCGCGTGGTGATCGGCCGATAGGTCACCCCCGGGGAGGACCGCCTCGAGCGCCAGCAGGAGCCGCTCGAACGCCTCGCGCCCCGCCGCGGCCGGCAGGGGGCGCCGTCGCTCACCACCGATCCAGTCGAGCCCCACCGGATCGCCGCTGGCGAGAGCGATACGGGCCAGCGCTGCGGCGACCACCGCCGCGAACGCCAGCTTGGCGCCCGGGGCGCCCCCGCTGCGGAAGCCCATCGAGCGGGTCGCGTCGACGACCAGCCGCAACGAGCGATCCGTCTCCGTCTCGAACTCGCGCACGAGCAGGCGACCGTGGCGGAGGAACGCGCGGTGATCGAGCCCCCGGAGGTCGTCACCGCGCACGTAGCTGCGGTGGCCGCCGAACTCGACGCCTGTCCCCCGCCGGCGGCTGCGGTGAACGCCGACGTAGACACCGTCGGCCACCGTCCGAGCCTGGAGGCGGAGCGGAGCGAGCCGGCCCCATTCGAGCGCGCCGCGTATCTGCCGGGCCTGGATCACGCGCCGCTTCCCCCGTCACCTCGGGTGGGCGTCACCGGCCGCCCCCCGAGAGGCTCATCACCACGCCGAGCAGGACCCCGACCGCGGCGGCGGCGAGCGCCAGCCAGATCACCACGCGGGGCAGCCTCCCCGCGGGCGGTGTCAGCGAGGAGGCCGACCGCCCCGCAGCCGAGAGCCCGGCGGGGACGGGGAGCTGCAGCACCGGGTCGGTGTCGCGGCGCTCCAGCTCGGCGCGCGAGGGCGGAGGCAGGATCGACGTCACGTCGTCAGGACGTCTCAGCGCCGATTCGATCGCCGCGCGGAGCGCCGCGGCCGAGGGGTAGCGGAGGCCGGGTTCCTTGGCGAGCGCGTGCAGCACCACCCCCTCCAGCGCCGGAGGGATGGGGGCGCGTGGCGCGCGCCGGGTGGGTGGTTCGGGCTCCTCCACGAGGTGCGCCGACATCATCGCGATCGGGGTCGCCGCCTGGAACGGGAGGGTGCCGGTCACGAGCTCGTAGAGCATCACCCCCGCCGCGTAGACGTCGCAGCGCTCATCGACCTCGTCGCCGCGCGCCTGCTCCGGTGCCATGTACTCGGGCGTTCCGAACACCATGTTCTGCTGGGTGAGGGCGTTGACCGAGCACTGGAGGTCACCACGCACGATCTTCGCCATGCCGAAGTCGAGCACCCGCACGTGTTCAGTACCCCCGCGCTCCTCGACGATGACGTTCAGGGGCTTCAGATCTCGGTGCACGACCCCCGCCGCGTGCGCTACCTCGAGCCCCTGGCAGATCTGGCACACCAGCCCCATCGCCCGGGCCGGGGCCATCGGCGCTCCTCCGGCCAAGACGTCGAGGGAGCGGCCTTCGACCAGCTCCATCGCCATGTAGAGATCGCCGTCGCTCGTCTCGCCGAAATCCAGTAGGCGAGCGACGTGCTCTCCGTTCAGGCGCCGGAGTATCCGGGCCTCGCGGGCGAAGCGTCGCGGCACCTGCGGATCGTTCAGCAGGTGTCGATGCAGGATCTTGAGCGCGACACGGTCGCCGGGGACGAGGTCGGGCGCGGCCTCCCCGCTCGCGCTTGCTTTCGCCGTCTCGATCACGCGCGCGACATGGACGACGCCGCTGCCCCCCTCGCCGAGCGCGCGCTCGATCAAGAACCGATCCGCGAAGACGTCCCCCGGGCCGACCGGGCTCAGGGCGGGCGAGGTCGCGCCCGCCGTGGGATCCCGAAATACGTACTCCGAGACGCTCTCGTCGTCGGCGCTCGGAGTCGGCGAGAGCTCGACCTCCGTCATGGCGTGCTCCGTCCGGCTCCCCGCGTGCAGGCCGCGACGATCTTCGGGCTCAGTCGCACCGGGTCCAGGCGTGCGGTGGGGTCGTTCGCTCGCCAGTCCGCGCACGCGGCCGCGGCCAGCCCCGTCGCGTCGAGCGCGACGTAGGCCTCGAGTAGCTGCCGGTGCACGGCCGCGAGCATGGGTCGCGACAGCGCTCCCGCCATGAGGAAGCCGTTGCCCCGCCGCACGGCGTCGACGTAGCGCCCGCCGCGGACGTCGGCGAGCAGGGCAGGGAGCTCAGCCCGGACCCGGAGCTGGACCTCGCGCTCGTCGCCTTCCGCCTCCGAGCAACGGGCGCAGTCGCCGACGCTGGCGGCCTGCCGACCCTCGGCGGTGAGTGCGAGGTCGGTGAGCGGGACCAGCACCACGTCTCCGCGCTGCAGCGTGCGGCCACCGAGCCCGTTGTAGTGATCGAGCTCCCATGCCTTGGTGACATTGCCCAGGAAACGGTACGCGATGGTCAGCGTCGAGTCGGTCCCTCGCACGACCACGCGCAGGTGGTAGGGGACCAGGATCTCCGCCCCCTCCTCCGGGGGGATCCAGGCGTGGGTGCCGTTCGCCGTCGCCAGCTCGTCGGCGCGGTGTGGGGCGCCGAGCAGCTCGGCGGCGAGGCCGCTCCAGGTTTCTCCCCGGACCACTCGGTGGTGTCCGACGGCAGGCCCCTCGAGGCGCATGCCGGGGACGCTGGGCGTGCCCCCGTCGGCGTCGAGGCCGTTCGCCCCCACCAGGAGCTGCTCGTGCTGGATCTTGCCGTAGAATCGCTCCGCGATGGACGCGAGCGTGTCGCCCTTCCTGACGCCGTAGGGGACCGCCGCGGCGCGGACCGTGAGCAGGCTCGCGGCGGCGACGAGCGTGATTGAACAGAGCCTGGTCCTCATGATCGGTCCCCGGGGCGGGAAGCCCTGCCAGCGACGATAGCACTCCGGCCCCGGCGGGGTCACCGCGACCGCGCTCCGGGCACCTCCCCGCGGCGATCCGACGGCGCGCCCCCTCGTCAGCTCCAGGCCAGGGTCGAGTCCAGCTCAGGGTCGTGGGACTTTCTCAGCGCGGCGGCGGCGAGCACGCAGTAGATCGGGGTGACGACGAGGTGGTAGCGGTCGTCGCCAAAAAAAACGGCGTGCGTGGCCGCGGTGACCAGGACCAGACCGAGCGAGTAGCGGCCTACGGGACCCAGCCACGGGCGGCCAGGGAGCGGCAAGAACCCGAAGAGGATCGTGAGGAGCACCACGTGGTGAAACGGGTGATGGTCGGCGTGGAAGGCGTGGACGGACGCCGCGAGCAGCACGCCGAGCAGCACGCCCTGCACGAGCATTCGCCCCCAACCGTCATCGCGCCAGACGCGACTCACCACTGCAAGGCTCCCCACGGCGAGCAGCAGGCGGTGGAAGAAGGACAGGAGCTCCCGCCCGGCGATCCGGCGCGGCTCCGGCCAGGCCGTCGGGTCAGCCTCGCGGAGGTACTCGATGGCGAAGGACTCGTGGCTGAAGGTGTGCGACAGCTTGCGCGGCGCCAGGCCGAGCCACTTCCACGGGTCCCGGGCGATCATGCGACGCCCGACCTCCGCCCAGCAGCGATCCTGCTGGACCTGGCCGGTCACCACGGGGCAGCCGTCCTGGGCCCGGAGCGCGACGAAGCGGCCAGTCTCGGAGCGGGCGCCGATGGCCAGGTTCCAGCCTGCGTTGGTGGAGACGAAGGCGCAGCCGTCCATCACGCGGCAGTTGCGCGCCGTCCAGGGCAGCACCACGGCCACGCAGACGGCGGTGGCGATGGCTCCGCGCAGGAGCGCCGCGTGCCACGGGCGAGGCTGCGTGAGGACGAGCAGCGGGGCGACGAGTAGCGAGGACGGACGGACCAGGGGCGCGAGGCCCAGGAGCACCCCGCCGGTCAGCACGCCCCGCACGCTGCCGCGGTGCCGCACGGCGGCCCAGCCGGCTACGACCAGCAGAAAGCCGGTGAGCGGCTCGCTCATCAGCACCGCCGTGTAGGCGATGAGCCCGGGGTGCAGCGCGGCGATGCCGCCCGCGATGCGCGCCCGGACGGGGTCGAGCAGGTGGCGAGCCAGGCGATGTACGGCCGCCGCGGTCAGCGCGCCCACCACCGCGTTGGCGAGCGGTCCGACGAAGATCATCGAGCCGAACAGCCACCGCACGAGCGGCCCGAACAGGACGTAGGCGAGCGCGAGGAAGCCGCTGTAGCCCACCGGGTAGTGGGACCAGGGCTTCCAGACCGGCCGCCCCCCCACCATCACGTCCTCGGAGTACCCGAGGCCGGCCGCGATCCGCTCGGCGCCGAAGTCGTAGTAGTGACCGTCCCACACCGGCTCGTGGGACCAGGCGACGGCGACGAAGAGCCGCGGCAGCAGGGCCACCACCACGAGCGCCAGGGAGAAGGCGAGATCCGTCTCGCCCTGGCGGAACGCGATGGAGCCGTGCGCCGACGTGAGGCGGGGAGCGGTCACGAGGTCGGCTCACCCGTGGCGGCGCGCCACAGCCGCATGCGCCGGAGGTACGTCCGAGAGACGTGCGACGGGTCGAGCTGGAGGTACTTCGCGACCTGCTGGACGAAACCACGCGTATAGACCAGCGCCGGGAGCTGCCGGAAGTCCTCGGCCTCGATCGCCCGCAGGTGCGCCGCGGCGATCTTGGTGTGCCGCGCGATGTCGTCGATCTCGATCCCCAGGGCCTCGCGCACCTTGGCGAGCAGCGCTCCGGTGAACTCCGTCTCCGAGTTGATCTCGCGCGCCAGCTCCTGCTGGAGCATCGCCCGCTCGGCGGCGAGCGCGGCATCGACCCTCACGTCTCGCGCCGGCTGCTCCTCGTCCGCTTCCGGGAACGCGGACAGGTCGTAGGCGCGCCGTCGCACGGGATCGAGCAGCGTGTCGTAGGCCTCCTCGATGCGCGCCTGCTCGGCGCGCAGCTGCTCCTCGGTGAGCAGCGAGGTGAGCGCGAGGCTACCCGACTGGTACACCTCTCGCTGGCGCTTGTAGGCGCGCCGCACCTCCTCGTCGGTCGCGCCACGGTGCGTCCACAGGCGCTCGTAGTGGGTGGGCTCCGCGGGCACGACGGGGACCCGGCGGGCGGTGCGCACCTGCTCGCGGCTGCTGACCAGCGCCAGGATGCGTCGGGCGATCCGCTCGAGGTTGCGCGCGCTCTTGCTCGCCGGGCTGTCGATGAGCAGGGGGCGTCGCCGGATGACGCTGAGCCACACGGCGTCGTCCTGCTCGACGTGCCCGATGTGCTCGATGTCGAGGCCCAGGTAGCGATCGGCCATGTCGTGCATCGCGCCCCCGAGCTCGGTGGCGCCCCGCAGCCGCACGCCGTTGACCACCAGCCGTGGCCGAAGCTGGGCGAGCTCGTCGGCGGCGAGCGCCGCGAGCTTGCCGGCGTAGCGAGCGAGGCACCGGATGAACTCCAGCGGGCTCGGCAGCGGAGGGAGCTCGCCGAGCGCGCGCTCCACCAGCCGCATCCGGAAGCGGTCCTTGACCAGCGTTCCGCGGAGGCGTCGCTGGAAGAGGGCGCGGACGAACCGGTAGGTCGCCTCGACGCTCGGGGGCTCCGGGGTGGTGACGCAGACGCCGAGGTCGGCCGAGAGAAAGAGGTCGAGGGACGCCGGCGCGGTCCCCGCGCCGAGATCCAGCAGGACGTAGTCCACGTTCAGCTGGCGCAGGCCGCGAGCCCACCGCATCCGCCGCCCCGGGCGGAGCGGGGCGGTCGAGCCCGTGGCGTACAGCTGCGGCAGCAGGGAGAGCCCGGGGATCGGGGTGGGCACCGCCTCGAGATCGTCGGGTTCGTCGTCGTCGGCGCTCGGCCGGCGACCCGGAGCCTCGACGCCGAGCAGGGTGTGGAGCTCCGCGCCAGCCGGGTCGCTGTCGACGAGGATCACCGCGCGGCCGAGCTGCGCCAAGTATACGGCGAGGTTCGTCGCCAGGACGCTCTTCCCCACCCCGCCGCGCCCGCCGCCGATCGCGATGACGTGACGGACGTTCGGCGGGGGGCCGGTGGACGACCCGTGGGGGTCGGCGCGGCCGGAATCGACCATGTCCCCGATCTACCAGGTCGCGCGGAAGCCCAGCAACCGGTACCCTCCGCGGCCGATGGTTCGCGACGGATTCCGATGCTCGTCGTTCGGTGGGCGTGCGCACCGCGGGGCGTGGGCGGGGCTCATCGGGCTCCTCCTCTTCGCGCCGAGCGCCTGCGGAACGACCGCCGGCGCGCGCGGGAGCCACTGGGGAACGGAGGTCGAGCGGCGGCGCCAGCTACCGGGGGTCGACACCTCCGCGCTCACCGCACGAGAGGCCAGCGAGTGGTGGACCGCAGTGAACGGGCTCGACGCGCCGTGTCCCGGTCGGGCCGTCAGCGTCGCGCAGTGTGTCGGGGAGGCGCTTCCCTGCGCCGGCTGCCGCCCGGCGGCGGAGCTGGTGCGCGACCAGATCCTCCTCGGGCGGTCCCGCGAGCAGGTGGAGGCTGCGTACCGCCTGCGTTTCGATCCGGAGCAGGTGGTCACCATCGACGTCAGTGGCTCGCCCGGCAGGGGGGCGGCGAAGCCCAGCGTGGTGATCGTCGAGTGGTCGGACTTCGGATGTCCGTTCTGCGCCCGCGCCGCCGGCATCTTGCGCGCCGAGGTGGACGCCTATCCCGACGAGGTCCGCCTGGTCTTCAAGCACTTCCCGCTCGACTATCACCCCCACTCCATGGAGGTCGCGCTGGCGTCGGTGGCTGCCGACCGGCAGGGGAAGTTCTGGGAGTTCCACGATGCGCTCTTCGCAGATCGCGAGTCGCACGATCCCGCCAGCGTGGACAAGCTGGCGCGGGCGCTGAGGCTCGACCTGGCGCGCTTCGCGGCCGACCGCGCCAGCGCCGAGGCCCGTGCCTTGGTGGAGCGAGACATGAAGCAGGCCGACGCGCTCGGGTTGAGCGGCACCCCGTTCATCTTCGTGAACGGCCGTCGCTTCGACCTCTCCGTTTTCGATCTCGGCACCGAGCTCTCCCCGTGGATCGAGCTCGAGGTCGAGCTGGCGACGGGCCGCCGCCCGCGCGCGCGCCGGCGCGCAGGGCGCGCCGCCAACCCGGCGCCGCAGGCGGTTTCGCCCCGCACGGCGGAGCCGGGCCCATGAAGGGCGCCGCGGACGGAGGCGGCTGCTTCCCGACCGGGCGACACTACCCGGGGATCGCCGGCTTGCTGCGGGTGGAGGTCGCGGGGCTGGTGGCCGAGCACGACGGCGAGGCTCGCTGGCTCGAGCTGCCCATCGTGTCCATCGACACGGAGACGACGGGACGCGACCCGGATCTCGACCGCATCGTCGAGGTCGCTTGCGTGGTCTATCGCGCAGGCGCCATCGTCGAGGCCCGGAGCTGGCTCGTGAACCCCGGACGGCCCATCCCGGAGGCGGCCTTCCAGGTCCACGGGATCGGCGACGATGTCGTCGCCGGCGCCCCTGTCTTCGCTGCGGTGGCGTCCGAGATCGTCGCCTGCTGCGGGGAAGCGATCCCGCTCGCCTACAACGCGGAGTTCGACCGCCGCTTCTTGCACGCAGAGCTCGCCCGAGCGGGCCTGCCCCTGGCCGACGCGGCAATGGCGCGCGCGGCGGTGGACTGGCTCGATCCGCTGGTGTGGGCGCGGGAGCTCCAGGCGAGCGAGCGCAGCCGAGCGCTCGGTGACGTGTGCGCGCGGCTCGGGATAGAGCTCGAGCAGGCGCATCGTGCGACCTCGGACGCGGAGGCCGCGCTGCGGGTGCTGCTCGCCTTCGCGCGAGATCCGCGCGTCCCCGAGCGCTACGCGGCGCTGATCCAGGAGCAGCGGCGGCTCGCGCGGCTGCAGGACGAGCGGTCACGCTTCTGGCGTGGCCGCTCGTGACCCGCGCCGCTTCCCTCCGCTATGGCGAAGCCGGCCCGGTGCTCGCGGAAGGCGGGGGCGGGGGCGCGGTCGAGGCGAAGGCCGAGGCCGGGATCGCCATCGTCACGTCGAGCGTCACCGTCTCCCCGGGGCCGACCCGGATCGTGCGCCGCTCCGGCGGCGCGCTGGGGTGCTCGAGGCGCACGTGGTGGGTGCCCACCGCGAGCGGGATGGGTTGCGCGAACGGGGTCGTCTCGACCAGTTGGCCATCGACCAACACGTTCGCCCAGGGGTCCGCGAGTACGCGCAGGTAGCCGCGCTCCCGGGGCAAGAGCTCGAGGCGCGCGGCTCGACCCGGGCGCGCCGCCGGGGTGAGCCCCGCCGCGCCGTACTCGATCGCGGCGCCGCCAGCGACGGCCAGCGCTGCCGCCACCGCCAGTCCGAGCACGGCCGCCGCGAGCGAGCGTGTCCGCGGGGGCGAGAGGGAGGCGGGCGGCTCCTCGACGCGAGTCTCCTGGCCGCTCATCAATCCCGAGTCCACCAGCGCCTCGAGGATCGTCTCGTGGACGCGTCTCGCGCCCAGCTCTTCCAGCACCCGGCGCAGCGCCGCGCCGAGCTCGCCCGCGGTCTGGAAGCGGTGTGAGGGCAGCTTCTCGAGGCAGTGCAGCACCACCCGCTCGAGGGACGCGGGGACGCCGCGCGCCGCCCGGCCGAGCGGGGTCGGCGCGTCGTGACGGATGCGCTGCGTCGTGGCGTGGTGATCGGGGCCGGCGAACGGTCGCTGGCCGGAGAGCGCCTCGAAGAGGAGCACGCCGAGCGAGAAGACGTCACTGCGCGGATCGGCGGGCTCGCCCAGGATCTGCTCGGGCGACATGTACGAGGGCCCGGTCAGCGAGGTGGCCCGGTCCAGCAGCTCCGGTGCGGTCGGCAGGCGCTCGTCCAAGGCGACGGCGAAGCCGGTCAGCTTGACCTGCCCCCGCCGCGAAACGAGCACGTTCCGCGGCTGCAGATCCCGGTGCACGATGCCGTGGGAGTGGGCGTGCTCGAGACCGCGCGCGACCTCGAGGGCCACGCTGCAGGCCGCGGCCGGGGAGAGGCGCCCGGCGCGCGCCAGGATCTCCTCCAGCGTCCAGCCGTCCACGTACTCGAGCACCAGCCACATGCGGTCCCCGGTGCGGACGAAGTCGTACAGGTGCAGGATGCTGGGGTGGTCGAGCTCTGCGAGCAGGCGCGCCTCGCGCTCGAGCGCGGCGGCGAACGGCGACGACGGGAGGATGCTGGAGCTCAACGCCTTGATCAACACGCGTCGCCCCAGGGGGCGCTGCAGCGCCTCGTAGAGGTCGGCGACCGGCCCCGACCGCACCCGCGTGACGCCCTGATACCCCGCGAACTCGGGGACGGATCGCTCCTCAACCGCGGTCACACGCGCTCTTGTCTCCGGGCCATGAATACCCAAAAGGCCGCCGCGCGTCCATTTGAGCAGCGCCGCTGGCGTCGCCCCGATCTCCGTTGTAGGAGCGACGAGCCAGCCGGCGTCCCGTTCCCGTGGGCGCCGCGTCACCAGACCTCGTGATGACGGACGAACGGATGGCTTCCAGCCTGGCGCCGAGCCCCGTGCCGGCGCCGCGCTCTCCCGGCGTGGGCGCCTGGGCCCGCGTCAGGGCGGGGATCGTACGCGTGATGGGCGCTGTTCGCGGCTATTTCGTGGAGCAGGACCCGGTGTTCTGGGTCGCGCTCACCCCCGCGCTCATCTTGACGGCGATCATCTTCGTCCGGAACCCGGGCTCGAACTACATCTTCGACGAGCAGGAGGCCCTGCTCGCGAACCCCTACGTCAACGACCGGACCCTCGGCTTCTTCGCGTCCTTCACCGAGGCGTTCCGCAAGGACTTCTGGGGGCTCCCCCCGACCCGCAGCATCGGCTCGTACCGGCCGATCCCCAACCTGGTGTGGCGCGGGCTCTGGCAGATCAGCACGCTGCCGTGGCTCCACCACTGGGTGAACGTGATCTTCCACGCGGTGAACGCGGCGCTGCTGGCGGCGTTCGCGTTCGCCGTCACGCGTCGCCGCGGCCTCTCCTGGGCGGTCGGCGGGACCTTCCTCGCCTCGGCCGTGCTCACCGAGGCGGTGACGGGCGTGGTCGGGATCGCCGACGTCCTCGGCGGCTTCGGCGTGCTCCTCGCGTTGCATGCGCTTCGCGGCCCCGCCTTGGTGGTCCCCTTCACGGTGGCGCTCGCGGGGCTCTTCGGGCTGCTCTGCAAGGAGAGCTGCCTGGTGGCGGTGCCGCTGCTGCCGTGGGTCGCCTTCGTGGCCGCGCCCCCTCTCCGGCCGCAGCGCCCTCTGCGCTTCCTCCGCCCCGGACTGGCTCTGGTCGGTGCGGTCGCCGCGCTGGTGGCCTACACGGAGATCCGCCGCCGCTGCTTCTTCGCGGCGCTGCCGCCGGAGGCGCCCCTCCCCGCGCCGGAGGGGGCTTCGATCGTGGGGCAGGCATTCCATGCCTTCTTGCGCTGGTTTCGCCAGCCTCACCTTCCGGCCGACCCGATCAACAACCCGCTGATCGAGGCGGACTTCCCGCACCGGGTGGCTGGCGCTCTGCGCGTCTACGCTCGCGGCGTCGGGCAGATCCTCGTGCCGTGGCCGCTGAGCGGCGACTACTCCTTCCCTCAGGAGCCCGTTCCCGACCGCCTGATCTTCCCTGGCAGCGTGCTCGGCGCGCTGTTGCTCGTCGGAGTCCCGCTCGTCGGCGTCGGTGCCGCGGCGTGGCTCCTGGTCCTCCGCGACCGCGAGCTCTGGCGCTCCTGCGCCGCGCAATTCCGGTCGCCCGTCCCGGACGGCCCGGCGCTCTCCGTGACGCCCCCGGGGCTCGCGCCGGAGCTTGCGCGCGGCGCGGCCGATCCCGGGCTTGCGGCTGCCACGCCGCCCGTGGTGGAGGCCGGGACCGCGCCGTGGCCTTCGTCCGCAGCCGCCGTGGCCGATCCCGCGAGCGCCGGGGCGCCGCCCCTCACCCAGCGCCTCCGGCTCGCCAACGCCTTGGCGCTCCTCGCCATCGGGCTCGTGTGGTTTCCCGTCGCGTACTTCCCCCACTCGAACATCCCGGTCGCCTTGCCCACGGTGCGGGCGGAGCGGTTCTGGTACCTGCCGGCGATGGGGACCGCGATGGTGCTTGCGGTCGCGATGACGGCGGTGGTGGAGCGCCTGCGCTGGCGGCGGCTCGGCTGGTGGCTCGCCGGCACGTTCCTCGCGGTCCAGGTCGTGGCTGCACGCGTGCACGCCCTGGACTACACGGACGACCTCGCCTTCTGGGACGCCACGCGGCGCGCGGCTCCGCGCAGCGCGAAGGCGCACCTCAACTATTCGGTGATGGTGGGTGCGCGTGGGCGCCTCGAGGAGCGTTTGAGCGCCAACCGACGCGCGCTCGAGCTGGCGCCGAAATGGCCGATGGCGCACGTCTACCTCGGGGACACCCTCTGCCGACTCGATCGCACCGACGAGGCCTGGCCCCACTACGTGCACGGCTTCGAGCTGGCCCCGAACGACTCCAACCTGATCGCCCTGGGCCTGCAGTGCCTCTGGGATCACGGCGCCGTGGAGCGCCGACGTGACGAGATCCTCGCCCTCGCGACCAAGGCCGAGCACAGCGGCAGCTGGCTAGCCTACCTTGGCACCGAGGTCGTCTACAACGGGCAGGAGCATGGCGGAGTCCCGGCCAAGTACCGCCCACGCGGCTACGATCAGGGACCGAAGGACGACGCCGAGTAGCCGGTCGGTCGGGAGACGGTCACTCCAGCGAGAGCAGCCAGTACAGCCCGCACAGGCTCGCTCCGAGCACGGCGAGCGCGGCGAGCACGAACGCGGTGTCTGTCCACTGCCAGCCGCGGCGGGTCGGTCGCGCCGCGGCGGGTCGTGGTCGAGGTGGAGGTGTGGCCGGGTCGGTGCGCCGCCCGTGAGCCGCCGGCTTCGCGTCGGGGGCGCCCGTCATTCCTGGCGGGGGCACGACGACCTCCTCCTCCAGCATCCGTTCGTCGGGGGCGCGCTCGAGCTCCGCCAGCGCCTCTACTAGCGGATCCACCAGGGTCAGGCGGGTGGCGCCGAGGGCGAGCGTCGCGCCCTTGCGCCAGGGCGTCGATCTCTCGCGGGGGATGGGCTCACCGTCCAGGGTGGCGCCGTTCTTGGAGCCGAGGTCCCGGACCAGGACCCGGTCTCCGCGGCGCGTGAGCTCGAGGTGCCGCCGTGACACGTCCTCATCGGTGAGGGGGAGCGCGGCCCCGGCGCCCCGCCCTACTACGTAGGGCCGGTCGAAC
Organism: uncultured Polyangiaceae bacterium; assembly: GCA_964454025.1. GTDB lineage: Bacteria > Myxococcota_A > Polyangia > Polyangiales > Polyangiaceae > JAFGBI01. The sequence continues at coordinate 28,627 of CAYVRP010000032.1, read as the reverse complement.
TCGGCGAGCTCGAGCTCGCGTCCCGTGTCGGGGCCCTCCGTGACCGTCACGCGCACGGTGACCGCCTCCCCCTCCGCGGCGAGCGCGGCGGCGACCAGCCCGCGCGCGATCTCCTTGGTGGCCAGCGCGGACTGTTGGGGGGGCGCCACCGGCTCGACCCGCACCTCGAGCCAGACGCGGCCGACCCGGATGGCATCGCCCGAACGCACCACCCGCGGGGTCTGCGGGGGCAGCCGCACCGGGCCGACGAAGGTCCCGTTGGTGGAGCCCTCGTCCAGGATCAGGTAGTCGGCGCCCCGCTGCCGAAAGGACGCGTGGCGGTGGCTGACGCTGGGGTCCGGCAGGCGGACGTCGCACCCCTCGCCGCGCCCGATGACCACCCGCGGCGCGTCGAAGGTCATGGACGGTGGCGGAGCCCCCTCGCCGGAGCGGATGAAGACGCTCAACGCCATCGCGCCCGATGATGGTCAGCGCGCCGAGGATTGTCCAATCGTGGGCGGATCAACCCGCCGCACCGAGCGCCTTGGCGAGCGCGGGCATGGCTTCCTCGGCCCGGACCGCGATCGGGAACACCCGCGGGTGCGGGGTGATCCCCGCGGGATCCACCGAGAAGATCGGGACCCGGCGGGCGAGCCCGAGGTCGAGCACCAGCTCGGTCACGCCCACGGAGAAGGAGGTCCCGACGAACAGCACCACCGCGGCGCGCTCCGCCGCGCGGGAGACTCGATCGAACTGATAATCCTCGTGCGAGGCGTAGTACTCGTCGAACCAGAGCACATGCTGCCGCAGCGGCGCCCCGCAGCGCGGGCAGCGTGGAACGTTCGCGAGCACCGGATCCCGCTCGAACGCCGCGAGGTCAACCGCTCGTCGCGGGATGGTCCCCCGTGGGGCCCCGAGCTCACAGCCGTCCCGGGAGCAGCGGACCCGCTCGGCGGTCCCGTGCACCTCCACCAGGGCGGCGGAGCCTGCCTGGCGGTGCAGGCCGTCGATGTTCTGGGTCACCAGCAGGAAGTCCCCGCCTCGTGCGCGCTGCCAGCGCTCGATGGCGACCGCGGCGTGGTGGGCCGGGTTCGGGGCTGCCGCGAACACGGCCCGGAAGCGGTCGAGGTAGAAGCGCCAAGATCCGGCCGGATCTCGCTCGAAGTAGGCCCGGGTCCCGAGCTCGGTCACTTCAGGCTTCCACACCGCGCCCGGGTCGGTCCCGCGGAACGTCGGGATCCCGCTCGCCCGGCTGACCCCAGCGCCGGTCACCATCAGGACCAGCCCGGAGCTGGCGGCGGCGACGGAAGCGGCGAGCTCGGACGGTATGGTCACAGGGACCGAGCCTACTCGATCTCGCGAAACTTGGCCGTTTCCCGCCCTCGGGCCTAGTCGGGACCCAAAGGCAGGACTGCCCCCGGGCCGGGGACGGGACGCCGACCGGAGGCACCATGAACGGACAAGACGAACGGCGCGCCGCGGGGATCGCCCGCGTCCCGGTGCAGGCCTTGGTCGAGCTCTGCGGGCTCGATCCGCGGACGGCGCCCGCGTTCGAGGCGGAGAGCATCAACGTCAGCGGTCGTGGGCTCCAGGTGCGAACCGCCTTCGTCCCCGAGGTTGGCACCCCGCTCGTGTGCCGGCTCCAGGAGCGCGGGCGCGAGATCATCGCCGAGGGCGTGGTCGCCTGGGTCAACGAGGGCGCGGGAGGCGGTGAATTCGGCCTCAAGTTCACCGCGCTCGACCAGAACAGCGTCGGGGTGCTCCGTGAGCTCACGGGCCTCGCGCGCGTCGAGGACGCCGCGGACGAACCCGAGGCGGGCCCGGCGGCGGAGGAGCCGGCGCCGCCGGCCAGCGCCGCTGCCGCGGCTTCCGCGCCGGCGGCTCCGGCGCGCCCCGTGCCCGGCGGTCGCGTCCGCCTGCACATCGACGGGCTCGGCGCGCCCATGAAGGCCCTGGTGAAGTCGGCCAGCCGCAGCCGCGTGAAGGTCGGCTCGACGCTCGAGATGCTCAGGGTGGGTCGCCGGCTCGAGCTCGAGGACCTCGAGCGGAACGCGCGCCGCGGCGCCTGCATCGACGCGGGCGAGGTGATGCTCGATCCGCAGTCGGGCGTGCCCCAGCTCGTGGTCGCGCTGCACTACGAGGACGTGGTCGACGTCACTCCCGATCCGACGGTGATCGACGACGAGGCCCGGCTCGGTGAGGTGGCGTCGGAGGCCTCGCTCTCGGAGCCGCTGTCGCTCGGCGCGCCGCGCCGTGGGGTGAGGGCCTCGCCGCGGAGCGATCCGGAGGCATCCGAGGCGGCTGCGGGAGAGGACGAGCAGGAAGGTGAGGCGCCCCCCTACGAGGACGACGACGAGCTCGCGCCCGAGGACGAGGTGGTGGCGGAGGCGGGACGCTTCCAGGGCAAGATGGCGGTCGCCGCGCAACGCGCCGGAGACGTGATGCGGCACACGGGCACCGTCTTCGCTCGCTGGAGCGGCCAGGCTGCCCTGGGGATCGCGCGGCTGGCGCGGGACGCTGGCGCGCGCGCGGTCGCCGGTCGCACATCCGCCTCAGTGGATCGGCCCCGGCGGACCACCGCCATTCCGCCGAGCGGCGTGCTCGCCGCAGACGGGCGTCGCCTGCGGCCGCAGCATCCGTCGCCTGCGGGCCCGCCGCCGGCCACCGAGGCGTCCGCGAAGACGGTCATGCGCCGCCTGATTGCGAGCAAGCCCGTGCGCCGGGTGGTGCTCGGCACCGGCCTGCTGGCGGCCGCGCTGACCCTCGGGTCCTACGCGACGCGTGGCGGCGATCGAGGCGATGCCGCTTCCGTGGCCGCCGCACCGGTCCGGAGCGCCGCCGTCGCTGCGGCGCCGGGGGACGTCTCCGCCCTCGACGCCACGGGCTACCCGCGCCCGGCGCCGTCCGCGCCCACCAAGCTCGTTGCCGGGCCGCCGCAGAGCCGTGACGGAATCGTCGCCGACGTCCCGCTGTTCGGGCCGACGCCGATGGCGACGTTGGAGCCCGCCCCGCTCGGTCCCGCTCCGGCCGCGGAGGGTACGAGCGGTGCGGCCGGTGAGGACGACGAGGCGGTGCCCACCGCCAAGGCCGCCGTGGCCGACGAAACCTTCGACGAGCCCGTGAAGAAGGGCACGGATAGCTGGGGCCGCGGGCAGGTGCGCTTGCCGACGATTCACCGCCTGCGCCTCGACCAGGCCGGGACGACCATCCAGGGCGCGCCGAGCGCGACCGGATTCTCGGTGATGCTGCCCGGCGTCAAGGTCATGGAGAGCGGCACCGCGATTGCCAAGCGCGACGAGCGCATCGCCAAGGTCACGGTCGAGAACACCGCGGAGGGCGCCAAGGTGACCTTCCGCTTCCGCACCGAGGTGCCGCCCTACCGAGTGCGCCTGCGCAAGGACTTCGTGGAATTCTTGATCAGCGCGCCCAAGTCGGCGGGCGCGCGCCGGGTCGCTCCCGGGCCACGCGGCATGCCGGGCCGCGACCGCGGTCGAGACGACGATGACGTCCGGCGTCGGCGCACCGCGGGTCGCCCCCGGCCGTGATGCTCGGGGCCAGGGCGCGGTCCGCGGTGTGCCCTCCGGTGCGCGCGGTACCCGCCGAGGACCTCGTCAAGGTCACCTGGACCGCCCCTCTCGCATCCGTGAGGCTTGGCCCGCGGCGCTTGCCGCCGCCTGCCCGAATCGAGTCGGGACAGGGGCGCACTGGCGTCGTGAACCCGGGTTCCCGCCCGGAGGGGGTGGCCCTGGTTCCGGGACCGCAAGGTCGAGCGCGGTCCGTCCGCTCTGGCTGCTCGGTTTCGCTGAAGCGGTCCTTTACGGTGAGGGGCGAGGACTGCCGACCAGCGGGTGAGGGAGCCGGACGAGGGGGTCGTCGTCCGGGCCTGCTGCGGAGCCGAGCGTACCCCGAGCGCCGGCCGTCGCGGTGGCACGGGGCCTCTCTGGACAATGTGGGCGCGGGCCACTCGGGAAACCCGGGACGGCGACCCGGCGCTGACTCTCCGTTGGACTTCGCCGCGGCTTCGACCCATATTCGCCGGGGCGCGGGCGCTACCTTCCTCGTAGGCGGAGGAGGCTCCCGGCGGACGACGTGAGAGGTCGGTACATAAGTTACGCTCGTGGCGCACGCCACACGCGAGGAGAACATGGACATGTCGAACGTGCATCTGAGAAGTGAGCTTGGCTTCCTATTCACCCTCATCCTCGGCGTCGGCTTCGCGGCGTGCGGAGGGAAGGACGAGGGCTCGGGCGGCGGCACCGCGGGCAGCGGCGGCTCCCAGGCGACGGGGGGGGTCGCCACGACCGGCGGCGTCTCCACCACGGGTGGCGTGGCAGGCACGGGCGCCACGCCGGCCACGGGCGGCACGCAGCCAACGACGGGCGGGACGACCCCCGGCGGGACGGGAGGTGGCGGAGCTACTACGGGCGGCACGCAGCCGACGACGGGCGGGACGGCCACGACGGGTGGTGCGACCTCGGGCGGCTCCGCCGGTGCACCGGCGGCTATCGAAGGTTACTCGGTCGAGGAGGGGGGCTACGTTCGGACCTGCGGCATGCAAGGCTATGCCTGGACCGCTGCCGGCCCCGCGGAGCCCAACAACGACACCGGCTCCATCAGCACCATTGCCCCTGCCGACTTCACCGCGGTGGCCGCGGGCGACACCCTCTGCGCCAGCGGCGTCGTGGCAGAGGACGCAGACTACGGTGGCTACGCCATGATCGGCGTGAACATTGGCCAGGAGGTGAGCCAGGTCGAGGGTGAGGAAACCCCGAACGTCAACATCACGCCCACGGGCACCGGGATCACGGTGAGCGTGACCAACAACGGCGGTAGCGCGTTGCGCATCCAGATCCAGGACGATCTGGGCGCCACCGACGCGGCGCACCGGTGGTGCGCCAACCTGCCAGCGAGCGGGCAGGCCACGATCGAGTGGGGTGAGTTCAACACGGAGTGCTGGGCGCCCGCGGGCGGGACCTACTACGCCAACGAGCCGATCAACGCGGTGCTCGTGCTCGTCCCCGGGAAGAACAGCGCGGACACCCCCTTCGATTTCTGCCTCAACGGCTTCACGCAGGCGGGCACCACCGATTGCGGGACGACGGGTCAAGGCGGCGCGGGAGGCGCTGGACCGGCGACGGGCGGCGCCGGTGGCGCGGCGCCCGAGACGGGCGGCGCCGGTGGCGCCGTGGCCGGCGGCGCGGGTCCGGAGGCGGGAGCCCCCGCGGTGGCTGGCGCGGCGGGCAGCGCGGTCGTCGTAGGCGGCGCCAGCAACTTGGCCGGTGCGCCGAGCGCGGGTAGCGGCTCCGACCCTGCAGCTGGTCGTCCTGGCGGAGTCTGAGCCCGTATCGCGGCCCCTTCACCTGCGCGCCCCGCTCGGTCATCGAGCGGGGCGCGCACGCGTTCGACTTTCGCTGCTCGCTTCGAACGTGCAGCGAGCGCCCCCGGTGCACCGTCCAAGCCCGCCGCCTGCCGGAAGCCCGCGCCGCGAGGAGACTCTGGGCGCGTGAGCGTGGGACTTCAGCCTCGCCCCAGGCGATCGACCATCTCGGCGATCTCGAGCCGGTCGACGTCCGGCATGGCGGCGAATTCGAACCCCGCGCGGCGGCCACGGACCCAGACCACCGTCGCGTCCGTCTGCAGTGGCCGCTGGCGTCCGGGCAGGCGCAGCGAGAGCGGCACGATCGCGTCGGTCAGATAGCCGCGCGAGGGATCGGCCTCGATCTGGATGCCCGTCGGCGAGACGTCGCGTGCCTGCGCGCGGACGATGGCGGGGCCTCGCTCCTCGACGACCTCGAACTCGACGCGGCAGCGTCGAGCCTGTCGGCGATCCCCGGTCCGCTCCGTGGTCGCGGCACATTCCTCGGGTTGCAGTCTTGGGGGCCTCATGACGTTGTAGTCGCCGCTGCCGCGTCTTCCCGTCAGCTCTTCCGTTCGTGCGGCATCGACATCGCAATTCAGCGGTGACGTTGAACGTTCGAACGCTGAACGGTCGCAGGCCTACCGGCCGCATGGAACTGTCCGGTCGTACTTCCCACGCAGCGCTGCAGCAGGTTGGCGCCATGAGGGGTCACCACCCGCGCCATGGGGCGTCGCGGCTCACCGTTCGACGGTGAGATGACGGGGGCCGGACGGCTTTCCATGCCCCAAGGCGCCGGCTCGCAGCCGCCACTCGCTCCACGCCTGCCCCTCTTCCGGGGCCTCCAGGTGGCGAGTTCGGCGCGGTTCCGATCCCGGGCGCGAGCCGGCGGAGTCCGTTTCCGGCGCCGAGGTCGCGGTCGCCTCGCGCGGCCTTCGCCGTGGTGGTGGGGGCGAACGCGTCGGGAGCATTGTCGAGGTGGCGCCGGGTCCTCGGACCGGATCGCGATCGCGCCGTCCTCCCCTGGCGGCCGCAGGGGCAGCGCGCGCGTCATCACCGCGACCTATCACTGAGATAGGGACGATGTCTTGGTGCCGGGCGGCGTCGCGACCTATGGCTGCCGTCGACCTCCGGGGCCGCGCTCTGCCCGCCCCCGTATCGCGGGCGCGGCAGCAGCAAGGAGCGACCCCCTCACGAAAGGAGAGCTCGGTGACCATCATCAACTCGACCATCCCCAGCTTCGCGGTACAGGCCTATCACGCTGGCACTTTCAAGACCGTCACCGATCGGGACGTGAAGGGAAAATGGGCGGTGTTCTTCTTCTATCCGGCCGACTTCACCTTCGTCTGTCCGACCGAACTCGGCGACCTGGCGGACAAGTACGAGGAACTGCAGAAGCTGGGCGTGGAGGTCTACTCGGTCAGCACCGACACGCACTTCGTCCACAAGGCCTGGCACGACGCGTCTCCGACCATCAAGAAGATCAAGTACCCCATGCTCGCCGATCCTACGGGCGCCCTCAGCCGCTTCTTCGGGGTCTACATCGAGGAGGCCGGGCTAGCGTACCGCGGAACCTTTGTGGTCGACCCCGAGGGCAAGATCAAGCTGGTGGAGATCCAGGACAACGCGGTCGGTCGCAACGCCGACGAGCTGCTCCGCCGGATCCAGGCGGCGCAATTCGTGGCCTCTCACGACGGCGAGGTGTGCCCCGCCAAGTGGAAGCCGGGAGCCCCGACGCTCAAACCGGGCCTCGATCTCGTGGGCAAGATCTGAACGGGAGTCGCCGCGCGCCGCCGCCAGGCCACCGCGGCGGCGTGCCGCGCCCGGCGCCCCCCGCGAAGGGAGCGATCTTCATGTTGGAGGCTGAGATCCTGGGACAGCTCCGCCCTCTCTTCGCCGAGCTGTCGGCGCGCTACACCTTCGTCGTCAGTCCCACGGACCACGAGCAGCGCGCCGCGCTCTGGGAGCTGCTCCGCGCCCTGGCCAGCGTCAGCCCGAGGCTGACCGTCATCGAGCAGGGCCCGCCCACGCCCGGCCCGCAGTTCGAGCTCGTCCGCGAAGGGGCGCCGACCGGGGTACGCTTCCGCGGGGTCCCCGGGGGACACGAGTTCACCTCGCTGGTTCTGGCCGTGCTCAATGCGGACCAGAAGGGCAGGCTACCGGACGCGCCCACGCTTGCCCGGGTGCGGCGCCTCCGCGGACCCATCGAGCTTCGCACCTACGTCTCGCTGTCGTGCACGAGCTGCCCGGACGTCGTCCAGGCGCTGAACCTGATGGCGCTCACGCACGGCGACCTGCGCCACACCATGGTGGACGGGGCGCTGGCCGAGAACGAGATCCGCGCCCTCGGTGTGCAGGCGGTACCCGCGGTCTTCGACGGCGACCACCTGATCCACGTCGGAAAGGCCTCCTTCGCCGACCTCCTCGCGGTGCTCGAGGAGCGCTACGGCTCCGAGGCGACGTTCCCCGCGGCCAACGCGCGCCGGGAGCACGACGTGATCGTGATCGGCGGCGGGCCCGCGGGGGTGGCGGCGGCCATCTACTCGGCCCGCAAGGGGCTGCGCACGGCGCTCGTGGCCGAGCGCATCGGGGGCCAGGTCCTGGACACGCTGGCCATCGAGAACCTCATCGGCACCCCGCGCACCGAGGGCCTCCGATTCGCCGCCTCACTCGATCAGCACCTCCGGAGCTATCCGATCGACGTGCTGGAGCACCGCAAGGCCGAACGCCTGGAGGACGGCGAGCAGAAGATCCTGCACCTCAAGGGCGGAGAGGTCCTCGCCGCGCCGGCGGTCATCGTCGCGACCGGCGCCCGCTGGCGCGAGCTAGGCGTTCCGGGCGAGAAGGAGCAGCTAGGGCGCGGCGTGGCCTTCTGCCCGCACTGTGACGGGCCGTTCTACCGAGGCAAGCGGGTGGCCGTGATCGGCGGCGGCAACTCCGGTGTCGAGGCGGCCATCGACCTGGCGGGGATCTGCGCCGAGGTGACCCTCTTCGAGTACCTCGACGACCTGAAGGCGGACGCCGTCCTCGTGAAGCACCTCCGCGCGCTCCCCAACGTGACGGTCGTCACCGGGGCCCGGACGGTGGAGATCCTCGGCGGCGACGCCGGCGTGCAAGGGCTTCGCTACCAGGATCGCAAGCGCGAGGCGCTCCACGACGTCGCGCTCGACGGGGTGTTCGTCCAGATCGGGCTCGTCCCGAACAGCGCGCTGGTGAAGGATCGAGTCGACACCAACCGCGCCGGCGAGATCCTGATCGACGGCCACTGCCGCACCAGCGCCCCCGGGATCTACGCCGCCGGCGACGTCACCACGGTGCCGTTCAAGCAGATCGTGATCGCGATGGGCGAGGGCGCGAAGGCCGCGCTCTCGGCGTTCGAGGACCGAATCCGGGCGAGCTGAGACGGGGTTGGCGAACTGCGCCATCGGCTGCCCGCCGCCCGCACCGGGGGCGGCGCCGAGCCACGATCCTCGCTGCCGGCCAGGACCAGAACCACGGCGGCGACACCGAGGGGCGTTGCTGGGCCAAGGCAGGAACGCTCCCGTGCCATGACTCGGCGGTCCGGGGCAGGTTCCCTTCGTCCGCGGCGCCCGGCCCTCGCGCGCACGGACGGGGCAGGGGCTCACCGACGGTCAGGTGGAGGCGCGCCCGCGGGGTCCGCGGAGGGCGCTCGGCGCCCTCCGCGGTCGCTCTCGTGGGCACCTCGAGCTCACCGTCGCCGTCGTCGCCGCCCGAGGACCAGCGCCGGGAGCGCGAGCCATGGCCAGACCACGCTCGTCGCCCGGCGCGGCGTGGCGCAATCGCAGCCGCCGCCCTCGAGGCTCAGGCCCCCGGATCCCGCCGCCGGCGCCACGGCGCCTCCCGTGCTGGCGCCCCCGGTGACCGTCGTCGTCCCCCCGGTCTGCGGCTCGCCCGCGGCCCCGGCGATCGCCGGCTCGCCCGCGGCGCCGCCCGTCGCGGCTCGACCCGCGGCGCCGCCCGTGGGCCTTTCCCCCGCGGCGCCGCCCGTCGCGATTTCGCCTGCGGCCCCGGCGGTCGCCGGCTCCCCCGCAGCGCCGCCCGTGGCGGTCTGCCCCGCGGCGCCCCCGGCGGGCGGTCCACCGGCTGCTCCGGCGGCGCTGGCCCCGCCCGCTCCTCCCGCACCCCCGCTGCCGGCAGCCTCGCAGAGGCCGAGCGAGGCGTCGGTCGAGGTGCAGATCTCGCCCGCCGGGCAGTCGGCGGGGCTGCCCGTGCCGCGACAGCCCACGACGCAGACGCTGGCGTCGGTATCACACACGATACCGTCGTCAGCAGCGCCGCAGTCCGCGTCGCCATCGCACGGTCGGTCATCGAGCGGGTTGGCAGGATCGGTTTCGCCGGCGTCCACCGCGCCGTTCTGGTTCGCGTCCTCGGCCCCGTCCCGGATCCCACCGGCGTCGGTGTCCGCGAGCAACGGGCTGGTGGTGCTGTCGGGATCCGCGTCGACCTGACAGGGTGGCATCTCCGTGCCGATGGCAGTGCAGTCCGTGCCCTCCTCGAGCCCGTCGAGCAAGCCGTCGTCGTCGCTGTCCGGGTCCCGGCCATTGCGCAGGCCATCGCCGTCGGTGTCGAGACCGGGGTTGCGCTCCTCACCGTCGAGGGTCCCGTCGTCGTCGCTGTCGGCGTCGTCCGGGTCGGTGCCCAAGGCAGCCTCGGCCGCATCGGAGAGCCCGTCTCCGTCGCCGTCGGCGACCGTCTGACCCGCGTCATCTGCCCCCGTCAACGGGTCGCCCTCGCCATCGTCGACTGCACCGTCGAGGTTCGGATCCTCGTTGGTGTCGGTCACCCCGCCGCCGTCCGTGTCGCGGCTCAGCGGATCGGTGATCGTCTCGGGATTCGCGTCGGGAACGCAGATCGCCGGATCGGTGGCCGGGTCGACGCAGTCCGATCCGAGCTCGGTGCCGTCGAGCAGACCGTCGTCGTCGCTGTCGGCGTCCACGACGTTGGGCAGTCCGTCGCCGTCCGTGTCGACGAAGGGGGAGCGTTCGTCGCCGTCGCGGACCCCGTCCTCGTCGGCGTCGGCGTCGGCGTCGTCCGGGTCGCGGGCCGAGCAGAGCCCGTCGGCGTCGACATCGGTGCCGTCGGCATCGGGGGCGAACGTCCCGGAGGAACAGTCGTCGCACAGGTCGCCGTCGGTGTCGGAGCAGACGGTGGGATCGGCGTCGTCGCGGTCGTCGTCCGTCGGCACGCCGTCGCCGTCGCCGTCGATCTCCGCGGCGTCACAGGTCCCGTCCCCATCGGAGTCGACCCCGTCGTCGAGCAGATCGAAGGATCCGCTCGAGCAGTCCTCGCAGGTGTCGCCGTCGGCGTCCCCGCAGACGTTCGGATCGAAGCGATCCGAATCCGCGTCGTCGCCCACCCCGTCGTCATCCAGGTCGGCGTCCGCGTAGTCGGCGCCGTCGTCGGCGCCGTCGGAGTTCGGGACCGGGAGCGCCGTGCCGCCCTCCGTCACGTCGATCGCGTCGTCGATCCCATCGCCGTCGGCGTCGACCCCGCTGCCGTCGAGGCGACCCTCGCCATCGTCGACGCCCCCGGCCTCGACGACGTCCGAAAACCCGTCGTCGTCGGAGTCGAGGTCGAGCCGATCGACGCCGTTCTCGCCGTCGGTGTTGGGGTCGGGCGCGGTGGAGGTGACCACGCTCGCATCGTCGTCGTCGGCGTCGACCCCCGCAGCGAGGCCGTCGCCGTCGTCGTCGGTGAGGTCGTCGAGGCGCCCGTCGCCGTCCGCGTCCAGAGCGCCGACGCCCGCCTCCACGACGTCGAGGATGCCGTCGCCGTCGGAGTCGAGATCCAGCGCGTTGCCGATGCCGTCTCCGTCGACGTCGTCCGCCCCCTCCACGGCGTCGGTCACCCCGTCCGCGTCGCTGTCGGCGTCGAGGGCGTCGTTGACGCCGTCGCCGTCCGTGTCGACGCCGGTGCCGTCGTCCTCGACGTCGTCATCGAGGCCGTCACCGTCGGTGTCGACGTCGTTCGGATCGGTGCCGATGACGCACTCCTCCGTGAAGTCCGAGAAGGAGTCCGCGTCGCTGTGGGTCACCGCGACCGCCGCTATGGTGATGACCTGGCTGCTCACGGTGTCCAGGTAGGCGTAGGTGTCGAGCAGCCCGTCGTCGCCCTCGCTCACGCCGTTGCCGGTGGCGTAGTTCCCCCAGCCGCGGGCGTTGCAGACAGCGCTGGAGGCGGCCGTGCAGACGTCGGCGTCGTCGGCGTAGGCTCCTGCGTTCCTGCCGAGCGCGCCCGAGGTTTCGAGCGGGAAGGTGTCCTCGGCCCCGGGCAGGTCGGCGGCGGCGACGAGGCCGGGGTCGGAGTCGTCCCAGAACATGTCGAGGCCCGTGCGGGCGAAGGTGCCTGGACCCGTCTCGGTCACCGCGAACATGCGCAGGCCCTGGTAGGCTGTCTCGATGTCCCAGGCGACGTAGTGCATCTCGCCGGTGTTGAGGAACACCCGGCACTCGTAGTCTCCGGGGGCCACCGCGGCCCCCGTGTCGTCGGTGCCGTCCCAGGTGACGGTGTTGGACCCGGCCACCGCCAGGTTCACCGAGGAGAAGTCGGTGCGCGAAACCCGATCGAACGTCCCGTCGGTGTTGGTGTCGCAGACGAGGTGGTACGTGCCCGCGATGTTCGACGTGAACTGGAAGGTGCCGGGGGCGGCCCCCAGCTCCACCGCCTGGCACGCGGCTTCACCCCCGTTGAACGCGAGCAGGGAGATCTCGGGGGCGATCGGATCGAAGGTCGATACCTCCGGCGGGTTCAGGTAGATCTTGTACTCGGGGGTGACGCTGTTGCCCGCCGCCGGCACGCTCCGCCCGGCGGCCATGCCGTCCACGCCACGCGGGTTGGCGGCGATGAAGTACCGGTTTCCGGACATGCCGTCGAGTCGGAGCTCCATGACCCCGCTGTGCCCGGGCGCGCCGCCGGGGACCAGCGCGTAGAAGCTGGCGTTGGTCGCCTGCGCCGCGGTGCGCCCACCGGTGACGAAGTACCAGCCCTTCGAGAAGAGGCGCCCATAGCCGGCGGCCGCGCCGGTGACGGAGATGTCCCAGGCGCCGGTCTGGTCCGAGCTCATCTCGATCGTCCACTCGCCGGCGGCGGTGGTCGTGTAGGAGGCGCCGCTCGCCAGGGTGGTGGTGGCCGCCGCGGTGTCCGGATCGACGCCAGGGGCCCAGATGGCCAGGCTGCCGGTGCCCGTCCAACCGATCTGCTCGCCCGCGGTCAGGATATCGACGCCGAGGCGACCGAGGCGCAGGGTCGTCGCGCCAACGGCGACGTCCTCGGCGGCCTGTGCGTGTTGATCGTTCGGGACGTTGACCTCCACCGACCCCTCCGCGAACGCGGTGGACGCGAGCAGCAGGGTGGCCGGCGTGGTCAGGATGGCGGAGCGGCCGTGCCAACGGCGACGTGGCGGAGCGAAGTGAGAGGCGAACGGTTTTCGGTTCGAGTCGGTGGTCATCAGAATCCCTCCCGAACGTGCATCGTGGCGCGGCGCCTCTCGCTTGTCACGCAACCGCGGCGATTCGAGCCGCGATCGCGGCTAGGCACCCCGCATGGGGCCGCGGGCGAGCGCCGAGACAGCCGACATCGCCGACGATCGCCGCCCGGCGCGACGGTGAGCTGACAGCCTTGGCGCGGGCCGCGCCACACCTCGCCGCGTGGCGCTTCCAGGCGGGATGCGCAGTCTCTGGCCCGGACCTCGGGGTCGCCAGGCTTCTGTGCTCACTTCGGAGCGGGGGGCCGGCCAGACTGCCGGGGCGAAGTGCCCGCCGACCTCCGGTCGAACATGGAGATATGGATGGACTCCTGGGCTCCCCGCGTCCAGAGCTGGCGCCTCCGGGTCTGGCGAGGCTGACGGGCTGCTCGAGGTAGCCTATCCTCGAGCGAAGGAGCTCACGGTGATGCGCGCCGGCCCGCGGAGCTGGATCCACGTCGCCGCGGTCGTCGCCGCGTCGATTCCGGCCAACGCAGCGGAGGAGGCTGGCGCCGAGAGCCCGGCGCCGCCCGCCGTCGACGCGGCGCCCAGCGCCCAGTTCGAGGGGCTGGTCGAGGTCGCCGCGGCCACCTCCTACGTGTGGCGCGGGGACCTCTACTCGGAGAGTCTCCTCGACCCGCTCGTCACGCCGTATGCCGAGCTCACGTGGAAGGAGGCCGGTCCCGGCGCCCTTACGTTCAGCCTCTTCGGGTTGATCCCGACGGCGGCGGCACCCGCGGTCGAGGTCGATCCGCTCATCGCCTATGGGGTCGCGCCGGCGAGTTGGCTCGAGCTCACGTTGGGCTACACCGTGTACCTCGGGCTCGATCCCGTCGACGACACCATGCACGAAGCCCTGCTCGACGCCGCGTGGCTTCCGGCGCTCTGGCTGCATCCAGTCGCCGGGGTCGCGGTCGATCCCGTCGTGACCCACGGCGCCTACGCCTACGCCGGTCTGGCGCTGGCCGTGGCGGGGGAGAACCTCTCGCTCGACGCGCAGCTCACCGGCGGGATCTCGGGCTACGACGGCGTGCGATGGGGGCTCCAGGACGTCACGGCGCAGGCGATCGGCAGCGCGTCGATCGCGGGCTCGCTGTACGCGAGCCTGGTCGGGGGTCTGGGCCTGGCGCTGCGCACTTCTGACACCAACCCCTACGGCGCGCTCGCCCTGGGCGTCGCGTTCTGAGGCGTCCTGGCGGGTGCCAGCACGCGCTCACTTCTCGAGGGATGCCGAGACGGTCACGCGGCCGCCCGCGTGCTCGCAGTCGAGGTTCATCGCCGCCTCGTGCCGCACCCGGGCGAGCCCGAGCATCGCGCGCTGGATCCCCTGGGTCGCGTACCGCCGCATCTCCTCCAGGAACACGGCCTGAGGGTCCTTCTGCAGACGACCGACCCGCTCGACGAGCAGCTCGATCCGTGACCTGACGGCTTCGTTCGACACCCGGACCGCGACGCGGTCGCCGAGATCCAAGAGCTCGAACTGGATGTCGCGCCCGAGGGACCCGTAGGCCAGGGCGTTCGCCAGGAGCTCGTAGCTGGCGATGGCGATGCGCGAGGCGAGGCCAGGCCGGAAGCTGGCGCCGGCGAGGGATTCGATGAACTGGTGGGCGACCTCGAGGACGTCGGTGCCGGGCTGGCAGGTGAACTGCAGCAGCGGGGTGGCGCGCGCGCGGCCGGCGAACTCGGTCGGGTGGGGGTACTCGACCGGCACGCGCCTCTGGCTCGGGTATCGCTCGGCGCGCCCGGGTCGATCCGTGACCGCCTGCGTAGGGTCGCTGACCCGGGGACCCGGGGCCGGCGCCTCGAGGGACGGCCGGGAGTGCGGGGGGGGACCGCGGACGGAGAACCTCTTCATGCCGGGCGACCGCCAAGCTCGGCGACGGGCTCCACCGAAACCAGGTTCTCGGCGAACTCGACGAGGACGGGCAGGCTCACGTGCTGCCAGGAGACGCGCGAGTCGGTCCGAAAGCGGAGCGTGTAGCGCCGGTCGTTCGGCTCCTGCTGGACCCAGGTGACCCAATCGAGGAAGACGCGGATGGCCGAGGAGCTCACGAAGCGGAGCGCCGAGACGTCGACTTCGAGCTCGCGTGCCGGTAGGCCGCAGGCCACCTCGTGCAGTCGCCGGAAAAACGGGGTGAGCGACGTCCGGGGATCCTTCATCGCGATGCTGCCGGCGAGGCGGATCGCGCACCCGCCGGTCACCGCGACCTTGAGGGCGCCGAAATCCGGGATCGAGAGCGACTCGAGCGTGTTCATGGGCTACCTCGCGCCGTCAGGCAGATCGTACCACCCTCGTGCTCCTCCAGAGAGAGCTCCGCGCGCCCTTCGTGGCGGATCCGCGCCAGGCCGAGCCTCGCCGCGGCGTGAGGCTCGGCCGCCGCGCGGGCGATCGCGTCGGCGAAGGCACGTCTCGGCTCCACGGACCCGATCCGGGCGAGCTCCGCGCGCAAGCTCGGCAGGTGGGCCGGATCCGGGTGACTGCACACCGACACCACGATCTGCTCCCGGTCCCGCTGGATCCTGAGGACCAGGTCGCTCGTCGAGTCCGGCTTGGCGTACTTCACGGCGTTCTCGACGCACTCGTGGATGATCACGGTCAACCGCTGCACGAGGTCTGCATCGTCCAGCGCGACCTGGCAGTAGAAGGTGCCGATCACCCGCGTGGCCTCTACCTGCATCCAGCCGGCAGGCAGCCGCAAGAACAGCAGAAGCGGGCCCGGGTCGAGCCCCGAATCGGCGGAGAGCGCGGACGGTGGGCTCGACTCGCGCCCCGTGGCGGAGGGGAATCGCCGGCTCGTCATCAGGGACGGTTGCCTCGAAGTATATCCCGCCTCCGGCAATGCGTGTATCCTTCTCGCGAGGGTTCGGTCGGGGCAGCCCCGGCGCCCGACGCCGGTGCACGGGGCGCCGGTTGCGGCCACCATGAGTCTTACCACCAAGACCGGGCTTTTCTTGGCGACGGCGATCGCCGTCCTCGTCCTCGGCATCTACCTGGTCGTGGAGGGGTGGGTGCTCCGCGGGTTCGCACAGGCGGAGCGGGCGGACGCGACCGCGGACCTCGAGCGCCTGGTGCAGGTGGTCGGGATGCTGGACCGGGAGTTCTCCGAGCAGCAGTGCCCGGACTACGCGTACTGGACGGACCTCGCGAAGTTCGCTGCCGGTCAGGCCGAGGAGGGCTTCGCGGAGGACAACCTGACCTTCGACGGGTTCAAGACCCTGGGCTGGGCTTTCGTCGCCGTCTACGGCCTGGGGCCGGGGGGAGCGCCGGTCGAGCGGTTCTCGATGCGGGTCGACCCCGGGGCGCGCGAAGGCCAGCCCCTCGATCCGGACGTGCGCCGGTTCATCGAGCAGGAGCTCCTCGGCGGACTCGGGCGCCACGCCGAGCCGCTCCACGGCCTCGCCGAGATCGGCGGGAACACCTACCTCGTCGCCTCCCTCCCGACCAAGACCAACGAGCAGCGTCGACCGCCGGCGCCGGGGCGGTTCGTCGCGGCGCGACGGGTGGACTCGGCCTGGGTCGACCGCGTCGCGCGCTTCACCGCCCTTTCGGTCCGGCTCGAGACGGCGCGAGCTGCCGCCACGGATCCGACCCTGAGGCGTGCTCAGGAGGCCTTCGACAGAGGCGCGACCGTCTACCTCGAGACGCCGACCTCCCAGCTCCTCCTGGGCGTCACCCTCTTGCGTGACTTCCGGGGCCACCCGCTGCTCCTCGCCCGCATCGAGCGACCTCGCGCGACCCGGGCGCTCGGTTCGGCGGTGGTGCGCTCCACGGTCCTCACCCTCGCGGGGGGCGGGGTGCTGCTGCTCGTGGTGTCGCTCGCGCTGTTGGGCGCCACCGTGCTGGTCCCGATCCGGCGCCTCCTCGCCAGCGTGAAGCGGCTCGCCGCCGGGGAGCTCACGGAGGTGACGGCCCTGGGGCGCGACGAGCTCGGCGAGCTCGGCCAAGAGTACAATCGCATGGCGCGGGCACTCGTGGATCGCGAGGCGAAGCTCGACCGCGCGCTGGCGGAGCTCTGGGGGGAGATGGATCTCGCCAAGCGCATCCAGACCGCGCTCCTGCCGTCCCAGCCGTCCATCCCGGATTTCCGGGTGGCCGCCCACATGGAAACCGCGGCCGAGGTGGGAGGAGACTACTACGACGTGATCCCCTCTTCGGTGGGACCGTGGTTCGCAGTCGGCGACGTCTCGGGCCACGGGGTGACCGCCGGGTTGGTGATGATGATCGCCCGGACGGCGATCCGTACCGCGATTCTCCACGAAACCGAGGTGCCGGGGGCGCCGACGCGAACGATCTCGCCGAGTCGCGTACTGACGACGGCGAACCGGGTCCTGGTGGAGGACCTGCGGCACCTGGGGGCCGACAAGTACATGACCGTGTCGCTGTTCCGTCGCGTCGACGAGCGGCTGTTCGCGTACGCGGGACTACACCTCGACATCATCGTCTACCGTCGCGACCGCGGGGCGGTCGAGCGGATCGAGACCCGTGGGATGTGGCTGGGTGTCACGCCCTTCATCGAACGGCACCTGCGCGACCAGATCCTCGAGGTGCGACCCGGCGACGTGGTCGTGCTCTACACCGACGGCCTCATCGAGGCGGAGCGCGACGCGGAGCCGTTCGGGGTCGATCGACTCTGCGCCGTGGTCGCGAGCGCGGCCGAGCACGGGGACGCCGAGCGGGTGCGCGCGGCGCTGCTCGAGGCGCTCGCGCCCTACCAGCGCAGCGACGACGTGTCCTTCCTGGTGCTCGAGAGAGTGGCGGGTGACGGCGCCGTCGACGGGCAAGGATCGGCGCAACCGGAGGGGGACGTCCGGATGAGCGCAGGATGATCGGCCGCCGGACGCCGTGGTCGCGGGTCGAGGCGTCATCCCAGGGGATCCGCCGGGGCGCGCGGGCGCCGCGGATCGGATGATCCGCGGATGGGCTCGCGGGGACGCGGGGGGAGGTCCGGATCACGGCCCGATCGGGAGGGCCGCGGCCCGGCGCGGTCAGTCGCAAATTCCCCGTGTTTTTGCGGGGCAACCGCGGCTTCCGGGGTGACTCCTCGGGGGTCCGCCTCCGCGCTGGGTGTCGACCTCCGTTGAGAGCGGACGGGTTGCGGCATGTCTCGACCCTGGCGGTCCGCTTGGCGCCGCGGACGACTCCCGACTTCGCTCGGTGTCCGCCGAAAAGTGACGGGGCCAGCGTGGCTGCGGCGACCAGTTTTTTGTTGTAGAACACCAGAATCTACAGGTCCTTGGCTAGCGTAAATTTCCCTGGAGGCTGAACGATGGCGCACCGTCGGTTGGTAGCGGCTCTTGCGGTTCTCGGTGGGCTGGCGTTGCCCCTCGGAGGTTGCGCCGGCGAAGGGGCGTCCGCAGCGCCCGACAGGCAGGTTGGCGATGACGGAACCTCCGGGACGCAACCGGACGCGGGCGTGCTTCCGCCTCCGGGAAGCGGCGGCGCCGGTCAGCTCCTGAACCCGGACGCGTCGCCGCCGGAAGAGGTGCCTGACTCGGGTCTGCCGCCCGTCTGCGGCGATCTGACCATCAACCAGGTCGGCGAGGAGTGTGACGACGGCAACCGGGTCGGCAACGACGGCTGCAACGGCGCCTGCAAGCGTGAGCCGCTCTTCGACTGTCCCCCGGCCGGTGGCGCCTGCACCCCGCAGATGGTCTGCGGCGACCTGAAGATCACCGCCATCGAGCAGTGCGACGACGGCAACGCCGTCGGTGGCGATGGGTGCTCCGCGCGGTGTCAAATAGAGGCGGCGTACTACATCTGCCCGAACAACGGCGGCGACGGCGGCCCCTGCACTTCCACGGTCGCATGCGGTGACGGTAGGGTCGAGGCGGGAGAGATCTGCGACGACCTGAACAACGTTGGCGGCGATGGTTGCGCCGCCGACTGCTTCTCGGTGGAGCCGGGCTGGATCTGCCGGAAGCCCGGCACTGCCTGCTCCGCCCAGTGCGGGGACGGGATGATCCTCACCGGGCACGAGGAGTGCGACGACGGCAACGTCGCCAGCGGAGACGGGTGCTCGCCCACCTGCCTCAACGAGCCGGGTTGGGACTGCTCGAGCGGCACCTGCGTTCAGTCCGTCTGCGGCAACGGGGTGCAGGACTTCGACGAGTCCTGTGACAAGGGGGCGGACAACGGCCTGTTCTACGGGGATCCTGCCAACCCCGGCTGCTCCAAGACCTGCACCCTCGAGCCGAGCTGCCGCACCAACGGCGTGACCGGCGCCTGCCAGACCTTCTGCGGGGACGGCAACATCGACGTCGACGAGACGTGCGACGACGGCAACGTGAACGCGGGCGATGGCTGCGATGCCACCTGCCAGGCGGAGGCGGGCTTCACCTGCGAGACGATCGAGGTGCCCGACACCGAGCCCTGCTCTTCGGGCGGCGGCGAGTGCCTCATGCTGCCGGTGATCTACCGCGACTTCGACGGTCAGAACGTCAACGGTGGCCACCCCGACTTCTTCTACCTCGGCGCCTCGGTGGGCGGGCAGAAGACGATCTGCGTCCCCAACGCCTCCGGCAATCCCGCTCCGGTCACCTCGACCTGCTCGAGCACGGACTCGACCGAGCTCTGCACGGGGCTCGTGCTGCCCACGCTCAACGCGCAGGGCAAGCCTGAGTTCAATACGGCCAAGAACGGCATGTGCGAGTGTCGATTCACGGACTGGGACGCGCAGGACATCCTCACCTCGGCCAACGGGGAGGCGTGCACCGTCACGGCGGACAACTCGACGCGCTACCGGGTCGGCTTCGACAGCGTGCTCAACGTCCCCGTCATGCACAGCGCCGAGTCGTTCGCCCAGTGGTACACGGACTCGAGCTACAGCACCGCCGTCCGGGGCACGCTCGAGCTCCAGTCCATCGGCGGCGGGCAGTACCAGTTCTCCAGCAGCAATGGGCTGACGGTCAACGACGACATTCACTCGTTCTGCGACAACGAGCGCTCCGCCACCCTGTCGAGCGGGTTCTTCCCCCTGGAAGACCAGCCCCGCGACAAGATCTGCAACATCTGGCCGTACTGGAACACCGCGCTCGAGAACGACTGCTGTGCGGGGCCGGGCTGCCCGGTCGGTTCGCAGTGGGACGCTACGGTGGCGTACGGGTCCTGCAATCCCGGCGAGGGCGGGGCGCTGCCGTACGCGGAGGGCGAGATCACCGGCATGCTCCGGAACTTCTACTTCACCACCGAGGTCCGCTACCTGTTCCGCTACGGCGGCACCAGCGGGACGCTCGCGTTCTTCGGCGACGATGACGTCTGGGTGTTCGTGAACGGGCAGCTGGCGGTGGACCTCGGCGGGACGCACGAGCGGCTGGAGGACTCGGTCAACATCAACGGGGCCACCTTCGGGCTCGAGGAGGGGCGGATCTACGAGATCGCGGTCTTCCACGCGGACCAGCACCCGCGCGAGTCGAACTACCAGCTCACCCTCTCGGGTTTCTCCACCCAGCGCTCCGAGTGTACGCCGCAATGCGGCGATGGGGTGGCCACGTTGACGGAGCAGTGCGACCTCGGCGCGGCCAACGACGACAACGCCTACGGCGGCTGCCGCACCGACTGCACCTGGGGACCGTTCTGCGGCGACGGAGAGGTCAACGGCCCGGAGATCTGCGACGATGGCGTCAACGTCTCGGTGGAGTATGGATCCGCGGGCTGCGCCCCCGGGTGCGTCCCGCCGCCGAGATGTGGCAACGGCGTCGTCGAACAGGCCGAGCAGTGCGATGACGGGGCGAACAACCAGGATGGCGTGGAGGGCGCGTGCTCGACCGCCTGTCTCATCAACCCGCGCTGCGGAGACGGCGTGGTGATGACCGAGAGCGGTGAGGAATGCGATCTCGGTGACGGCAACGAGCCCCCCGAGTCGGTGACCTACGGCGGTTGCACGACCGAGTGCAAGCTCGGCCCGCACTGCGGCGACATGGTCATCAACGAGCCCGAGGAGGAGTGCGACGACGGCAACTTCGTGCCCCTGGACGGCTGCAGCCCCCTCTGCCTCACCTACGAAATCCCCCGCTGAGTCGCCCCGGGCGTTGATCGGGGAGCGGCGTTGGGCGCTCCCCGCGTTCGTCTGGGCGGCAAGGGGCGTCGCCGAGTGCCTGCTGGCAGGAAGCTCGGCGCGACGGGGTGCGCGCGCCGCATCGGGGCGACGGCGGGGGGTGGAAATTGACCCCCCTCCCCTGCAGTCGTTCAGGCAGAAGGGGAGGTAGCCGACCCCTGCCGCCTCCTGCCGCCGGCGGTCAGAATGCCCCGGGGTCGGTGGTGATGCGCTCTTCGCGGGGTGGATGGACCTCATGGACCGGGACGTGCCCCCTTGGCTCGGACCTCGAGGCCTATCCGACGCGCGCCGGGGTCCGCGGCCAGCGACCGCGAGGGACCCGCCGGCGTCGACCTCCCGCTGGAAAGAGCCGGCCTGCGCCTGGGCTGCGACGGAAGACGCCGGGGCGAGCACACTGCAGCGCGCGATCGCGCCGTCACGTCTGGAGCTCAGAAGCCCCCGTCGGCGTTCGAGCCGGGATCATTCCGCCCGTCGGCTCGCTGGCCGGCAAGGAATCAAGACTGCTCAACAGCGGACAGTTGGCCGCCCCGCCACCGCTGCGACGAACGAGGAGCGATGACGGGGCGAACCGAGATCGCCGGCAATAGCCGAGAACCGAGGACCCACCATGAACGCACCCCCTCGCCTTGACCCGACTTGCCCGGCCGCCCCCCGCGGACACCGCCTTGCCAGCCGGCTGGCACGCGGCTGCGCGGCTTGCTCGATCGGGCTGCTGGCGTCTCTGGCCGTTCAGGCCGCCAATGCCGCCACCATCACCGTCGACGCCTCGAACAGCCCGCGCGGCAACCCGAAGTTCTGGGCCGAGATGGTGGGCATTGGCACGGCCAGCCTCTCGCTGCGGGCGGATCTGCAGACGCACTTCAAGATCGCCAACCGGGAGCTTGGCATGAAGCGCGTACGCGGCCACGGCATCCTCAATGACGACATGGAGATCTACCAGGGGCCCGGCAACTACAACTGGGAGAACTTCGACAAGGTCCTGGCTGGGTACGTGGCAGCGGGCATGCGCCCCGGCATGGAGCTCAGCTTCATGCCCCGGGCGCTCGCGCGGAACGGCAACGACAAGGACCCCCCTCGCGACCTCAACGAGTACAGCGACTTCATCGAGGCCGTGGTCCAGCGCGCGGTGGATCTCTACGGGGCGGAAGACGTGGCCCGGTGGTACTGGGAAGTCTGGAACGAGCCGAACTACCAGGGGTTCTGGACCGGCACGATGAACGACTACTTCCAGATGTACGACGCGGCGGTCGCCGGTGCCACCGCTGCCCTCCCCAACATCCTCATCGGCGGCCCCGTCACCACCCAGGGCTCGACCAGCCAGATGCGGGACTTCTTGAACCACGTGCAGGCCAACGGCACGCGGGTGTCCTTCCTCTCGTCTCATGCCTATCCGGGCGGCTCGGGCCCCAGCGCCAACGCGACCTTCGGCAGAGACGACAACAACGGTCGCGTGGGTGTCCTCGAAGCGGCGGGCTACACCCACACCGAGCTCCTCTCGATGAACACGGAGTGGAACTCGTCGTACACCGGACAAGGTGGCAACGAGGACGCGGACAACTGCGTGAGCATGGACAGCCACGCCAACGCGCCGTTCATCCTCAAGAGCGTCAAGCTGCTCGCCGACCAGGTCGAGGGCGACACGCCCCCGCTGTCCGTGTTCTCCTACTGGGTCATTTCGGACATCTTCGACGAATCGAGCGGTCCCTCGGGCTCGTACATCCTGGGCCAGGGTGGCAACCTCCCGTTCGGCCAGGTCTTCGGCATGATGACCTTCCAGGGCGTGCGCAAGGCAGCGTTCAACGCCTTCAAGATGCTCCACTACCTCGGCTCCCGGCAGCTCGCGGTGTCTGGCGGTACGGGCGACCGCGACGGAGTCGACGGGATGGCGACCATCTCTGCGACCGGCGACGAGGTCGCGGTCGTCGTCTACAACTACTACTCCACGATCAACACCACCGGGACCGAGAGCGTCACCTTGAACGTGAACAACCTCCCGTTCGCGGGGGAGGAGATCTACGTCACCAAGTTCGGGATCGATCCCGATCACAGCAACCCCTACGGCGTCTGGGTCGAACAGGGACGGCCCAACAACCCGACCGAGGAGCAGTGGCGGGCGCTGCGCGCCGAGCAGCACCTGGAGCTGCTCGAGCCGGTCACCACGGAGACCGCCCAGAGTTCGTACTCCACGACCTTCGACCTGCCTCGCCAGGGGGCGGCGCTCATCATCCTCAGCCGCGAGCGACCGCTGACCGGCCGTGACGCCCTGGTGGAGATGGAAGGCGAGGACTACGACGGGCAGTCGGGCGCTACCAAGCAGGACAGCGGCGACGAGAGCATGGGGCAGTCGATCGCGGTCAATGGCGGCTACATCTACTACGAGAACGTCGATCTCAGCGACGCCGGCGTCGACGCTGTTCAGCTGCGCGTCAACGCGCAGAGCGCCACGACCCTGGAGCTGCGAGTGGACTCGGAAACCGGCGCGGTGCTGGGCACGTGCGCGATCGCGGCGACGGGCGGATCCTGGGAAACCCAGACCTGCTCGCTGACCCCGACCGCGGGCGTCCACAAGCTGTACGCCCTGTTCGGAGGCTCGCTTCGTCTCAACTGGCTGAAGTTCGAGCAGGGAGGAGGGAGCGCCGGTACCGGCGGGGCGGGCGGGGCGAGCCCCGGCGAAACCGGCGGGGGTGGCGCCAGCGGTGGCACGCTACCGGCCGGTGGCGCGGGCGGTGGCGCCCCGACGGGCGGCGTCGCGCCGACAGGCGGCGTGGCGACGACGGGCGGCACGGCGACGACGGGCGGCACGGTGACGACAGGTGGCGTCGCGCCGACGGGCGGCGTCGCGCCGACGGGCGGCGTCGCGCCGACGGGCGGCGCCCTCCCGACGGGGGGCGCGCTCCTGGCCACGGGCGGCGGCAGCATCGGGGGCGACGCTGCCGGCGGCGCCGGGCCGACCGCTGGCGGCACCGCCGCGACGGGTGGGTTGCAGGCGACGGGCGGGGCCAGCGCCTTGGGCGGTGCGACCGGCGGCGATGCTGCGCCCGCGGCGAGCGCGACCGGCGGCGACGATCCCGGCTGCGGTTGCCGCGTTCCCTCACGGCCAAGCGCCCCGTCTGGTCGAGTGGCGTGGCTGGGCATCGCGGCGCTCGGGCTGGCGCGCCTGCGGCGTCGCCCGCGTCGTTGAACGACTGACCTGCGCAGCTCAGGCGCCACTCGACGACCTGTCCCATTCTCGTGGAGGATTTCATGCGAACCCTGCTGAGCGCCTGTACGGCGATGCTCTTCCTCGCCGGCTGCTCGGGTACCGGATCTGACGGCGAGGAGCCCACGGGCGGCCTCGGAGGCTCGACCGACGCTACGGGAGGGGCCTCCGGTGTCTCCGGAGGCACGATCACGTCAGGAGGGGTGGGCTCGACCGGGGGCGCCTCGGGCACGGGCGGCGATGCGATCGGTGGTGCCGCTACAGGTGGCGCCACTGGCGGCACCACGCCTGTCGGTGGCGGTCCGGTGGGAGGGGCCGCGGGCGGCTCGGGGGGGGCGGTGACCGGCGGCTCTGGCGTCGGTGGCAACAGCAGCGGAGGCGGTGCTGCGACGGGCGGCTCCGCCGCGTCGGGCGGCACCGCGGGCGGGCAGAGCACCGGCGGTGCCCCGGCGGGCGGGGGCGACACGGGCGGCGCCGCGTTGGGCGGGAGCGCGACGGGTGGGGCCTCGTCAGGGGGCAGCGCTGCGGGTGGCGCGGACACCGGCGGCGCGGACACCGGCGGCGCCGCGACCGGGGGGAGCGCTCTGACCGAGCCGCTGCTGGTCACCTCGACCAGCGGGGCCTACTGGGTGACGGGCGGGAGCTTGACCCCGGTCGACGGCGGCGCCGCGACCGTGACCGTCGACCCTGGCTCGCGAGCTCAGATCTGGGAGGGCTTCGGCGGCGCCTTCAACGAGCGGGGGTGGTACTACCTCCTCATGCTCAGCCAGGGCGATCGGGATACCGCCCTGCACCTCCTGTTCGGGGCAGAGGGGTGCCGGTTCGCCTGGGGGCGGATCCCGATCGGCGCGACCGACTACGCGATGGATCGGTACTCCCTCGACGAGACTCCCAACGACATCGCGCTCGCCGACTTCTCCATCGCGCGTGACCTCGAGCTCCTCATCCCGTACATCAAGGCGGCGCAGGCGGTGAAGCCCGACCTCCGGTTCTGGGCGAGCCCGTGGTCGCCGCCGACGTGGATGAAGGACGGCCCGTTCAACGACGACTCGGCGTTCGACGGCGGCAAGATCAAGGGCGACGCCACCACGCTCCAGGCGCTCGCGCAGTACTTCGTCAAGTTCGTGCAGGGGTACGCGGAGCAGGGGATCGACGTCGAGCTCGTGTCCCCTCAGAACGAGCCGGGCTACAGCGGCACCTACCCGACCTGCGGGTGGGCCCCGGAGGCCTATGCGAGCTTCGTGGGTCAGCACCTGGGTCCCGCGCTCACCAACGCCGGGCTCGACGTGAAGATCATGCTCGGTACCTTCAACGGCGGCACGGGGGACAGCTCGATCATCAGCACGGTCATGGGCGACGCTACCGCGAGGAGCTTCATCGATGTGCTCGGCTACCAGTGGGGCATGCAGGGCAGCGTCAGCAGCGCCCAGCAGTACAACCTGCCGGTCTGGCAGACGGAGCACAAGTGCGGCAACTACCCCTGGGCGACGCCGTTCGTCGCGGACATCGCGCCCAACGACGACGCCTATGCCCTGGAGAGCTGGACCCTCATCAGGGACTGGATCCGCGCGGGTGTCACCGCCTACAGCACCTGGAACCTGGTGCTGGACGAGGCGGGCATCGGCATCGACTCGGAGCGTGTCTGGCCGCAGAACGCCCTGATGACCGTAGACACGACGTCCGGGGAGCTGACCGTCACGCCGACCTACTACGTCTTCCGTCACCTCTCCCAGTTCGTGGAGCCGGGGGCCACGGTGATCGAAACCCGCGGCGGGGAGGCGCTCGCCTTCGCCAATCCGGGCGGCGCCATCGTCACGGTCATGTACAACTCCGGGAACGCGACCCCGTACACGCTCGCGGCGGGCGGCAGGACCCTGCAGTTCGACATGCCCGCCAGGGGCTGGGCGACGGTCCTCATCCCGCCGCCGGACGCCTGAGCGGGGCCGCCGCGCGCCCGCCCGTGCGACGATCCTCCAAGGCTTGCCGCCCGAATCTGCAAGGGCAGCCGGGCGGGAGGACGCCTGGTTCGCCTGGCGATGGGGAGTGAAGCGGGGGGAGGGCGTGGGGCGTAAGGGTGGTAGTGGGGACTGGGGTGCAGGTCAGGGACCTGGCGGCGGACGAGGGAGGCGACGGTTCGTGGCGCGGTGATCCGCGGCGACGCGAGGGACGATGGCGCCGAAGTGGGCGCGGCGATGGCGGAGGTCATCACGGTGAACCTGTCCACGCGAAGCTCGCTCGGCATCCTGCCAGACCGGGAGAGACTAGTAGGAAGAGAGGCGAACGAAGTCGGCGATGCGTCCCGCGAACGCGTAGGGCTGCTGGAGGTGCTGCAGGAAGCGGCGGCGACTGTCCTCGAGGGAACGGGCACGTTCGCGGGCCTGGTCAGCCACAGCGGCGAGGGCGGTCCGATCGAAATTGTCGCCGCGCGCGGCCGTTGCCGCGCGCGGCGCGCGGCAACCGGCTTGGGTGCGGCGCCCACGGAACCGCGTGATTCCCGGCATTCGACCCCGCGAAGAGTGGGCCGGGCGCGGGGAAGCGGGCCCGGGACTCTTTCGTCCGCGTAGCGGGACTAGTGGACACGATGGTACTCGCGTTCGAGGTGGAAGCGCCCGGTGGGCGTCGAAGTCCCCGTTCGTCGCCAGGGCGCGCAGGCGAAGGACGGCCTCGGCGCCCCGGAGCGACCAGCGGGCGCTACAGCGATTGAGACGTTCCCGGACGACCTAGCGGCAGGCGCCCTCGATGACGCCCGTTGCGATCGGCAGCCCGTCGCGCGGAGCGCGGTCGTAGTGCAGCAGGCTCGTGTTCCTCACGAGGTAGCGAACGCTGGCGTCGCTGCCTCCCGGCGGTCGCCGGTCAGGTCGGTGGCCTGCGCGTGGCTTGCGAGGCGTCGGGCCAAGAACCCCCGGAGCGTCTGCTCAGCACGTCGATGAGGCACATCGTCACCCAGGTTTCCGCGGCCTCGGGAGCGCCCAATCCGTGGAGGTGTTCCTCGGGGGTGGGGCCGAAGCCGGACCCGCGCTACCCTTCGTCGGAGTATGGTGAGGGTGGGCTCCAGTCTCGGCCTCGGGCGTCGCAGTGGCGTGCTGGCTCGGGGCACCCTGGCGGTGCTGTCCTGCTCCGGGTGCGGTTGGCTCGAGGGGTGCGACGACGGCATGATCGAACCGTCCGTTCGTGTCTCTGCCACCCCGACAACCGGATCAGCGCCGCTCGAAGTGACCCTGCACGCTCGCCTCGGGAGCGGCTGGACCGATAGCTGCCAGGACAAGAAGTGCCGCCCGGATCCCTCGTCTGGGACCTCGACGGCGACGAGATCCTGGACGTGGTCGGCCTCGACGAGAGGACCATCACCACGGTGTACGAGGATCCGGGAGAGTGCGTGGCGGGCGCTCATGTCTTTCTCGACAGCGCCAATCTCGCAGTGGGCGACTCGTTTCGAGTGTGCTCGTGCACGTCCTGCCGCGACTGCTCGACGGTCACCATCACCGTGGAGTGACGGCGCTGCCGGGGCATCGAGGATCTCCTCACGTCCGCCCCCCGTGGGGGAACCCCCGTCATGCCCGCCACCGCGATGCCCACCGTCGCCTCCACCTCCCGGGCCGCCCGCGTCTGCGAGCGCTTCCTCGCCGCCGTCCGCCAGAAAACGGCTGGCATGATCCTCCGAGACTGCTCCAAGGGCTGGGAATGGGGGTGGTTCGGCACCGCAGATCCGCCGCTCTACACCGTGCCGATGAATCGGGGTCTGCGGCAGCTCGGCCAGGAGCTACCTGGAGGACTGCCACGGGAACCAGGTGTTCGAGCCCCAGGGCAAGATCACCGAGAACGTGCGGGACGAGCTGGCCGAGTAGGTCGAGCTCCACGACATCGAGATCGAGACGCATGGGCCCACCACGTGGCGATCCGGAAGTGGATCTGCCCAGAGGTCCGTCCTGACGAGACGGACAACCTGCTCGCGCAGATCTGAGCGGTTACCCGCCGCGAGAGGACGCGGGTGCTCCAGATAGACTGGACGAAGACCTTCCGTGGCAGGCAGCCGAGACCCGAGGGCGTGAAGATCGACGCCCACGAAGGCGAACTGGTCGTCGGAGCCCGCGAACCACGTCCGACCCGCGTCCCTCTGCGTCATCTTCACGACGAAGGGTGCGGCCATCGACGACGCCACCGTCGCAGAGCACGACTGGCGCCGGGAGTTGAGCGTGCAGTGAAGACGCTCCCGTCAGTCTTTGCGCCGCACGGGCGCGAATACCGCGACGGCAAGAAAGACTGCTCGTGCGGCTGCCAGCCCGCGGGTCACCGCGAGACGGAAACCCCAACGATCTCCAACCAGTGCACGAGAGAGGACTTGAACCTCCACACTTTGCGGTACCGGAACCTAAATCCCTGCAACTGCTCGCGAAAGATGTCGTTTGCTGCGATCTCCAACCAGTGCACGAGAGAGGACTTGAACCTCCACACTTTGCGGTACCGGAACCTAAATCCCTGCAACTGCTCGCGAAAGATGTCGGGCTCTTCCGCCGAATCTGTGGGCGGAGCATCGGTGAGGCGGATGGCTCGGCGCT
>CAYVRP010000031.1:0-65753 GCA_964454025.1 uncultured Polyangiaceae bacterium | reverse complement strand
CGAGGACGACGAGGACGACGAGGACGACGAGGACGACGAGGACGACGAGGACGACTGAGCGGCGTCAGTCGGCCGAAGCGGGATCGTCGTAGTCTTTCGCCAGCTCCCGCGCCCGCTCGAGCAGCTCCGGGTGCGCCGCGAGCTTGCGTATGAGCGCCCAGAGCTCGGGCCGGGCGAGGTTCGCGAACACTATCCGCTCTCGCGTGGCATCTCCGTCGCTCGGCGGCGGTGCGGCGGGCGAGCCCTGGGTGCGCAGGCGCTCCATCGCCATCACCCATCGCCGAGTCGGGAACCGCTCCGCGCGCTCCCAGGCTCGCACCTCGGCTACCTCGACGCCGAGAGCCCGGGCGAGCTCGGCCTCGGTGAAGCGGAGCTGTTCGCGGAGCGCGCGGATGGCCTCGGGGGTCACGTCGGCCAAGCTAGCACGAAACCGCCGGCGCTCCGCGGCCGACCCGCTCGCATGTCTCGACGCGGTGGCCGCGGGCTCGTCGCTGGGGTGACGCTCGTGCTCGCCTGCACCGACCCACTTCCGCAGCGGCCGCCGGTGACCACCGGCTTGGCCGCCGCGGGCGCGGCGAGCGATCTCGCCGCGTCGAGCGGGATCGTCGTGGCGCTCGAGCCCCGCGCGCCGCTGGACCAGGCCGAGCCGGTGTCATGGCTCCGCCTGACCGCGCAGGGGGGGCTGGTCCCCGCGCCGGAGGAGCTCACTCTCTTCGTCGGGGAGCTGTCTTCGTACCATCTCGGGCGGCTCGCGCGTCGGGATCTGCCGCAGACTCTGCTCGACCGGCGGGTCGCGGCCGAGCGGTTCGCGAGCGCGGACGGCGGCGTGATCCTCGCGCCCTCGGCGCCGCTCGAGCCCGCGACGACCTACTCGCTCGCGAGCCCCGAGCTCGGACTGATCGCGGTGCTCGTGGTGCACGACGCGGGGCGCCCCCGACTGCGTCGCGAGTGGCCCCCCGCCGAGCTCGCCGCCTCGGCGCGCCGCGCCATCTACTGCGCGGCTCCGGGGGACGTCCTCGAGCTCGCTCCTGCCGACGTCGAGGGCTCGCGAGGTCCGATGCGGGTCGAGCCCTGGCCCGAGGACGATCCCGCGCCGCGCTGCGCGGGCCTCGAGATCGAGAGCCCGCTCGCGCCGGGGGACGTCGTTGCCGTGCCGCCGGTCCTCGGCGGCTTCGCCGTACCGCCAGCGCCGCTGGTCCACGCCGAGGTGGCGCCGGAGCCGGTCACCTGCGCTGCGCCAGAGGAGGGGTTCGGACCCGGCTGCCTGCGTGTCCTGGACGATCGTCTCGCCATCCGCGGGCCCGGACCCGCGAGCCACTGGCTCCTGAGCCCAGGGAGCGCCGGCGGGCTCACGCTGAGCGGAGAAACCCTGGTGATCCCCGGGCTCGAGCCGGCGTCTCCCTTCGTGGTCCGGGCGTGGATCACCCTGTCCGACGGCGCGCGGGTGGAGGTCGAGCGGGCGGGCACCTCGGCGCCAGTCGAGCCCCACGTCGTGGTGAACGAGGTGCTGGCGAACGCGGTCGGCGCCGAGCCGCAGGCGGAGTGGGTCGAGCTCGTCAACGACGGCACCGCGGCGGTGGACCTCGCGGGCTGGACGCTGGCGGACGCGGCCGCGCAAGTCGCGCTCCCGCCCGCCGTCCTCGCTCCGGGGGCGTTCGCGCTGGTGGTCAACGAGGGCTACGCCCCCGATCCGGAGCTCGACGTCCCGCCGCCGGCCGATGCCACGCTGATCCGGGTTTCGGTGCTCGGCCAGAGCGGGCTCGGGAACGCCGGGGAGCTGATACGGCTTCGCTCCGCGGACGGCCTGGTTCGATCGCGGTTCCCGGCGCTGCCCGCCCCGGATCCCGGCGTCAGCGTCGCGCGCCGCGCACCCTGGCTCGCGGACGACGTCGCGGGCGCCTTCGGGCTGCACGCCTCCCCGGGCGCATCGCCCGGTCTGCCCAACGAGCTCGCCGAGTGACGGCGCCGCTTCGACCGAGGTCTGGCCGCTACCGGTCCGAGGGCGGGGCAGGGGCGGACGCGCCGGGGGGCGCCGGGATCGCTCGCGGGCCGGTCGAGGCGTTGGCGCGCCCATCGGGGGGCCGGTGGCCACGACGCCGTCCGGAACGCGTCAGCGCGGGGCGTGGCCGCGCCGCCGGCGTAGCCGCCGGCTGAGGCTTGCGCCCGGCGCGGTGCCCTAGGTGCTCGACCCGACGCAGCGACCCGGCTGATCGCCGCTCCGGGGCCGCTCGGTCGGCGGCGCCCAGGTGCACACCAGGTGCCGATCACCGGCCGCGTTGTCGATGCGGGACACCGGCGGCCAGTACTTGTGGTCGCGCAGGCTGGGGAGCGGGAACACGGCCTGCTCCCGGCTGTACGGGTGGCGCCAGTCCTCCGCCAGCTCCGCGGCGGTGTGGGGCGCGTTCCGGAGCGGGTTGTCCACGGGGTCCGCGGCGCCGTCCGCGATTGCCCGCGCCTCCTCCCGGATGGCGATCATCGCCGCGCAGAACCGATCGAGCTCGGCCTTCGACTCGCTCTCCGTGGGCTCGATCATGAGCGTCCCGGGGACGGGCCATGACATGGTGGGTGCGTGGAAGCCGTAGTCCATCAGCCGCTTGGCGACGTCGTCGACCTCGATCCCGGCCTCCCGCTTGAGCTCCCGGCCGTCGAGCACGAACTCGTGCGCCACCAGCCCGTGCGGGCCGCGGAAGAGGATCGGGTAATGGGGCGCCAGGCGCCGCGCCATGTAGTTCGCGTTGAGGATGGCGACCTGGGTGGCACGCCGGAGCCCCTCCGCGCCCATCATGCGGATGTAGGCCCAAGAGATGGGCAAGATGCTCGCGCTCCCGTACGGCGCCGCCGCGACGGGGCCGATCGCCCGCGGGTCGGCGGCCCCCACGAGCGGGTGGCCGGGCAGGTACGGGGCGAGGTGTTCGCGCACGGCGATCGGGCCCATCCCCGGGCCGCCGCCACCGTGGGGGATGGCGAACGTCTTGTGCAGGTTCAGGTGGCAGACGTCGGCGCCGATGTCCCCCGGGCGGCAGAGGCCGACCTGGGCGTTCATGTTCGCCCCGTCCATGTACACCTGGCCGCCCGCCTCGTGGACGAGGGCGCAGATCTCGCGGATCTTCGCCTCGAAGACCCCGTGGGTCGAGGGGTAGGTGATCATGAGCGCGGCCAGCGCGCCGCGGCGGGCGGCGATCTGCGCCCGCAGGTCCGCGAGGTCGACGTTGCCCTCCTCGTCGCAGGCCACCGGCACCACGCGCAGACCCGCGAGCACCGCGCTCGCCGGGTTCGTCCCGTGCGCCGAGGTCGGGATGAGGCAGACGTCGCGCTGCGGTTCGCCGCGGGCGCGGTGGTACGCGCGCACGACGAGCAGTCCCGCGTACTCGCCCTGGGCGCCGGAGTTCGGCTGCAACGACACGGCGTGCATGCCGGTGATCTCGGCGAGCCACCCGGAGAGCTGGCGGAACAGCTCGTGGTAGCCGGCGGCCTGCGCGGCGGGCGCGAACGGGTGCAGCTCGGCGAGCTCCGGCCAGGTGATGGGTAGCATCTCCGCCGCGCCGTTGAGCTTCATCGTGCAGGAGCCGAGCGGGATCATGCTGGTGGTGAGCGACAGGTCTCGCGCCTCGAGCCGCCGCAGGTAGCGGAGCAGCGCGTGCTCGGTGCGGTACGCGTGGAACACCGGCGCCGTGAGGTACGGGCTCCGGCGGGCCAGGGCCGCCGGCAGCGCGGGGGGGGACGCCGCGAGCAGGGCCGCCACGTCGGGCCCGGTCACGCCCGGAGGGGTGAACAGCCCGAGCAACAGCGCGACCTCGTCCGGCGTCGTGGCCTCGTCGAGCGAGACGCCGACCGCCGCCGGGAGCTCCCGGAGGTTCACCCGCGCGGCGTGGGCGGCGGCGAGGACGCGCGCGCGCTCGGGGGGCGGCAACGGCACCACCAGGGTGTCGAAGAGCGGTCCCGGGGTGGGCTCGAGGCCCAGCGCCCGCAGCCCCGCCGCCAGCGAGGTGGTGAGCCGGCGCACCCGCTCGGCGATGGCGCGGAGCCCCTCCGGGCCGTGATAGACGGCGTACGCGCTCGCCATCACCGCCAGGAGCACCTGCGCCGTGCAGATGTTGCTGGTGGCGCGCTCGCGGCGGATGTGCTGCTCGCGCGTCTGGAGCGCCAGGCGATACGCCGGGCGCCCGCGCTTGTCGCGCGAGACGCCCACGATCCGGCCCGGCAGGTGGCGCCGAAACTCGTCGCGCGCCGCGAAGAACGCGGCGTGGGGACCGCCGTAGCCGAGCGGCAGCCCGAAGCGCTGGGTCGAGCCGACGGCCACGTCCGCTCCGAGCTCCCCGGGCGGGGTGAGCAGGGTCAGGGCCAGCAGGTCGGTCGCGAGCACGACCCGGGCGCCCGCCGCCCGGAGGCGCGCGATCTCGGGTGCGAGCTCGGCGATGGTGCCGTCCGTCGCCGGGTACTGCAGCAGCACCGCGAACACCCCGTCGCGCTCGGGGTCGACCGCGCCGGGCTCGGCGACGCGTACGTGGATCCCCAGCGGCTCCGCGCGTGTGCGCACCACGCCGAGGGTCTGCGGGTGGCAGCTCGGGGCGACGACGAAGGTCCGGCGCTCGCCCCGTGCGACGGCGCGGCACGCCGTCATCGCCTCGGCGGCGGCCGTCCCCTCGTCGAGCAGGGAGGCGTTGGCCAGCGGGAGCGCGGTGAGATCCGCGACCAGGGTCTGGAAGGTGAGGAGCGCCTCGAGCCGCCCCTGCGCGATCTCGGCCTGGTATGGCGTGTACTGGGTGTAGTACCCGGGGTTCTCGAGGATGTTGCGCCGGATCACCGCGGGGGTGATGCAGGCGTAGTAGCCGAGCCCGATGAAGGAGCGGAAGCGCTGGTTCTGAGCCACGATGGCCCGCAGCTCGTCGAGCACCTCCTGCTCGCCGCGCGCCCGGCCGAGATCGAGCGGGCGGCGGAGGCGGATGTCCTCCGGCACCGCGGCGTCGGCGAGCGCGTCGAGGGAGGCGTAGCCCACCTCCGCCAGCAGGGCGGCCAGCTCGGCCGGTCGGGAGCCGAGGTGCCGGTCCACGAACGGGTCGAGGGGAGGCAGGACCGGATCGTTCGCGCGCGTCACCGCCGCTTCTTCGGGCATCGCGGCCCGCCGCGTCAAGCGACTTCGTTCCCCGGCGCGGGCGCGCGCGGTCCGGCGGGTCGCGGGGCGGTCAGTTGAGCCGATCGAGGATCTGCGCCTCGAACCGGGGAGGCGACGAACACCCGTCGGTGCACGAGGGCATGGCGGCGAGCGAGCAGTCGGGGGTCGTCCCGTCGTCCGGGGCGTCAATGCAGACCCGGAGCGGCGCCGAGATCGCGCCGTTGCCGACCCGGTCGGTCGCGCGCGCCGCGAGGCAGATCCACCCTTCGCCCACGGACTCCTCGTTGGTCACGAGCCAGGTCTGGCCGGTGCAGTCCCCGCCCGCCGCCGGTTGGTTCGCGTAGACGGCGGGCTCGTTCGACGTGGGGCAGGGGTGCTTGATCACGTGGTAGAGGTCCGGGGAGTAGGAGTTGCAGAGGTTCTCGGGCGGCGCCGTCGCCGTGCCGTAGGCGTCGCAGGCCCAGGCCGGCGCCACCGCAGCGTCGGTGAGGTGCGCCTCGTCCGGGTAGTAGGCGCGCGTGTCCGGCGCGAGCGGGAAGAGCTGCACGAAGGCGGGGGTGGTCTCGTCCACCGTGTCGCACACCCCGTCGCCGCTCGCGTCGTAGACGAGGGGCGCCGCCTCGGCCGCGGCGGCCGGCTTGGCGTAGAGCCACACCGTGGTGTTGTCGATGTGGGCGAAGGACACCGTGGGGTCGCCGGGGCTGCCGTTCGAGCGATCCACGATCAGCGCGCGGAAGATCGCCCCGTAGGTCCCGACGAGGACGTCGCCGTCGTTCGGCGGCGAGAACGGGCTCCCCGAGCCGAGCGGGTCGAAGGACACCGTGCACTTGGTGGTCCCCGCCGTCTTGTTGGCCCACGCCATCTCGCGGACGTTGCCGGGGTCGAGGTCCACGATGGGGGAGACGTTGTCGATGGGGACGAGGACGGTCTTGCCGCCGCCCGGCGCGTCGTTCTGGACCACGTCCCGCGCGAGCACCCGGATCGAGAGCTGGGACAGGGCCACGATGTTCGCGGTGTCGAAGCGGAAGCGGTAGGTCCCGTTGCTGAACGCCCAGGCGCCCTCGGACGGGTAGCGGTACGGGTCGCCGTCGATCTCCACCACGATGGAGTCCGGATCCACCCCCGCGGGATCGTCGAGCGTGAACTCCACGATGATCTCCCCGCCGAACACGGCGCCGCCGGCGACGTTCGGCTGCTTCAGGGTGATGGTCGGCCCCTCGCCGTCGAGCGTGAACTGCCCCTCCGCGGCGCGCGTCGCGGCCTGCGGGGCGCGCCGGTTGGTCGCCGAGACGATGGCGCTCACCAGGGTCGGCGTCGGCGAGAACACGAGCCCATCCGTGAAGTCGACGTCGGCGACGTAGACCCCCTCCGCCCCGGGCTTGGGGGCGAAGCAGGGCGCGCTGCCGGCGCCGCAGGGAGGGATGTCGACCCCCGCGAGCGTGAGCGCGATGGCGTCGATCTCCGCCTGCTCGTCGTCGTCGGAGAGCGGCGCCGGCAGGACCTCGAACTCGACGTGGACCGCGCCGAGCAGCGGCACGATCTCGTCCCTCTCGGGCTCGAGGAGGCTGACGGTCGGCCCGTTGTCGACGAACGTTCCGATCGTGGTCTCCCCTGGCAGCGGCGTCGTCGCCGTGTCCCTCGCGGTGCAGCGGAAGGAGACGGGCGCCGTCGGCAGGGTGGCGATGACGAAGGAGGCCGCGTACTCGTCCGCGAGGCCCGTCGCGACGCCGGGCAGCTCCTGCACGAGCGCGCCGGAGGCGTCGAGCAGCGCGATCTTGACCGTGCTCGACGCCACCGGGGACGAGCCCGGCGCGGTGGACTGCCGCGCGAGGCAGCGGACCTCGACCGAGTCGGCGGTG
Organism: uncultured Polyangiaceae bacterium; assembly: GCA_964454025.1. Lineage (GTDB taxonomy): Bacteria > Myxococcota_A > Polyangia > Polyangiales > Polyangiaceae > JAFGBI01. The sequence continues at coordinate 58,781 of CAYVRP010000031.1, read as the reverse complement.
AGCACGTCGCCGCTCGCAGGATCGTCCGTCGCGACCGGGTGCGTGATCGTCACCTCGGGGCCGCGCGGCACCTCGCCCGCGCCGCCCGCGCCCCCCGCATGGGTGGCGCCCGCCACGAGCGCCCCGCCGCCGCCCGCCCCACCGCCGGCAGAGCCCGCGCGGTCAACGCCGGCCGTCCCCGCGCCGGTCAGCACGTCGCTGGCCTCGCCGCCGTCGTACGATGGGGGACGGTTCCCGATCGGGGTCGTCTCGATGGTGTCGGCGCGCCGCTTGTCACCGCAGCCATGCGCCCAAGCGACGAGCACCCACCCTAGCGCCAGGACCAGTTCGGAGTACCTTCGGCGTTGCATCCCGCTTCCATCCTGGGAGCTCTCCCGCCGGCGCTCCCTGTCTTGCCCGAGCGTATCATCGGGCGCGCCGGGAGCCAGCCTCGCGCCCGGCGGCGGCGCGCGCGGCCTTCGCCTCCTCGACGATCACGGCGTGGATCTCCTGCCAGCGCTCGACGGTGGCCGTGTCGCTCGGCTCCCGGAGAGAGGCCTCGCAGGCCGCCCGGAGCGCCTCGTAGGGGGCCGCGGGCGCCGCGAGGCCGTGCGCGCCGAGGACGCGCCGGGTGTAGGCGTCGATCACGAAGGTGGGCAGCGCGTAGCCGTAGAGCAGCACGCTGTCCGCCGTCTCGGGGCCGACGCCGCGCACGGCGAGGAGCGCGGGGCGCACCGCCTCCAGCGTCGCGCGGGTGCGCGGCGCCCGGTCGAGGTCCTCGTCGTTCGCGAGGAACCAGCCGGCGAGCGCGCGCAGGTAGCCGCTCTTCTGGTTGTAGTACCCGGCGGGGCGGATGAGCGCCGCGAGCTCGGCAGAGGTCAGCGCCACCACCGCCTCCGGCGACGCGACCCCGGCGGCGGCCAGGGCGTCCAGCGCGCGCTCGACGTTGGACCAGGCCGTGTTCTGGGTGAGCACGGCGCCGGTCGCGATCTCCCACCGCCCCGCCCGGCTGCGGGGGAAGTCGAACTCGCCCGGGTGGTAGCCGCGCTCGTGGCGCGCGCCGCCCCGGGCCGCGAAGAGGGCGCGTTCGCTGCGGACGGGCCACCAGCCCTGCGGTCCGTGGCGTGCCAGGAGGGCGTCGACCAGGGCACGCAGGCGCCGCCGGCGGCGGGCGTCGAGGATCATGACGCCCATGCTGGCACGAGCGCCCGGGCGTGGTCAGCGATCGTCGAGGCGGCGACAGCGTGGCGTCTCCGGAGGCGTCTCCTCGCACGCGGCAGCGGGAGCGGAGAGGATGCTCGACCCGTGCGTCGCCGCGGTGCGGCCGACCGGCGCGCGTGGGGCTCGGGGGCGGCGGGGCTCAACCCCGCGGCTCGGCGCGAGAGAGCTGGCGCATGGAGCTTGCCGTCCACACGACGGCGCCGACCAGCACGGCGAGCATCCACAGGAGCCCGAGCCCGAGCCGGCTCCCGACGAGCGGCACCACGCCGAAGTCGCCGTGGTACTGGGAGTAGGTCGCCTGCACGCCGAGCCGCGGGGCGCCAGGTAGGAGCGTGAGGAGGGTCGCCGCGGCGCCGCCGGCGGCAAGCTCGAGGAGCCGTCCGAGGCGGCGCTCGCCGGCGAACCGCGCCGCGAGGGCGAACCCGAGGGGGGGCGCCGCCGCGCTCGCGAGCGTCAACGCCGACGGGACGACGCTCGGCAACCGGGCGCTGTCCACCACGAAGGCGTAGGCCCAGTCGGGGTAGAAGGCGACGAGGTAGGCCGTGATGGGCGCGGTGACCAGGCCGCCGAAGGCCGCGGCGAGGAGGAGCGAGCGGCTGCCGAGCGCGGAGCCGCCGCGGCGCTCGAGCTCCCCCGCGGCTGCCCAGGCGAGCCCGAGCCCGATGGTGAACGCGAGCAGCGGAAGCGCCAGCGCGGGCACGACCGAGGGTTAGCATCGGCTGGATGGCCGGCGCCATCCCCGATGAGCAGAACCTCTGCAAGCCATCAGCCGGCCAACTGCTCGGTCAACCCTGAGGACCGCCAGATGGCCTCGCTCCGCCGGGGTGCGCGGCAAAGCTTCGACCTCCGTGTCGGGCGTGTCTGGGTGCAGGAACGTGGCTGCTCGTCGAACGAGCAGGGGCGATGGGGCCACTGCCGCTGGTGGTGGTGGCCGCGATCGTGCCGTTCTCAGGGAGCCTGCGCCAAGGGTTCGGGTCCCGGATGCCCCGGCCCGTGCGGCGGGGAGGGCTCCTCCTCCACGCCGCGCCGACCGTCCGGCGCGGCGCCGGCACCTGGGGCACCTTCGGTCGGGTCCTGCCACCGCCGGGGTTCTGCGCTGCTTGGGCTCCTCGCCCTGGGGGCCGCGGCGCTCGGGGGCGCCGTGACGCTTCACCCCGCGCTGGTCGGCGCTCTTCGCTGGTTCGGGCGGGCGCCGCTGCGGCTCGCGCTGGCCGGCGGCGGGCTCGGAGAGGTCGCGTGGCTCCCCCGCCTCGCCGCCTCGCTGCTTGGTGAGCTCCTCTCCGAAACGACCTTCGTCACCGTCTCGATGGTCCTCGACGGCCTGGGCTACGCGCTCCAGATCGACCACGCGGTGTGCGTCATCGGCCTGGAGGAGTCCCCAGCCTCGGTGGCGCCGGTCTGCAGCGGCGTCGGGGGGATCGGCCTCTTCCAGGCGCACATGACCGGCTCCCGCTCTTCCCCTTCGATCCGCGCCACCTGATGCGGTGGGGGCGCTCCGCGCCGATGGTCGGCCACCGCCACCAGGGCTGCGAGGCGCTGAAGCAGGGCGTCGCGCTGCTGGCGTCGTCGCCGTCAGCGCTCCAGGACCGTGCCGGGGCCGAGCGCGGCCGTCGCGGCGCCCCTCGGGAAGGCGATCGCCGCCGAGCCCCGCGCCGTCGCGGCGCGCCTCCGGCTCGCCGCTCACCACGAGCGACGGCAGGACGCGCGGCGGGCGGTCGCGGAGTACGGGGCCGTCCTCCGGCAGGACGCCAGGCACGTGACCGCGTTCGACCACGCGGCGATGCTCGGCGCCGACCGGCGCGACGACGCATCGCGCGCCGGTGACCTCGCCGAGCGGGCGATGAGGCTCGCCTCCGACAGGGCGACGGTGCAGGACACGCCGGGGTGGGCGTTCGTGCGGCGGGCGCGGCCCGGCCCCTCGAGCGGGCCCTCGTGCTCCTCGAGCGCGCGCGCCAGCTCATCGAGCACCCCGACGGGAAGCCGCACCTCGCCGTGGCGCTGCGCTGGTCGGGTCAGGCGGAGGAGGCGCGACGCCGGTTGCCGGCCCTGCGCGCCGACGACCACGAGCCCGGCCCTGCCTTCGCGCGTGAGGTGCTGGCGAAGCCAGCCCCCACGGGCGCCGGGGGTGCGCGGCGGCTCGGCTCGCTGACGGTCGCCACGGCGATGCCGCCCGCTGCGCCCGCGAGCGCGCCGCGTCGAGCCCTGCCCCGCGGGGGCGGTCCTGCCCGCGGCGCCCCGCCCGCCCGCCGACCCGCGGCGGCCGGACTGTGCTAAGCCGCGCGCATGGATCGCGCCATGCTGGAGGAGCTCCTCGAGCGCGTGCGGGCCGGGGCGCTCTCCACCACGGAGGCGCTCGCGGAGCTCCGGGACCTGCCGTTCGGGGATCTCGGGTTCGCGCGCGTGGACCACCACCGCGCGATCCGCCAGGGCCTGTTCGAGGTGATCCTCGGTGAGCGCAAGACCGCCGACCAGGGCGCGGGCATCGCTCGCGAGCAGATCCGGGTCGGCCACGGCGTCCTGGTGACGCGGCTCGACGCCGAGAAGGCAGCCGCGGTCCGCGCCCAGGTCCCGGAGCTATGCTACGAACCGGTCGCGCGGGTCGCCACCTTTCTGCCGACGCCGCGGGCGCCGCTCGCGATCGCGCCGGTCGTCGTGGCGGCGGCGGGCACCAGCGATCTCTCCGTGGCGGAGGAGGCGCTGGCGACGCTTCGCGTCCTCGGGATCCCGGCCCACCGCGTGGTGGACGTCGGGGTGGCGGGGATCCACCGGCTCGCGTCGGAGCGAGCCGCCATCACGGCGGCGCCGGCGGTCATCGTGGTGGCAGGGATGGAGGGCGCGCTGGCGAGCGTCATCGGCGGACTGGTCGCCGCCCCCATCGTCGCCGTGCCCACCTCGGTCGGCTATGGCGTCTCCCTCGGGGGGTTCACCGCGCTGTTCGGCATGCTCGCGAGCTGCGCCGCGGGGGTGACGGTGGTGAACATCGACAACGGTTTCGGCGCCGCGATGGCGGTGCACCGGATCCTCGCCGGCCGGGGCGGGTGGACCCCGTGAGTCACCACCCCGGATCCGGGCCGGCGCACGGCCATTTCGCGGCGGGCCCGTTGGCGCGCGGGGCCAGCGACGTCGCCTTGTCGCCCGGGAGCGGGCACGGCAAGTTGCTGTTCTTCGACGCGGCGAGCGGCGTCGCCGGGGACATGACCATCGCCGCGCTGGGGGACCTCGGGGTGCCGCGGTCCGTGATCGAGACGGCGGTCGGCGCGCTGGGCCTGCCTGGAGTCTCGATCGAGCTCGCGCCCGTGCGCCGGGGCGCGATCGGCGCCCTGGCCTTCGAGGTCCGGACGCCGGAGCCCCAGCCGGAGCGCACCTATGCCGAGATCGACGCCCTGCTCGCGGCGGCGAGCCTCCCGGACGAGGTGAGCGCGCTCGCGCGGCGGATCTTCCGTCGCCTCGGCGAGGCGGAGGCGGACGTGCACCGCATCCCGCTCGGCGACGTTCACTTCCACGAGGTCGGCGCGGTGGACGCTATCGTGGACGTGGTCGGCGCGGCGGCGGCGTTGGTCCACCTGGGGGCTCGCGTGGCGGCGTCGCCCCTGCCGATGGGCCACGGGACCGTCCGCTGCCGGCACGGCGCCCTGCCGCTCCCGGCGCCCGCGACCGTCGCCTGCCTGGCCGGGGTGCCGACCTACGCGGCGGGAATCGAGGCGGAGCTGGTGACGCCGACCGGGGCGGCCATCGTCGCCACCGTGGCGAGCGAATTCACGCGCTGGCCGGCGTTCACCCCGGAGCGCGTGGGCTGGGGCGCCGGCGCGCGCGAGCTCCCCGACCGGCCGAACGTGCTCCGCGTGGTGCTCGGTGCGGCCGCGGAGCAGATCGCGCCGGGCGCCACGCACGTGGTGCTGGAGGCGAACGTCGATGATCTCACGGGCGAGCTGGCCGCCCACGCCATCGAGCGGCTGATGAAGGCGGGTGCTCTCGACGCGTGGGCGTCGCCCATCACCATGAAGAAGGGGAGGCCCGCGTTCACGCTGGCCGCGCTGGCCCCGCGCGAGCTCGGCGACGCCGTGGCGGCGATCCTGCTCCGCGAGACGAGCACGCTGGGCGTCCGCCGCACCGAGGTCAGCCGGCGCGAGCGGCCCCGGCGCACGATCGAGGTACGGACGGCGTTCGGTGCCCTCCCGGTGAAGGTGAGCGAGGGTCCGTTCGGCCCCCCCACGCTCAAGCCCGAGTTCGACGCCTGCGCGGCCGCGGCGGAGCGTCACGGCGTTCCGGCGCGCGAGGTGATCGCCGCGGCGCTCGCGGCGGCGCGCGCCGTGCTCGGGTGAGCGGGGTCAGGTCGCGACCGGAACCCCCATCACGAAGAAGACGTAGGCACCGACCACCACGTGCGAGAGGGTGGGGCCGACCAGGTTGCGGTGGCGCGCGAACAGCCAGCCCCAGAACAGCCCGGGGAGGAAGGCCGCCGCCGCGAAGGCGAAGGAGAGGTGGAGGTGGTTGACCGCGAACAGCAGCGCCGACACGAGCACGGCGCGCCGCCGGCGGTGGGGCCCGACCAGGAACAGTTCCAGGCTGCTCTGGAGCGCGCCGCGGACGATGAGCTCCTGCACCACGCAGGAGACGACGTAGATCCCGAACCAGAGGCGGACCTGGGGGTTGCCCCACTGCGCCGCCAGGTCGGGGTGGTCGATGAGCGGCAGCGACGCCGGCGCCGCGGTGACCAGGAGATAGGCCGCCTTGAGCCCGGTGACCAGCGCGAGCACCGGGACCGTGAACACGATGGCGTCGAGCAGGGATCGGAGCAGGTACCGAGCGCCGATGCCGAAATCGGCGAGGGGGTACCCGCTCGTGCGGATGAAGCGCAGGGCGCCGATCCCGAACACGGCCTGCAGCGGGAAGCTCAACAGCGCGACGTCCCAGGAGAGCCGCTGGCTGAACACCGGCAGCGCCGACACCAGGACCGCGTACAGCGCGAGCAGGACCAGCACGTCGACCACGAACTCACCGGTCGCGGCGCGCTGGATCGAGGTCGCGAGGCTCTCCTCGGCCTTGCCGCGCAGGCGCGCCGCGAGCAGCCGCGCCAGGTGGCGCTTGAGCGCAAGGTCGAGCGCCGGGTCGCCGCGGTCGAGGGGGAGCACGTAGACCACGCTGGGCATCGCCGCTCGCACCGTCGCCGCCGCCGGCTGCCCGTCGATGAGCTCGAGCTCACCGCAGACCTCCCCCGGCAGCACGCGGGCGATCCGGTGCTCGCGCCGCCGGTGGTGCTTCTCGCGCTTGAGCACCGAGAGCTCGCCGGCGGCGAGGAAGATGAGCTCGCGGGCGGGCTCTCCCTCCCGCATCAGGACCTCGCCGGCGGCGACCTCGCGCCGCACCACCCGGGCCTCGAGCCTCAGCGTGCTCTGTTCGTCCAGGCCAGGCAGGAGCGGAGCGCGTGGGGTCGGCGCCGCTGCCATCGCCGCCCCCTCAGTCGGGGCGCTCGATGGGGAGGCCGTTCGCCTCCCAGGCCAGCAGCCCACCCTCCAGGAAGGCCACCGGGACCCCGCTCGCCGCCAGCCGCTCGGCGAGCTCCTTGGTCCGATCGCCACCGCGGCAGTAAAGGACCGGCTCGCTCGGGAGCATGTGCAGCTCGGCCAGGCGGGACTCGATCTGGTCGAGCGGCAAGTGGACGGCGCCGGGGAGGTGGGCGCGCGCGTAGGCCGCGCGCTCCCGGGTGTCGACCGCCGTGGCCCGGCGCGCGCCGAGCAGCTGGGCGAGCTCGGCGGCGCTCAGCGCGCCGGCGGGGCGGGGCAGGACCGGCTCGAGGAGCTCGCGGAGCTGCTGGCGGCGCAGCGCCCCGACCTTGCCCGTTACCGGCCGCCCCTGGTGGAAGACGACGAAGGTGGGGACGGACTGCACCCCGAGCTGCTGCGCCAGGCGCGGCGAACGGTCGATGTCCACCGTGACCACCTTCGCTTTTCCCGCGAGCTCGGTGGCCAGCGCCTCGAGCTCGGGGGCGACCTGCTTGCAGGGCCCGCACCACTGGGCGCCGAATTCCACGAGCACGGGCAGCTCGCTCATCATGACGGCGGACTCGAAGTTGCGCTCGGTGACGGTTTCGACGGCGGCCATGACCGCCCGTACTTGGACCAGAACGCGGTTCTCCGCAAGGGTTCTCCGCGCTGCGTGCTCCTCGCCCGGCGGGACTGCCGCCCGCCGCGCCCGCCGCTCCTGTCCCGTCCCGCCGGGTCGCGCTGCCGCGGCTTCAGGCGGCACGCGCCGGCGGCGAGAGCGGGGGTCTGGGATCGAGCTCCGCCTCGAGCGCTCCGGCGATCCCGTAGCAGGCGACCGTCGTCGCCAGTGCCGCCAGGAGCGGGCCGAGCGCGATCGCCCCCCCCTCGAGCGACGCGGCGAGGGCGCCGCCCCAGCTCAGCGGGGATGCCTCCACGAGGCCCAGGAACGCGACGGCCGTGTCGACGGCGATGGTGGTGGCGGCGACGAAGGCCGCGGCCACGAGGAAGGGTCCCGCGGCGGGGGGGAGGACGTGGTGAAGGAAGAGGTCGACCCGGGTCGCGCCGAGGGCGCGCGCGGCGACCGCCCACGGCGCCGCCCGAGCGCGCAGGACCTCGCTGCGCACCAGGCGCGCGACGCGGCACCCCTCGCTCAGGGCGACAGCGAGCCCGAGCGCCAGGGGCGGGGGCAGCGCGAGCGAGGCCCCGAGCAGAGGGACCAGGCCCACGGCGGGCCAGAAGCTCCCGAGCTCGAGCGAGCGCGCGAGCAGGCCGTCGCGCGCGCGCCCCCCGGCGCCGGCCACGACGCCGAGCAGGAGGCCGCCCGGGAGCGCGAGCCCGAGCGCCAGCGCGACCATCAGCGCCGACGCGCGCGCGCCGAGCAGGATCACGGCGACGGCTCGCGGCGCGGCGATGCCCCCGCTGGTCGCCAGCTCGGGACCTACCGCCCCCGCCGCGATCCAGAGCCCCAGGACCAGCAGGCAGGCGCGCGCGCCCGGACGCCCGAGCGCTCGTCGGGTGGCGCCCACGGGACGGGCCCGGGGGGGTCGCGAGGCGCTCACTCGAAGCCCTCCTGGCGCGGTGACAGCGCGGCGCGCAAGCGAGGATCGAGGACACCGAGCAGCCCATCGCTCAGGATCTGCGCCAGCGCCACGAGGCCGCTCGTGGCCAGCGCGATGGCCATCAGCCAGGCCAGATCACGTTGCGCGACGGCGGTCGCCGTCGCGGCCCCGAGTCCCTCGATGCCCGCCGCGCGCTCGACGACGAAGGCGGCGGTGAGCAGGAGCGGAACGTCCGAGCCCAGCAGCGCGGCCGCGGCCGTGCTGCTCTGGCGCAGGTGGACGCGCGCGAGGCCGAGCGGGCCGGCGCCGAAGGCGAGCAGGGTGCGCGTCGGCTCCTCGCGCAGCGCCCGCCGTGCGAGCACCCGCTGGTGTCGGGACAGCAGCGCCATGCTCGGGAGCACCATGGCGCCCGCCGCCGCCAGCCCGCGCAGGGCGGGGCCGGTCGGCGACAGGAGCCAGATCGCGAGGACTGCGCCGGGCGTGGCCGCCGTGAGCACCGCCAGCGCGGTCACCGTCCCGTCCACGGGTCCCGGACCGCGCGCCGCCGAGAGGCTCCCGAGCAGCGCGCCGGTCCCGAGCCCGCCGAGCAGTCCCGCGAGCAGCAACAGCCCCGTCCGTCGGCCCCGGCGGAGCAGCTCGGCGAGGACCTGGCTCCCATCGGCGGTGGCGCCGAAGCCGAACCAGGCCGCGTCGCTCAGCCACTTGCCGTACCGCGTCTCGCCGATCATCGCCGCCATGCGCGAGGGGCCATCGAGCTCGACGTAGTCGGTGCCGCTGGCCGACCACCAGCGGCGGCAGCGCGCCGCCGCGGCCCGCGCCGCCGCGGCGCTGGCGTCGGGCGGGACCGCCGCGCACGCGCTCGCCAGGGGCTCGAGCAGGGCGGTGACGCGCGCTACCCGCTCGACGTCGGCGCGCGTGCCGACGGGTCCGAGCGCGTCCACGAGCTCGGCGAGCGCGAAGGTGTCAAGTTCCCGGATCTCCTCACGGCGCGGTGTCGAGGCCTCCTGCGCCGCTCGTCGCACCGCTCGGCGGACCACGGCGGGACGGAAGTCGAGCGCGCGGTCCTCCCAGAAGCGCTGCCAGAACAGGATCGCCGCGTCCGAGCCGTGGACCTCCTCGGCGCTCGCGATGCCCATCCGGTGGGCGATCGGCATCAACGCCAGGGCCACGCGGGCGCGACCCGCGGGGGGCAGGGTTTCGAGCGTGGGGCGCAGGGGGGGCAGCGCGGCGCCGCCGAGGCGGACGAGGGGCGTCGTCGCGGCCGCCGCGTCGGGATCGCCCCGGGCGATCCGGGCCGCCGCGTCGCGGGCCAGGCTTCGCACGTCCGCGGGGTTCGGGTTCAAGAAGAGCGGGAGCGCGCGCAGTCGCTGCTCGGTGAGCCGATCCCCCCCGAACCCGGTCGTGCCCGCGCCCGCGCCGACCAGGATCAGGAAGGCGAGGAGGCTCACCAGCGCCAGCGACGGCACGATCCACAGGATCCGCCCGAGCGCGTGGCGCATGGTCCGATCAGCGCACGACCCCGAGCAGGATGAAGCCCGCGACCGCGGCGAGCAGCAGCGTGCCGAGCACGAGGAGGCCGACCACGGCCGGAGGGAGGCCGTTAGTCGGGATGCGCACCGGATCGCTGGCTCCGAGCGGCGCCGGGGGCGACGGGTCGGAGTCGGACGGGGGCGCGAGGTCGCTCTCGCTTGCCGTCCCCTCCGACACCGCCGCGGGCTCGCCCGCCTCGTCCACGTCGGGCAAGGTGGGCTCGCCCGGGGGTGAGGGGATCGCCGGCGGCGAGGGGCTCGAGAGCGACGGGCCCGCCCGCACCGTCTGCTCGCGCGAGGGGTGCTCCGGGAGCGCGTACTTGCGGTAGGCCGGCGGGGGGGTGCCCGGGGTGACCGGGGGCGCGCCGGGCCCCGTGACGCGAGCGACGATCACCGTGATGTTGTCGTGGCCCCCGGCCGCGTTGGCCCGGTCGGTCAACTCCCGGCAGGCCTCCCGCGGATCCTCCACGGCGCTCACCACCTCTCGGATCTCGTCGGCACGAATCATGCCCGACAGACCATCCGAGCAGAGCAGCAACGTGTCGCCCCGGCACAGATCGACGAAGGTGAGGTCCACCTGCACGGTTTCGGCCGTTCCGAGCGCCTGGAGGATGATGTTGTTGTGCTCGAAGGTTTCCGCCTCCTCCTCGGTGAGCTGCCCCGCCTCGATGAGCTGGTTGACCAGGGACTGATCGCGGGTGATCTGGTAGAGTTGGCCCTCCCGCAGCACGTAGCAGCGGCTGTCGCCCACCTGCGCGACGAACAGCCGGGTGTCCATCAGGGCCGCGATGGTGGCCGTGGTGCCCATGCCGCGGCGGGATCGGTCCGCGCGGGCTTCGCTGAAGCTGCGGGCTCCCGCGTCCTCCACGGCGGCGACCAGCCGACGAGCGAGGTCGTCGTGGGTCCGCGCCCGCTCCTCGGCGGTGAGTCGCTCGAAGATGATGTCCACGGCCAGCTGGCTCGCGACCTCGCCCGCGGCGGCGCCGCCCATGCCGTCGCAGACCCCAAGCAGCGTCCCGCAGGGACCGACGACCTGGTGGCGATCCTCCTCCTTGAGGCTGCGGGTCCGCCGGGTCAGGTCGGCCACGAGGAAGTTGTCCTCGTTGTGCTCGCGGATCTGCCCCACGTCGGTACGACCGAAGACGTGAACGCGGACTTCTCGATCCGAGCCAGGCCCTTCTTCGCTCATGGGTCCTTCACTGTCTCCGGTCCACGTCGAGGCGGAAGAGGTGCTGACCGATCCGGACGTGATCGCCCGCCTGCAGCGGGACCTCCCCGCGGATGGCGAGGTACGTTCCGTTCGAGGAGCCGAGGTCGCGGATCTCGAACGTGCTCGTGGCCGGATCCCGCCGGATGGTGGCGTGTCGACGGCTCATGAACGCGTCGGTGGTGAAGACGACGTCCCCCTGCTCGCGGCCGATCGTCAGCTCGTCGCGGGTCATGTAGAAGACGTCACGGGAAGTCCCCTCGACGGTCCGCTGGACGAGGCGGGCGTGGCGCGGCGCGGCGGGGGAGCCGAAGACCCGGGTGCCGCGCTCCGTCGCCGCCCCGAGGCCCCTGTCTGCGCCGGTCACGGTTTCGAACCTTAACACCTCCAACCCGATCAGCAGCAAGTCCCCGTTCTGGATGGGTTCAGGGCGACGGATGCGCAGGAAGACGCCGTTCGTCGAGTCCAGGTCCTGGATCGAGAACCGGCCGTCGCGCCGCCGGAGCCGGGCGTGTCGCGGGCTGACGTAGGGGTCGTTCGGGAGGCGGATTTCGCCCTCCTCGCGGCCGAGGTCGATCTGGTCGACGCCGAGCGGGTACTCGCGCCCCGGCGTGCCGTCCTGTCCGATGACGACCAGGCGCGCGCGGAGCGCTGCCTCCCCCGCCGAGGCCTGCGTACCGCCCAGGTCCGGTGCCGGGGCCGGCGGCCCTAGCGGGATCGGCGGCGGGGGGGGCGCGGTGGGGCCGTCGAGCGCGACCGGGCTCGCTGGCCCGCCGAGCGGCGCCCCGGGCCAGGCTCCGGCAGCCGGCGGGGCTTCGGCGGCGCCCGCGGCGCCGGGGAAGACGACCAGCGAGGGCACCGGCGACACGACGGGCGCCAGGGGTGCGCTGGCCGCCACTCCGGGGTCCCCGAGGGGCGCTCCGCAGTACTGGCAGAACGCCATGCCCGTCGCGTTGGCACCCCCGCAGCGGCCGCAGGCGACGCGACGTGGCTCCGCCGTCACGGCGGGGGCGATGCCGAGCACGGGTGCTGGCGCCACCGCATCGTCCATCGCCAGCGAGAATTGAGGCAGCGGTCCGGTGGGCACGCCCGGCTGCGGAACGGCCATCGGTGCCCCCGCTGCGGACCCGCCGAGATCACCCCGCGCCGGCGACGCAGCCGGCATCCGCGCCGGCCCGGCGGGCGCGGCGGGGGGGGGCAGCGGAGGGGCCCCGCTGACCGCCAGGGACTGACCGCAGTTCGAGCAGAAGCGGCTCCCCGACGGGTTGACGGTGCCGCAATGCTGGCAGGGTGCCGGGTCGTTCTCGGCGCGCCGCGGCGAGAAGTCGAAGACGGGCGCCTCGGGTCGCGGCCGCAGAGGCTCGCCGCCTCGAACGACGCCGGCCTCTCGCCTCGTCGGCGGCAACGGCTCGACGCTGCGCGGCAGACTCGCGGCCGGCACGCCTCGCGGTGGGGTAGGGGCAGCGAGCGGCTGCGCGCGGTCGAGGCGATTCCCGCAGTCCTGGCAGAACCTCAAGTGGTCGGGGTTGTCCGCCCCACACCGTTCACACTTCCGCACCCCGCCAAGAGGAGCCGGCTACCGGTCGTCCGTCAAGGGTGCTCTGCCGATGGACGCGCGTTCGGCGCGATTTCCCGGCTCGTCCGCGGGCCTCCTGCCTCACCACCGCGGCAGCTGGCGGCGCATCTCGACGGTGAACTCGACCGCCGCCATGTGCGCCAGGCCGAAGCCCGCTGGCCCGTCCGCTCGCTCCTGGCCGGCGCTGTCGGTCCAGCGCCGGACGAAGAATGGCCGGTAGCCCGCCGCGGAGCCGACGACCACGGCTCGATTGAGCTGGAATTCTGCCCCTAGCCCGAGGGTGCCGAGCAGCCCGTAGGTTTCCGCGCCAAACTCGTTGCCGTACACCGCCGCACCGACGCCCCCGAGCCCGTACGGGACCAGCCGCGCCCCGAAATCGAAATAGCGGCGTCCCTCGGCGCGCAGCTGCTGCAGGATGGCGAGGCGCAGCAGGTTCGAGGAGACGTGGCGCGTCACCTCGTAGGCGCCCCCCAGAAACCAGGGGCGCCGCGCGCGGTAGCCGACCCGGATGGCGAGGCCCGGGCCACCGCCGAGGATGCACGGGGTCCGGGCCTCGGCGGGACACACCGCGCCAGCGGACGGCACGAGCTCGGTGGCCAACCCCACGCCCGACTGGAGGTAATGGACGTTGATCGGTGGCGGCTTGTGGACGGCCTGGATCGCCCGATCCTCGGGGGGATCGGCCGCGGCGGTCGCGGTCGCAGTGATCAGCGCGATCATGACCCCGGGCGGTGGCCGCATCGCCAGGAAAGTACCTCTCATGGGCACCGGCCGGCCAGTGTCGTGCGGGCTTGACGGCGCCCCGAGGCTTCGCTTAAAGGCGGGGCGTACTCGTTCCGGAAGCGAAATTCCATGGATATCTACCTCGACCGACGTGCTGTTCGACAGATCCGGCTCTCTGCCCAGGAAGCGATCGAGGAGGGGGACACCGAGTCCCTGCGCGAGGACATACTCGAGTCCTTCACCGAGGAGCAGGTCGAGGAGATCGAGCGGCGCCTCGACAACGCCGACTTCTTCGAGTTTCTGACCGACGTCCTCGACGAGTGGAGCGGCGACGACATGGACGAGCTCTTCGAGCTGCTCGAAACCCAGCTCGGCGAGGTCGGGATCGACCTCAAGATCGACGGGAAGAGCGAGGACGAGGGCGAGGAAGAGGAGGAGGACGAGGAGGACGAGGAGGACGAAGTCGACGAGGACGACGAGGAAGAGGTCGAAGACGACGAGTTCGAAGACGAGTGAGCGGGGGGGATGGGCACGGGCCGCCCGTCTGGTTCGGGCCAGCGGTGCCAGGGCCGTCAATCGGCGTGGGCGCCCTCCACGTAGCTCGGGCAATCGGCGGCGGGGACGCGGAGCTCCGGGCAGACGCGGCCGAGGCAGCCGACGTACCGTGAGCTCGGGAAGTCGTGCGCGAGGCGGCGTGCGTCGCGGCATGCGCCGCGCGGATCGCCGAGTTCGTCGCCCAGCACGGCCGCGGCCCACAGCGCGTCGTCGCGGAGGCGGCTCGTCGGGTGCTCCTCCACGAGGCGCAGGAACTCACGGCGGGCGGCCACGCGGTCCTGGAGCTCGTCGCGCAGGATCACCGCGATGAGGAAGCGGGCCGGGCCGAAGCGGGGACGCTCGACGCTACCCGCGATGGGCTTCGGCTCGCGTTCGTGGAGCATCCGTTCGAGGTGCGCGATGCCCTGGCGTGGTCGGCCGAGCGCGACCTCGAGCTCGGCGGCTCGATAGAGCGCGTCGTCCCAGTACGCGCCCAGCGGGTACGGGAAGCGCTCGGCGGTCGCGAGGAAGGCGGCGAGCGCGCCCTCCTCGTCACCCGCGAGCGCGAGGTGGACGGCGCGCTCGTAGGCGATCGTCTCGGCGAGCTCGCTGCGTCCCACCTCCCCGGTCAGCGCGTCGAGGTAGGCGAGGGCCGCCCTGGCGCCCCCGTGCTCCACGTGCCAGGCGAGCTGTCGCTGTAGCGCTCGGCGGGCGAGTCCGGAGTCCGGGTAGGCGCGCAGGGCGCGGTCGCGCAGCGCGAGTCCCGCCTCGACCCGACCGGCGGCGAGCTCCAGCTCCGCGCGGTCGAACGCGGCGCGCGCGGCGCGCTCTCCCTCGGCGTCGTCGGCGAGGTCCTCGTAGAGCGTCGCCGCCTCGGGCTCGCGCCCCGCGCGGGCGTAGGTCGCTGCGGCGCGGTAGCGCGCCTCCTCGGCGTCGCGCGGGCGCGCCGCGGCGGAGGCCGCCGCGAGCCAGAGGTCGCCGGCCTCGCCATACCTCCCGTGGCCGTAGGCCCGGCTCGCCGCCGCGGCTGCGCGCGCGAAGTCCGGGTCCCCGCGGTGGGCGCAGCTCGCGGGCAGCCCGAGGCCGCAGAGCGCGGTGACGACGACGAGGGCGGCGGGTGCGCCCGGGCGCGCGCGGCGCGCAGGCGGCGCGCGCGGTCGCGAGGGGGCAAGGGGGCGAGGCGCCGGGGCCATGGATCCTTCGCCGGAGCGCGCCGAGGTCGGGCGCGCGGCCGGCGTCATTGTGGCGCGGCCCGGGGCTGGCGTCACCGTGGGGCGGCGCGCGGCTCGCGGGCGCGGGCCTCGAGGGCCGCGATGAAGAGCTCGTAGGCCAGGACCTGCGCGGCCTGGGCCAGGTTGAGCGACGGCTGGTCGGCGGCCATGGGGATTCGTATGCGCTCGTGGGCGAGCGCGAGCTGCTCGGCGGTGAGGCCGCTCTTCTCGTTGCCCAGCATGATCGCCACCGATCGGCCCGCGCGCGTCGCCGCCTCGAGCTCGGGCGCCGCGGCGCGCGGCCCGCGCGCGCCGGGGGTGCCGCGGCGCGAGGTGGTCGCGACGACGAGGTCGCGTCCCGCGAGCGCCTCGTCGAGCGTCGCGCAGCGGCGGGCCTGGTCGAGGACGTCGCCGGACTTGACCGCCATCTTGCGCGCCATCTCGTGCTCCGGGGTGGCGATGCGGGACGGCTTCACCAGGGTGAGGCGCGTGAAGCCCATCGTCTTGATGGCGCGGGCGACGGCGCCGACGTTCTCGGGGTAGTGGGGCGTGACGAGGATGAACTCCGTGTGCTCGTGGATCGGTAGCGCGAGCATCGCCGCGCGCGGCGGGGCCTCTTTCATGGTCGCGTCACCCCCGTTGCGGTCGCCGAGCGGGCGCAACGAAACCCGATCGTCGGCGCCCGGGTGGCGCCGTCCTGGGGCATGCGCGCGGCGCCGCGGAGGAACGGTGCCGGCAGCTCGTAGCTCCCTCCCCGGAGCACCCGGAGGGGGGTGGCGCCGGACGCGAAGGCATGCGGCGGACCCTGGGGATCGGTGACCGGGGTCGCGGGGTAGGGGGTCGAGAACAGGTCGCTCACCCACTCCGCCACGTTGCCGGCCAGATCGAGGAACCCCTCGGGCGTGCGACCGGCAGGGAAGCTCCCCACCGGGGCGAGCTCGGCGTACCCGTCGGCGAGCTCGCTCCGATCCCAGCCGAAGCGGCCGTGGTTGGCGGCGCGGCGGTGGAAGGCATTGCCCCAGGGGAACCGCCGGCCGCTGGTGCCGCGGGCGGCCCGCTCGAACTCCGCCTCGGTCGGGAGGCGGGCGCCACGGAAACGGCAGTAGGCCTGCGCGTCCTCCCAGCGCACGAGGGACGCCGGGAGCTCGGCGCGATCGAGCCGCCGCCCGCCGTCGCGGTACGGCAGGGGCGCGCAGCGCCCGAGCTCCGCGCAGCGGCGGTACGCGCCGACCGACACCTCCACGCGATCGAGCCAGTAGGCCGAGAGGGTCACCGGGTGGCGCGCGAGCTCCCACGCGAACACGGCCTCCGAGCAGGGATCCTCCTCGGCGTCGGCCCGCTCTGGCGGCAAGGCGCGCGAGGACCGGCGGCAGGTCGCGGCGGCGTCGATGATCTCGATCTCGTCCGAGCCCATGTCGAACGTGGATCGTGGCACCCGGATCATCTCGGCGACGGGCGCCCGGAGCCGCACGATGCCGCCCTCGACGAGCGCCGCGGCGGGGGGCGGAACCGGCCCTGGGTCGATCGCGATCTGCGCGCGAGCGGTGCGCGCCGTCGGCGTGACCAGGGCGAGCCCCGCGGCGAGCGCCCCGGCGAGGATCCACGGCGCGCGGCGCCCGGCGGCGGCGGAGGGCGCCGCGGCCCGCGGTCGACCGGGCGCAGCGGTGGCGGCGTCAGGGTGCTTCCGCATCCGGAGCTTCCTCCGGCATCGCCGTCGAGGGGGACGCCGACGGGATCGCGTCGGCGTCGGCGCCGGCGTCGGCGGGCGCGGCGCTCGCGACCGCCATCGCGCCGCCCGCGTCGGAGGCGGGCGCGCTGACCGCGCGCACGCTGGGGACGCGGGTGGGGGCCGGGGTCGGCGTCTCATCACCGCTCGCGCCGGCGTCTGGTGCCGCGGGCAGGGCGCTCGGCACGATGGGGAGGGGGCGCTCGGGCGGGTCGAGCCCGCGCCACACCTGCACGCCGGCCACCACCGCCACCGCGCCCACGGCGGCGCCTCCGATCCCGACCCGGAGCCAGCGGTGACGCTCGCGCTCCGCGGCGGCGGCGCGGTGGAACTGGTCGGGGACCGTGGTCTGCATGGCCCGGGGCGCCCCCTCGAGCGCGTCGGCCAGGGCCGCGCCGAATTCGCGGCAGGTGGGGAAGCGCCCGCGCGGGTTCTTCGAGAGGCCGCGGGCCAGGATGGTGTCCACCCGGGGGTCGAGCGCGCAGACCTCCGCGATCTTCGGCGGTTCGTCGGTCGCGATGCGGCTGGCCACCGCCACGGCGTCGTCGCCGGGGAAGGCGCGCCGCCCCGCGAGCGCCTCCCAGAGCGAGGCGGCGAACGAGAACTGGTCGCTCGCCGACGAGAACGACCCGTCCGAGATCGCCTCGGGGGCGCTGTACGCCGGCGTACCCAGCAGGCCGCCGTCGCGCGTGAGCGTCGAGTCGGGGACGCGCGCGATGCCGAAGTCGGCGATCTTGGGTCCGGTCCGCGTCAGGATCAGGTTCTCGGGCTTGATGTCGCGGTGGAGCACGCCCGCCTCGTGCGCGGTCGTGAGCGCGTCGCCCACGTGACGGGCGATCCGGGCCGCGAGCTCGGGCGCGATGGGGCCGCGCGCGAGGCGCTCCTTCAGGGTTTCGCCCTCCGCGTACTCGAAGACGAGGAAGAGCCCCAGGTCGGGCACCTCACCCATGTCGTGCAGGGCGACGATGTTCGGGTGGCTGACGCGGGCCGACGCCCGCGCCTCGTTGCGCATGCGCTCCAGGAGGGCTCGCCGGTGCTCGGCCGGGAGCCCGAGGTCATCGCGGAGCAGCTTCACGGCCACGTCCCGGTCGAGCACCGGATCGTGGGCCAGCAGCACGCGCCCCATCGCCCCCTGGCCCAGCAGTCGGACGACGTGGTACCGCCCGATCTCGGTCGGCAGGGGACGGTCGGGATCCATCGGCAGTCCCAACCCTTATCCCTGACCGGCGATGGTTACCACCCCCTGCGTGGTGGCCCCGGCTCGGGGGCGAGGGCGCGGTGACCTGGCAGCCGCGCCGCGCGGCGCGGCCTCAATGGCGGGGACGCGTCGCTCGCCGCCGCGGCTCGCGCCGTCCGTCCGCGCCGCCGGTGGGCGCGTCACCCCCCCGCTCCTCCGGCGGCGAGGATGGGTCCGCGCCGCCCTCGGGCGCGGGGCCATCGCGCTTGTCGCCCCGCTCGGCCGGCTCTTCGCCCTCCTTGGGCTCCTCTCTCCGTTTCTCCTCCGGCCGGGTCCGCTCCGGCGGGACGCCGTACTCCCCGGAGAGCTTCTCCAGCAGGCCGTCGCGCAGCATGGCCTCGCGGTACTCGGGTAGCTCGGGCAGCTTCAGGATGACGCGGACCTCGTCCTCGACCTCGATGACCTCGACGGAGCCGTGCGTGGGGTCCGTCTCCCCGCTCGGCACGAACTGGAACAGGAGGTAGGCCGCGTCGGGATCGCGCTCGACGATCTCGTACCCGAGGTCGACCCGCAGGTAGCGGACCGCTCCCGAGTAGGTCTGCGCCTTCGTGTACGGGGAGGCGACCTCGATCCGGGCTGCCGCCGGCCGCGCGTTGAGCGCCACCGTCGCGGCGGCGAGGAGCGCCGAGGCCACCAGGGGGTGCGCGCGGGACACGACCCTCGCTCGTTAGCGCCGCCGGGGCCCGGGGGCCAAGTTTGTCGGCGGGGGCCGCGCTCGCGTGGCGCCCCGGGCGCGCGCCACGACTCAGCGCGTCGGCGCCGCCAGGGCCGCGAGGTGGGCGCGGATCTCGTCGTGGCTGTCGCGCCGCTCGCCGGAGGGCGGCGGCGGTCGGCGGCGGCACACGAGCTCGGGGTCCCAGATCCGGGCGTTGGCCGTGTCCTCCCACTGCAGGCGGAAGAGGTCGATCAGCTCCGAGGCCAGCGCGCGATCGTGGATCGGGCACGCCACCTCCACGCGGCCGTCGAAGTTCCGGGGCATCCAGTCGCCGGAGGTGAGGTACACTCGCGGCTTGCCGCCGTTGCCGAAGATCAGGACGCGGCCGTGCTCGAGGTAGCGGCCGACCAGGCTGATCGCCTCCACGTGGTCCGAGACGCCGGGGACGCCGGGCACCAGCGCCAGCATCGAGCGGACGATGAGCCGCACCGAGACGCCGGCGCGCCCCGCGGCGCAGAGCTCCTCGATGAGCCGGGGATCGGTGAGGTTGTTCATCTTGAGCCAGATGAACGCCGGGCGCCCGAGCCGCGCCTGCCGCGCCTCGTGCCGGATCAGCCGGCGCCAGTGCCGGCGGGCCTGGAACGGGCTCACCACGAGCCGCTCGTAGGGAGAGACCTTGTAGTTGTTGCGGAAGAACTCGAAGACGCGGAGGACCTCGCCGGTGAGCGCCGGGTTGGCGGTCATCAGGCAGTGATCGGTGTAGAGGCGCGCCGTCTCCTCGTTGAAGTTGCCGGTGCCGATGGTGGCGACGTGCTCCGTGCCGCCGCGAACCCGCCGGGTCACCAGGCAGAGCTTGGAGTGGACCTTGAGGCCCCGGACGCCGGTGATCACCTCCACGCCTTCCTCCCGCAGGCGGTCCACCCACTCGAGGTTGTTCTCCTCGTCGAACCGGGCCAAGAGCTCGATCACGGTGATGACGTGCTTGCCGTTGCGAGCCGCGTTGCTCAGGGCGTTGAGGACGCTCGAGGTAGGGGCCACCCGATACACCGTCAGGTGGATGTGGGTGACGTGCGGGTCGATGGCGGCCTCGCGGAGGAAATCGATGAAGGAGCCGAAGCTGTGGTACGGGTAGTGGAAGAGGACGTCCCCCTCCGCGACCGCCTCCAGCACGCTGTGCCGCCCGGCCAGCGCCGGGTGCTGCAGGGGGGCCGGCAGCGGGCGCTTGAGGTGGGTGCGCCCGAAATCCGGGAAGTGGATGAAGTCCTTGAAGTTGTGGTACCGCTGCCCCGGGATCACGCCGTTCTCGCGGGGGAGCTTCATCTTCTTGAGCAGGAACTTGAGGAAGGCGTCGGGGAGGCTCTGGTCGTAGACGATGCGCACCGGCGCCCCGACGCGGCGCCGGCGCAGCCCCCGGTGCACGCGGTCGACGTAGGGTTCCCCGGTGTCCTGCTCGATGTCGAGCTCGGAGTCGCGGGTGATCTTCACCGTCCAGGCGCGGCACCCGGTGGGGTCGAACAGGGAGAAGATCTCGCGGAGGCCGGAGCGGATGACGTCCTCGAGCAAGATGACGTAGTCGTCGTTGCCGCGGCGGGGCAGGATGAAGAAGCGCGAGAGGCTGTCGGTGGGGACCTCGATGAACGCGTAGACGGGCGCCTTCTTGCCCTCGATCGTGACCTCGACGGCGAGGTGGAGGAAGTGATCGCGCAGGGCGGGCAGGTCTCGCTCGCGGTGGCAGACGATGGGCACCAGGCGCGGGCGCACCTGGCTCTGGAAGAACTCGCGGACGCTCTGCGCCTGCAGCTCGTCGAGGTGCTGCTCGTCGACGAGGTGGATCCCGCTCTGCTCCAGGGCATGGAACAGCTCCACGGCGATGGCGTTGAAGCGGGCCGCCTGGAGGACGACGCGCGTCTGGAGCTCCCGCAGGAGTCGGCGCGGCGACATCCCGGCCCCGTCGTCGAGCGGGGTCTTGTTCCGCGCGGCCCGCCGCAGCGCGGCGACCCGCACGCGGTAGAACTCGTCCAGGTTGTTGGAGAAGATGCCGAGGAACCTCAGGCGCTCGAGCAGGGGGTTCCGGGGATCCTCGGCCTCCTGCAGGACCTGCTCGTTGAAGCAGAGCCAGCTGAGCTCCTTCGGGGTCATCGGCACCGACGCCCCGCCGTTTCGGGCAGGGGGGCCGTGCTTGGCGGAACGATCAGGGGGCGGGGCCACGGGGAGGCTCACGCGCAGGGTAGTACGGAGGATGTGACCGTGCGGTGACGATTGCCAGGGGGGCGGGCGGTGCGTCCAGGCCGTCCCGCTCGCGCGGCGGACGGGGGGACGCTACCCTGCCGCCTCGCATGGCGACCGAGCAGCGCGAGGAGCGGGGGCCGCGGCGGGGCGGGACGTCGGAGGGCGGGCGCGCCCCCCGCCCCGTTGGCCGCGCCGCGTGCCTGGGGCTGGTCCTCGTCGCGGCCTGCGGGGTCGAGCGGGAGCGGGGGTACCCCCTCTACCCGGCGAGCGATCCCGCGCCGACCCGGGCGGAGGTCGCCGTGCTGACCGGCTACGTGCGCACCGTCGACGGCGTGGACGTCTCTCGATACGGCAGCACCTTCCGGCTCCTGCCCGGCTGCCACGTCGTCGGCACGCCGCGAGCGTGGGCGCACACGGAGTCGACGCAGGGGGCGGTGGTGGTGAAGACCGGCGAGGTGTCGTTCGCGCTGCCGATGCGGGCGGGGTACACCTACGTCGTCGAGGTGGACGTCGAGCCCCTGCGCACGGTTTCCGGCGGCGCGCGGCTGATCGCGTCCGAGCGCAGCCCGGAGGGGGCGGTGACACGACAGTTCTCGCCGCTCGGCGCCTCGCCTGGGGCGGCGAGCTGCCCGGCGGAGGCCCCCGCTCGCGGCCAGCCGCGCGGGTGAGTCGCGCCGGGGCCGGGGGGCGCGGCGCGGCGCGTGCCGCAGCGCCCGCGCCGCGCGCGGCGGGGGGCCGTGCGCGGGTTAGCGGTGGGGCGCGGCGGGGGCGGGGGCGCGAGCGCCGCCGCCAGCGGGTCGTCCGGCTCTGGCTCGCCGGTGACGCGCTCCACCGCGGCCGGCGCGAAGATCCGCTCGCCGCGCGCCCACCGCCGGCTCACCTCGGGCTGAGTGCAGACGAGGTCGAGCGCCGTCGCGAGCTCGAGCACGCGCGCGTCGAGCCCCGCCGCGGCGAGGGCGATACGCGCGCCGGCAGCGACCGCGGAGTGGGCAGCGTGGAGCGCCCGGTGCTTCCGGAGCCGCCGATCCCGCGTGGGATCGGCCAGCGCCGCCGCGCAGGCTTCGGCGTCGAACGAGCTCATCGCCCGGCAGGCCAGGGGCCGCAGCGCGTGCAGCGAGCAGCGGCCGCCGCCGTCGGGGTCGAGCAGGACGCAGGGGAGCCGCCGGCGGTGGCGGTCCTCCCGCGCGAGGCCGCGCGCCGCGCGAGCCGCGGCGCGCACGCGGGCGAGGGTGGCGCCGTGGCCGTCGCCCATCAGCGCCTCGGCGAGGATGACGGCCTCGGGCGGCAGCACGTCCACGCGCGTCCCGTGGCAGCAGTGCGGACAGCCGGGTCGGCAGGCGGGGAGCGGCCCGGCGGCGAGCGCCCGGAGCTCCTGCTCCTCGGCGAGAGCCCGCAGTCGCGCCATGACCTCGCGCGCAGTCGCCTCGAGGTCGCCGCGGGCGCGAGCGGCCGTCAGCCCCTCGGTGGCGACGCGGTGCGCCTGCCCCGCGAGGCGCACGTTCTCGGGCTCTCGGGCTGGGTCGTCTGGCAAGGCGCCCCATCCTACCGCGCCCCCGCGGCCGCGCGACCGCCGTGGGTCGAGCACAGGAGTATCGGCGCCCCGCCCCCGGGGTACCGACGCCTCCCTGGGGCGACGCGCCCGGGCCGCCGGCGCGGTGGCTCGGCGTCGCGCGGACGTGATTCCACATGCAAACGTGCTACGACCTCGGGGCCGGCGGGAGGCATCACGGCCCGTCGTGGCACGAGGTGGACATGAGACAGCTCTTTGCGCTCTCCTCCGCGATCATCCTTGGCACGTCCGCCGGCGCGTTCGCCCTCGCGTGCACCGGCTCCGGCGACGACTCGCTACCGGCCAGGGGGCAGAGCGGCGGCGTCACGAGCGCCACGGGTGGGGCTGCGCCCGGCGTCGGCGGCGACTCCAGCACCGGGGGGGTGGCGCCAGGGACGGGGGGCGCGGCGCCGACGGGCGGCGTGCCCGCGACGGCGGGCACGCCGGCGACGGGGGGCGCGGCGCTGACGGGCGGCGTGCCCGCGACGGGCGGGGCGCAGCCGACGGGCGGGTTGCCGGCGACGGGTGGTGCGGCGTCGACGGGCGGTGCGCCCGCGACGGGGGGCACGCCGCCGACGGGCGGGTTGCCGGCGACGGGCGGGGTGGAGCCGACAGGCGGGGTGCCGGCGACGGGCGGCACGGAGTCCGAGCTCGGCTCGGGCGTGCAGAGCGGCGAGGGGCGCTCCACCGAGCGGTACGCCACGGCGGAGGTGACCCGCGACGGGATCCCCTACGCGGTGATCGGCAACGGCTGGGGTTCGGGCTGGGTCAGCCACGAGATCGCGTGGCTGGGGACCTCGCTCATCATCGTGTCCTCGAACGGATCGGGCAGCGCCGATGGCGCGCCCTCCTCCTACCCGGCGGTGTTCTGCGGCCGCTACTCGCCGCGCGACGTCCTGCCCGACTGCGGGCTGCCGGCGCCGATCGACTCGCTCACCGCGGTGAGGACCGGCTGGCGCTGGGCGGCCAACGGCAACGCCGGCGCCTACAACGCCGCCTACGACATCTGGGTGGGCGACGGGACGCGGCTTCTGGGCTACCTCATGGTCTGGCTGCGCGATCCGCCCGGGGAGCAGCCCGCCGGTCAGCGCAACCTGGCGCACCAGGGGGTGACCGTGGAGGGTCTGCCCGGCGTGTGGGACGTCTGGAACGGGACGGTGAACAACCTGCCCATCATCAACTGGGTGCAGCGGGAGGGGCAGGATCTCCCGGAGATCGAGTTCGACGTGCTCGACCTCGTCCGCGACGCCGAGGGGCGCGGGCTGACCGTCCCCGGGACGCACCTCAACTCGGTGGCGGTCGGCTTCGAGATCTGGGACGGACCGATCTCGAACCTGGAAACCGTCGACTTCTACGTCCACGTCGAGTGATCCGGGCGACGGCCCCTCGCCGTGGGGTTGCGCTTCAGGTCCCGAAATGCTCGAGGGCGAGCACGGGGTGCCCCGCGTCACGCGTGGCCTCGAGGTCGACGCGGAGGCGCAAGAACCAGTCGCTCTCCAGGGGCTCGTCGCCGTCGGTCCCGCCCCGCGCGCTCCCCAGCAGGAGCTGCTCGACGACCCAGGCGCGGTCGTCGCGCGAGACGATCCGGAAATGGCGCGGCCAGCGCGCCTCGGGGTCGGCGCGGACCGCTCCGAGCTCCCCCGCGAAGGCCGCGAGCCCCCGCTGCAGCTCCTCCGGGCGGCCGCCGTCGAGCAGCGCGGCGGCCGCGGCCCAGTCGCCGCGAGCCAGCGCCCGCACCACGGCGAAGGCGGCGTTGCGGACCAGCACGGTGAAGGCGGGGACATCACGCGTGACGTCGACCCGGTCCGCCGCGGTCGCCACCGAGGCGTCGGCCTCGTCCGCCGGCGCGTGGCGCTGCAGGCTGTCCCACTCGTCCAGCAGGCTGGTGTCGGTCGAGCGCACGACCGCGCGGAGGTAGGTTTCGATGTCCTGGAGCTCCACCGTCTTGGCCCGGTCGGGGACGGTCTGGGCCAGCGTCCGGTAGACGGACGAGAGGTAGCGCAAGAGCACCCCCTCGCTCCGCTCCAGGCCGTACTCGCGGACGAACTCGCCGAAGGACAGGAACTGCTCGATCATGGCGCGCGCCACCGCCTTGGGGCGGATCCGCTCGCCGGCCACCCACGGGTGGTGCCGGGAGAAGGTGGCGAAGGTCGCGGTGAGCAGCTCCTCCTGGGGCCGGGGGAGGGTGAGGGACTCGAGGATCTCGACCCGCTCCTCGTACTCGACGCCCGCGGCCTTGAGCTCGGCGAGCCGCCGCGTCTTGAGCTCGTCGAGCATCCGCATCAGGACGACCTCGGGGTCCTCGACGATGGCCTCGACGAGCGAGAGGACGTCGAGGGCGTGATCGGGGTGGGTCGGATCGAGCGTGTCCACGAGCTCGACCAGGAAGAGGGAGAGCGCTCGGTGCAGCGAGAAGTCCTCCTGCAGATCGGCGTGGATGCTGACGCCGCCGTCGGGCTCCGGACGGATGATGTCGGCGTCGAGCAGCGCCCGGAAGAGCTGCCGGGCGGTGGTGCGGAGGCGCTGCTTCTGGCGCGGCGGCTCGTGGCAGTCGCGGATGAGGCGGGCCATCGCCCGGCAGCCGCGCCGGCGCTGGAGCACCTGGATCAGCATCCCGTGGCTGACCTCGAAGCGGGAGACGAGGGGCTCGGGCGGGGACGCGATCAGCCGCTCGAACACGGCACGATCCCAGTGCACGTAGCCGCGCTCCGGGGGCTTCTTGCGGACGATGCGCTTGCGTTTGACCGGGTCGTTGCCGGCCTTGGCCTCGAGGCGGAGGTTCTCGATCACGTGGGGCGGGGCCTGCGCGACGACCGAGCCCCGGGTGTCGAAGCCGCGCCGCCCGGCCCGGCCGGCGATCTGGTGGAAGTCGCGCGCGCGGAGCAGCGCCGTCTTCTGGCCGTCGAACTTGCAGAGCTGGGTGAAGAGCACGGTCCGGATGGGGATGTTCACGCCGACGCCCAGCGTGTCCGTCCCCACCACGATGGCGAGCAACCCGCGCTGGGCGAGCTTCTCGACCAGCAGCCGGTACTTGGGCAAGAGCCCCGCGTGGTGCAGCCCGACCCCGTGCCGGATCGTGCGGGCGAGCTCCTTGCCGTACGGGCTGTCGAAGCGCACGCCCTGGAGCGCGTCGGCGATCGCGCGCTTCTGCTCCCGCGTCAGGTAGTCCACGCTGAGCAGGTTCTGCGCCTCCTCGGCGGCCGCCCGCTGCGTGAACGCGACCACGTAGACGGGGCTCTTCTGCTCGCGCACGAGGGCGTGGATCGTCTCGTGCAGCGGCGTCTCGCGGTACTCGTAGTCGAGGGGGACCGGACGCTCGGCGCCGGCGACGACGGCGGTGGGACGCCCCGTGCGCCGGGTGAGCTCGTCCACGAAGAAGCGCGGATCGCCGAAGGTCGCCGACATGAGCAGGAAGCTCGGCTGCGGCAGGGCGAGCAGCGGCACCTGCCACGCGGTGCCGCGGTCACGGTCGGCGTAGTAATGGAATTCATCGATCACCACGTGCCCCACGTCGAGCTCGGGCCCCTCGCGCAGCGCGAGGTTGGCCAGGATCTCCTGGGTGCAGCAGACGACGGGCGCGTCCGGGTTGACCACGGCGTCCCCGGTGAGCATCCCCACGTTCCGCGGCCCGAAATCGCGGCACAGCGCGAAGAACTTCTCGTTGACCAGCGCCTTGACCGGGGCCGCATAGAAGGATCGCCGGCCGCGCGCCAGGGCATGGAAGTGCAGGGCCGCGGCGACCAGGGACTTGCCGGAGCCGGTCGGGGTCGCCAAGATCACGTTGTTCTCGGCGAAGAGCTCGAGGAGCGCCTCCTCCTGCGCAGGATAGAGGTCGAGCCCGAGGTGCCGGACGTAGACGAGGAAGCGGTCGAGCACCTCGTCGGCGGTGACGTCCTCCGGGCGCGGCGGCAGCGTGTAGGCGAGGTACGACAGCGGAGGATCACCGGCGGGGATGTGCACGGGCGGGAGTCTGCCCCGAATCCGCCCGCGGCGGTGGGGGTTCCGCACCGCGCAAGCGCCGCCGCCGGGCGGCCGCGCGCCCCGTGGCGCGGCGAACCGCGCGCCGGGTCAGCGCGGCCGGGGCTCGCACCCCGGGGCACTCCCCCCCTCGGAGCGAACCGGCGCAGCGGCGCTCGCGCCCGCGTCGGGCTCGTCGGCGAGCAGGACGGTGAAGCCGTCGACGCGGAAGCGGCGCGCCTCGCGGCGGCGAGCCATCACGTCGAGACGATCGGGGCGGGTGTCGTTGGCGGCGCGGCCTGTGCCCGCGCGCTCGGCGCTCGCCGGGTGGAGCCACGCCGGGGCCAGCGTCAGGGCCAGGCGAGCCGCGTCGCTCCGGTCAGGGCCGGTGCCCGCCGCGCGGGGCGCCGAGACGCGCCGCCGGGCCAGGTGGACGACCCAGGTCGAGGCGGTCGTGGGAGCGACGCCGGGCTCGCAGCGAGGGTCATCGCGGAGCCCAGCGTTCATCTCGCCGCGCAGGGTGCGGCGCGCGCGGACCGCGGATCAAGTTTTTGCGCACCGTTGCGCTTGGAAGCGCGCGACGCCACGTGGTAACGGGCGCGGGTGGAGCGCTGTCGTCTCTGTCACGTGCTCGACCGGAGCCGCGTGGTCCTGTGCGTCGGGTGCGGTGGTGTAGGCAAGACGACCATCTCGGCATCGCTCGCGCTGGCGGCCGCGCGCAAGGGCCAGCGGGTCCTCTGCCTCACCATCGACCCCGCCCGCCGCCTCGCCGGCGCGCTCGGCCTGGAACGGATGGACACCGAGGCGCGGGAGGTGGACCCGGCCGTGTTCGCCGCGGCCGGGATCGAGGTCGCGGGCACGCTCACCCTGATGATGCTCGACGCCAAGCGGACCTTCGACGACCTCGTCGCGCGGCACGCGCCCAGCGCCGAGGTGCGCGACCGCATCCTGGCGAACCGGATCTACGCGCACCTCTCGTCACGCCTGGCGGGGACGCAGGAGTACATGGCGATGGAGAAGCTGCTCGCCGTGGCGCGGGATCCTCGCTACGATCTGATCGTTCTCGACACGCCGCCGACCAGCCACGCCCTCGAGTTCTTCGACGCGCCCGAGCGCCTGATCGCCACCCTCGACAGCCCCATGGCGCGCTGGCTCGAAGGGGCCGTCGCCGCGCCGCGAAGGTTCCGCTTCGGCGTCGTCGCGCAGGGGGCGGCGCTCGCCCTGCGTGGCGTCGCCCGGCTCACGGGCGGTGGGTTCATCGAGCAGGTCGCGGGCTTCCTCGTGGAGCTCGACGGGCTCTTCGGCGGCTTCAAGCGGCGGGCGGAGGAGGTGTCGCGGGCGTTTCGCGGCGACGACTTCGCCTACGTCCTGGTCACCTCGCCCGAGCCGGCCAGCCTTCGCGAGGTGATCTTCTTCGCCGAATGGCTGGCGGAGCATGGGCTCCGCCGCGACGCGATCGTCGTGAACCGGGTCCACGCGCCGCCGGAGGTGGTGCCCACGGCCGCGGCGGTCGTGGCGGCGCTGCCTACCGCGGGCCTGTCGGCGACCGCCTCCGCTCCCGGCGCGCCGCCGCTCGCCGAGCGCGTGGTCCGCGCCGCGCGGGAGGAGGCGGCCCTGGCCGAGCGGGATCGCGAGAACTTGCGCGTCCTCGACGCCCTCGCCCTCGGTCCCGGGGAGCCGCCGCCGGTGCGGGTTTCGATCCCCGCGCTCCCCACCGACGTTCACGACGTGGCGGTGCTCGCGGCGATCGCCGAGCAGATCTGCTGACGACCGCGGGACCGCGTCCCGGCTCCGTGGCGATGGGCGGTCCTCGCCGGTGCGGGTTTCCCGCGAGCAGCGCGCGCCGGCGCCCGGCGCGCCGCGTCGACCGGGGCCGGTGGCCACGGCCGCGCGCCCGCCGGTGGCCTCGCGGCGTCGCCCCGGGCTATGCTGGTCGCCGCACATGAGAGCTCCGCCGCTTCCGTCCGGTTGTCTCCGGAGCCACCGGGTGGCGCTGCTCGGGCTGGCGTCGCTCCTCGGGATCGGAGCGGCCGTCGCCGTCGCCGGGGCCGCGCCCCGCCGCGGCGGGAGCACGCCGTCGGCGAGCTCTGCAGCGCCGCCGTCGGCGAGCGGGTCGGCGTCGTCGGCTGCGAGCACCGCGCCGGCGCCGGACGCGAGCGCCCCGCCGGCGCCGGACGCGAGCGCCCCGCCGGCACCGGACGCGAGCGCCCCGCCGGTACCGGACGCGAGCGCCCCGTTGGTCGCGGCGCCGCCTGCCCCGCCTTCAGCGGCGCGCGGCGCGCCACGCGCCGCGCCTGCGGAGGCGGCGCCCGTCGAGCTGTTCGGACGGCGGCTCCACACCTTCCAGGTGCCGCGCGACCAGCACAGCCCACGCCAGCGCGCCGCCGAGGCGGTCCAGGCGCTCGAGCGGGCGGCGCCGGGTGCCCGGGGCGCGGACGTCACCAGCGAGCGCCGCGGCGACGCCGCGATGGTGCTGATCGGGGGCGTCCCCGTGATCCACCTCGGCCCCGAGGACGCCGTCGCGGCGGGCGCGCCCTCGGTGGACGCGCTCGCGGCGGACGTCGCGGTCGAGGTCCGCGCCGCGCTCGACGCGGAGCGCCGGCGCGCGGCGACCATCCGGACGGTCTTCTCGCTCTCGCTGGTGGTCGTCTCCGGCCTGGGTGCGCTCTTTCTGGCGCGGTTCGCGCGGGGCCTCGCCGGGCGGGCACGCCGGTGGCTCGACGCCCACGCCGATCGGGTTCCGGCCCTGAGCCTGCGCTCGATCGAGGTCGTCAATGCGCGTGTGGTCCGTGGCTCGCTCGACCTCGGGCTCTCGGTGGTCCGCTGGGTGGTGGAGCTCGGCATCGCCTACGCGTGGCTCGTCTTCGCGCTCAGCCGCTTCGACCGCACGCGGGGCTACACCTCGCGGATGGCGGGCTTCGTGCTGACTCCGCTCTCGGCCCTGTTCGACCGGCTGGCGACCGTGGTCCCGCCGGCGATCGTGGGGCTCTTCCTGGCGGCGGCCCTGCTGGTCCTGCTGCGCTTCCTCACGCTCTACTTCGCGGCGGTCGGGCGCGGCGAGGCGGAGCTCGCCTGGGTCCGGCCCGAGCTGGCTCGGCCCACGAGCGTGTTGATCCAGGTCGGGGTGGTCGTGGCCGCGCTGGTGTTCCTGGGTCCCGTCGTCACCGGCGACCCCTCGAACCCGCTCACGCTGCTCGGCAGCGTTGCGGTGGCGGCGTTGGGGCTCGCCAGCGCTCCCCTCGTGGCTGGCGCCCTGCTCGGCGCGATCCACCTCTACTCCGGTCGCCTGCCCACGGGGCGCGTGGTCGCCGTCGGGGGTATGGTCGGTCGCGTCGCGTCCGTGGACCTGTTCGAGGTGCGGCTCGTCGATCGCCTCGGGCGCGAGCTCCGGATCCCGCACCTGGCCGCCGCGTGGCGGCCGATCCGGGTGCGCGGCGAGCGGTCGCGGGTGGCCGTTCGCCTCACGCTCGGCGCCGCGACGGCCCCGACCGTCGCGCTGGGCGAGCTCCGGGACGCGGCGGCGAGCGTCGGGGAGGAGCCGCGCGCGGAGATCGTGGGGGTCGACGCCGCGGGGCCGCGCGTGCGCGTCTCCGTCGCGAGCGACCGTCCCGACGCGCGCTCCGCGCTCTTCCTCGCGTTGCTGCCCGTGCTCGAGCGCGCCGGGGCGGCGCCGCCGCCCCGGCCGCGCCCGCTCGTGTCGCCGCGGTGAGCGCCGCCGCGAGGCCTTCCGCCGGGCGAGGCGCCGCGCCGTGGCCCGTGAGGCGAGGACGGCTCCAGCTCACGAGGCGTCGAGGACGCACGCGAGCAGCGCGGTCTGGTCTGCGGGGCAGACGCTGGCGCGGATCTGCGCCGCCCCGTCCGGGGCGCAGGTGAACGCGTCGGGCCCTGCCGCGACGAGGCACGTGAGATAGCTCTGGTAGGCGCTCTGGCACGCAGCCGGGACATTGGCGACCTGGGCGCAGAGGCTCAGGCAGTCGGCCGGATCGGAGCTCGGGCAAGCGACGGCGGCGCCGTCGCTGCAGAGCGTCTCACAGGAGGCGGTCGCGCCGCCCCCGCCCGCCCCCGGCGCGGGCCGTGCGCCGGTGGCGGTCGCGCCGCCGCTGCGGGCGCCGCCGGTGGCGCCCGACTCCTCGTCGGGAGGCGCTTCGGCCACGACCCCGCCGCACGCGGCCAGGACCAGGGCCAGCGCGAGCGCGCCTCGCGTCGAGCGGCCGCGCGCCCGCCGCGCTCGGCGGCGGAGCGAAGAACGAGTGGACCCGGGCGGGACGAGAGGGTGGCTCATGGCAAGCTCCGCGGCGCCGATCTTGGCACAGCTCATGGGGGTACGAAGCAACAACCGCGCCAGGGGCAGGGATCCGGGGCGGGCTCACACCCGTGGCTCGCCCGCCGGCCCAGCCCACACCGCTCGACCGCCACTGTCCGGGCGCGCCGGGCGGGGAAAGGAGCAGGTGCCGGAAACGAGCGCCGGACCAGCACCCACGGGCCACCGAGAGCATGCCTCGCGCGGCGTCCCCACGACTCCGACCCCTCGCTCCCGCCCGCGATCTCGACGGCGCGCAGCGCTGGCGCCGCCGGCGACGCGTGTCGCCGCGCTCCATCCGGCTCGACCTCGTCACCGGCGCGGGACGGCGCGCGTCCGCTGCCGGCGGGCCTGGGCGGGAGCCGGTTGCGAGGCCGCCGCATCAGGCCTAGACTGCGCCCACAATTCGAGAACGGGTGGCGCCTGCCCAGCACCGGGCCAGGCGTCAGGTTAAAGAATAGCGGGCGGTCGGGCCGCCGTCCCTGGTGGGTCATCCTCGTGACGACCTGCGAGGAGATGGCCGATGTCGGACGACCACGCGGCTCGGGGCCTTGCCCCCGGCCAGGCTACGGAGACGAGCGAGCACGGTTCGCCTGTCGGTTGCCTCGTGCGCCTGGCATGGCTCCTGCTGGGTCCCGCGGCGCTCTTCTTCACCGCGGCGAGGGTCGCCGACGGGCGCGGACCACACCGCCTGGACGCTGACCTCGCCTTCTTCGCCGTGGCGGCGGCGATGGTGGCGCTCCGCTACCTCGACGTCACCCGCCTGGACGGGCAGCGAGCGAACGGACAGCGGGCCACTCGGCAGG
The DNA here is from genome assembly GCA_964454025.1 of uncultured Polyangiaceae bacterium. Lineage (GTDB taxonomy): Bacteria > Myxococcota_A > Polyangia > Polyangiales > Polyangiaceae > JAFGBI01. The sequence continues at coordinate 27,300 of CAYVRP010000031.1, read as the reverse complement.
ACTTCCGTCGCTACGCGCTGCTCGTCACGGTCGTGGCCGTGCTCGTCTGGGGTGCGGCGACCTGGATCCGCCTCTGAGCGGGGCTCGCCCCGGGCGCGTCCCACCCGGCAGGCTCGGTCGCCGCGGGCGCGCGCCGATGCGGGCGGATGACGCCGCGCGGCGCGGCCGGCTAAGCTCACTGGTGTGCCACTCGCGAGTCGGGCGCGCCTCGCTCGAACCACCCTGTTCGGGGCCGTCGCCGCCCTGGCCTGTCGCTCCCGGGCGATCCCAGACGGCGCCCCCGAGGCGAGCAGCGCGCCCGAGGTCGCCTCGGCGGCGGATCCCCGGGGCGCTTGCCGCGCGCTGATCGGGGGGGCGCCGCGGCCCCTGCGGCTCCGCGTCGCGGGTGAGGAGCGGCTGGTTCACCTGGTCCCCCCGGCGCGCGGCCACGGCCCGTTCCCCGTAATCTTCGGCTTCCACGGGCGGGGCGGGAACGGCGCCCACGCCGCGCGCACGTTCGCGCTCGAGCGCGCCGTCCGCACCCCCTTCCTCGGGCTCTACCCTGACGGCCGCCCGCAGCCGTGGATGCGCGGGGCGATCGGCTGGGACACGCGCGACGAGGCGAGCCCCGACCTGACTCTCTTCGACGCGCTGCTCGAGTGGGCGCGGGACCAGGGCTGCGGGGATCTGACGCGCGTCGCCGTGGTCGGCTACAGCTGGGGCGGGGGCATGGCCAACCACGTGGCCTGCACACGTCCCGCGCGGATCCGCGCCGTGGTGTCCGTCGGCGGCGGCGGCCCCTCGGTGCCCTGCGTCGGCAGCGTGTCCGCGCTCGTCGTGCACGGCGCCGAGGATCGCGAGGAGCCGATCGCCAGCGGTCGTGACACCCTCGAGGCCTGGGCCTTCGCGGCGCGGTGCGACACCGGCGAGCGCCCCGCCCTCGGCGGCCGGTGCGTCGCCCGCGAGGGCTGCGCCCAGGGCCGCCGGATCCTCTGGTGCGAGCACGCGGGAGGCCACCTCTGGCCCGAGTGGCTCCGCGGGCCCACGCTCGGTGAGTTTTTGGGTTGGTGACGACGAGGCCACCCGCCGTGCCTGACGGACACCGGGATCGCGCCGGGCGGGTCGCGCGCTTCGGCGCGGAGCGCGACCGGTCAAACGAGCCCGGCGCTCGTGCCGCCGCTCACTGCTCGACGCACTTCTTGTCCGACGACCACGCGCAGCCGGTGGTGATCTTGCAGCGCTCCTCCAGCAGGTCGGCGCAGGGCTTCTTGCGCGCGGGTGTGGCGCCGACGTCGGCCTTGGGCGCGGCGGGCTCCTCGTCGCCCGCGGGCTGCTCCGCCTCCATGGCCGCGGCGCCGGTCGCGCCTTGCTCCACCTCGTCGACGGCGGGCTCCGCCTCCTCGGTGACGTCCTCCGTCTCGTCCGCCTCGGAGTCGACGTCCGCGGGCGTCTCGGCCGGGCTGGAGCTCGAGCTGGTGGTGCAACCGGCGAGGCCGGCGAGCAGGATCGTGATCGTGACCGTGAGCGTTCTCATGGACCAGATCCTCTCGCCCGGCACCGAGCGCGACAACTCCCATCCCTGCGGCGCGCGCGGGTCGAGCGATCGCTCCAGGCGGTCCTCCCGCCCGCCCCTGGCCGCTGGCGCTGCGCCCGGTGCGGCTCGCTCGCGTCAGCATCCGGCTCTTGCCGCGCGAGCCGCGTCGAGCCGCGGACCGGGCGCGTCGCGCCCCGGCGAGCGGCCGCTCGCGGGGCCGGCCGGGACCCACGCTCAGGGCCGGTGCCCCTCCACCAGCGCGCTCATGGTGTCGGCGGCGGCGAGCAGGCGCACGCGCACGAAGCCCGCGGCGGAGAGCCAGCCGACGATCTCGTCGTGGGTGTAGGTGGCGCCGCCGGGGGTGTTCAGGAGCATGTTGATGGCGAACAGGACGCCGCCGAGGGGAGCGGTGCGGTCCTCGTTCATCACGTAGTCGCGGACGACGACGCGCCCGCCGGGGACCAGCGCGCGGTGGACGCTCGCGAAGAGCGCCCGGACCTCCTCGGGCGAGCAGGAGTGGATGACGGCGGAGAGCAGCGCGAGATCGTGATGCGGGGGGAGCGGATCGCGGAGGAAGTCACCCGCGACGAACGTGACGCGCGGGAGGCACGGGGACGCCGCGAGGCGCTCGCGCGCGATGGCCACCACCTCGGGCCGGTCGAAGAGCGTCGCCTCGAGCGCGGGCGCGGCGGTCAGGAACGCCTCCGTGTAGGTGCCGGGGCCGCCGCCCACGTCGAGCAGCCGCCGCGCGCCGCCGATCCCGACCGCAGCGGCGACCGCCGGCGCCTGTCCGCGCGCGGTGACGTGCATGGCGCCGATGAACGCCGCCGTGGAGTGGCGCTCGGCGCGCGACTCGGCGCCGGGGTCCACCGCCTGCGTGAGGGTGGACCAGCGCTGCCACAGGTGCGCTTGGTGGAGCAGCATCGGCAGCGCGGAGGTCGGGGAGTCCCGGTCCAGCAGGGCTCGCGCCTCGGGACGCGGGCGATACGCGCCCGCGCGCTTCTCGAGCAACCCGAGCGCGACGAGGGCGTCGAGCAGGCGGGTGAGGGGACGGAGGGCGAACCCGCGGCGGGCCGCCAGGCCCGCCGCCGTCGCCGGGTCGCGGGCGAGGTCCGAAACCAGGTCCAGCTCGGCCGCGGTCAGGATCACGCGGGCCTCGGTGAAGGCACGGACTCGGGCGAGGAGGGAGTCTGGATCGGGGGCCGCCATGGCGCGAGGATAGCGCGGCGGCGCCCGCCAGGGCCGGCGAACCCATCGGAGCGCCCGCATGCTCTCACCGCATAGAGACGAGGAGGCAGCGATGACGGGATCGTTCGCGGTGCAGCGGGCGCTTCAGGTGGGCTTCGAGGACGCGGTCGCCCGCTTGCCGGCGGCGCTGGGCAGCGAGGGCTTCGGGGTGCTGACCCAGATCGACGTGGAAGCCGTGTTCGCCCAGAAGCTGGGGCTGCCCTTCCGTCGCTACCGGATCTTCGGCGCCTGCAACCCGGCGCTCGCGCACCGGGCGCTCGCGGCCAGCCTCATGGCGGGGGTGATGCTCCCCTGCAACGTGGTGCTGTGGGAGGGGGACGACGGCCGGGCCGTGGTGACGGCGGTCGACCCCACGGCGTCGCCGGCGGCGGCTGCCGACCCCGCCTTGGCCGAGCTGGCGCGCGAGGTGCGCCAGCGGTTGGAGCGAGTCCTGGTCACGCTCGCCGCGCCGGGAGGCGAGGGCGAAGTCGCGGGCGGTTGACGCCCGCTCGCGGCGCCGTCGGTGGCCAGCAGGCGGTCGGCTCGGCGCGGGCGCGGGCGACCGGGAACGCTACCCGGGCCCCGGCCTCCGCGGTCGCTCCGGTCACCCCGTCGTCCGCGGAGCTCGTCGCCCAGTCGCGAACAGAAACCGCGCGCGCGGTCGATTTCCCGCTCGGACGGTACCCGGCTCGAGGTCGAGCCCTGCGCCATCGACGGCGGCGGGTGCACGCCGTGTCGGGTCGGAGCGTGGGGATGTGCGTGCTCGACGGCAACCTCCGCAGGCTCGTCCTGTACTCGACCGCGCGGGATCTCATCGGCAGGGTCGACCTCGATCGGCTCTTCGGGAGCGCGGGCGCGCCCAGGGTGGGGCGGGCCCTTCGCGGTCGGCCCCGACCGCGCGCTCCACGGCGCCGCGGGCGCCGACCGGGAGGGCGGGAAGGTCGCGGAGGGGCTCGTGTTCCGCGCCCCCGGGGCAGGAGCGGGCCGGGCGTGGGTTCACCCTCGGCGGCCGGCCGCCGGGGGGCTCGGGCGCCGCCTCGCCGCCACGGGGCGCGTCGAGGCGTTGCGGATCGCAGCGGGCCGAGCCATCGTCGCTCATGCCCTCGAGCTACGAGACGTTCTTCGCCCTGAGCTCCTTCGCGGTGGTCGGGCACTCCGCGCACAAGCCCTTCCCGCGCCTCACCTTTGGCGGGCTCCAGCGCCGCGGCAAGACCGTGTACGCGGTCGACCCGAGCGTCGCCGCCATCGACGGCGCGCCGACCTACCCCGATCTCGCGAGCCTCCCGGCGCCGGTCGCCGGTGTGGTCATCGAGGTGCCACGGGAGGAAACCCGGGCCTGGGTCGAGCAGGTGGTCGCCGCAGGGGTCGAGCACCTGTGGCTGCACCACACGGCGGACACCCCCGAGGCCGTCGCGCTCGCGCGGGAGCACGGCGTCAAGGTGCGGACGGGGACCTGCGCCGTGCAGTACCTCGACGACGGCTTCCCGCACTTCGTGCACCGCTGGATCCGGCAGCTACTCGGCCGGTACTGAGCACGCTCCCGCCGGGCGGCGCCCACGGCGGCGCCGCGGGCGGGGTGGGCACCGCGTCGTCTCCGTGCGACAATCGCCCTGGAGGGACGCGATGGGAAGACGGCGGTCGAACGGAGCCCGGGTTCTGGCGCTGTGGATCGGGGGGGCGCTCGTCGCCGCCGCGGCGGGCTGTGGCGGCGACTCGGCCGGCGGCGCTGGCGACACGGACGCCGCGGGCGGTGGGCGCGCGGCGAGCGGCGGCGGCGCCGCCTTCGGGAGCGGCGGGGACTCGGGCGGCGCCGCGGGGTCCATCGCGGACACCGGCTGCACCGAGCGCCTCGCGCCGCTCCCCGAGCGCGGGCAGGTCGAGGATGTCGGCGACGGCACCCCGGAGAGCTGCACCGAGGCGGCGCTCGCCGCGGCGCTCGCCGCGGCCACGGCCGCCGAGGGCGGCGGCACGGTGCGTTTCTCGTGCGGCGACGCGCCCCACACCATCACCCTGACCAGGGAGCTCGCCGTCGACGGGACGCTGCTGATCGACGGTGGGGGGCTCATCACCCTGAGCGGCGGGGGGGCCGTGCGGATCCTGAACCTTGGCCACTACTCGGAGCTCGTCGTCCAGCGACTGACCCTGCGCGACGGGCGCGCGGACGAGTCGGGCGGGGCGATCCACCACCCCTGGTACGGGACTTTGCACGCGATCGACGTGGTCTTCGAGGACAACCGGGCCGACCTCGAGACGGGGGAGATCGGCGGCGGGGCCATCTTCGCCGGGGGACTGGCCGAGGTGGTGATCTCGGGGTGCCAGTTCATCGACAACGCGGCCTCGAACGGGGGAGCCGTCCTCAATCGGGGCTCGACGCTCACCGTCGTCGATAGCGTCTTCCGCAACAACGCCGCCACCAGCTACGCGGAGGACGGGCAGTACGGCAACGGCGGCGGCCTCTACATCGACGGGATGGCCTACGAAGACGTCGGTCCCGCCGGTGATCTCCACCTCTGCGGTACCGTGTTTCAACAGAACCACGCCCAGCAGCACGGCAGCGCCGTTTTCGGCTATTTCTACCCGGGCTCCACGGCCTACATCGACCGCTGCCACTTCGACGCCAACGACTTCGCGGGCAGTCCGGCGGGGTCCGGCGGGCTCTACCACGAGTCGGTCCCCCTCTACCTGACCAATTCGACCTTCTCCGGGAACCGCAGCAACGGCCACGCGGCGGCGATGTTCGTGGGCTCGACCGCGGGCACCGCGGCGCACGTCACGAGCTGCACCTTCGTCGACAACGTGACCGTGGGCAACGCGGGCGGCATCTTCACGGGCAGCAGCCCGGTCACGGTCACCAACTGCACCTTCGCGCGGAACCAGGCCGACTACGCGCCGGCGATCTTCAAGGGAGAGTCGGCGACGGTCACCCTCGCCAACACCATCTTCGACGACAACCGGACCGAGAACGAGTACAGCGCCCTCGCCTGCCACGAGAGCTTCGCCGACGGTGGCGGCAACCTGCAGTGGCCGGACACCCGCAACTCCGGCTCGGCGGACACCCCTTGCGTCGAGGGGATCCTCTTCGCCGACCCGCTCCTGGCGGAGCTCGCCGCCGACGGCGCCCTCACCCCGACGATGGCGCTCGAGGCCGGCAGCCCGGCGATCGACGCTGCGGCGGGCTGCCCGGAGACGGATCAGCTCGGCCGGGCGCGGGTCGGACCCTGCGACGCCGGCGCGGTCGAGTACCGGCCGTGACCCGAGGCCCGTCGCCGCGGCTGGCCACCGCCGCGGCGAGCGGCCCCGTGGCGCGGGCCCGGCAGCTCGCCGCCGCCGCCGCGGTCGTGTGCTAGAAGCGGGCCATGCGCCCCTGCGGCGGGTCGATCGTCGTCCACGCGCCCTCCCGCGGGAGTCCGCCGGCCCACCGGGTCGCGGCGGCGCTCGGCGTGGGGCTGCTGCTCGCGGTGGGCTGCTCGGATCGGGAGGACGAGGTCCACGCGCGCGGCACCGCGGGCGCGGCGGGGGAGGGAGGCGCCGGCTTCGGCGAGGCGCAGTGGGGCGAGCTCCGTCGCGCCGCGGCCGATGCCGGCGTGCGCATCGGCGCGGCCGTCGACGAAAACGCCCTGCGGGACGATCCGAGCTACGCCACGGTGCTCGCGCGCGAGTTCGACGCCGTCACCCCCGAGAACGCGACCAAGTGGGGGCCGCTCGCGCCCGCCAGCACCCGGTACGACTGGGAGGACGCCGACGCGATCGTCGATTTCGCCGCCGCTCACGGCCAGCGGGTGAAGGGGCACGCGCTGGTGTGGCACCAGCAGCTTCCGAGCTGGGTGAAGAGCACGATGAGCGCCGAGGAGCTCGGCGCCGCGCTCAAGCGTCACATCGAGGTGACGCTTGAGCGCTACCGCGGGCGCGTGTACGCGTGGGACGTCGTCAACGAGGCCGTCGATCCGAGCACGGAGTCCGGCTACACCGAGAGCCTGCTCTACCGGATCCTGGGCCCCGGGTACATCGCGGACGCGTTCCGCTGGGCGCGCGCCGCCGATCCCGACGTCCGACTCTACTACAACGACTTCGGCCTCGAGCGGCAAGGGCGGAAGGCCGACCTCGTCTACGCGCTGCTGCGGGATCTGCTGGACGAGGGGGTCCCCATCGATGGGATCGGCCTGCAGTCGCACCTGTCGATGCACCGTTACCCGTCCGAGTCGCATCTGCGCGCCAACATCCGGCGCTTCGCGGACCTCGGCCTCGCGGTGAACGTGAGCGAGCTCGACGTCCGCACCCTCCGGGTCCCCGGCGATCGGGAGCGCCGCTGGGAGGCTCAACGCGTCCCCTTCCAGCAGGTGGTGAGCGTCTGCGCCACCGAGCCGGGCTGCGACGCCGTCACGCTGTGGGGGTTCACGGACCGGTACTCCTGGATCAACGTCGACGCCGAGGAGCCCGACGACCCCCTGGTGTTCGATCGGGACTACGCCGAGAAGCCGGCCTACCGCGGGGTCCTCGCGGGGCTCGCGGGCGAGGGGCCGAGCTACGGCGAGAACGTCGTCAGCGACGGTGACTTCGCGGCGGGCGGCGAGGAGTGGTCGGCGAAGGGCGGCGTGCTGGCGGTGGGGCCGGCGCTCGAGCGCGAGGGGTTCGCGGCCTGCGTCGGCGAGCGGAGCGACCCGGGCGACGGGCTGCGCCAGGACCTGCGTGACTCGCTCCGCGACGGCGGGCAGTTCTCTTTTTCGGCCCGGGTGCGGGTGCGGGGGGCGGCGAACGGATCGGTCAAGTTCGCGGTGGCGCCTGGGATCGAACCGGCGGCGGCCGAGGTGGAGTCCCTGGGCTCGGTCGAGGCGGTGGAGGGCGAGTGGGTCGAGCTGGCCGGGGACTTCGGGCTCGGGAGCACGGACACGCCGGTCGCCATCGAGCTGACGATCTACGGGCCGCCCGCGGGGGTCGACCTCTGCGTGGCCGACGGCGAGCTCCGGCAGGTCACGGCGCCTTGACCTCGGGGCGCCCCCCGCGCGGCTCGGCGCGCCGCGCGGCCGGCGCGGCTTGGCGCTGTGAACTCGCGTTGCTCGCGCCGTGACCCAGGTTCACGATCGGTCGGTCCCCGCGCGCGCGCACCGCGCTCTGCCCTCGCGACGGAGCGGGGAATTGCTCCTGCCGTTGCGTCACCTTTCGCGGGCGCGGTGGCGGGGTCCACCTGGCGCGCGGGTTGCATTGTGCGCGCGCGCCTCCCCGAGATCGGATAGAGGAATCGCGCGCGCCCGGACCGCTCGGGCCTTGCGCACCGGGCACCGCGTGCGCACGGCGAAGGAACCCAGATGTCGAACGAGTACAGCGCCATCGTCCAGACCCTGCTCGGCTTGCCCATCTTCCACTCGGAGTGGGTCCTCTACCTCCTGCTCGGGCTCTCTCTCGCCTCCATCGCGGTCATGGTGGAGCGGTGGCTGTTCTACCTCCGGCGCAACATCGACGTGGACGCCGTGCAGCACGCCTTCGCCCAGGCGCTGGACGTCGGCGACTTCGAGCTGGCGGCGAAGACGCTGGAGAAGCACGACGTGCTCGAGACGCGCGTGGTCCTCGCCGGGCTGCGCGAGTACGAGAAGGGGCCGGAGTCGGTCGAAGACCTCATCACGGGGAGCCTGGGGCGCGAGCGGGCCGTCTACGAGCGGCGGCTGGGCTTCCTGGCGACCCTGGCCAGCAACGCGCCGTACATCGGCCTGTTCGGCACCGTCCTCGGCATCGTCCGGAGCTTCCGGGATCTGGCCGCCAACATGACCGAGGCGAGCTCGGCGGTGATGGCCGGCATCGCCGAGGCGCTCATCGCCACCGCGGTCGGTCTGGTGGTGGCGATCCCCGCCGTGATCGCGTTCAACGTGTTCAAGGCCCGGGTCCAGCGCTCGGTCACCGACTGCCAGTCGCTCGCGCGGGTCCTGCTCGCCGAGCTCAAGGCCGATGATCTCGGGGCCAGGGAGGGCTAGCGGACGATGCCCAAGCTGGACGAACAGGGCCACGGCGACGAGGGGCTGCTCGCCACCATCAACATCGTCCCCTTCGTCGACATCGTGCTGGTGCTCCTGGTGATCTTCATGCTCACCTCGGCGGCGATCGTGAAGGCCAGCCTCAGGGTCGAGCTCCCCAAGGCGGCCAGCGCGGGCGCCAAGGTGCAGAGCACGCTGAACCTGGTCTACACCAAGCAGAGCGAGCTCTTCGTCAACGGCGCGCGAGTGCCGGATCTCGCGGCCGCCGCCGGGATCGTCCGGGCCGAGGTGGGCAAGGATCCGGCGACGCAGGCCGTCATCGCCGCCGACGAGGGCGTCCTCTACGGCAAGGTGATCGAGATTGTGGACATGGTGAAGGGCAACGGGGTCAAGACCTTCGCCCTCGATCTCGAGCGCAAGGCCCAGGACCCGAGCCCCGGTGGAGCGCCGTGATGGAGCTGGCGCTGCAGTGCGCGGAGCCGGCGGCGGGCCGCGCCACCTCGGGGCTCGCGCCTCACCGGCCGCGGCTCGCGCGCCGTCGCCGCCAGGCACGCGCGGAGGCCCGGCGGCGCACGGAGGCGCACGTCACCCGGCCGCTGACGCCCGCGCAGCGGACGCGCGCGCTGCCACGGCGGCGCTCGGCGGCCGCGCGCGTGGTCGCCGCGGTGGCGGCCGTGGGCGGGTCGGCGCTGGTTCACGGCGCGATCGTCGGTTTCGGTCTGGTCGCGGCCGCGTTGAGCCTCGGTGGGGAGCGGCCGGAGGACGGGCCCGTCATCTTCGCGGTGAAGGAGCCCGAGGCACCCCAGCCCGAGCCCCCGCCGCCGGAGCCTGCGCCCGAGCCGGAGCCCGAGGCGCCGCGGGCGGCCGCGACGAAGCCGATCGCCGCGCCGGAGCCTCCGCCCGAGGAGGCGCCGCCACCGGAGGTGCCCGAGGCCAAGCCCCTGCGCGTCGTGGGGCTCAGCCTGGAGGCGACGGTCGAGGGGGGCGGGGGGCCGTCCTTCGCGGTGGGCCAGACGCGTCTGGGGGAGACGGCCGATCGCGCCGCCGATCCACGCTTGAAGGCGGAGCCGACGGCCAAGGTCGCCGCGCCAACGGCCCCCGCGTCGACCGCAGCGGTCGGTGCCAACCGCGCGGCCAGCCGCATCCCGACCGCGAAGGTCGCCTACCAGATGCCGAAGCGCAAGCGCCCGCGGCTGCCGGCCTACCCCGCGACCCTCAAGAGCCAGGGCGTCGAGGCGGACGTGACGGTCATGGTCACCCTCGACGCGACCGGCAAGGTGACGGACGTCAAGATCATCAGCCCCGCGCCGTACCCCGAGTTCAACGAGGCCGCGCGCGCGGCGGCGCTCGCCGAGGAATTCGAGCCCGCGCTGCGGGACGGCGTCCCGGTCGCCTACACCCTGAGCTACACGTACCGCTTCCGGATCGAGGAAAGATGACGCGATTTGCGCTCCACGGTGCCCCCCGGCTCCTGCTCGGTCTGCTCCTCGCGGGGTGCGCTGGCGAGGAGATGGCCCCCTACGGGCGGCTCACCTCGCTGCGGGTCCTGGCCATCCAGAGCGACCCGGTGTCTCCCCTCCCCGGCGAGACGACCACGCTCACCCCGCTCATCTACGTCCCCGAGGGGCAGGGCGAGCCGGAGCTCGAGTGGAGCTGGTGCCCGTTTCCGGGCAGCGCCAGGGACGGCTACCCCTGCGAGCTCGAGTCCCTGGCCGATCTCGCGGAGCTCGCGGAGCTAGGGGTGCCCGTCGAGCTGCCGCCCCTCGAACTCGGCGTGGGACCCACGGCGAGCTTCACGCACTCGCTCGACCCGCTGCTGCTCGCCGCCCTCTGCGCCGGGCTCGGCGAAGAGCTGCCCGGCTTCGTCTGCCCGGAGGGCCTCCCCGTACAGGTGCGCCTCCGGGTGCGGACCGACGAGGACGAGCTGTTCGCGGTCCGCACGCTCTATCTCGGCCTCGATCCGACGCAGGCGCCGAACGCCATCCCCGAGCTCGACGGGCTTCAGGTGCAGGTCGATGGCGAGTGGGTCGACGTGACCGACGACGGCCCGGCCGAGGTGCTCCGCGACGAGGAGAACGAGCTGCGCGCTCTCGTCGACGAGGACCAGGCACAGTCTTACGAGCTCGTCGGCCTCGATGGCGAGGTCACCTCGGCGCGCGAGCGGCTCACGCTCAGCTGGTTCGTCGAGTCCGGGGACACGTGGGCGGAGCGGACGGGCTACATCGAGGGGGTCGCGCCGATCGAGGTGCTGAACGAGAACCGCTGGATCCCGGCGCGGGAGGACGACTACCCGGAGGACTCCTCGGAGCTCATCCTGGTGCTGCGCGACGATCGCGAGGGCACGAGCTGGTGGCGTCACACCTTCGACCTCGTGGAGGCGCCATGAGGCGGGCTCGGCGATCGCTGCTCGTCCTGGGGGTCGGCGTCGCGCTGGCCGCTCCGGCGCGCGCGCAGACCACCGAGGGACTCGGTCAGCCCGAGCGACCCGCGGAGATCCAGGCCAACAAGCTCAGCAAGGTCCCGAAGCAGACGCGGTTCGTCCAGGCCGAGTACCCGAAGGCCGCGGAGGAGCGACGTATCGAGGCGGAGGTCGTGCTGTTGCTCGACATCAGCGCCGAGGGCAAGGTGGAGGCGGTCGGCGTCGTCGAGCCCGCGACCCCCGCCGGCCTGGGCTTCGAAGAGGCCGCCATGGCGGCGGCCCAGCAATTCGAGTTCGAACCCGCCGAGCTCGACGGCAAGCCGGTCGCCGTGCAGCTCCGCTACCGCTACCGGTTCACCCTCGCCCCCAAGCAGGAGCCCGCGCCCGCGCCGGCGCCTGCCGCCCAGCCGGCGTCGGCCGCGCCGGTCGCCGCGGTCAGCGCGGGCGCGGCGACGGCGCGCGGGGTGGTCAACCTCGAGGGCGTGCTGCTCGAGCGCGGCACCCGGCTGCCGATGGCCGGCGTCATCGTCACCGTGTTCCGTGACGACGGCCCCGAACCCGTCGGCTTCGAGGCCACCTCCGACGCGGACGGGCACTTCGAGTTCGTCGATCTCGCGCCGGGGCCGTGGAAGATCCTGGTCGAGGCCCCCGGCTACTACCCCTACCGGACCACCGAGACCATCACGGCGGGCGAGCGGGTCGAGGCGCGCTACTTCGTCGAGCGCGGGACCTACAACCCGTTCGACGTCACGGTCACCGCCGTCCTCCCCAAGAAGGAGGTGAGCCGCACCGTGATCAGCGCCGCCGAGGCGGAGCGGGTGCCCGGCGGGATCGGGGATCCGCTGGCCGTGGTGCAGAACTTCGCCGGCGTCGCACGGACCGAGAACTCGGGCATCCTGGTGGTGCGTGGCTCCGACCCGAACGAGTCGGTCACGCTCGTCGAGAGCACCTACGTCCCCATGCTCTACCACTTCGGCGGCCTCCGGACGGTGATCCCGGCGGGGATGCTGGAGAGCATCGAGTTTTACCCCGGCAACTTCTCCGCCGAGTACGGGTTCGCCACCGGCGGCGTCGTGGACGTGCGGCTGAAGAAGCTCCAGCCCAAGAAGATCGGCGGCTACTCCGACGTGAGCGTCCTCGACACCAGCCTCTACCTCGAGGCCCCCGTGGGCAAGAAGGCCGCGGTCGCCGTCGGCGGCCGGCGCAGCTACATCGACAGCATCATCAACGCGGCTGTGCCGGACGACGCGGGCGTGAATCTGGTCACCGCGCCGAGGTACTACGACTTCCAGGCGCTCGCGAGCTATCGCCCGCGCCCGGAGCACGAGCTCCGGGCCTTCCTCTTCGGCTCGGACGACCGCCTCGAGGTCCTGTTCGAGAATCCGGCCGACCTCGATCCGGAGCTGACCGAGAACGACTTCGGGTACTCGACGACCTTCTACCGCGCGATCCTGACCGACGACTACGTCCCCAACGAGCGGCTCCAGAACCGCCTCACCTTGTCGACGGGGCGCGATCTCGTCAACATGGACTTCGCGCAGTTCGTCGTCGACATGACCTTCAACGTCGTCGAGGCGCGAGAGAAGGTCCGCTACGAGCTCACCGACCAGGTCGCGGTCAAGGCCGGCTTCGAGGCGGGCGTTACCGGCTACGACGTGCGCCTGGTCATGCCGGGGATGAGCGCGCGGCAGGTGAACACGGGCGTGGGCGAGGAGCCGGACTTGTCCCATCCAGACAGCGTCGATCTCACCGACACGGCCTACTACGGCGGCGTCTTCGCCGAGGGTGAGCTCACGCCGGGCGGCGGGTGGCTCTTCCTGCCGGGCGTCCGGGTCACACGGCACGGCCTCGCCGAGCGAGCGAGCCTGGAGCCGCGCCTGGCCGCGCGTTGGGAGTTTCTCGAGGGGACCACCCTCAAGGGCGGGCTCGGCCTGTACCAGATGGAGCCGCATTTTCTGGAGGTGAACCCGCGTTTCGGCAACCCTGACCTCGACCTCGAGCGCGCCATCCACTACTCGGTGGGGCTCGAGCGTCAGCTCACCGAGCGGCTCTCGGTGGACGGGACGCTCTTCTACAAGCGGTTGACCCACCTCGCCAACCCCACCGACCGCCTGGTCGAGCGGGACGGGGAGCTCCGCCCCATGAACTACGACAGCCTCGGGAGCGGCCGCGTTCGCGGGCTCGAACTGGTCCTGCGGCAGGAGCTCTGGGAGGGCCTCTCGGGCTGGATCGCCTACACGCTCTCGCAGTCCCGGCGGCAGAGCCCCCCCGACCCGGCCGAGCGCCTCTTCGAGTGGGACCAGACCCACATCCTCAACGTCGTGGCCGGCTACGCGCTCCCGCGCAACTGGCAGGTGAGCACTCGCTTCCGCTACACGACCGGCAACCCGAAGACGCCCATCGTCGGCTCCGTGTTCAACGCCAGCGAGGACGAGTACCAGCCCACCTACGGGGCGCTCAACTCGGATCGCGTCTCGAGCTTCCACCAGCTCGATCTGCGGGTCGACAAGCGCTGGATCCACCGCGCGTACATCCTGGGCGCGTACCTCGACATCCAGAACGTCTACAACCGGTCGAACGCGGCGGGCACCGAGTACAGCTTCGACTACCGCCGGTCGCGACCGCAGCAGGGCCTGCCGCTGATCCCGATCATCGGCGTGCGGGGGGAGATCTGACCATGGGCGCTCGATCTTCGCTCGCGATGTCCGGGCGCCGATCCCTCGCGGTGGCGCTGGGGCTGCTGATCCTGGCCGGCGCCCCCGCCGCCGGCGCGCAGACGCTGGAGAGGCCGCGGCCGCGCCAGGGCTATTACCTCGGCGGCGGTTTCCACAACGCCCTCGCTCACGTGACCGAGAGCGGGGAGAGCCTCGGGGTCTGGCCCGGCATGGCGCTCACGCTCCGCACCGGGGAGATGCTGACCAGCCACCTCGGGCTCGGCCTCTTCATGGAGTACGGCAGCGCCGGCCAGGACCCGAACTTCGCGACGGTCGGCAGCCTGGGTCTGGGAGGCCAATGGGAGGTCGTGAACAATCTCGCGGTCCACGCGGGGTTGGGCTTCGGTGTCGTGGGGCTGGTCGATCTCGATCACCCCGACGAGCCGCGGCGCGGGTCCTACGGGGGGGCCTACTCGCTGGGGGTCAGCTACGACTGGTTCCCGCGCCCGCGCCGCCTGAGCGGCGGCTGGGCGCTCCAGCCCATAGCTACCCTGCGTTTCCTCCCCGACGACCCGGTGAGCACGGTGCTCTTCACGCTCGGCGGGGAGGTCATTCGCTGGCGGGGGCTGCCGCGCAACGAGCTCGATCTGCCGCCGGGCGAGGGCTACGAGAAGGGCAAGCGACGGCGTTGAGCGCGGCGGCTCGTCGCGGCCGGGCTCCACCGCCCGTCGCGGCCGGGCTCCACCGCCCGTCGCGGCCGGGCTCGACCCAGGCCGCGACCTCGCCGAAGCAGGGCGGGAGAGGCGCCTAAAAACTTCCGCTTCGACGGCAAAGGACCGGGCGCTGGCGGCGCCGTGTCCTGGGGGCTGCGCCGGTCAGCGGCGCGCCCGTGCTAAAGGATCGGAGCGCGCGCGGTGGGGCGCCGCGTCGAGGTCAGCGTGGTCAGGAGTCGGATCGTGAGTGGTCGCGGGGCGGTCGCCCTGATCGGGGTCGTCGGGGCTTCCTGCTCGCTCTCGTGCTCGGCCGCGCCTGGCGAGCCGAGCCCCGTCGCGGCACCGAGCGGCGGGGTCGCGACCCTGGGCGGGAACGGCGGCGCGCCGGCTGGCGGCGTCGCCACCGGCAGCAGCACCGGCGGTGGCCAGGCGCCCGCCGGCGGCGCCGGCGCGGCCTCGACCACCGGGGGGGCGCCCCCTGGAGGCGGGAGTCTGACCGACGGCGGTACCGCGCTCACGGGGGGGATCGAGACGACGGGCGGCGCCGGCACTGGTGCGCTCGCCCCTGCCGGGGGGAACGACTCGGGGGGCGCGCCGCCCGCCGGCGGCGGCGTTCCCGGCGGCGTGGCGCCGACCGGGGGGGGCGATCCGAGCGGCGGCGCCAGCACGGGCGGGGGCGAGGCCACGGGGGGCGACGGCGGGGGTGGGGCACCGCCCACCGGTGGTACCGAGGCCAGCGGGGCCACGCCGCCGACGGGAGGCACACCGGCGACGGGGGGCGCCGACACCTGCGTGTGGAGCGACGGTCCCTCCTCGGCGGACGGAGAGCTGACCTGCTACTGGTTCGGGCAGGGGACGGCGCGCGCGCCCGAGTGCCCGGAGTTCAAGACCTACTGCGGCTACTGCGGCACCGAGACGGGGGAGCGCGGCGACAACCAGGATCCCTGCCCGGTCGGCAACATCCAGAACCACGTGGACAACATCTCCACCGTCCATTTCGCCGCCTTCCCGCTGGGGGAGTTCGCCGCCGGCGCCTACTGCGGGATGTGCGTCGAGGTGTCGTACGACGGCTACTCGATCGTGGCGACGGTGGTCGACGCGTGCGGCAGCTGCAATGCGGGGCACATCGATCTGAGCCTCTCGGCGGCCGAGGCCCTCGGCATGACCGGCTGGAACGGCAACCCCAAGACCGGCGTGACCTGGCGCGCCGTCGGTTGCCCGGCGACGGGAGAGATCGTGGCCACCTTCAACGGCGGCTACCAGGGGCAGGTCTACTTCCAGAACGTCGCCTTCCCCATCGCCAGCGCCGTGGCCGCGGGGCGGACCGCCACCATGAACAACGCCTTCTGGGACTTCGGCGTCGTCGTGGCGGGCGAGCAGGTCACGCTCACCGATGTCGTCGGTCACCAGGTGACCGGGACCATCCCGATCTCGCCGAGCGGCGGCGGCATCGGCGCGCAGTTCGAGCTGTCCTGTCAGTAGGCAGGCCGCGGCGCGGCCGTTCGCAGCGCTGACCCCGGAGCCTTTCGCGGCGCGTCCGCTCGCGCGCGGGGCTCACCAGCGATCGCGGCCGCCGCCGTCGTCGCGATCGCCGCGACCGCCGCCGGATCGAGGCGGTTCCCCCCCACGCGTGCGCGCCGCGGTTGGCCCCGGGCCGCGGGAACGCGCGGCGGAGAGGGAGGTGGCCCGGCGCCCGGCGACGAGCGGTGGCTGCGCGGCGGGAGCTGGGGTACCGAGCGAGCCAGCATGCGACGGCGCGGCGGTGGGCGCGGGGTGGTGACGGGGCTGCTGCTCCTGGGGGGGGCGCTCGCCGCGCGCCGCGGCGCGCCGCCGCCGCCGCGGGCGGGCGCCCCGCGCGAGCTCGTCGCGGCGCCGGCGGCCGCGCCGGTGGGCCTCCTCGAGCCTGCGCCCGGGGCGCTCCAGGCGCTGCTCGCGGCCGTCGACCGCGATGGGGATCTGCGCATCACCGTGCTCGACCAGGGCGATTTCGTCTTCGACCTGCCCCTCGCGGACGGTGGCAGCTACCGCGTGACGGGGGTTTCCCCCCTGGCCAACCTGGTGCAGGAGCTCACCCTCGCCGAGCGGGCCGGCGCGGCCGTGATCCGGGTCGACCGGATCACGGAGAACCCGGTGGATCGGCTCTCGCGGCTCATCCGCGAGCGCTACTGGGACGCGCTCACCCGCCGCATCGACGCCGCGTCGCTGGACGCGGTGCTCCCGGACCAGAAGCTCGACGGCCGGCTCCGCCCGGCCTCGACCTACGCGGGCGCGCTCGAGGAATGCACGGCCCCGCGCGAGCCCGCGTCCGTGCCCCGATTCCTGTGGGTGCCGCGGGACGATCCGGCGGCGTTCGCGCGCTACGCCGCCATGACGGACCGACACCCTCTGCTCGTCGTGTGCCGCCTGCCCCAGCAGGTGACCCCCGAGTGGGTGGCGGCGCTCGACGGCGGAGACGAGCGGGGCAGCCGCCACGGCCTGCTCGCGCTCGCCTCGGGCACCGACGGGCCGCGACCCTACGTCGTCCCCGGTGGCCGCTTCAACGAGCTGTACGGTTGGGACAGCTACTTCCACGTCCTCGGCCTCGTCGCCGATCGCCGGATCGAGCTCGCGCGCGCCGTGATCGAGAACCTCGGCTACGAGCTGGTTCACTACGGCCAGATCCTGAACGCCAACCGCACCTACTACCTCACGCGCTCGCAGCCGCCGTTCTTGAGCTCGATGCTGCGTGCGGTCCACGAGCAGGACCCCAGCCAGGAGGGGAGGGGTTGGGTGCGGGGACTGCTCCCCACCGTGATCGAGGAGTACGAGCGCGTCTGGACGAGCGGACCGCGTCGCACGGGGGTGTGCCGCGAGGGGACCTGCCTGTCGCGCTACCACGGGGCCGGCGTCGGGCCGCCGCCGGAGGTAGAGCCGGGGCATTTCGACTGGCTGTACACCCCGCGGGCGCGAGCCGCCGGCCTGTCGGTGGCGGAGTACGAGGCGCGCTACCGCGCCCGCTCGCTGCCCGCGGCCGAGCTCGGCGCCCTCGACGCCGTCTTCGCTCACGATCGCTGCATGCGCGAGTCCGGGCACGACACCACCTACCGCTGGTTCGATCCGGCCACGGGCGAGGATCGCTGCGCCGACTTCGCGACCGTGGACCTCAACGCCCTGCTCCTCAAGGCGGAGCTCGACGTCGCTTTCCTCCTCGAGCGGGTGGCGGGCGGCGCGCTCGAGCGCGCGAGCTGCCCGGGCGGCGCACCCTGCCGGGAGACGCCCGCGGCCTGGTGCGCGCGGGCGCGGCGGCGCCTCGCCCTGCTGCGCGAGCGGCTCTGGGATGACGAGCGGGCCCTCTTCTCCGACCTCGACCTGCGCACCGGCGCGCCGAGCGGCGTCGTCTCCGCCACCGCCTTCTACCCCCTCTGGGCGGTCGGCGAGAACGTGTGCGGCCTGCGCCTCTTCGCGGACCAGCGGCAGGTCGATCGTCTGGTGACCACCCTGCTCCGGGAGCTCGAGCAGCCCGGCGGGCTGTCCGCGACCGCCCGGCCTGCCGTCGAGCGGGCGCCAGCGCGGCAGTGGGAGTACCCGAACGGCTGGGCGCCGCACCAGATCCTCGCCTGGCGGGCCCTGCGGCAGCACGGCTTCCACGTCGAGGCGGACCGACTGACCTGGCGCTGGCTCGCCACCCTCGTCGAGAACGCGCGCGACTACCACGGGACCGTGCCGGAGAAGCTCGACGTGGTGGCGCGGAGCCACCGCGTCTACGCGGAGTACGGCAACGTCGCCACGGACTTCGCGTACATCACCCCCGAGGGTTTCGGCTGGATGAACGCTTCTTTCCAGGTCGGGCTGGCCGAGCTCGCGCCGGACCTCCGGGAGCGGCTCCGCGCCGCCGCGGGGCGCGAGGGGGACATCCCGATGGCGCCATGAACCGGGAGGGACGGCCTCCGGATCGGCGGGGCCATGCCTCCGCCATGATCTCGCTGTCAGATCGGCGCGGACCCGCCAGCCGCCATGCGCACGATCCTTCGCGCTGGCACCGATTCTGCTAAGGGGAGCCGCGATGGGCGATGCCAGCTCGAAGGTGACGGCTGCAGGCGGCGCGTCGGCGCGCCCTCGGCGGGGGCCCTGGTCCCCGCCGACCTGGGTGCGCGCGGGGGCGGTGATCGGGACGGCGTACTTCCTCGTCGCGACGTCGAAGCTCCCCGACGACTCGCGGGCGCCGACGATCTGCCCGGAGGGAACGCCGACCGGACCCGTCGCCGCCACCCTCCGCGACCCGGTCGCGCCGGTGGTCGGCGACGGGTGCGCGGGGTACGACGGCCTCGTCGAGGGCGCGATCGTCGACCTGGTCCTGGCGCCCGTGACGCTGGAGACGGCGCCTGCCTGCACGGCGTACGAGGCCGAGCTCGTCGCGCTCCCGCCCGCCGCCGGCGAGCTGGCGGTCGTCGAGCAATGGAGCGGGAGCTCGGGCAGTGGCTTGCTCACGTTCGGGCTGGAGCTCGAGCGCCCGGACGAGCCGGGCTGCCGGTTCTCGTCCGTGATCACCGTGGCCCCGCGCGACGAGCTGACCGCCGACGCCGCGAACGAGGTGCACTACGACGTCGCCGTCACGCCCCTCGTCCTGACGCGCACGCTCTCCTTTCCTCAGGTGCACCTCTGCGCCGGCGCCGCCGGCGAGGCGGCGAGGGGCGAGTGGACCTGCTCCGACGCCTGGAACGTCACCCTGGAGTCGTCATGACCGCCGCGCTCGCTCCCCGTATCGCCGCGCTGGCGGCGCTCGCCGTCGCGGCCGGCTGCGACCCGTATGAGGACGAGATCCCGCGTCCCGCGTCCCCCTGCCTCGCGCTGCCGGAGGGCGCTCGGTACGAGGTTACGGTCGGGGAGCGCTACGACGCCGCGACCGAACAGTACTACGACCCTTCGTTGGTGGAGAACGGCCTCGGTCTGACGTGGGAGGTCCAGGCGTGTCCCCTCGACGACGGCCTCGGCACGGGGGCGGTCGTCGCCTTCACCACGGGCCGCTACTCGCCCGCCTTCGACCGGCCTGCCTGCTCCTACCGTGAGATGCGGGAGGTGACCGGGCTCGGCGTCCACGCCGGGCGCTACCGGTACCCGCTCACGGGTGTGCCCGACGTCACGGCGGCCGGTTGGACGCGCGAGGCCATCTTCCAGGACGAGCTCATCGACTACCGGCTCGTGCTCCTCGCGCCGACCGGCGATCTCGCGGCCACGCCCGTACGGGGGGAGCTACCGCCGGCGGTCGTGGCGCGCGCAGTGGGCCCGGGCGACTGCGCCGACGCCTGGGTCGCCACGGTTCAGGAGGTCGCGCCATGAGGGGAGCGCCCCGACCTCCGTCTTTCTTGGTCGACCCGCTCGTGCTCGGGGCGGTGCTGCTGCTGGTGGTCAACGACCGCTGGCTCAAGCCGATGCTCCACGACGGGCTCACCGGCAAGCTCTCGGACCTCGCGCTCTGCGCCTTCCTGCCCGCGTTCTTCGCCGAGCTCGTCCTCCTCGCCGCGCCGCGCTCGAGCCCGCGCCGGGCGCTCGCCGGGGGCGCGGTCGTCGCCGCGGTGCTCTTCGCGGGGCTCGAGCTGGTCCCCTCGCTCGCCGAGGGGGCCTGCGCGGCGCTCGCCGTCGTCGGGCCGCGGCTGGGGCTCGACGGCCCCTTCGGGATGACGCGCGACCCGACGGATCTCTGGGCCCTGCCGGTCATCCTGCTCGCCGTGCGCCACGGCGAACGACGGTGCTCGCGCCACCAGGCCGGGGAGGTGAACCATGCGGCGGCGTGAGCGGCGCGGACTGCTCTTCGGCCTCGCGCTCGCGGCGCCGCTCGCGCTGCCGCGCGAGGCCGCCGCCGCTCCCACCTTCGGCGACCGACCCGGTGCCGAGCCGGCCGGCGTCGCGAGCGGCGAGGCGAGCCCCGGCGACGGCTTCTTCACCCGCCTCTCCGCCGGGCCCCGGGGGATCGTCGCTCACGTCGAGTCGGTCGAGTCGGAGGGGCCCGGCGAGCGCTACGAACAGACCCTCGACGCCGCTGCCTTCGCGTTCGGCGGCGACGTGACGCTGGGCGGCACCCCCTGGCGCGGCGTCCTCCTGGGGGGGTTCGTCGGCCTGTCCTACGCCGGCTGGCACAGGCTCCGCGGGGAGGAGCGGAGCTCGGCGGAGCCGGACTTCACCTGGCGCTACGACGAGGACGCGAGCATGCTCACCTCGCTCCGGCTCGGCCCTGCGCTCGCCTATTACCCGATCCCTGCTCGGGGCCTGGTGTTCGATCTTCGCCCTGGCATCGGCGGCCTCGAGTCGGCCGAGCGACACGGCCTCGACGCGCCCCTGTACCTGATCGAGCTCGGCGCCGGCTACGAGCCCTGGCTCGGCAGGAACCTCGGCCTCGGCCTCTCGGCGCGCTGCTCCCTGGGGACCGCGGCCGAGGTGCTCTTCCGGCGTTCGCTCGACGACCAGACCCGGGGCTTCATGGTCGAGGCGGGGCTCGTCGCGACGTTCACCGTTCACTGACCGGAGCGTCGCGAGCGCGGCGCTCGGTGGGAGGCGACGCTGGGGATTGACCTGCGTCAAGGTGTCGCCACCTCCACGCGCGTAGTGGCGATCGGAGGCCCACGGGTTCACCACCACGCAGCGGGGCCGGGTCCCGGATGGGAGCCGCGCCGCGCCCTCCGCCGCGCCGCAGCCGTGCGGTGGTCGCGGTGCCCAGGGAAGCCATGCATGCGCGCCACGACGGTCCGTACCACGGTCGAAGCCGATCGCGATCCCCGCCGCCCGAGCCACTCCGCGAAGCGCCGCCTGTCGGTGCTGACGTCCGACCCGGCGCGGCGGGGCGGCCACACGCCGGCCGCTGCTCCCCGGCTCGGGCTCCCCGCCCTGCGGTCCCTGGTGCAGACGACCTACCTGGTGATGGTGCTGGTCGCGGGGCTCGAGCTGCTCCTGCTCTATCGGCAGGTGCTCGCGGGGGAACCGCTCACGGTGCATCGCTCCCCGCTGGTGGAGGGCTTCTTGCCCATCTCCGCGCTGATGTCGCTCAAGGTTCTGGTGCTGGTGGGCCAGTGGGACCCGGTGCACCCCGCTGGCCTGACGATCCTCCTCGCGGCGCTGACGATTTCGCTCGTGGCCCGCAAGGCCTTCTGCTCCTGGATCTGCCCGGTCGGGGCCGTCTCACGCGGCGTCGCTGCCCTCGGCGAGCGCTGGCTGGGGCGCCGGGTGGAGATCCCCGCCTCGAGCCGCCTCGGCGTGGCGCTCACGCTGCCCAAGTACCTCCTGCTCGCCTTCTTCCTCTGGGTCATCGTGCTCGGGCTGGACGAGCGCGCCATTCGCGCGTTCCGGCACACGCCGTACAACTACGTGGCCGAGATCAAGATGCTGTTGTTCTTTCTCGAGCCCTCGACGCTCACCGTCGCGGTGCTCACGAGCCTGCTGCTGCTCTCGGCGCTGATCCGCAACCCCTGGTGTCGATTCCTCTGCCCGTACGGGGCACTGCTCGGGGTGCTCGGCGCCCTGTCACCCCTCCGGATCCACCGGCGAAGAGACCGCTGCACCGGGTGCGGCCGCTGCTCGCGGGGGTGCCCGAGCGAGATCCTCGTCCACTCGGCGCGGGAGGTCCGCAGCCCCGAGTGCACGGGGTGCCTCACCTGCGTCGCCCGCTGCCCGGTCCCGGGCACCCTCACCGTGCGGGCCTCGGAGCGACGCGCGCTCTCTCCCTACCTCGTCCCGCTGCTCGCGGTCGGGTCGATGACGCTGCTCTGGGCCGGGGCTCGCCTGAGCGGGCGCTGGGAGACACGGGTCCCCATCGACGTGTTGGCCCCTCTCTATCAACGTGCGTCCAACCTGCACCACCCGTGACCTCTGGCCGCGGTCGCCGCGCGCGGTCGCTGGCTCCCGCGGTGGCGCCAGGTTGGACGCTGAGGACGATGCGATGAGGCGCATCTACCTCGACCACAACGCCACGACGGCCCTCGACCCCCGGGTTCGCGACGCGATGCTCCCCTGGCTCGGCGACCAGCCTGGCAACGCATCGAGCACGCACGCGTTCGGCCGGGAGGCGCGCCGGGCCATCGACCGGGCTCGCGCCCAGGTGGCCCGCCTGATCGGGGCGCAGCCCGAGGAGATCGTGTTCACCAGCGGCGGCACCGAGGCGAACAACCTTGCGCTCCTCGGCGCGGTCGCCGCGGCCGGGTGCGCTCGGCCGCACCTGGTGACGACGGCGATCGAGCACCAGTCGGTGCTCAACCCATGTCGTCACCTCGAGCGCACCGGCGCTGCGCTCACCCTGGTGCCGGTCGATGGAGAAGGGCTGGTGGATCCGGAGGCGCTCCTCGCCGCGCTCGGTGACGATACGCTCCTGGTCTCGGTGATGCTGGCGAACAACGACGTGGGCACGGTCGAGCCCGTGGCGGCGCTGGCGAGTCGGCTCGGCGAGCGCGGCGTCCTCCTCCACACCGACGCGGTCCAGGCCGTGGGGAGGCTCGCCGTCGACGTGGGCCGGCTCGGCGTCGACCTCCTGTCGCTGTCGGGGCACAAGCTCCACGGACCGCAGGGGATCGGGGCGCTGTACCGGCGCCGGGGCGCGCGGGTTGCTCCGCTCCTCTTCGGGGGCCACCAGGAGGGGGCGCTCCGACCCGGCACCGAGAACGTCGCGGCCATCGTGGGGTTCGGTCAGGCCTGCGAGCTCGCGCGCCAGGGGCTCGTCGCGGACGCTGCCCGCACGTCGGCGCTCCGCGACGCCTTCGAGCAGGCCGTCGTCGCCCGGGTCCCCGGCGTCACGGTCAACGGCCGCGGCGCGCCCCGCCTCCCCAACACCTCGAACCTGAGCTTCGAGGGCCTGGAGGGGGAGGCCCTCGTCCAGCACCTCGATCTGTTGGGCCTCGCCGCCTCGACCGGCTCCGCCTGCAGCAGCGGCGACCGCGAGCCGTCGCCCGTGCTGCTCGCCATGGGGCGCGACGCGGTCCAGGCGCGCTCGTCCGTGCGCTTCTCCTTCGGCCGCGAGCAGCGCGAGGACGACGTGGCGCGCGCGGTCGAGCTCGTCGTGGCGGCCGTGGCGCGGATGCGGGGGGAGCCGCGCTCGCGGGCGTATGCCGTCGCCCCCGAGCGGTCCGCGACCCGTGGCCACGACGGCGGCGCGCCCGGCGGAGGTGGCACCGAGCCCGCGGCGGCGGGGCGGGACGCCCCGCGCCGGGCCCGGTTCGCCCGCCAGAGCGCGCTGGGGTTGATCGGGCCGGACGGGCAGGCGGCGCTGGCGCGGAGCACCGTCCTGATCGTGGGCTGCGGCGCCCTCGGCAGCACGCAGGCCGAGCTCCTGGCTCGCGCGGGGATCGGGCGGCTCATCCTGGTCGATCGCGACGTCGTGGAGCTCGACAACCTGCCGCGCCAGCTCCTCTTCGACGAGCGGGACTCTCGCGAGCGGATGCCCAAGGCGGTCGCCGCCGCGCGCCGGCTTCGCGCCATCGACTCCGAGATCGTGCTCGAGGCCCGGGTCGCGGACGTGACCGCGGCCAACGTCGCCGAGCTGCTGGGACCCGCGGATCTGGTGCTCGACGGGACCGACAACTTCGAGACGCGCTACCTCCTCAACGACGCGGTGGTCCGCGCCCGCAAGCCGTGGATCTACGGCGGCGTGCTCGGCACCGAGGGCACGGTGATGGCGGTGCGCCCGGGCGAGGGTCCCTGCCTGCGCTGCGTCCTCCCCGACCCTCCGGACTCGCTCCGCCTGCCGAGCTGCGAGACGCGGGGTGTGCTCAACACCGCGGTGTCCTGGGTCGCGGCGCTCCAGGTGACGGAGGCGCTCCGGCTGCTCGTCCGCGATCCGACGGCCGAGCCCCGGCTCTGCGCGCTCGACGTGCGGCGTGGCACGGTGCGGTCCATCCGGGTCGAGCGCGACCCCGCCTGCACCTGCTGTGGGGCGGGGCGGTTCGAGTTCCTGAGCGGCGAGCGGGGCGCCTCCACCATGGTCCTCTGCGGTCGTCACGCGGTCCAGATCGCCCCGGAGCGACCGAGCCCACTTGACCTCGATGCGCTGAGCCGACGCCTCGCTCCGCGCGGGGCGATCGCGTGCAACGGGCTCCTGCTCGAGCTCACCGGGGAGGGACACCGCCTGGTGGTCTTCCCTGACGGCCGCGTGCTCGTCATGGGCACCACCGACCCCGCCGAGGCCCGGAGCCTCGTCGCCAGGTACCTCGGCGGCTAGCACGAGCGAGCTCGTTCACCTCCGCGCCGCGGGCGGGAGCTTCGCGCCGCGTCCTGGCCAGGACGGCGCTCCGTCTCGCGGGTCCCGCGCGGCCCGGCGGCGATCGGGGGCCACGGGCGCTGCTCGGCTCCGGAGCCGAGCTGCTCGAGCCGCAGCGGCGCCACGCCGCGCCCGGGATGCTCCGGGGGATCCCAGGTCTTCACGTGATCGAACACGGTACCCGCGGTGAACTGCTCGATGTCCCCCTCGAGCTGGAAGGAGCTGCTGCCCTCGCGGACGAAGAGCAGCGCGGCCTTGCCCCCGCCCGCGACGGTTCTCCCGGGTCTTTCTGAAGCAGACGTCGGCCGACGGCAGCCCCTCGTCTTCGTGGGCGGCGACGCAGGTCGTGCGGATGGAGCTCGGGATGCCGGTGGGGCTCACCGTCGCCAACACGACCGGACCTTCACGGTCGGTCCCGGCCTCGAGGATCGCGGTGGGAGGCTGCGCCAGCGGTGCTCCGGGAGCGACGCGGCCCCGTCGCCGCTCGTCGCTGCGCGCCCCCGAGCAGGAATGCTCGCCGCTGACTACGGCGAAGACGTGCTCGGGTCGCCTCTCGCCCGGGAGTCCGGTCAGGCCCCGCGCGGCCGGGGGGCGCTAGCGATCGCAACCCTCGAGCGCCGCGGACTCCGCCGCGCAGATCCCGGCCGCGAAGGCGATGTCGTCGTTCTCGTCACAAGCATACTCGGTGACGCTCAGCGTCGTGCCGCAGTCCAGCAGCGCCGACACCTCGTTCGGGCAGCCTCCCGCCGCGGACCGCAGCTCCGCCTCGCAGGTCGCGACGTAGCCGTCGGCGAAGACGGCGGTGCAGCCGCGCAGGAGGCCGTTCGCGTGCCAGTTGGAGCAGGCCGCCAAGATGCGGGACTCGAGCTCGGCGCCGGCCACGCTCCCCCCGCCGCCGGTCGTCGCGGCGCCGCCCGCGGGCGCGCCGCCGCTCCGGTCGTCGGTCGAAGCACCGGCGGCCATGGCCGCGCCCGTTGCGGCGGCGGCCCCGCCCGTCGCCCCCCTGCCGCCGCGTTCCGAGTCGTCGTCCTGGCTCGAGCCGCAGGCCATCGGGACCAGGCCAGACAACAGCACCACGGCTAGCCGAGGCGAAGGGCAGCGGGAGACGCCGGGCTCACCTCCTCTCCACGTCGGCGCCATCCTGACGCGGCGAGCGTACTTCCTGCCCGACATCGGCACCAGAACCGGGTGGGCGCGTGGCGCAGGGTCCGAGGCCGAGCACAGGGCCTGGCCCAGCGGGGCTCCGGGGCACCACGGAGGTACCTGTCGGGCGGCGACTCTTTCATCCCGGAGCGTGGGCAGGGGGCAGGGCTCGCCGTCGTGAAGGCGGGGCGAGCTCCGGCAGCAGGGGCGCGAGCGCGGCCAGCAGCGCCACCTCGCGCCGCCGCAGCCAGCGACCCACCCCGCGGAGCAGGCGGAAGAGCCAGGGACGGAGGGGCCGCACCGGCAGCGGCCGGCCTACGATCTCGGCCGCGCGCTTCACGAGCTCGACCGCGTCGAGCGCCTCCGCCGCGACCGGCGTGACGCGACCTTGCCACTCCGTGTCCAACGCCTCCCGGATCGCCGTGACCAGGGTGCTCGCCGTGGTCGCCCGGGTGTGGCCGAGGCGAGGGAGCCACAGCGCGCGGCGGTCGTCCGGCAAGAGCGTCGCGATCTCCTCCAGGAGCGGCGGGGAGCGCAGCGCGGCGTATGGTCTTCCGTGGCGGCGGACGACGTCGAGCTCCAGGTCGAAGCTCGGGTGGTCGGGGAAGACGGGCACGAGCACCTGCACGCCGGGCGCCCCGGCGGCTGCCAGCACCTCCGCGACCCGCTCGGCGCTGGGCGAGGGGGCGAGGCTCGCTTCGAGGAGGCTCGAGCCCGGGAGGTAGACGACCGCGCGCCTCCCGCGCGCCGCCAGCCAGAGATCCTCGTCGTTCGGTGAGCGGAGGGCGCCGTCCTCCCCGGCCTGCCGCAGGCCGGCTTCCACGGCCGCGCGGAGCGGCCCCGGATCCGCAACCAGGAGCACCATGATGCACGCTCGCAGTCGAGGGCCAGCCGCAAGTTAAGCTCGCGCGCTCGGTCGTCAACGGGGGATCTCTCGCCTCGTCGGGGTCGCCCCGCCGTCCGAGCGGCGCTCGGTGCTACGATGTCGAAACCATGAAGCGGGGACGGTGCGGCTGGGTGCTGGTGACGGGGCTGTCGATGGGGGTCGCGAGCTGCGGCGGCGATGACGAGGGGGGCGGCGACACCGCCCCGACGGGCGGCGGCAGCGCGACCGGTGGCAGCGCGACCGGCGGCAGCGCGACCGGGGGTGACGGTGGCGAGGAACCTGGCGCCGGGGGCGGCCCGCTCGGCGGGGGCGGTGGCGAGGACACGGGGTCTGGGGGCGTCGCGACGGGCGGCGGCGGTGGCGAGGACACGGGGTCTGGGGGTGTCGCGACGGGCGGCGAGGGCGGCGAGGACGCGGGGACCGGTGGCGCCGCGACCGGCGGTGACGGTGGGGCCGCGCCCCGCGGCGGCGCCGCGGGGGGGGGGGGCCCCCCCGGGGGGGGCGGGGCGGGGGCGGGGGCGGGGGGGGGGGGGGGGGGGGGGGGGGGGGGGGGGGGGGGGGGGGGGGGG
>CAYVRP010000030.1:59439-66965 GCA_964454025.1 uncultured Polyangiaceae bacterium | reverse complement strand
CGTCGTGACCACCGGCGGCGTCGTGACCACCGGCGGCGTCGTGACCACCGGCGGCGTCGTGACCACCGGCGGCGTCGTGACCACCGGCGGCGTCGTGACCACCGGCGGCGTCGTGACCACCGGCGGCGTCGTGACCACCGGCGGCACCACCTCTACCGGCGGCAGCAGCACCTCGGGCGCCGCGAACTACATGGATACGGGTGAGGTCAAGGGCTATTGCTTCGCCGTGCAGAACGTCGATGGAGACGAGACGACAGGGGACGTCGAAGATGAGCTGTGCTTCGACTTCACCTTGCCCAACACTTCCTACAACGACATCGCGATGATCGGCTGCAACCTGAACCAGGATCGCGCGGGGGGCACCGGCTCCGAGCTCGAGTTCGACCCGGCGGGCACGACCGAGATCTGCGTCCAGGGCACGGGCTTCGATCGCATCCAGATCCAGGACTCGAGCGGCAAGTTCTGGTGCGTGGCGTCGGGCCCCGGCTGCGCCGCGTGGACGGAGTTCAACACGGAGTGCTGGGAGGGCGGCGCCGGCGAGGACTACGACATGAGCCCGATCCAGCAGGCGATGGCGCTGGTGCCGTCGACCGAGGACGGCACCGCGAACAGCGGCACCATCTGCGTGACCAGCATCTCGGTGCGATGAGCTGATCACCCAGCCGGCGGCCGGCCCCTCGCCCGCGAGGGCCGCTGACGAGGGCGACGTCGGACGGCGTCGCCCTCGGGCGTCTCGGCTCCGCTCACCGGCCCGGCGAAGGTCGGCCCCGACTCGTCCGCTCGTGCGGGTTCCGTCCCCGATCCTTGGTGTTCCCGCCGGCGACACCCCCTGCTCGCTCGGCCCGGGCGCGGACGGCACGGTGCGGCGTCCGAGTCGCCTGCGAGCTCCGGTCCCGCTCCCTGGCTCGGCCTCGAGGCAGGGTCGCGACGAACCAGCTCACCGACGGGGAAGCATCGAGATCACCTGGTCCGAAGCCCGCGCGGAGGGCATGACGGATGAACGGCTGATGGTCCGTGGGGTCGCCAGCTCACCGCTGTGTGCCGCAGATACGGGCCGAGCTGCGGAAAGGATGAATGCTGCTCCAGAGATTTCGGCCACGGAAGACCGAACAGCCGCCCCGCCGGTCCAGGCTTTCTTTTTCAGTCTCACCCGAGCTTCCGCGCTCGCTG
The DNA here is from genome assembly GCA_964454025.1 of uncultured Polyangiaceae bacterium. GTDB lineage: Bacteria > Myxococcota_A > Polyangia > Polyangiales > Polyangiaceae > JAFGBI01. Next base: position 65,795 of record CAYVRP010000030.1, on the reverse strand, counting down.
TCGATGAGGAACGCAGGGCCGCGCCATGCGCTCGCCCGTCTGCTCAAGTCCTTTCCTGCTGCCTTCGATAGGGTTTCTGTATCCTATTCAGGCCCTTGATTTCTCGGTCCGCTCTTGCAGGCATGTGAATGCTGCATGCATAATGCACATTCGATGCAGCCGATCTATCGGCCTGATGGCCGGATTCCGAAGGCCCCTACACACCCGGCCTTCGAGCTGTTCGAGCAGCACTTCCCGGCGCGCTCGAGGTGGACTTGGGCTGGTTGAGGGAACTCATGGCGGCGGCGAGCCCGCCGGTCCCAAGCTTCGGGGCACTGGCGCGGGCAGCGCTCGCGGACGCCGACTGGCCCGAGAGCTCCCGAACCCAGCCGCGGGCGCTGGAGGCGCTCCTCGGCAAGCTCGACCGCGACCTCGAGCTCGGCTGGCTAGCCGAGCGACCCGCGGTGCGAAAGTGCCTGGCCCGCGCGCTCCGCTGCCCCGTCGAGTCGCTGGAGCGCAGCCCCGCCCGTGCGCCCACCGGAACGGACAGCGGGGCAGGGCGCATTCGTCTCGAGCCGCTGCGCTACGGGCGGGCGCTCGATCTGCGGGAGGAGGGGCTCTACCCGGGCCTACCCGCCGAGGTGCTGCGCCCCGCGCGCTGGGGTCGCCTCTGGTGGGAGGCGCCACCGGGCGCGGGGCAAACGCTGGTGGGGCGGTGGCTGACAGCGCGCGGTCTGGCGGACCCGGTCACGCTGACCTGCTCCAGCGACGCCCGAGCCATACCCGGGGGCGCGCGCCCGCTCTTCGTGGTGCTCGAGCGCGACGACGGGTCGCTGCCCGACCTCGACGCGCCGGTCTGCGTCACGGCGCCGTTCCCGCCCCCCGGCGGCGGCTTCGAGGTCGTGCGCTCACCCCCGGTGCGGGACGTGCTCCCGGCGCTGGTCTCCTGGGCCGCCGCGCGCCTCCCTGCCGACGGCGGCTTCGACGTGGAACGCGCGCTCGAGTGGTTCGCGCGAGGACCGCTGGCGAGCGGGGTCGTGGACACGGTGGAGACTGCGCTCGGTCTCTGCGGCGCGCTCGACGAGGTCGGCTTCCGCGCCGCGGTGCGGGAGCCGTTGGCCGAGGTCGCTCGCCGCTTCGTCGGACGGCGCGTCGGCGAGCTCACCCGAGCCGGCCACACCGACGCGGCTTGGCTCCGACGCTCCGCCCACGAGCTGCTCGTCGAGCTGATGACGCGGTTGCTCGTGGAGCCGACCGCCCCCTGGCACGACCCGCGCGGCCTCGACGCGTGGCTCTCGCTGGTCCCGGAGGAGTTCCAGCGCGAGGTGGACGTCGACTGGATGCGTGCCCTGCTGGCGAGCGAGGACGGCCCCATCCGCAGCCGTGACGTGGAACGCGCGGCGCGGCGCCTCCCGCCCGGTGCGTTCCGCGTCGTGCGGGGCCTGCGCGCGGCCGGGCTGCTCGAGGAGGTGGGGTCCGGCGGGGACCTCGCGCTGCGGCCGCGCTGGCTCGGCCGCGTGCTGGCGCAGCAGGCCCGTCAACGCCTCGCGCGCGCCACGCCGCTCGAGCTCGGCGCGGGCCTGCTCTGCCCCTTCGAGGCCGAGGCGATCGCCGAGGAGCTGCTGCAGCGCCTGCGCGGCGGCGATCTCGGGGCGATCGAGGACGTCCTGGATCTCGAGGTGGAGGAGAGCCTCGCGGCGACGGCCGCGCTGGAGGCCGTGTTCCGCACCACGGGGCTGGCCGTCCTCGAGGGGGTGGAGATCCCGGCGGAGCTGCTGGCGGCGCTGGCCGAGGAGCAGCTCCGCCTGGCCGTCACCCTCGAGGACGAGCTGCCGCGGCCGCGGGTGACCCACCGCGTGCCCCCGGGGAGCCTGCTCGGAGACGGCAGCTTCTGGCTGGCCTCGCTCGCGCTCACGGAGGGGCTCGACGGGGCGCGCCCCCGCAGATCGCCGCTCGATCCGTGGCGGGCCGCGACGCCGCCACCGGGGCTGCGGGCCGCGCTCGATGCCATCGTCGAAGAGCTCGCACGGATCCCGGAGGACCGCGCGATCGCGACCTACGCGCTGGTGGATCGCCTGCGGCTCGCGCTGGGTCAGCTCGGCGACCCCTGCCACCCCCTCGAGCGGCCGGGCGTCGCGCTGGACGAGCTCACGCTCGGGATCGCGACCTGGGACGCGCTCGCCGCGCTCGACCGCGTGCCGCACGGGCCGGCGGCGCTCGCCGCGCTCGCCGCGCGGCGCGGCGTCGCCGCCGTCGAGGTCTACCGCGAGGTCTGGCGCGCTGCCGTCGAGGCCGGCGTGACCCTCACCACCACGCCCCTGCTCGACCCGGCGCGCGCCTTCGGCGCCGCGCTGTGGCGCGCGGCGCCGCCAGAGGCGTGGGCCGCGATGGCGGCGCGCGACGAGCCGGGGCTGGACCTCAGCCTCGCCGACGCGGCGACGCTGGACGCGCTCCGCGCGCGCTGGCCGGAGCTCGGCCCCCGCTTCCGCGAGGCGTTCTGGCGCACCGCGCCCGAGGCGCCGTGGCGGGCGGGTCTCGCGGAGCACCCCCCGGCGACGGCGGCGGAGTCGGCGATCGCCTGGGCGCGCTCCCCGCCGGCGGTCACGGCGGCGCTCCCCGCGCTGCTCGCCGCGGGCGCGAACGTTGCGCCGCTGCTCGCCGCGGCGCCTCGCGACCAGACGGCGGCGATCGCGGCGGCGATCGAGCCGCTCCGGCTCGACGCCGTCCCCGAGCCGACCCTGCTGGCGGTGCGACGGTGGGCGCACGCGTCCGTCGGCGCCCGCGCGCCGGCCCCCCCGCGCGCGTCCGCGCTGCCCGCCCCCATCGCGCGCGAGCTCGCCGCGGGGGCGCGGCGCGGGCCCGCGCCGCGCGCGCCGCCCCCCCCGCGCCGCGGCCCGGGGGCGGCGCCGCGCACGGGCGCCACTGCGCCGCGAGCGGGTCACTCTCCGCAGAGCGAGAAGTCGAGCGGGTCCCCCGACTCCGCGCGACAGCGGTCCGGCGCGGGCGGCGCCGGCGCGCCGCCGCGCACCTCCGGCGACGGCCGGCTCGCCGAGGGAGTCGCCGTCGGCGCGACCGGAGGGGCCGCCGCCCGCTCCCGTTCGACCTCGGCGAGCCGGGCGCGCAGCGAGCTTGCGCGCGCCTCGGCCGCGCGCAAGAGCCGCGCACTCGTCTCCGCGCGCTCGGACTGCACCTGGACGATCCCGGCCAGCGCGGCCCGCTGCCGCGCCTCGGCCGGCCGCAGCACGGTGAGGTAGCCGACGACGGCGATCGCCACCAGGACCGCCCACGCCAGGTTGGAGCCGAGCAGGGCGAGCCGGGCGCGGCGCGCCGAACCCGCCGCCGCGATCTCGCCCAGCCTGAGCTCGTGCGCCTGCTTCCGCTCCAGCACCGCCAGGCGAGCCGCCGCCTCCGCCTCGATCCGCGCCCGCTCGAGGGCGGCGAGCCGGGTCGCCTCGCCCCGCTGCCGCGCCTGCTCCGCGGCCATCCGCTGGAGGGCCGCCACGCGCTCCACCGCGACGATGCGCGCGCGCTCGGCCTCGCGCGCGGCGCACGCGGCCGCCTCCCGCGCGGCTGCCTCCCGCTCCTCCTCGTCGCGGCGTCGCTCCGCCTCGGCTCGGACGCGCTCGTCCTCCAGGTCCAGCAGCCCCTTCAGCGAGAAGAGGACCGACGTCTCCCTGCTCTCCGCCATGCTCGACTCCGCTCGGCCGGGCGGGCGACGGCGCCCGCCCCGCCCCCCAGTGAGACAGCCGGCTCCCGGCGCGCCTTTGGTGGCTCGCCGAGCGGTCACCCCCCACGCCAGGTGGCGAGCGCGCCGGCCGCGACGTCGCTCCGGGCGAGCTGTTGCAGCAGCCGCGGCGGCTCGAAGCGAGAGCCGAGCGCCCGGGCGAGCTCGTGGTAGCGCACCAGGAGCGCGCGCGCCCCCAGGGCGTCGGCGTGGCGGAGCGGACCGCCCCGCCCGGGCGGGAACCCGACCGCGAGCACGGCGCCGACCGACGCGGCTCCTGCCTCCAGCACCGCCGCGTCGAGGCACGCGATCGTCGCCGCCGTGATCCGGAGAACGCACCGATCGACCACCGCGCGGGGCGGGATCGGCCGCGGCGCGACGTCGAGCAAAGCGCGAACCGCCGGGTCGGGCCCGCGCCGCCGGCCGCGGGCGTCGTACCGGTAGCAGCCGGCGCGGGTAGCGCGGCCCCCGCGTCCCGACGCGAGGAGCCGCGCCGCCGCAGCCGGAAACGCCAGCTGGTCGTCGACCGCACGAGCGAGGTGCGCCGCGGCGAGAGACAGCGGGCGCCAGCCGACGTCGTCGAGGAGCGCGAGCGGACCGCGCGCGAAGCCCCACTCCACGAGCGCGGCGTCGACGTCCGCGACGGCGGCGCCATCGGCGAGCAGGTGCAGCCCCTCGCCGACGTAGGCCACGAGCAACCGGAGCCCGAAGCCCCCCGCGACGTCGCGGACGACCACCGGCGTGCACCCTTGCCGCTGCGCCAGCTCCGCCGCGACGGCCAGCGCCGCGGGCGCCGTCTGCGGGCCCGGCGTGATCTCGGCGAGCTGACCGGCTTCGCCGGGGGGCAGGTACCGCAGCCCCACCCAGCGCGACGGTTCCCGCGCGGACGCCGTGACCGCCGCCACCGTCGTCGCGAAGGCGGGGGTCGCGATCACGGTCCGCGCGCCGACCAGGGCCTCCAGCGCGGCCGCCGCGCGCGGCGCCGCGGGCGCGGCGTCGCCGTCGACGGCGATCGACAGCGCAGCGCGATCCGCCTCGTCCGCGGGGGCCCGGATCCGGGCGAGCGCGCGCGCTCGCTGCGCCGGTGACGGCCCGCCCTCGCGCGCGCGCCCCTCGAGGCTGGCGCGCAGATCCGCGCGGACACGCTCGAGCGCAAGCGGATCCCGATCCAGGACGAGCGTGGTGAGGCCGGCCGCGAGGGCGCAGGCCTCCACGAGCGCGAGCGCGGTCGGCGCGCCGAAGATCCCGACCGCCTCCAGCGGCGTGGCGGCCACCCCGTCGCCCGCGCGCGGGAGCGCGCTCGCGAGCGCGATGGCCTCCCGGCGCAACGCGCGGCGGTGCCGCGAGTCGTGGCTCACCACGAGCTCTCCGAACGCGCGCCGCTCGACCTCCTGTCCCGCGCGCGCGCCGCGATCGATCCCTTCCACCACCGCGTCGATGATGCACGCCACGGCGCGGCGACGGGCGGCCCCCGCCACCTCCCAGCGCTGCCGGACGCGACGGAATTCCGCGCTCCAGCGCCGACCCGACCCGGGGCGCGGGCGACCGATCCCGGGCACCCACGACCGCAGCCAGCGGCGCCGCGCGCCTCGCGCCGCGAGGGCGAGGGCCTGTGCGACCGCCACCTCGCGCTCGCTCCCGGCGACGACGAGCTCGTGGACCAGACCGCAGTCGAGCGCCTCCCGCGCGGAGAGCGAGCGCCCGGAGCACAGTAACTCCAGGGCGAGGTCGGGGGCGATGGCCGCCGGGAGCCGCTGCGTTCCCCCGGCGGCAGGGATCAGCCCGAGCTCGACCGCCGGGTGACCGAGCCGGGTGCGGCCGGTGTCGGTCGCGACGCGGTGGCTCGCGACCAGCGCGAGCTCGAGTCCCGGCCCGAGGCAGGGGCCGTCGATCGCGGCCACGGTCGGCAGCCCCAACGACTCCAGCCGCTCGAGCGCCTGCTGCGCCGCGCGAGCGGCGTCGGAGCCATCGTGCGGGCTCGAGAACGCGTCGAGGGCGTCGAGGTCGACGCCGGCGCAGAAGCAGCGAGGCACGGCGGAGGCGAGGACCACGGCCACGAGCCCCGGGGCGGCAGCGAGCTCGTCCGCGACCCGCGCCAGATCGTCGGCGTCGCCGGGACGGAGGAGGTTCTCGGGGCTCCCCGGTACCTCGAGCTCGACGATGGCGACGCCGTCGCTCCGCGCGGCCCAGGAGAAGACCGGCGTCGAGCGCCCCGCCCGCGCGTTCATGGCGCCGCCGCTCCCGGCCGAACCGAGGTCGGGGACCGACGCCGAGCCGTCAGCGCGAAGGGTGCGTCGGCGCCGTCACCCCCCGCGCTACGAGCCCCGTGCCGCTGCATCCTACGACCCGCTCCCTGTCGGTCGCTAACCTGTCCCGGCCCGGCGCCGGCCGCAACGGGCCGCTCCGCAGCCCGAGTGCGGCGTGGTCGCGGCTTCACGCCCCGTGACACGGCTGTCAGGGCCAGACGTCGCCGTCAGCGATAGCGACCGGGACGACCCGCACCCGAGAAGCCTCGACAATTGCTGGTATACGTCTTGCATTCGTCGCCGGTCGGGCCTATTCGGAGACGGCGTGCGGCGCGGCCCCCCCCGCCCCGCCCCCCCCGCGGGGGGGGGACCCCGGGGGCGGTAGGCAGACCCCGGGATAGCCGGGC